>DFXW01000020.1 GCA_002382495.1 Flavobacterium sp. UBA4098
GCAATAAAACCAGCTTCGTCTGAATCCTTTAGCCAAAAATAATTGTTCTTGACCACCATTAAAAAATCGCCAGTTGACAATTCGCTATCACGATCTAAAATTCGGGTTCTAATTTGTTCATTATACTGATTCGCTCTTTTATTCGAACGAACAATAAAAGCCGTGTCTTCTATACTATAATTGCTATAGGCCGATTGGATAGCATCTTGAATATCATAGCCATCAGTCAACCGAACTATATCTTTAAATCTTTTTACATCAAATTGAAATTCGTCTATAAAACTGTCTTTCAACAATTCGCGCAGTTCAGTGGCATTAAATAAAATCCCAGAACTTTCTTCCTGTCGCATTACCTCGTCTAATTCTATAGATTCAATTTCTTTATCGTAATGCACTGCTAAAGTATGGGTGTCCAATGCTGGACTTATATCCAAATTCACTGGTGGTAGCTGAGCAGTATCGCCCAAAAGAATCATTTTGCAATTGGTTCCGGAATACACATATGAAATCAAATCGTCTAATAATGATCCGTTTTCGAACAATTTTGAATCCGAATTAGCATCCGAAATCATCGAAGCTTCATCGACTATGAAAATGGTGTTTTTATGTTTATTGGGTTGCAACGTAAACGAAACACCCCCGCCAGAAGATTTCTTAGGAAAATAGATTTTTTTATGGATTGTAAAAGCCGGTTTATTGGAATAATTGGCAATTACCTTAGCCGCACGACCTGTTGGCGCTAGCAAAACATATTTTTTATTGATCTCAATTAAATTGTTGACAATGGTAGAAATCACCGTTGTTTTTCCTGTCCCAGCATATCCTTTCAAAACAAAAATGGTGTTGTTTTCCATTTCGGTTAAGAAAATAGCAATCTTTTGAAAAAAGATATCCTGTTTGTAAGTTGGTTCAAACGGGAATTTTTTCTTCAAAAGACTATAAAACAAGGAGGAATTCATCTGATTTAATTTGGTTGCAAAGTAAGCAATTGCTATGACAAAAATCAACTTATATAGATCGGATGATTGATTTTTGTCTATGATTTTTGATATTGCTATTTACATTGTTATTCGTATGTTTGCAGTGTTGAAATAAAAGATCATGAATTCTAATATCACCGAAAAGAAATATAAAAAACTATCCATTCAAGTTGACTTGAACGGTCTTTCTTTTTGCTGTTTTGATACATTAAGTAATACCATTACTTCTTTTAATGAAGTTCGTTTTGATAGTTTTCATAAAGCCACCAAAACCGAAGAATTGTTTGCAGATGCTTTTAGTGATTATCCAGAATTAAAAGAATCCTATGATGAAGTTTTAGTTATTCATAATAGTAATCTTGCCACTTTTGTCCCTGAACCTTTATTTGACGAAAACTTTTTAGGAAGCTATTTACAATACAACACCAAGGTATTTGAAACTGATTTTTTTGCTTTTGACGAAATTCCCAATTGTCAAATGAATACTGTTTACATTCCGTATGTGAATATCAATAACTTTTTTATTGATCAATTTGGCACTTTTGATTACAAACATGCCAATACTGTTTTAGTATCTAAATTATTGAATGCAAGCAAAAACAACTCCGACATAAAAATGTTTGCGCATATTAATTCGGGGCATTTTGAAGTTATTGTTGTGCAAAACCAAAAACTATTGTTGTTCAACTCTTTTGAATACACTACGCCGGAAGATTTCTTGTATTACATTCTATTTGCAGCCGAACAATTAGGTTTGAATCCAGAAGAGTTTCCTTTAGAATTGATTGGGAAAATTGATACCGAAAGTGAGTACTACCAATTAGCCTATAAATACATCCGTAATGTTTCTTTACTAAACGTTAGCGAATTACAAGCTAAAAATACGTTCTCAGAAGCGGACAACAGAACCCATTTTATACTTTTTAATTCATGAGAATTATTTCTGGTAAATACAAAGGCCGACGTATATTTCCCCCAAAAAACCTTCCAGTTCGCCCCACAACCGATATGAGTAAAGAGGCTTTATTCAATGTATTGAATAATCATTTTAGTTTTGAAGGGCTTAAAATATTAGACTTATTCTCGGGTACCGGAAACATTAGTTTTGAATTTGCTTCCCGTGGTAGTTCGCCAATAACTTCTGTGGATGGTGATTTTGGTTGTGTAAAATTTATCAAACAAATTGCTGCTGAATTTGATTTTAACATAGCCGCAACCAAAAGTGATGTGTTTGCTTTTCTCGAAAAAAACAAAACAACTTACGATATCATATTTGCAGATCCTCCTTACGGATTGGACCAAAAAACATTTGAAAAAGTAGTGACTCTAGTTTTTGACAGAGGGCTTTTGGAAGAAGAAGGAATGTTGATCATTGAACATTCCAAATACACTAAAATGGAACATTTACCACATTTTTCTTTTCAAAAAAGTTATGGTGGTTCTTTCTTTAGTTTCTTTGAGATCGTAAATTCGGAGGAAGAAGAATAGGCTTTCCTCAAAAATAAAAAAAGCAGACCTATAAGCCGGATTCTGTCTCCGTAAACGGAGCCTTATCATTTATCTAGATCTTACATTACTGCAAGACTCAAGCTATCTACCCTTCAACAACGGACGAGAAGCCCTTAAATGCTGATATACTTGATATTTCACCGCATAGAGTTTACCTGGTTTCACTACAGCATTACCTGTACATACTTTCTGTTGCACTTGTCCTAATCCGATTACTCGAACCGGCGGGTGTTACCCGCTATGCTTCTCTGTGGTGTCCGGACTTTCCTCCCTCCTAATTAATCAGGACGGCGATAAGGCGGTCTGCGGGGCAAATTTACAACATAATTTATGGGAATTCATAATTGATTGAAAAGTAGTCTCAAGAATAGCAAATCGGCATTCCAATTTTGTTAGTAAATTGGGGATAAGTCGTTCCGTTTTGAAGATGGAGCTATTGCATTTTGAGAATTCATATCCTATATTTGCTATCTAATACCTATTCAATGGAACAATTTGTAGTATCGGCGCGCAAATACCGTCCGCAAACATTTAAAGATGTTGTGGGGCAAAAAGCCATTACTAATACTTTGTTGAATGCCATTGAAAACAATCACTTAGCCTCTGCCCTTTTATTTACAGGACCTCGTGGAGTTGGTAAAACTACTTGTGCTCGAATTTTGGCACGAAAAATTAACCAACCTGGGTATGACGATCCGAATGAAGATTTTGCTTTCAATGTTTTTGAATTGGATGCGGCTTCCAACAATTCGGTAGATGATATTCGCAACTTGATTGACCAAGTGCGTATACCACCACAAACAGGACAATACAAAGTATATATTATTGATGAGGTCCATATGTTATCTTCGGCTGCTTTTAATGCTTTTTTGAAAACATTAGAAGAACCGCCTAAACATGCCATTTTCATTTTGGCAACGACCGAAAAACATAAAATTATTCCAACGATTTTATCTCGTTGTCAAATATTCGATTTCAAAAGAATCACCGTTAAAGATGCCAAAGAACATCTTGCCGATGTTGCCACTAGTCAAGGCGTGCAATTTGAAGACGATGCTTTGCATATCATTGCCCAAAAAGCAGATGGTGCTATGCGTGATGCTTTATCTATTTTTGACCGTGTCGTTTCGTTTTGCGGGAACAATTTAACCCGTCAAGCCGTTACAGAGAACTTGAATGTGTTGGATTATGAAACCTACATCAATGTAACCGAATTGATTTTGGAAAATAAAATTCCAGAATTGTTAGTTGCATTTAATGAAATTTTATCCAAAGGATTTGATGCACATCATTTTGTTTCCGGATTAGCCTCTCATTTCAGAGATCTATTGGTTTCTAAAAATCCGGCAACACTATCTTTATTGGAAGTTGGCGAACAAGCGCAGCAAATGTACGGTGAGCAAGCACAAAAATGCGATGCTAATTTCTTATTGAAGGGAATTGAAATTGCTAATGATTGTGATCTAAAATACAAAGTCAGTCAAAATCAACGTCTCTTAGTTGAACTTTGCTTGATGCAATTGGCCTCCATCACTTTCGATGGAGAAAAAAAAAAGTTGAGCCATTTATAATTCCGCCCACCTATTTTAAAAATTCCGGTTATTCTATAGTTGAAGTTACCAAAAGTGTTGCTACTACCGAAAAGGTAGCAGCCCCAATTTCTGAAGCACCAGTTGTCACAATTGAAGAAATTGTAGAAACTGCTACTGAGGTAGTTCTTGAAACACATACAACTATCGTTGAACCAATTGTAGAAGTGCCAAAGCCTAGTATTTCAAATGAATCCGAGGCGAAAGTTTCAGCACTCTCTTTATCAAGTATCCGGGCTAAAAAAGCGCTTGAGGAAAACTCTAAAACTTTTGTAAAAGAAGCCGTTCATTTACCTACAGAATCATTCACTGAAACTGAAATGCTACTTCAGTGGAATAAGTATGCACAGCGTTTGGGCGACAAAGGGTACAAAATTATGGAATCCTTATTGCTAATCAATGATCCTGTTTTAGATGGGACCCATATCACTATTGAATTACCTAATGAAGGATCCAAATTGGATTTTGAAAGTGAAAAACTTGGTTTATTAGGCTATTTGAAAGGGCATTTACACAACCACGATATTACAATTGAAGTAATTGTAAATGAAAGCTTTGAAAGCAAACGCAGCTTTAATGATCTAGATCGTTACAACCGTTTGCACCAAATCAATCCGAATATTGAATTGTTAAAGTCAACATTTGGATTAGATATAACATAAATAATTAGTTAGATATTTCCGTAGTACATGGCTTTAACAATTCCGTCAGCCAAACCAATTTTAGGAACATATATATTTCTGGCACCACTCCATTTCATCGCATTCAAATAAATTCGAGTAGCAGGAATAATAACATCGGCACGATCTGAATTCAATCCTAGTTCTGAAATTCGTTGCTCATAGGTCAATGAATTCAAGAAAGCATATTGTGAATTCATATAAATATAGGAAAGAGGCTTATCCTGAGATTTCCCTGACATTTTAAACAACTTATTGATATTTCCTCCAGAACCAATTAAGGTTACTTCATCGTATTCTTGAGTGTTAGTACGAATCCATTTTTCAATTTCATCCCAAACCACTTCATGAACCATATCGTTCAATAAACGAACGGTCCCTGCTTTAAAAGAGCGAGAGACAATCATCTTACCATCTGAAAACAACGTAAACTCGGTACTACCACCACCAACATCCACAAAAAGATAGGTTTTGTCCGTTTTGATCAAGCTGTGTAAATCACTAGAGGCTATGATTGCCGCCTCTTTTTTACCATCAATAATTTCAATTTTTATTCCGGTTTTCTTTTTAATGATTTCTGTAACCTCTTTTCCATTATAAGCTTCACGCATTGCCGAGGTAGCAAATGCTTTATAATGCTCTACTTTGTGAACTTTCATTAATAGATTGAAAGCTTTCATTGCATCGCACATTCTATCGATATTCTCTTCAGAAATTTCACCAACCGTAAAAGCATCTTGTCCCAAACGAATAGGAACGCGAACTAGGGAACTTTTATTAAATTGGGTGTCTTTGCCATCTTGTTCAACAATATTGGCAATAAGCAATCGCATGGCATTGGAACCAATATCAATAGCGGCGTATTTTTTTATATTTAGCATTAAATCAAATCTAGGTAAAATTAGTTCAAGTAAGAGAAATTAGTTTGACTCCTCTCCTTCTAACATGTTTTTATAATAATTATAAGTTTCCAATTGAGCTCTGAAGACAGGTTTATTACCTCGTTGTCGGTATTTGTTATCCAATAAATGCGAATGCAATCTTGCTTTTACATTTCCTTGCCAACCCAAATCGAAATTGTCAATTAATTCTCTTTTAATATCTTCATCATAAATTGGACAGGTTACTTCTACCCTTCCATCTAAATTACGAGTCATCAAATCGGCGGAAGAAATAAAAACTTCTGGATCGCCAGCATTACCAAAAATATAAATTCGGGAATGTTCCAAATAATTGTCCACGATACTAATGGCTTCAATATTCTCGCTCATTCCAGGAATCCCAGGAATTAATGAACAAATCCCTCTTACTTCTAATTTAATATTCACTCCAGCATTACTCGCTTCATACAATTTGTCTATCATTTCAATATCAGACAAACTATTCATTTTTAATTTCATATAGGTAGTCCTACCTTCTTTAGCATGAGTAATTTCTCTATTAATCAGCTTATTAAATTTATTCCTAGTGAAATGCGGAGAAGTAATAATGTGCTGGTAATTGTAAATTCGATAATTGATTTCAAAAAATTCAAAAACTTTAGAAACGTCTTTTAGTATTTTTTGATGAGCTGTAAACAAGGTGACATCGGTATAGACCTTTGCAGTAGATTCATTAAAATTACCTGTAGAAATAATACCATAGCGATGAATTTTATTTCCTTCTTGACGTTCAATCACGCAAATCTTTGAGTGCACTTTTAAACCTTTTACCCCAAAAATAAGCTCAATACCTTCCATTTGCATTTGTTCAGAGTAAAAGATATTACTCGCTTCATCAAAACGGGCTTGCAATTCAATTTGAACAGTTACTTTTTTCCCGTTTTTAGCTGCATTAATTAGCGAACTAATAATTCGTGAATTTTTGGCTAAACGATATAAAGTAATTTTGATTGAAGTCACTGCTGGATCCAATGCAGCTTCTCTCAAAAATTTAATTACATAAGAATACGATTGATAAGGTGCGCTAACCAAATAATCTTTGGTTGCAATTTTCTTCATTATATTTTCATCCAAACTCAATCCTGGCAAAGGCAAAGGCGGATTGGTTTTATATAATAAGTCAAATCTTCCCAAGTTTGGAAAATCCATATAATCCCTTCTATTATGGTATTTCCCTCCAGGAATGATACTATCGGTAGCATCAATTTTCATATTAGTTAAGAAAAAATCTAGGGTATCTTTGTCTATGTTTTGATCGTATATAAATCGAACTGGTTCACCAATTCTTCGATCTTTAACACTCGATGCAATTTTTTCTAGCATACTTTTACTCAAGTCGCTATCGATATCCAACTGTGCATCTCGTGTGATTTTAATCATGTGCGCATCGACACTTTCATAATCAAAAATGTCAAAAATTTTATTGAGATTCAAACGAAGAACGTCGTCAAGCATAATAACATATTGCTTTTCTCCTTCTGGGGGTAAAACCACAAAACGATTAATTGTTTTAGGAATTTCTATTACAGCATAAAGAATTTCTTTCTTGTTTTTGGGAAATTTTTCTTTGGGACTTCTTTTTAATAAAGATCGTAAATTGAAAGTTTTCTTTTCTATTTCATCAGCCAAACCATTGATCACTAATTTAACAGCTAAATAACCTGAAGTATCTTTTAAAACCGGGAAATGATCCAAATCATTTAGGATGATAGTAACCAATTCAGGACTCACCTTTTGTACAAAAAAATCTTTTAAATACAATTCTTGGTCCGGAGTCACATCGTTTTCATCGATGGTAAAAATATTTTCTTTCTCTAAGCGGGCTTCAATATCATTCAATATTTCCAAACTCTCAGCTTGTTGATCAATTACAATCTCGGTAATATCATGTAATAACTGACTGGATGAGATTCCGTTAAAGTATTTTTCACCTGAAATTCCGGTTAAAGTCAACCTTCTAATGGCAGCAAAACGAACTCTAAAAAACTCATCCAAGTTATTTGAAAAAATTCCCAAAAATCGCATTCGATCTAATAAGGGAACCGTCACATCTCCTGCTTCTTGTAAAACTCTAGCATTAAAAGCCAACCAGCTTTTCTCTCTATCAATATATCTTTGTTGCAACACGTAAATTATTTTAAATCTTTAGGAAAAATAGTTTTTAATATTCGCCCATTTTTAATAGAACTCCATTGTTCTTGTTCAAATTGAATGGCTACAAAACCAGAAGTTGGAACATTAGGCAGGACGTAATCTCCAAATTTATTAACAAAATTTGTAATAGCCTCATTATGGCCGAAAAGAATAACAGTTTCGTAAAGATTATTGCACGATTTAATAACTTTTTCCAATTGCAATTCATCAAAAGTGTATAAATCCTCCTTGTAAATTATATTCTCTATTGGAAAGGATATGTTTTGAGCAAAAATCAGCGCCGTTTCAGAAGCTCTTTTTGCAATGCTGCTCCATAGCAAAAATGTGTTAGGAATATAATTTGAAATAGCAGAAGAAACTAAATGCGCATCTACAATTCCTCGATGCAACAGCGGACGGTCAACGTCTTGAAGTGGTGCTTCCCAACTGGATTTGGCGTGTCTGACTAAGATTAAGTTTTTCAAAATAGCGTGAGAATTAAAAGTTAAAGCGATTATTTTCTAACCGCAAAAATTTCTTTACTCTACAATTTACGAAAGTTTGAAACACTAATTACATTTACTATTGAATAAATTAATATCGCAAACCAAATCCAATCTTAAGGTGATAAGCGATCAATTTTCCAAGAAAAATCAGACTGTGCTTGGTAACGAATTCGATCATGAAGACGATTAGGTCTTCCTTGCCAAAATTCAACTTCAAGAGGGGTTACTAAAAATCCGCCCCAATGTTCAGGTCTTGGAATTACCATTCCTTCGAAATTAGCTTCTAATTGTTTCAAGTTATTTTCTAAAAAGTCTCTTGAAGGCACAACTTCGGATTGATTTGACACAATAGCGCCTAACTTACTTCCATCGGGTCTTGAAGCAAAATAATTGTCAGAGATAACTTCAGCAGTTTTTTGAGCAATTCCTTTGATGATCACTTGACGTTCCATGCTGTGCCAAAAGAAGGACAAACAAACATGTGGATTAGCTGTTATGGCTTTTCCTTTTTCGGAATTGTAATTGGTATAAAAAACAAATCCTTCTTCATTGAATTTCTTTAACAAAACGACTCTCGATTTTGGAAATCCATCTAAACCAATCGTAGCAACAGTCATAGCGTTTACTTCATCGGTGCCGCCAAAATCTTC
The DNA here is from genome assembly GCA_002382495.1 of Flavobacterium sp. UBA4098. Taxonomy (GTDB): domain Bacteria; phylum Bacteroidota; class Bacteroidia; order Flavobacteriales; family Flavobacteriaceae; genus Flavobacterium. The sequence goes on from DFXW01000020.1 coordinate 8,989, forward strand.
TACTTCATGAAACCAACGATTGAATAAATTAATTGGATCCTCAGGTATTGAAGTTTCTAACAATTCACTTTTGTCATAGGTTTTTCTGTAATCGCTTAAATCTTTCATATGAATTTTATGTTTTACAATTCAAAGGTTTTTCCGTCATCGGCCAAAAGTACTTCAGGAAAAATGGTTCTTGCTTCTTCTTGAAATACGGTTATACTATCATATCGCGTAGAATAATGCCCTAAAATTAACTGTTTTGCATTGGCTTTCAAAGCAATTCGTGCCGCTTCTTTAGCAGTTGAATGTAAGGTTTTATTGGCTAAACTTACTTCTGATTCTAAAAAAGTAGATTCATGATACAGAACATCAACATTTTCGATAATTGGAATTATGTCTTCATGAAATACGGTATCAGAACAAAAAGCATAACTTTTCGGTTCAATTGGATCAAATGTTAGAACAGAATTTGCAATCAATCTTCCGTCTTCCAATGTAATATCCTTTCCGTTTTTAATTTTTTGATAGTAACAGCTCTCAATTTCATGATTCAGAACCGCATCCATATTCAACTTTCGTTCTCCCACTTTTTCTTGGAACAAAAAACCATTGGTATACACTCGATGTTTCAAAGGTATGGTTGTCACCAAAACTTTATCATCTTCAAAAACAACTTCACTTTCTTCCGATTCCAATTCGTGAAAATACAAACCGTAATTCGTCCATGAATTAGACAATCGCAATTGTAAAATGATAATCTCTTTAATTCCTTTTGGCCCGTAAATATGCAAATCGGTGGTTCTACCCAACAAACTAAATGTGGAAATCAATCCGATCAAACCAAAAAAATGATCCCCATGCAAATGGGAAATAAAAACCTGATTGATTTTAGAAAATTTTATTTTATTTTTTCGAAGCTGTACTTGAGTTCCTTCACCACAATCAATTAAAAACATTCTGTTTTTAATCTCTAATACCTGGGAAGTTGGATTAGTAATCGTTCGTGGTGTAGCGGCATAACAGCCAAGGATAGTTAGTTTCATTAAAATCCTAAATCGCGTTCTATTTCATCCATCTCAATAATGTCATGTGCTTCCAAATTAGATGGAACTACAACTAATTGAGCAGGTACCGCATTAAAATCAATCCCTTCTGCAACTACAACAAAAGATTTTTTTAATTTTTTATGTTGTTTAGCTAAAGGCAATAGTAATTTTAATTCTTCAAGGGTAATTGATTTATTATGAGATAAATCAATAATTAAATTGTGTGAGTCAAAAGAAGTATTGGATTGCGACACTTTATTCAAAAATGAAGAGAAATCTCCTTGAGTATCTTTTATAGTAATCGTATGTCCTTTTTGATCTACTTTCATAAATGGAAATTAATACTGTAAACAGTTATTTTGTATAGTAAACAAGTTTAAAAAACTATTGAATTTTAGAAGCTAAAAGATAGATCACCGCCATTCGAATAGCCACTCCATTTTCTACTTGGTCTAAGATAACTGATTGTTGTGAGTCGGCAACATCACTTGTAATTTCAACTCCACGATTGATTGGTCCAGGGTGCATGATAACAATCTCTTTATTAAGCGAATCCAATAGGTTTTTATCAACACCATATTGTTGCGCGTATTCTCTAGTAGAAGGAAAATAATTCACATCCATTCGCTCATTTTGAACGCGTAACATATTAGCTACATCACACCATTCAAGTGCTTTACGAAGATTAGGCTCTACCGTTACTCCAAGTGATTCAATGTATTTCGGAATCAAAGTTTTGGGGCCGCAAACCTTTACTTCGGCACCTTGCATTTGCAAAGCATAGATGTTAGACAAGGCTACTCGAGAATGTAAAATATCACCCACAATAACTACTTTTTTCCCAGCAACATCTCCTAATTTTTCACGAATCGAATAACTATCAAGTAAAGCTTGCGTAGGATGCTCATGCGCGCCATCTCCCGCGTTAACAATACTAGCTTTTACATTTTTGGATAAGAAGTAAGCTGCTCCGGGGTTAGCATGTCGCATGACTACCATATCCACTTTCATGGAAAGTATGTTATTTACAGTATCTATAAGGGTTTCTCCTTTTTTAACTGAAGATTGTGCTGCCGAAAAACTAATTACATCAGCTGACAAACGTTTTTGGGCTAATTCAAATGAAAGTTTAGTTCGGGTACTGTTTTCAAAAAAGATATTTGCAATGGTAATGTCTCGTAAAGAAGGAACTTTCTTAATAGGACGATTGATAACTTCCTTAAAATGATCAGCGGTTTCAAAAATTAAGTCAATATCATTTTTATTGATATATTTAATTCCTAATAAATGATTTACGCTTAATTCTTTCATTTTTCTTTACAATTATATATTAATGAATGGCTGTTCTTAATTTGTAATTAAATAAACACCATCTTCTCCATCATTTTCTTTCCAACATACTTTCACTTTTTCGTTATTAATCGCATCCACCTGTCTTCCTCTATAATCAGGCTGAATCGGTAAATTGCGACTAAAACGTCTGTCAATCAAGACCAACAATTCAATTTCAGAAGGTCGTCCAAAAGATTGAATCGCTGTTAAAGCCGAGCGAATACTGCGTCCAGTAAATAAAACGTCATCAATAAAAATGACTTTTTTATTTTCAACAATAAAATTAATATTGGTTTTATTAGCCTCCAAAGGTTTTTCCGTTCTTCTGAAGTCATCTCTAAAGAAAGTGATATCTAAATAACCTAATGTGATTGCAGGGGTTTGGTATTCTTTTTCTAAGATTTCTTTCAAGCGTTCTGCCAAGAAAACTCCCCTGGGTTGTATACCTACTAGAATAGTATCCGAGAAATCTAAGTGTTTTTCAATTAATTGACAAGCCAAACGATGTAGTATGATAGTAACTTCTTTTGCAGTAAGTAATACTTTTTGACTCATGGTAAAGTGTAATGTTTGGTTGGGCAAATATACAAATTCTGTTTTATGAATGATAATTAAAAACAACAGAAATAATTATCCAAAAAAAAGCCTTGAAAATTCAAGGCTTTTTAATTTATTTACAAATTATGAATACATTTTAGTTCTTAATTCTTGTACTTTATCATCATCCAAATAATCGTCGAATGTCATGTAACGATCAATCGCTCCATTGGGTGTTAATTCAACTACTCTATTACCTACAGTTTGTGCAAATTCGTGGTCATGAGTAGTAAATATGACAGAACCTTTAAAGTTTTTTAACGAATTATTGAAAGCTGTAATGGACTCTAAGTCCAAGTGGTTTGTAGGCTCGTCTAACATTAAAATATTGGCGCGTTCCATCATCATGCGAGACAACATACAACGCACTTTTTCTCCTCCTGATAATACACGGCTTGTTTTTAAAGCTTCTTCTCCAGAGAAAATCATTTTCCCTAAGAATCCTCTAATGAAAACTTCATCTCTTTCTTCCTCTGTTTTTGCCCATTGACGCAGCCAATCTACTAAAGTCAAATCATTTTCAAAATACGAATGGTTTTCAGCTGGCAAATACGCCTGGTTAGTTGTAATTCCCCAATCAAAGGTACCATCATCAGCTTTTTGATTGCCGTTTACTATTTCGTAAAAAGCGGTTGTAGCACGTGAATCTTTAGAGAAAAGAACAATCTTATCCCCTTTTGCCATGTTTAAATCCACTCCTTTAAACAAAAGCTCTCCATCAATAGAAGCACTAAGGTTTTCTACATTTAAAATTTGGTCACCCGCTTCACGGTCTTGATCAAAAATAATAGCAGGATAGCGACGACTTGAAGGTTTAATTTCAGAAATATTCAATTTCGAAATCATTTTTTTACGAGAAGTCGCTTGTTTTGACTTAGCCACATTCGCAGAAAAACGACGAATAAATTCTTCTAATTCTTGTTTCTTTTCTTCGGCTTTTTTGTTTTGTTGTGCACGTTGTTTCGCCGCTAACTGGCTCGATTCGTACCAAAAAGTATAGTTTCCTGAATAATGATTGATTTTTCCGAAATCAATATCAGAAATATGGGTACAAACCGCATCTAAAAAGTGACGGTCGTGCGATACTACAATTACCGTATTTTCATAATTGGCCAAGAAATTTTCTAACCAAGCAATTGTTTCAAAATCCAAGTCATTGGTCGGCTCATCCATAATAAGCACGTCAGGATTCCCAAAAAGAGCTTGTGCCAAAAGCACACGCACTTTGATCTTTCCTTCCAAGTCGGCCATCATGGTATAATGATTGTCCTCTGTAATTCCTAAATTGGACAACATGGAAGCCGCATCAGAATCGGCATTCCAACCATTCATTTCTTCAAATTGCACTTGCAACTCACCTATTCTATCTGCATTGGAATCGTTATAATCTAAATACAATTCGTCCATTTCTTTTTTAACGGCATACAAAACCTTGTTCCCCATCATTACGGTTTCCAAAACAGTATAATCGTCAAACATATTGTGGTTTTGATTTAAAACCGACATACGCTTTCCTGGCTCCAAATGAATATGACCCGATGTTGGATCCATTTCGCCTGAGATAATCTTTAAGAAAGTTGATTTTCCAGCACCATTGGCTCCAATAACACCATAAATATTACCTTGGGTAAAAGTGGTATTTACTTCATCGAATAAAATTCGCTTTCCAAACTGAACAGATAGATTATTAACTGATAACATGTGTTTATTTTTTTTTGCAAAAGTAGCAAAAAACTAAATAGAATCATCTTTAAATTCTCAAGGTGAGGCACAGTCCTTATGTAATTAAGAAAAACAAGTAGTCCAATCGATGTAGTAATAAAAAATCAGTGAATGTTATAAAAAACTATTTATTCGACAATTTTAACAATATTTACACCAAAATATTTTTTTTTAATTTTTGTAACAAATACTTTTACATCTTTACAGCAATTAATTATCACAAACTAAAAAAACCAAAAAAAATGAATTCAGAACAAACGAAGTCGAATAATTCGGCACTATCGACCTTAATTACGGTCTTTTTCTTTTGGGGATTTATTGGAGCATCAAACGGTGTTTTCATCCCTTTTTGTAAAGCTAAATTCGGATTAGATCAATTTCAAAGTCAGCTAATTGACTTCGCTTTTTACGGAGCTTACTATATTGGTGCTTTATTACTATTTATTTTTAGTAGTACTGCCAAAAGAGACATTCTAAACGGATGGGGATTTAAAAAAGGAATTATTTACGGATTGTTGATTAGTACTTTTGGTGCTGCATTGATGATCTTAGCAGTTATTCAAGGAAGTTATTTATTCATACTAGGTGCTTTATTTATTGTAGCATTAGGATTCTCCTTACAACAAACATCTGCACAACCTTTTGCTGCTTCTTTAGGAGAACCGCACACTGCTTCTAGCCGATTGAACTTAGCTGGAGGTATCAACTCTTTAGGAACAACTATAGGACCGATCGTAGTATCCTTTGCGCTTTTTGGAGTTATTTCTGGAGTTAGTATTGAAGAGTTTGCTCAAAAAGCAGATTCATTAGATTCTATGATTACTTTATATATGGCTGTAGGTGGTTTATTTTTATTAGCAGCTGCATTATTCCATTTTTCGAAAAAATTACCTGCAGGAAAAAGCGATGATACATTTGAAACTGCCAATAAAGCTTTAAACACACTTGTCATAATTACGTTATTATTAGTTGTTATTTTTGGATATATTTTTGCTAGATATGAAGATCCAGAATTTATAACTCGATTTATCGAAAATAGAGAAGTTGATTACTTAGGATTAGGGTTAACTATTTCTACTTTGTTAGTTGTAGTTATTGGGTTGTTATTTGCCAATACTACTGCACAAAAAAATCCTGAAGGATGGGGTGCGATGAAATACCCGCAATTAGTTCTTGGAATGCTTGCTTTGTTCTCTTATGTAGGTGTAGAAGTAAGTATTGGAAGTAATTTAGGCGAATTACTAAAAACTGACGATTTTGGTGCCATTACTGGACCAGGACTTGCTCCATTTATGTCTATGTATTGGGGAAGTTTAATGATTGGACGTTGGGCTGGTGCGATTTCAGTTTTTAACCCATCTTCTCAAATGAGAAAGATTTTATTGATTGCAGTTCCTTATGTTGCGTTTGGTGTTGTTTTAGCAGCTAATGCAATTTCAGGTCAAGATATTACTCCTTTGTATGCTTATGCATTTGTAATTGTTTTCCAAATTGTTGGTTTCTTCTTAGGAAAAGATCAACCATCAAGAACCTTATTAATTTTTGGTTTATTAGGAGCTATTGCGATGTTAATAGGTTTAGCTACCACCGGTACAATAGCAATTTTCGCCTTCATGAGTGGTGGTTTATTCTTGAGTATTATGTGGCCTTGTATATTCTCATTAGGAATTGCAGGATTAGGAAAATATACTTCTCAAGGTGCCGCTTTCTTAGTAATGATGATTTTAGGAGGTGGAATTATACCTCCATTACAAGGTAAACTAGCTGATGTTATCGGAATTCATACTTCGTACTTCATTCCTGTATTGTGTTTTGCCTTTATTGCATTTTACGGCTGGAAAGTAATCGGAATTTTAGAAAAACAAGGTATTGGAAACGATATCGAAGTGGGTGGTGGACACTAAAAAATAGACAACTAACCAAAACCAAAAAAATCCCATCAATTGATGGGATTTTTTAATTTATAAAAGAAAATATTATTTATTTCCTTTTTCAAAATCAGCAACAAATTGTGCTAATCCAATATCTGTTAATGGGTGTTTCAACAATCCGTAGATAGCAGAAAGAGGTCCTGTCATTACATCGGCTCCGATTTTAGCACAGTTCATAATATGCATAGTGTGACGCACAGAAGCTGCTAAAATTTGTGTTTCAAATCCGTAGTTATCATAGATTAGTCTAATTTCTTCAATCAAAGCTAATCCATCTGTAGAAACATCATCCAAACGGCCGATAAACGGAGAAACATAAGTAGCTCCAGCTTTAGCAGCTAATAATGCTTGTCCTGCAGAAAATACTAAGGTAACATTAGTTCTGATGCCTTTATCTGAAAAATATTTGGCAGCCATAACCCCTTCTTTGGTCATAGGTAATTTAACCACAATTTGCTCGTGTAGATCAGCTAACTCCTCACCTTCCTTCACCATACCCTCAAAATCCAAAGCGTTTACTTCAGCACTAACATCTCCATCAACTAGATTACAGATGTCTACATAGTGTTTCAAGATATTGTTTTTTCCAGTAATGCCTTCTTTGGCCATTAATGACGGATTAGTTGTTACTCCATCCAAAACGCCTAAAGCTTGTGCTTCTTTAATTTGAGCTAAATTAGCTGTGTCTATAAAAAATTTCATTCCAAATATATTTAGTTGTGAATACGCTAACAAAAGTAAGAAATGAATTGAGAACAAAAAATAAAATAAATGCATAAAAAAACCGCCTCTTTTCAGAGGCGGTTTAATAATCAATATCTTAAATTTCTAGTTTGAACTAGAAGTAGATTTAACAGCTAAGTTGTAAACAACCAATCCAAATCCGATTTTGTTGATAGCATCTGCAATGTTATATGCAACATCTACACTTCCTTTTCCAAGGAAACTTGTGTACCAACCATCAGTTCCTAACATGTATCCTAATGGGTAAATTGCCCATCCTACAAGTACGAACCAACATAAGATTTTGTGTGAGGCCAATACATCTCCACCAGCAGCTTTTGCTAATTTTGAAGCTTCGCCAAACCAAATTTCGTAAACAATTAAGAAATAAGCAACTCCAGAGATGAATCCCCACATAGCAGCTTGATCACTAAAAATTGTTTCTCCAAAGTATCCTGTTACCAACATCACAATTGAGTAGAAAATCATTTTCCACAACAAGCTCTGTTTTGCACCAGCAACTTTAAGAATTAAATAAAACTCAAGACACATCAACGGCACAGTAAGTACCCAATCCACGTATCTAAAGAACGTTGGCGACTCTTGGAACGCATTCCAATAATCACGCATGTAAAAGTAGTGTACTGCAGCAATAAAAGTAATCAATCCAGATACTAATACCGAAGTACGCCATTTCTTATCGAACTGACTTAACGATAAGAAGAAAAAAGCCGAAGCAGCCATCATAGCCATGCTTCCAATGAAGAATGTAAATCCAACATAGTCGTTAGGTAGCATTTTTGCTACATTCGCAGAAATAAACATAAAATTTGACATAAAATAAAAATTTAGGTTAATTAATAATATAAATTTACATTTAAAAAAAACACAAATCATAATTTATTGTTTATTTTTTTTAATAAAATGTTAAACAAAAAATCAAATTTTATGTCAAAAACCTTGAAACTATCAATTATTACTAGCTTTGTTGGACTTTGGCTAACTTCTTATTTATCAAATAAATATCAAATTGTTGTAGGATTTATCTTAATATTAAGTTTTGGAGTGCTACATGGGGCTAATGATTTAGTACTTATCAACAACTTAAAATCAGATAAAAAACTCAATTTCAGAAAGTTAATTTTAATGTACGTGCTTTTGATTGGTATTTCTGCGCTACTTTTTACCACAATTCCTATTGTAGCCTTAGTATTATTTATAATAGTTAGTAGTTACCATTTTGGAGAACAACATTGGAATGAAATTGTATCGCCATTAAATACTTCCATCTTGGTATTATTTCGATTTAATTATGGCTTATTAATTTTACTTCTATTATTTTACATTCATGCTATTGAGGTAATTGCCATAATATTCGAAATCACACAGTTTTCAATTTCCAAAGCATCAATCGAAATTGCACTGATAATTTGTTCGTTGCTATTTATAGTAATTACGGCAAAGATGTATATTGATTCAACTGATTTCAGGAAGAATATAATTGAACAGTTGTTTTATTTAATAGTTCTAGCAATCGTGTTCAAAGCTTCTAGCTTGATTTGGGGGTTTGCAATCTATTTTATTTTTTGGCATAGCATTCCTTCTTTAAACGACCAAATCACATTTTTATATGGTGAGGCTACATGGGCCAATTTTAAAAAATATTTTAAAACAGCCTTCGTTTATTGGTTTATTTCTTTGATTGGAATTTTTGGATTGTATTATATTGCTAAAGATATGTTGGTATTTGATGCGCTGTTTTTTGCCTTTTTAGCGTCAATTACATTTCCACACTGTATTGTAATTCTTAATATGTTTCAAAATAAATTGCGTTAGGATTACAAATTGTAATGATTCATAAGCATTTTTTCATACACTTTATCGGGTAAAATTCTTTTCAATATAATGGAGAACTTTTGCATAAAAGCGCCTACTTTATAATGAATTCTAGGATTTGTTTCTTGAATGATTTGATATACGGCTTCTGCCATTTCGTTGGGATTACTTCCACTATCTACGTGTTGATCCATGGTTCGCAATACGTCACCATATACTTTTTCGTACGCTGAGCCAATTGTAACTGGTGCATGAAAACGTCCAGCTGCAATATTGGTAGCAAAATCACCTGGCGCTACATTTGTAATTTGGATTCCGAATGGCTTTACTTCCATTCGTAACGCCTCTGTAATCAATTCTAATGCTCCTTTAGAAGCGGAATAGACACTTCGATAAGGCAATCCCATATACCCTGCAATCGACGTAATATTAATAATCAATCCTGATTGTTGTGAACGCATTTGAGGCAAAACTGCTTTCATTACTTCGATAGGACCAAAAAAATTAGTTTCAAAATTATTTTTAATTTCCTCCATTGGAATTTCTTCCAACGGCCCAGTAATTCCTACACCAGCATTGTTAATTACGATATCTAAGCGTCCTGTTTCTTGAATAATTTTGGCAATAGCCAGATGAATTGATTTGGCATCCCTTACATCCAAAGCAACCAACGGAAAAATCGAATGAACTACCTTATCAGGATTTCTACTTGTTCCGTATACGGCAAATCCTTTCTGATGCAAAAATTCTCCTATCGATTTTCCTATTCCTGAGGAACCGCCTGTAATTAAAACTACTTTACTCATTTCAATCTGTTTACTATCGCTTGTTAAGTTGATAAAAATACTCAAAAAAGAAGTTTTGAATACCCAATAAACAAAAAAATCTTCCAAATGGAAGATCAAAAAAAAATGGCAAGCGACCTACATCGCACCGCTCAACCACGTACCCTTGCTATGTTCCCATCCTGGGGGAGTCTGCAGGAGCTGGTCGTGTAGGACTTGCCGTTGCAAATATACAACCTTTTTATATTTTTGCAAGAGCATTGTTACTAATAAAATAAGGTTGTATATTCGAATATTAAAAAATATAAACATGAAAAAGTATAACTTCTTATTTATCATTTTATTAGGAGTAATTGTAACCAACTGTGGAGGTGCTAAAAAGGAAAACAATTCCCTTTTTACTTTTGACTCTTCTCAATTTAAAGAACAGTACCAATTGGAAGAATCTATCGATTTGGCATTATTGAATCCAAATACTTTAAGCGTTGATAGTGTTGTCTATTTTGTAAATGATACTAAAATTGGAACTAAAAAAGGATTGGATAAACTATCATTTAATTTTAAAAACCAAAAGTTAGGATACCAAAACTTGAAAGCAATTGTATATTATGAAGGGGAACTTATTGAAGCTACTGATCGTGTCGAATTAGTGTCAAATGTTGAGCCTAAATTATTACAGTACACTATTGTAAATACTTACCCTCACGACATTCAAGCGTACACACAAGGTTTGGAGTTTTATCGTGACACTTTGTATGAAAGTACTGGTCAAAAAGGAGCTTCGTTTTTAAGAAAGTATGATTATAAAACAGGAAAAGTATTTAAACAAACTAATCTCGAAGCAATTTATTTTGGAGAAGGAATAACTATTATCAATAATAAAATATTCCAATTGACATGGCAAGAAAAAACTGGATTTGTATACAATGTAAATACATTCAAATTACAAAAAAGCTTCAAATATGATAAAGATATAGAAGGTTGGGGATTAACTAATGATGGTAAATACATTTATCAATCCGATGGATCAGAAAAAATTTGGAAAATGGATCCAAATACTTTGAAAATGATCAGTTACATTAATGCTTATTCATTGTCAACTAAAGTAACCGCTGTAAACGAGTTAGAATGGATCGAGGGTAAAATTTATGGCAATGTGTACCAAAAAGACGCCATTGCTGTTATCAACCCTCAAACTGGAGCGGTAGAAGGAATATTAAATTTAGCTGATTTAAAAACAAAAATCACCCAATTACCTGACACGGATGTTCTGAATGGAATTGCTTACAATCCTAAAACTAAGACCATTTTTGTAACTGGTAAAAATTGGGATAAAATGTTTGAACTAAAAATTACAAACTAAATAGTAAGCATAAAAAAAGGGAGCTAATTGCTCCCTTTTTTTTATATCTGAAATAGAATTATCTCAAAGAAAAACTTGTTCTTGAAACCAATTCAGCTTTGTCAAAAACATTTACTGTATAAGTTCCTTTTGCAAATTTACTTCCTGCTAAATCTTCTGTAACATCAACTGTTTTGTTATCATATTTTACATTGGTTGTAAAACTGTAAGTTAACGATTTAGTTCCGAAATTTTCTACTTTCTTTTCTCCAACCACATTGTTCTCGCTATCAATAACTTGAACATAAAACATTTTAGTTCCTGATTTTGCGATTTTATTTTCAGCAATTGTAAAACTAACTTTTAAAATATCAGCTCTACTTGCTTTATCTGTTTCTATTTGTTTACCAGAACTTCTTACTTTATAAGCAGCACCTTTAGTATTCAACACAGTTAAAATAGATCCTTTTTCAACAGTTTTAGCTAATTCTGAATTTTGAGAAGTTAAAACTTCATTCGCTTTTTTAGATTCTACCAAAACTACTCTTGTACTGTCACGTTGCACAGTCAGAGTCACGTTTTGTTTTTTCAAGTTGTCATTTTCAGCAATCAAAACTTTCATGTTATTTTGAAGTGCAGTCAACTGAGTTTTAAATTTAGAAACATCTCCATTCGATTTTTTCAAATCAGCCATTAAAGCAACAACTTTATCTCTTTCTTTTATCAATTCTTCAGACATAGAAGTGTTTTCAGCAATAGCAGCATCATAAGTTGCTTTCAACTCTTGCAAATCTTTCATTACTGATTCTTTCTCAGTCAATGTAGTTTTTAACTCCGTACGAACAATTTCAGCATCTGTGGACATTTTGAATATATATCCTAAACTTCCCAACAACAATAGTAATAATACAATTACAATTGCTTTCAAATTTGAATTGCTTTTTTGATTTTCCATTTTTTTAATTTATAGTTTAATTGTTTGGACAAAAATAATAATATATCCCTACTACACAACGTATTTTGACACATTTATAGTATTTTTGATCAAACTTTTTTTAACAATGGATAAACTAATTCCTTTTACAAGTACTGATTTAGGCAAAATTACAAATCACCGAAATGGTGAAATTAAATTTGGCGAAAAAATGATTACGGTACCAAAAGGAATTGATCCGTTAGAATTTCTTACTACTTGTGACGCAAAATATGTTGTTTTTGGAATTCCAGAAGATATAGGAATTAGAGCTAATTATGGTAGACCTGGTGCTGCTTCTGCATGGAAAAGTGCCATTAAAAGCATTGCAAATATTCAGCATAACCGTTTTTGTAAAGGAAACCAAATTGTGATATTGGGTACAATTGATGTAACCAATGAGATGGCAGAAGTAACTAACTTAGATTTTAATGATATTGATGATCGTTCTAAGTTGAGCCAATTAGTAGAAAAGATAGACAAAGAGGTTTCGCATATTATTTTTCATATAACAAAATTAGGAAAAACACCTATTATCATTGGTGGTGGCCAAAATAACGCCTATGGTAATATTAAAGGAACTGCTTTAGCAAATGGCAAACCAATCAATGCGATCAACTTTGACGCCCATTCTGATTTTAGAATTTTAGAAGGCCGTCACAATGGAAATGCATTTTCATATGCCTTTGAAGAGGGATTTCTGAAAAAATATTTTGTATTTGGTTTGCATGAAAACCACGTTACCAAAAGTGTGTTGGACTCGTTTAAAAAATTAGAAGATCGTTTACAATATGTCACCTATGATAGCATTCGCATTCGAAAAGAAAAAGATTTTGAAGAAGAAATGCTTCAAGCCTCAGAATTCATAACTCAAGAACCATTTGGATTGGAAATAGATTTGGGTGCTATTCCTAATATTGCAAGCAGTACCATGACACTTACTGGATTTTCAATTGAAGAATTACGCCATTTTGTTTCCTATTTTGGCCAATTTAAAAATGCAACTTATCTGCATCTATGTGAAGGCGCTCCCGAATTAGGTGAAGAAAAAAATGATCATTTAATAGGTAAAATCATTGGGCACTTAATTACTGACTTCATTAAGTCCAATAATGAAAAAATAATTCCTCAGCCAGAAGAGTTGCCAATTTAATGGATCAAAAATAATAACACTATCTTTGCAAAGTATAGCTGTACTTATTACAGCGTATTTAATACCAAAAATATGTTATTCGAAGATTTATCACTTTCAAAAAGTATTCAAAAAGCCGTCTATGAAGAAGGCTATACCCACCCTACTCCTATTCAAGAACAAGCTATACCTTTAGTTTTATCGGGTAGAGATGTAATTGGATGTGCTCAAACAGGTACAGGAAAAACAGCGGCATTTGCTATTCCAATTATTCATCAATTACACCGAATCGTTGGTTCATCAAAAAAAGCTAAGGAAATTAGAGCTTTAATTGTAACTCCAACACGTGAATTAGCTGTTCAAATAGGTCAGAATTTTGACACTTATGCCAAATATACCAATCTAACTCAAATCACTCTTTTTGGGGGTGTCTCTCAAATTCCACAAGTAGATACCTTGAAAAAAGGGGTCGATGTGGTGATTGCAACTCCTGGTAGATTATTGGATTTGCACAAACAGGGTTTTATCAATTTTGATCATTTACACACCTTAGTATTGGACGAAGCCGATCAAATGTTAGATATGGGCTTTATCAATGATGTCAAGAAAATTGTGAAGCTTACGCCAAGTAACAGACAAACCTTATTATTCTCAGCAACAATGCCAATAGCGATTCGTGAACTAGCGGAGATGTTTTTAATAGATCCAGCAAAAGTGGAAGTTTCACCTGTTTCGTCAACGGCAGAAAAAGTGGAGCAACGTATCTATTTTGTTGAAAAAACAGAAAAACGAAACCTACTCTATCATTTAATTAAAAACGAAAATTTATCTGATGTATTGGTATTTTCGCGAACTAAACACGGAGCAGATAATGTCGTGAAAGCTTTGCGAAAAAACAACATCGCTGCTGAAGCGATACACGGTGACAAATCACAAAATGCCAGACAACGTGTTCTGGAAGCATTCAAAAACAAAGAAGTGGGAGTGCTTGTTGCAACCGATATTGCTGCACGTGGAATCGATATTGACCAATTGCCTTTTGTAATCAACTTTGACTTACCCAATATTCCTGAAACCTATGTACACCGAATTGGTCGAACCGGGCGTGCAGGAAATGGAGGAATTGCGATTTCATTTTGTAGTAAAGACGAAGAACCGTACTGGAAAGATATTCAAAAATTAATTAAAGTAGATGTAAAAACCATATCCGATCATCCTTATCCATGGCATTCAGGAAGCCCTGCTACCATTGCAGATAAATCAAACAACTCCAATCGAAGTGGTGGTGCTCACAAATCAAGAAAATCAAACGCTTCCAAACAAAACAAAAAACGTTGGTATTAATACCAACGTTTTTTTATGTAAAATGAATTGAAAACAGATTAATTTCCTGCTTCAATTTTGTCTTCCCATTGCCCAACTACAGATGTAGCTAATGCATTTCCTAATACATTGGTTGCCGTTCTGAACATATCACAAAAGTGATCTATTGGCAATATTAATGCAATCCCTTCAACTGGGATATCAAACATGCCACAAGTTGCAGCTACAACCACTAAACTCGCTCTTGGAACACCTGCAATTCCTTTACTAGTTAACATCAAAACAAGCAACATGGTGAATTGTGTTCCTAAATCTAAATCAATTCCATAGGCTTGAGCGATAAAAATACTAGCAAAAGTCATGTACATCATACTTCCGTCTAGATTAAATGAATATCCCAAAGGCAACATGAAGGAAACAATTTTGTCCTTTACTCCAAAACGTTCTAATTCTTCTGTTAGTTTTGGAAATACTGCCTCGCTACTTGTAGTTCCAAAGGCAACTATTAACGGGCTTGAAATTCTTTTTAAAAGGGTTGACATTCTTGATTTTAAGAAGATATAGCCCACTAGAATAAGAACAGCCCATAATGATGAAATTCCGATTAAAAATGATCCAAAATATTTGAAATAAGTAATCGCTAATTCTTGAAAGTCGCGAACGGCAAAAACACCCGCAATGGCACCAAATACGCCAATAGGCGCAAACTTCATAACATAGTTTACCATTTTTAAAACTATATGCGAAGTTTTATCAAGTGCACTAACAACTGGCTTAACTGACTCCCCAATAGCTGCAGCAGCTAACCCAAAAAAGATAGAGAAAATTACAATTTGCAAAATTTCATTAGTAGCCATCGCCTCAAAAATACTTTTGGGAACGATATGTTCAATGAAGTTTTCAAAAGATAAAGTGGTAGTTTTTGCAGTTACTTCTGAAGCGGCTGTCAAATCAACATTAGAAAGATTCAATCCAACTCCTGGTTGCAAAATATTTACAAAAAACATACCTAACAATAAGGAAATAAAAGAGGCTGTAAAAAACCAACCTAAAGCTTTTCCTCCAATACGACCAACAGCTTTGATATCTCCTAATTTAGCAATCCCTACCACAAGTGTAGTGAATACCAAAGGAGAAATTATCATTTGCACCAAACGAATAAAAACGGTTGCCAGCATTTTTATTTTGCTACTGAAAGACTGGGCAATTTCATCCGTACAATTGGTATGGATAGCAATTCCTAAAACGGCCCCCACTATCATTGCAATTAAAATTTGTCCCGTAAGTCCTGATAAAAAGGACGGCTTATTAGTAGTTTCTTTCATTTTGGTTTTGGTTTTGGTTAGCCCTGATGGAAGCGGCATCCTTTAACAGCGGAGTTCGCTGGTAAAGATATAGCGTACAGCAGGAAATAGCTCCTATTATTTTGAATAGGTTTTGTTTAACAAATGAAAATCGGCCAAAACAATGGCAGCCATTGCTTCTACAATAGGAACTGCACGAGGAACCACACAAGGATCGTGACGCCCTTTTCCAGTCATTTCAGTAATATTTCCTTTATTATCTAAAGATTCTTGTTTTTGCATAATAGTGGCAACTGGTTTGAAGGCTACTCGAAAATAAATATCCATACCGTTGCTGATTCCGCCTTGAATTCCTCCAGAAAGATTCGTTTTAGTCGTTCCATCTTCGAGATACAAATCATTGTGATCGCTCCCTTTCATTTCGGCACCACAAAAACCACTTCCAAATTCAAATCCTTTAACGGCATTAATCGAAAGCATGGCTTTACCAAGTTCAGCATGGAGTTTATCAAAAACAGGTTCTCCTAATCCAACAGGTACATTTTGAATCACACAAGTTACAACACCACCAACTGTATCACCTTGCTTGCGAATTTCACGAATGTATTCTTCCATTTTAGCTGCTGAATCGGCATCAGGACAACGAACGGGATTGCTTTCAATTTTGGAGAAATCTAATTCTTGGTATTTCTTATCTAAATGAATATGACCCACTGAGGATACAAAAGCATTGATTTTTATTTTGGGTAACATTTGCTTTGCAATGGCTCCTGCTACTACTCTACTTGCCGTTTCACGAGCAGAACTTCTTCCGCCGCCACGATAATCTCTAAAACCATATTTTTGGTCGTACACATAATCGGCATGACTAGGTCTGTAATTGTCTTTTATATGAGAATAATCGTCTGACTTTTGATTGGTATTGGGAATGATAAAACCAATTGGTGTACCCGTTGTTTTTCCTTCAAAAATACCTGAAAGAAATTGCACATCGTCTGGTTCTTTACGTTGGGTTACAATAGCGGATTGTCCTGGTTTTCTTCGAGACATCTCTAATTGAACTGCTTCTAAATCTATGGTAACACCTGGAGGGCATCCATCAATAATTCCGCCTAAAGCTTCTCCATGTGACTCTCCAAAAGTAGTAATTCTAAATAGTGTGCCGTAGCTATTTCCTGCCATTGTAATTAGTTTTGAACAAAAGTACCATTTTAGTTTAAAGTTTAAAAATTTAAGGTTTAAAGATTTACACTACCCCATTGAATTTCGTTTTGAGAATCATAAAACTAGATGGAATACTACTAGCTATTAAAAAAGCCACTTAAAAGTGGCTTTTTTAATATTATGAATATTTAGCAATGGCTCTTTGGTATAAATCTTCGTACAGTGGTAGAATTTTTTTAATATCAAATTGCTGGGCAGTAATTAGAGCATTTTTCTTAAACTCAGATAATACAGCATCGTCTTTTAAAATTTTCATCGCATTTTTGGCCATGCCGTCAACATCACCTACTTCGCTTAAATAACCTGAAAAACCGTCTTTATTAACTTCAGGCAATCCGCCTGCATTACTGGATATTACTGGTACGCCACACGCCATGGCTTCCAGCGCTACCAATCCGAAACTTTCAGTTTTTGAGGGTAATAAGAATAAATCCGTTTGGCATAAAATGGTGTCAATCTCATTACTGTTGCCAAAGAAAATTACTTTATCCTGGATTCCTAATTCGCGACATAAATGCTCTGCTTTTTCTTTTTCTGGACCCTCACCCACCATCATTAATTTGGCTGGAATTTCCTTTTGAATCTTGTTAAAAATTGCAATTATATCGGGTATTCTTTTGACTTTTCTAAAATTACTAATGTGCGTAATAATTCGTTCCTCGTCATTGGCCATAACCGAACGTTGACAAGGAGATTTATCATCTTTCTTGATTTTATCCAATTCAATAAAATTCGGAATGACTTGAATTTCGTTTTTAATATTGAATAATTTCAGTGTATCGTCTTTCAAACTTTGCGAAACAGAAGTTACAAAATCAGACTTATTAATGCTAAAAGTAACTGCTGGTTTGTAAAATGGGTGATTCCCTACCAAAGTAATATCGGTTCCGTGAAGTGTCGTTACCATAGGGATATCAATTCCTTCGTCCTTTAGCATTTGCTTAGCCATATAGCCCGCATAAGCATGAGGGATAGCATAATGAACGTGTAAAACTTCAATTTTATACAATTTTACCATGTCTACTAATTTGCTAGACAAGGCCAATTCATAAGGTTGGTAATGGAATAATGGATATTCTGGAACGTTGACCTCGTGATAATGAACGTTCGGATTTAAGAGTGCCAAACGTACGGGTTGACTATAGGTTATGAAATGAATTTCGTGACCACGTCGAGCTAATTCAAGACCTAATTCGGTAGCCACAACTCCACTTCCACCAAATGTGGGATAACATACGATTGCAATTCTCATTTGTATAATTTAAGAATACGAATTTACAGAAATAAAGGCGGTTTCTACTTAATGCAGAAAGAAATTAATTATTATTCTTCTCTCGCTTTTTATTTAGCCATTGGTTGGCTTTTTGGGTGAGAAAAGCAGAACCGCTTCCAACCAAAGCTCCAACAAGAACATCAGAAGGATAATGAACCCCCAAATGCATACGAGAAAAACCAACCGAACTTGCCCAAACAAAGGAAGGTACCACTACATACCATTTAGGAAAAGCCAAACTTAATGAAGTCGCCGTTGCAAATGCAGAAGAAGTATGTGCTGAAGGCATGGAATAACTGCCTTCTACCGATAAAGGTTGAATTGATGGATGAGTTACATACGGTCTATCTCTTTTAATAATTGATTTTGATGCAATTGTAACAAAAGCAGAAGCCAAAAAAGTCTCGCCTATAAATAGTGCTTTTTGTTTTATTACTGAATCTTTTTGAATTAAACCAATGGAATACATCACCACGGGAGTGGCAATACTAAGCGGCACGGCTGTATTTGTAATTAATTTAAAGGTAGGATCAAAAGCTGAATTTCTATTGACATTGATTTTAGTTAAAATGTCAATGTCAATGTTTTGAGCGCTAGCAACAAAAAAACTCATCAAGAAAAAAATAGTACAACTTAATTTATTCATTTCAACTATTTTATAATGGCTTCATTAATAATTCTTTGAATGTCTTCGCGAATGTGTTCTTTAGATAAAGTATTAATCGGATTCGTTGGATAGGTTCTATTGGACAGAAATACATACACAATTTCAGTAACTGGATCGGCCCAAGCCATTGTTCCTGTGAAACCGGTATGGCCAAAACTTGATGAAGAAACACAACCACAAGTGGGACTATCTCCAGTCAATTGAGGTTTATCAAAACCTAAACCTCTTCGATTTCCTTCTGAACAAAAATAACAACTGTTAAAATCATCAAAGGTTTTCTCAGAAAAAAATTGTTGGTTACCATAATTCCCTTTTTGCAAATACAGCTGCATTATTTTGGCAACATCCATAGCATTTGAAAAAACACCGGCGTGACCAGCAACTCCTCCTTCTAGTGCGGCTGCCATGTCGTGCACATAACCTTGAATGGTTTGATAACGAAAATACGAATCCACTTCGGTAGGCGCTATTCGATTTTTATCCATTTTTTGCAATGGATTATAAAGAGTGTTATTAGCACCAATAGGTTTGAAGAATTGTTCTGTTGCCAAAACATCTAGAGAAACACCAGTAGCTTTTTCTAGATAATTACCCAAAATGATAAAGGTAAAATCACTGTATTTGTATTCTTTTTTTAAAGACAACTTACTATCTACAATCATTTTCATAATGGTATCATGATAATCATTTCGAATGAACAAACTATCGGCTACTTGTTTTGAGAATTGGGAATCGGCATTTTTTCTATAGTATTTTGCCAAAGGTTTTTCCTTGGTATCCAATGTTGCTTTGTAAAACGGAATCCAAGAAACTAAACCCGCAGAATGAGTAAGTAACTCTTTGAAATGAATGTTTTTTTTATCCGAATTAGCAAATAGAGGAACCATTTCTGCTAAAGTTGTGTTCAGATTAATCTTTTGTTGATCGTATTGTTGCATTACATTAGGAAGTGTACCCACAATCTTACTTACAGATGCGATATCAAAAATGGTTTCGTTCGTTACTTTTGTATCGGAATCATAGGTGTAATTACCGAAAGCCTTTTGATAAATAACTTTCCCTTTTCTTGCAACCAAAACTTGTATTCCAGGAGCCATTTTTTCGCGGATTGCTTTTTGTGCAATGGTTTCAATTTGAGCTAATTTTTCAGAACTCATCGCCACATTCTCGGGAGTTGTAAAACCTAATCGATTCATTTTAATAGTAGAAATTCCCTCATTAACTTGAAACGAATCATTTATAGAAACAGGCAATTTCCCTTTGGCTTCAATTGCACCAAATACCAGTTCAGCACTAACTTCTTGCGCCACATCATTATTTTGATAGGAAACAATTAGTCCTTCAATATCGTCAAAATTGGTTATTGGCAATAATGAATATGGTTTTGCAAAAACATCCAAAATAACAATGTTGTTTTTTGCTAGTTCTTGTAACCAAACTAGTTCAGTTGGGGTGAAATCGTTATTTTTCCATGGTTTATCTGCTTTATGATAGCCGATAATTACAGTAGAAAACTCTTTTAATTTTAGGTTCAAACTATCAATTGTAGCGGCACTAACTTCAGTAACTTCTGTGTATTTTTTTAGTGTTGAAACAAATTTAGTATTGTAATCATCCCCCAATTTAACATAGGCGATCTTTTGAGTATTCAGATCTTTAATTGGTAAAATAGTACGATCATTTTTCAAAACCGTTATGGCATTTTCATACAATCGGTATTGCAAAGCCTCATTGGCAAGCGGATTAATATCCTTGATTAGATTTGAAATTGCTATTGGTTTAAATGTGTTCAAACCAGCTTTGTATTTGTATTTTAATATCTTTTTTACCGATTGTTCCAAACGTTCTTCAGAGACGATTTTATCTTCATAGGCTTTTATAATAGTTTCAATGCCAATTGGAACGTTTTCAGAAAAAAGCAAAATATCATTACCTGCAAGAAAGGCATCTAATTCAACGTCACCTGATTTTTTAAACTTGCTGACCCCTTTCATATTCAGAGCATCTGTAAAAATTAATCCGTCAAATTTTAACTCTTTTTGCAACAAATTAGTAACTACATTATACGAAGTTGAAGTTGGATAATTTTGGCGAAATTCTAAACTAGGAACATCCAAATGCGCTACCATAACAGAAACTAATCCTTCATCTATAATTTTATTATAAGGATACAGTTCTACTTTATCTAAATGTTCTTTAGAAAAAGAAAGTGTAGGTAAACCTAAATGAGAATCAATAGACGTATCCCCATGACCTGGAAAATGTTTTCCAGTTGAAAAGACACCTTGCTTTTGAACCCCCTTCATTAATGCAATTGCTTTTTCGGTTACATTAAATTTATTCTCACCAAAAGATCGGTTGCCAATGATTGGATTTTTAGGATTGGTATTGATGTCTAAAACGGGGGCGAAATTAAAATGAACGCCCATTCTACGACTTTCTTTACCCATTAACTCTCCAACATTTTCAATAAGGTTTAGGTCTTTGATAGCTCCCAAGGTCATGTTCCAAGGATAACGATAGGTAGAATCCAAGCGCATGCTCAAACCCCATTCGGCATCAATGCCAACGAACAAAGGAATTTTAGATTTCGCTTGGTAGCGATTGGTCAAATTCGCTTGACGCAAAGGACCGCCTTGAAAAAAAATGACACCACCAATTTTCTGGTCTTTAATTAATTTTTCAATAGCATTTATGTGGTTACTATCTTTGTTGGAATACGCAGCAACCATAAACAGTTGACCCACTTTTTCTTGTAACGTCATTTGGTTATAGATACTATCAGCCCAATGAGTTTCGGCTTCTGAATCTTTGAAAAAGTTTTTCCTTGCTGATTTTTCTTGAGGAATATATACCTCTTCAAAATCAGAAATTTCAGGTTTATTTAGTAGAATTGGTGTAGGCGAAATAAACGTACTTTGAATAGTTCCACAATTGGAAACCATAAATAGTAATAAAAAAGAAAGTACAATTTTAGTAAAGAACGTTTTCATCAATTGAGTATTAAAAAAAACGACTGTGCCAACTATCTAAAGCTGGAACTTCCCAGGAGTCATTAAATTCTTCGATCGTATTAATCAAATTATTAAAAACGATTGTGTTTTCAGTAACTGCTTTATCTTTTACCATTTTTTTAAAATCAATCAAAGGTTTGTGGGCAATATGCTCGCCTAATTTGAAGGTCACATTCATTTTATCTAACAAATCAACGCTGTATTTCTTTTCTAAACTTTGAATAAACTCAACCGAAGCGTCAATCGAACAACCGGTTGCATTTTGAACCTCTTGATTGACAGCCAAAATAATAAAACGATTGTATTTCAATTGGTAAGAGGATTCCAAACTTGTACCATGCGCCGCCCAGTTTTGAAGAAATGCCTGTAAAGCAGTTTCGATTTCGGTCATTTCATCATCCGAAAATTTTCTATTGGATTGGTAAATCCAAATTCTAGACTCTTCGGGTAAACTTTCAAATGGAACGTACATAATACAATTGTATTGAATTAATTATTATATTTTATTTATAAATCTTGTGCATTAGCAATCAGTTCTGCAATATCCAGTACCTTCACTTCGCTTTCTTTTTCTTTATTTTTAATTCCATCTGTTAACATGGTATTACAAAATGGGCAACCTGCTGCAATAATATCTGGTTGTGTTTCTAGTGCATCTTCAGTTCGTTCAATATTGATTTCTTTGGAACCAGCTTCTGCATCTTTAAACATTTGGGCTCCACCCGCTCCACAACACAAACCGTTCGATTTGGAACGTTTCATTTCAACTAATTCCACATCTAGCTTCTGAATTAAATCTCGAGGCGCTTCGTAAATTTTATTGGCACGACCCAAATAACACGGATCGTGAAAGGTGATTTTTTTGCCTTTAAATTGTCCTCCTTCAATAGTTAAACGTCCTTCATCCAATAAGGACTTTAAAAATTCGGTGTGGTGAACTACTTCATATTTTCCTCCTAATTCTGGATATTCATTTTTTAAGGTATTAAAACAATGTGGACAAGCTGTAACTATTTTCTTGGCTTCATAAGCATTAAGCACTTCGATATTCATCATGGCTTGCATTTGAAACAAAAACTCATTCCCTGCTCTTTTAGCTGGGTCACCAGTACAACTTTCTTCAGCTCCTAAAACAGCAAATGATACATTGGCACGATTCAAAATACGCACAAATGCTTTGGTTATTTTTTTTGCTCTATCGTCAAAACTACCTGCACAACCTACCCAAAACAATACTTCAGGTTGTTTTCCTTGAGCAAGCATTTCGGCCATTGTAGGTACTACTAAATTTTCGGACATGGTATCAATTTTATAATTAAGTTATTCTATTAATAATAGAAATTACTATTTATTCGTTTTTCCAATTCAATCGATCTTGTTGACTGTATTGCCATGGCGCACCATTATTTTCAATATTAGTCATCATAGAATTTAAAGCCATTGGAGCAGAACTTTGCTCCATTACAAGGTAGCGACGCATATCCATAATAATTGACAACGGACTAATACTTACAGGACATTCTTCTACGCAAGCATTACAAGAAGTACAGGCCCAAAGTTCCTCTGGAGTGATATAATCGTTTAACAAAGACTTGTTATCTGGAATAAAAATACCCTTATTGGCGTCAATGTTTTTACCCACTTCCTCCAAACGATCTCGGGTATCCATCATGATTTTTCGTGGAGATAATTTTTTACCCGTTTGGTTAGCCGGACAGGAAGAAGTACAACGTCCACATTCGGTACAAGTATAGGCATTCAACAGTTGAACCCAATTCAAATCTTGTACATCACTTGCGCCAAATTTAGCTGGAGCCGCTGCAGTTTCGGGAGCTGCTGCAAAAGGATCGGCGTTGGGATCCATCATTAATTTGACTTCGTTGGTTACTGAGGCTAAATTATCAAATTGCCCTTCCGGATTTAAATTAGCAAAATAGGTGTTTGGAAATGCTAACAAAATATGCAAGTGTTTTGAATAATATAAGTAGTTCATGAATATCAAAATTCCTATGATATGTAACCACCAAAACAATTCCGATAATAGCATCACCAGTTCATTAGACAAACCATTAAAAAGAGGTTCTATAAACTGACTTATTGGAAATGAACCTGCTTTAATAAAATGAGAAAAACCGCCTGGGACATTTTGCAAATGCAAATCAGAGGCATTCATTAATAGAAATAAGGTCATTAAAACCACTTCAAAATACAAAATATAATTGGCATCTTTTTTTGGAGTTCCATTCAAATCAGAACTAGAAAAACGCTTTAATTGAATTATATTTCTTCTTGTCCAAAACACGAACACCGCCACTAAAACCAATACCGCTAAAATTTCAAATGAAGCAATTAACAGATCGTAAATACTACCCAAAAAAGCAAAAATTCTATGTGTTCCAAATAACCCATCTATGATGATTTCAAGCAATTCAATATTAATGATCACAAAACCTACATACACTATAATATGAAAAAATCCTGCTACTGGACGCTTCACCATTTTGGATTGTCCTAAAGCAATCATAGTCATATTAGACCATCTTGCTTTTGGATTATCATTTCGATCAACAGCAATACCTAAATTGATATTTCGAACCAGTTTTTTTATGTTTAAATAAAAATAACCAAATCCTAAACCCAATATAATTGCAAATACTATATTATCTAAATAGTCCATAAATACTATTTTTTTTCTTTAGACTTTACTCCTTTTACAGGCCCTACAAAAACGGAATCTTGAACAGGACTTACATAAGGTTTATTTTTCTTTCCAAAAACAGAAACATTGATATAACGAGTAGGAAACAATCGCACATCTTGTAACAACAATTCCATTTCTTTGGTTGTTGATTTCAAATTAGAATACAAAGCATCATCTTTTAGCAACTTACCAGCTGAACCTTTACCGGCTTCTAAATCCAACAAAATGGCATCTACTTTAGCCAATGAAGTATTGAAGTTTTTGACTGTTTTTCCTAAATCAGCTTTATTAAGCGAATCCGAAATTTTAGCAAAATCAGTTGATACTTTCTTGAAATTGGTTACAACACCTTTTAAATCAGATTTATTGTCTGTCAAAATGGAATTCACATTGGCTGAAGCAGCATGGATTTCTACCATAGTTTTACTTAACTCAGCTAAAGTAATCTTAAGATTATCTTGGGATTTTTTGTCCAAAACACTATTAACACCTTGCAATAATTTTTCTACTTCAACTAATACCGTTTCAAATTTTGCTTGTAATGGAACTAATTTTTCTTGGATAGATGCCGTTAAACTTAATTTCAATTCGCCCGGCAATTCCTGGCCATCCTCTGCCAATGTTTTATTTTTAAAATCGGGTTCAATTGCAATTTGTTTTCCACCTATAAAGCCTGGCTCATACAAAACCGCCGCACTAGTACTTGAAATAGGAAAGTCAGAAGTAATTTGCAATTCAACAACTATCGAACCATCCGTCTCGTTGATTTTAATATCGTTTACTTTTCCAATAGCCAAACCATTTAATGTCACTGGAGCCGATTTAACAAGCCCTTCCACATTGGTATAGGTTACATAAAAGGTTTTGTAATTAGCAAACAGCGCTTTTCCTTTTAAAAAACTGTAGCCCCAAATAAACAATACTACAGAGGCAATGACTAAAACCGCTGTTTTGATTTCTCTTGATAGTTTCAAAATTTTATTTTTTTACAAAATTAACACTAAATAATTGACTTGCCTATAATTTCAATGCTTCTTGAATACTAATTTTAGTACCATTATTAAAAGCTACTAAAAACGCTGAGTTATACCCTTTCGATTTAGCCTCTTTTAACAAGTTCTTAGCTGTTTCATAATCGGATGTTTCACCAAACATATAAATAAAAGACTTTTTTAAATCAACTTTACTTATAGGCTCCAAACCTTTAAAATTCTTCGCTTCCAACGCTACTTCTTTGGGACTTACACCAATTTGAACTTTATAAATTAAAGCCGTTTGCTTTTCTTTAACTGGTTCTGTTTTTTTTATGTCTTTGGTGTCAATTGCAACTTTTGGTTTCTCTTGAATCAAAGTGTCTTTAATTGGCTTAGGAGCAATTCTTTTGGATGGTTTCAATTCTTTAATTGGTAAAATTCCATCTCCAAAAAACTCATTTCTATAACTAATAATGGCGTTGGCAATTGCCTCTGCCAATTCATATTGCCCTTCTTCTGAATTCAACAAATCTCCTTCTACTGGATTGGATACAAATCCCATTTCTATTAAAACACGAGGCATATAGGCTTTATGCAACACCATAAAAGGTGCTTGTTTTACACCACCTTGACGCAATTTTTTTCCTAATTTACCAAATTGTTCTTCAACTTTACTTGCTAAAAAAATACTGTTATCTAAAAATTCTTCTTGCATTAAGGTTAATCCCATAATTGATTCTGGCGAATTGGGATCAAATCCATCATACTTTTGCTTGTAATCTTTCTCTTTTGTAATTACAGAGTTTTCCTTTTTGGCCACTTCCAAATTAGACGCTAATTTGTTCAAACCCATTACATAGGTCTCAGTTCCATCGGCAGCGGTATTTTTATTAGCGTTGCAATGGATAGAAACAAAAATATCAGACTTGGCACGATTGGCAATATTAGCGCGTTCAATTAAATCGATAAAAACATCGGTATCTCGTGTATAAACAATATCAATCTTATTGGTACGCTCCAAAATTTTACCCACTTTCAATACAACTGCCAAAGCAATATTTTTTTCAATTCGGCCACTATAAACAGCGCCGTAGTCATGTGCACCATGACCGGCATCTAATGTAACTTTAAATTTAGGATTTTGAGCTACTATCGGCATCGAAATCACCAATAAGAAAAAGGAATAAACACCTATTATTTTTGTATTAAAAGACATATATCTGAATGTTAATTTTAATTAAATCTAGATGGTTTTAAAATATTTATTTGACTATTTTTGCCGAAAATAATATGTAAGTTTGGCACATCAAAAAACAAACCATATTTTTACAAAAATAGCATTTAAACCTTTGCGTACAAACTTATTTCATATCGTTTTTCTAGGCTTTTTCCTAACAATTGGATTAGGTGAAGTATATGCCCAAGATATCAACAAAAAAACGACTGCAATAAGCCCCGCGAGTTCTATAAAAAATCCCAAAACGAATCCTGAAAAGTCTCTTGAATCAGCAACTGATAGTACATCTAGTTTGGTAAAAAAAGACAGCACTACCAAGAAACAAGCCTTTTTAGACGGAAAAGTTAAATACAAAGCCAAGGATTATACGAAGATTGATCAAAAGAAAAAACACATTATTCTATATGATAATGCAGAATTATATTATCAAGATGTTGAATTGAAATCTGGTATCATTCTTTTGGATTATGAAAAAGATGAGGTTTATGCTGGAAGAATTAAAGATTCCGCAGGAAACTACACGCAATTTCCTAACTTCAAACAAGGCGCTAATGTGGTTGAACCTGATTCGATTCGGTTTAATTTCAAAACAAAAAAAGCCATTATTTGGAATTCTCGTTCAGACCAAGGTGAATTCAAAATAAAAGCGGCATTAACCAAGAAAGAAAATGATTCGGTTTATTTTTTAAGAGGTGCCCGATTTACTACATCAAAAGATGTCGATAATCCTGAATATTATTTTCAAACCAATAAAGTAAAATTTGTTCCTGGTAAAAAAGTAGTTACTGGAGTTACAAATATGGTAATTGCCAATGTACCTACTCCGATTGCCTTACCTTTTGCTTTTTTTCCAATGTCAAAAGAAACTAGTATTTCAGGAATTTTATTACCCAGTTATAACGATTCCAATACAAGAGGTTTTTCACTTCAAAACGGAGGATATTACTTTGCTTTAAGCGACAATTATGATTTAACTGTATTAGGAGACTACTATACCAATGGAAGCTATGGGATGCGTTTTGAATCCAATTATGCCAAACGGTATAATTACCGTGGCAATGTAAATGTTCGTTTTGAAAATTTAATTTCAAGTGAACGAGGTTACCCCGATTACTCCAAACAAAAAATTTACAACATCCAATGGTCTCACTCACGAGATAGCAAAGCCAATCCAAATGCAAGTTTTTCGGCATCGGTCAATTTAGGTAGTAGTAAATATTTCAAACAGTCTATTAATCAAATCAATATTGGTTCTAATTTGAATAATACGATGAGTTCCTCTGTATCGTACACCAGAAATTTTGTAGGATCAGGTCCACAATCTAGATTATCGGTAACTGCGACGCATTCTCAAAACACACAAACAGAACAAATTGATATGACGTTGCCAACACTTCAGTATAGTATTGACCGAATTTATCCATTTGTAAAGAAAGATGGAATGAAAAAAGGGTTTTTCAAAAACATCAATTTACAATACGATTTAAGTGCGAAAAACAGTATTACTACAACGGATTCATTGTTTTTCAAACCTCAAATGTTTGAAAATGCCAAAGTAGGATTCCAACACAGCATACCCCTAAGTACAAATTTTAAATTATTTAAATACTTCAGTGCTTCTTCTTCTTTAAATTACAAAGAAGTTTGGTATACTAAAACCATCAATAAAAATTATGATGCCACTCAAGGAAAAGTAATTGATACCGAAGTAAAAGGTTTTGATGCTTTTAGAACCTATTCATTTTCATCAAGTCTTGGTACAACAATATACGGTACATTTAATCGAGGCGCTAATAAAAAAATTCAAGCTATTCGACACGTAATGCGTCCTTCTATTTCTTATGGGTATACCCCTAGTTTTGAAAAATATTACGATACTTATGCAGCCGATGGAAGTGGAACAATGTTAAAAGAATACTCCCGATTTGAAGGCGGGATTTTTGGTTCACCAAGTAGTTCTAATTCCAATAGTTTAGGATTTGATTTAAGCAATACCATTGAAGCTAAAGTAACCGATAAGGATAGCACCAAAACGGAAGCTAAAAAAGTGATGTTACTAAACAATTTAAATCTATCTACTAGTTATGATTTAAATGCTGACGGAGTAAATACTTTAGCTTGGTCACCTGTTCGAGTTAGTGGTGGTACACAATTTTTTAACGATAAAATGAATGTCAATTTTGGAGCTACCTTAGATCCTTATGCTATTGACAATTCTGGGCAAAGAATCAATGTGTTTAATATTGATAATGGGGGAAGTTTATTTCGTATGACAAGTGCCAATATGACTTTAAATTATTCTCTTTCCAGTTCAGATAAAGCTAAAAAAAGTGATTCGGATCAGACCAAACGAAATGGTGGTCGTGAAGATGATTTATTTGGCAAACCTAATTTAGGTAATGAACAAAGAAGTTTGTTTGACGATAAAGAAGAAAAAGGAGAAGATACCATATCTGAATTTTTTCATTCCAAACTACCCTGGGATATGACATTTGCCTATTCGTTAACATATGGTAACAACAACCGTGAAAAGAAAATAATTGGCAACTCCATTATGATTTCTATTAATGCTGATTTAACTCCAAAATGGAAAACTGGAATTTCAACCGGATATGATTTTGTTCAAAAAGGAGTTACTTTTACCCAAATTCGATTTGAAAGAGATTTATTGAGTTGGAGAATGGATTTCAATTGGTCACCTTTTGGAACCTATGCGAATTGGGGATTCTTCATCGGAATTAAATCTGGGGTGTTAAGCGACATCAAATGGGATAAACGAAGTACAATCATTCGATAAATTAATAATTATGAAAAAAATACTCTTTACAGACAAAGCACCTGCTCCTATTGGCCCATATAATCAAGCCGTACTTTCAGGAAATACATTATATACTTCAGGTCAAATTGCAATTAACCCAGCAACTGGAGATCTAGTTTTAGATTCTATAGAAATAGAAACTAAGCAAGTAATGGAAAACATGAAAGCCGTTTTAGAATCTGCTGGGATGACCTTTGAAAATGTCGTTAAGTCAACCATATTCATTTCAAACATGAATGACTTTGCTGCAATCAACAGCATTTACGGTATTTATTTTAACGAAAAAACCGCTCCAGCTCGTGAAACGGTTCAAGTGGCTTGTTTGCCAAAAAATGTAAATGTAGAAATCTCTATGATTGCGGTTGCAAACTAAAATTAACTACAATTAAACTTATTTATTAGCTACGTGATATGCAATCAATCCGTCGATTGGTCGTCTTAACACGTTGCCTAATTTAATTTGGTATTTTTCAAAAGTTACCTCTAATTCTTCTTTTAGGTAAAAAGCAATCGAACCTACAAAATGAACTGGAACTTCTTGGTAATTATCGTATTGTCTGATGTAATTTTTAACAAAAGATTTCATCCCTTTGTAGATAATTTTTTTACAGAAAGGATCTTCTTTGTGTTGGATTAAGAATTTGGCAAAAGTCGCTAAATACGCATTTGGATTAGCTTCTTTGTACAATTTGCTCTTTATAAAATCAGGAGTCATATCGTATTCTTTTTCAAATTCAACTGCCAAATGTTGAGGCATTTTATTGAAATAATACTTTCTGATTAATTCTTTTCCGAAAACATTACCACTACAATCATCCATGATAATGTAACCTAATGATTGAACTTTTTGATGTAATTCTTTTCCGTCAAAATAGCTACAATTAGAACCCGTACCCAAAATACTAACAATCGCTTTTTCTCCTTTTGGAGTTGTCGCAAAAACCGCAGCATAGGTATCTTCTTCAACTACAACAATTGCATTAGGAAAATAGGCTTGAAAAACTTGAGAAAGAAATAATTTCATTCTTTCAGTTCCACAACCAGCACCATAAAAGAACAAATGAGTCGCCTCATTTTTGTTTTGCAAAATATCAAAACGATCGTTCAAACGTTCTATTACTTCAGCTTCATCCAATATCTCTGGATTAAGACCTAAGGTTTGTGTTGTGAACAAAATTTTACCACTATCGTCTATGGCAATCCAATCGGCTTTGGTAGAACCACTATCAACTATTAATTTCATCTTTTGGTTTTTTGGGTTTGTTTTGGTTTTGGATTTCAATTTCCAAAGCTATAAAATTAAACTTTTAATAACGTTTTGGAAATAAGAAAAATAGTAAAAAATAAAATCCCGTTACAATAACAATAACGGGATTTTATTGAAAAAAATCGTATTATTTCAAACCTGAAATATGTACAGATAAATCAATTAATTTACTTGAATAACCGTATTCGTTATCGTACCAAGAAATAATTTTGAAGAAAGTAGAATTCAATCCGATTCCAGCTTTAGCATCAATAATAGAAGTTCTAGAATCAGATACGAAGTCATTAGATACTACATCGTCCTCAGTAAATCCTAAGATTCCTTTCATTGTAGTTTCAGATGCTTTTTTCAATACCGCCATAATCTCAGCATACGAAGTTTCTTTAGCTAATTTTACTGTTAAATCCACTGCAGAAACGTCAACAGTTGGAACACGCATTGACATACCAGTTAATTTTCCGTTTAATGAAGGAATAACAACTCCTACTGCTTTAGCAGCACCTGTAGAAGATGGAATCATATTTACTAATGCAGAACGACCACCTCTAAAATCTTTTCTAGATGGACCATCGTTTGTCATTTGAGTTGAAGTAGTAGCGTGAACAGTAGTCATTAAACCTTCAACAATTTCGAAGTTATCATGGATTACTTTTGCCATTGGAGCTAAACAGTTAGTAGTACAAGATGCGTTAGAAACAACTAAGTCAGATGCTTTAGCAGTTTCGTGATTCACTCCCATTACAAACATTGGAGCGTCAGCAGAAGGAGCAGAAATAATTACTTTTTTTGCACCACCTTTGATGTGCTCGCTTGCAGTTTCTACAGTTGTGAAGAAACCAGTACATTCAGCAACTACATCAACATCAACTTCATTCCATTTTAAATCAGCTGGATTTCTTTCAGCAGTGATACGAATGTGTCTACCGTTTACATATAATTTACCTTCTTTAACTTCAACAGTTCCATTGAAACGACCGTGAACTGAATCATATTTTAATAAGTAAGCCAAGTGATCAACATCTAATAAATCATTGATAGCAACTACCTCAACATTATCTCTGTTGAAAGACTCTCTAAAAACAATTCTTCCAATTCTTCCGAAACCGTTTATTCCTAATTTTACTTTTGACATTTTAATTTAATTTTAATTTTAGTTTATTTAGTGTGATTGTTATTTTTGATTTGGCTTTCCAACCAAAAATTTATTTATTTTTTAGATAGATACAATATCAGATACGCGTAATAATTCGGCATCAATTTCTGTATTTCCCTTAATTGCTTGTTCTAAAGGAGTCAAAGTGATTTTATCTTGATTAATTCCTGCCATAAAGTTGGATTTTCCTTCTAGCAAAGACTCAACAGCTTTTACACCAAGTCTACTCGCTAACACTCTATCAAAACATGATGGAGAACCTCCTCTTTGCATATGACCCAAAACAGAAACTCTTACATCATATTCTGGTAAGTTGGATTCAACGTA
The DNA here is from genome assembly GCA_002382495.1 of Flavobacterium sp. UBA4098. Taxonomy (GTDB): domain Bacteria; phylum Bacteroidota; class Bacteroidia; order Flavobacteriales; family Flavobacteriaceae; genus Flavobacterium. The sequence goes on from DFXW01000020.1 coordinate 41,675, forward strand.
ATCTTTTAATTCAAAAACGCTTTTTCCTATTTTATCTCCTTCAGCTATAACTACAATACTTGATGATTTTCCTGCCGCTTTACTCTTTTTAAGTGAATCCAACAAACGATCTAATCCCATATCTTCTTCTGGAATAAGAATCTCTTCGGCTCCTGCTCCAATACCAGCATTTAATGCAATATGTCCCGCATCTCTACCCATCACCTCAACTAAGAACAAACGGTTGTGAGAACTTGCTGTATCACGAATTTTATCAATTACTTCAACAACAGTGTTTAAAGCAGTATCATATCCTAAGGTATGACTTGTACCAAAAATATCATTATCAATTGTACCTGGTATACCAATTACAGGAAAGTCATATTCTGAATTGAACAATAACGCCCCGGTAAAACTTCCGTCTCCACCAATAACAACAAAAGCATCGATTTCAGCTTTTACCAAATTATCGTATGCTTTTTTTCTTCCTTCTGGAGTTTTAAATTCCATAGAACGAGCCGATTTTAAAATCGTCCCACCTTTATTAATAATGTTGTTAACGCTACGAGGGCCCATTTCTTTAAAGTCACCTTCAATCATTCCTTGGTAACCTCTGTAAATACCCACACATCCAATATTATGAAATGCACAAGTTCTTACAACTGAACGGATAGCAGCATTCATTCCTGGGGAATCACCACCAGAAGTAAGAACACCTATTTTTCTTATTTTGTTTGACATTATTGTTTGTATTTGGCGCTAAATTAGTAAACGCGCATTAGTTTCAAAGCGATGTTTTTAATAAATTATAGAACTATTTAAAATTCAAACGTTTTCGTTAATAAGTTTTAAATTAGCGAATTAAAAATAGTATTTTTTTAAGAAAATGTAATTAAACAGTTATATTTTGATGATAAATCAATTGTGCCCTAATTAGTCCTCCTCTGGCACCCTTCCTTCTCTATTTTGTTTAGGCTGTTCCTTAGTTGATTTTTTAGAGGTCGAAAATTGAATGAATTCCGGCGTCATATCGGAATCCTGGTCCAAATACTCTGCAGGAATCGTTTGTATTACTCTTTTTTTCTTGAACATTTTTTGGATTAATTCCTTAAAAGTATCAAAATCAACTTCATACGTAAATCCTAATCCTTGGGTATAACCAATTCCTTGTCCAATATAATTAACATCATTCTCCTTATTGAATATACGCCCATTCAAAGTGCCCTCTTCATTTAATCTCCAAAGCAATTCTACATTTCCAATAAATGCTGTTTGATTGATACCGCCAAAAGGAACACCGAACTTTCCATTAATTGTAATTCTTTCATTAATTTTTGAGGAAATGGATGCTTCAAAACGACCGTCTGTTTCTTTTCCTAATCGTCTATCTGCTCCAACCACATTGATTCCAACGTTAAATTTTTCGTCTTCAGACTTAATAACATTACCTAATAATCCGGTTGCTGTTTCAAACAAACTACCCGACAAATCACTTTGACTCATTCCTTCAGAGCTTAAGAAGCTTCCAGTGGAAAGCAAATATAGAGCCTGTGTTTGACGAACTTCTTTGTCATATAATTTGGTTTGGATTTCTGATTTCAAAACCGAACTTACGGTAGGGAAATCGATATTAAAATCGGGATCAGGACTCATCAAATCTCCTCTAATTCCAATGACTACCTCTACAGGAACTTTTTTGTTAAACGACGAATTATCAATCAATAAAGATGGATTTGCAGTTGTTTTATATACGGCTTCTAAATTTAATTGCGCTTTCAATGGATTGCCATCCCATGAAATCGAGCCTCCTTTTTTGACAGAAAAACGCTTGTTGATACCTGTAGTTCTAAAGTTGTAAGTCCCTTCATATGCTTGAAAATCGCCCCACATATTGAATTTTCCTAAAGTATTAATTTTAAACAAAAGCGAACCATTCCCTTTACCCTTCATTCCGTGACCCGAATTTCTATCCAATATAACCTCAACCTCAGCGTCGGGGGTAATGTTAAAATCAAACTCTAGTTCCAATCCATTATAATCTCGAACCTTTTCAATTATTCCTTTTTGCAAATTGAATTTTTCTTTTGCCGTAACAAAATGCAAAAATGAATTTTCACTAACACTCTCGGAATTATTTATTGGAATTTTTATAGATGTCCCTTTTTCAGACTTTGCATCTACAACAATTTTAAGATTGTTTGTTAATCCATTGATCGTTGCCGAACCATTGATAAACGCAGTGCCGTAGTAAGCCGCATCTTCTTTGTCTTTTGTATCTAATGCCAAAATACGTTTCGAAGCGACGGCTAAATCTAATTTCCAATTGGAAAAATTCTTATGTTCAATGTTTCCATTAAGCAAACCTTTAGTACCATACTTAGTATCTGTTAATGAATTATTTCTAAATAGAAATTTCTCATCCGTTACATCCACAATGGTTCTAGGAGCCAATTCATAATCGACTCCAATGTACGGAATACTCATCCCTGCTTTATCAAGATACAAGCGTCCGTTAATTTCTGGCGAATTGACATTCCCTTGAATTGTTGCATTTCCTGAAACTAAACCACGAATATTAGTCAAAATCTCTCCACCAACCGAGCTAAGTATAGCCAACTTAAACTCATCAAATTTAACCCGCAAATCAAGCAGCGTTTCATTATTTTGAATGGCAAGATTTCCTCCTGCATTAAATGATTCAAAACCATTATTGTTGATTGTTGAGTTAATAGCAAAATTGGACAAACTCTGATCTCCTTCAATATCAAACTGTAAAACCCCAAGATCTGTTTTATTCAATTGTAATTGGTCAATAACCAAAGAGGCTGTTGGTCTATATAACGCATTGTCTTGCTTAAAATTAACTGCACCATTGATATTGCCGTCAAAAACAAATAAATCATCCTCTGGAGTAATTTTATTTAGATTGACATCTTTAAAGCTCAATTTTAAATCTTTATACTTTGAACCCCGAAGTGTACCCAATAATTCAATACGTTGGTTTTCATGCGAAAGAACAATATCCTCGATGGCAAACTCTTTCAGCTCTTTATCAAAAACAATTCGATTATCTTGTGTATCATTTTCGTTCAAAAACCACAAATAATCTTTAAACTTTATTTCTGATTTACTTATACCAACTACATTCTTATTTTCCTTGTTTATGGTATGATACAAGTTCAAATTGAAATAATCTTCTCCTTTATTACCTCCCTTAAATTCAGTTCTAACAAATAGTGAATCTTTCATTGTCACATTAATCAAACTGAAATCTCTAATTTTATAATATTTAGATTTAATCGAATCCATTTCAATAAAGGCATTGTACAATGGATTTTTATTATCCACATTAACTCGAACATTATCTAAAGTATTTTCAGAAGCAACGATTTGAGGGGAATTGAAATTTAATTTAAATTCATTTTTATCGGAGTTGATAGTTCCACTCACCTTTGTATTGGAACCAATTGAAACTTTTGGAAAAAGTACTTCAACAATTTTATTGTTAATAGAAAAATCAAAATTCAAAAATTGTCCTTTTTCCACCTTATTAGGTTTGTAATTGGCATACAAACTTCCTAAAGAATTTTCTACCAATTGCTGTAGCTGGTTGAACTTGTATTTTCCTTCTATTTTACCTTCTACAATATCTGGCGAGTTGACTGTAATCGTGCGCTTATTATCCGAATCAAAACTTGAATTAATGGTAAAATCATCAAAATAATATGTTGATTTTGAATTAGTATAGGTGGTTCGGTTAATAAAAATAGTGCCATTTAAATTATCCGTTGAATTTCCAGATGCCTGAACAATGACATCTCCTTTTAAAATTGATATTGGATCATTAGTGAATTGTAACTGATTTAAATTGGCATTTTCAATTGCAATATTAAAATCAAAGCGATTCTCTTTTTTAGACCAATCCATCAATCCATCAAAAGTCATGTTCAAGTTAGGATCAGCCACCGAAATTTTCCCTTGGTAAATGGGCATTTTAAAATTTCCATTCACTTCAATATTGGAATAGGAATACTTTTTAAAATCTAATTGGGATAGAGAGCCACTAATTTTAGTATTCAAAAATTTCTCGGTAAATCCAACCCCATCAATCGCAATATCTAAACTTACCTTACCTAAATCTTTTTCAGAAACAAAGGTTCCTATATCAAATTTATCTAAAACTACGTTACCAACATAAGAGGCTTTATCAATAAAATCAATAGAGTGCATTACAAAATTGGATTTCACATTGCCCAAAGCAGAGGTCATTGTAAAATCAGCATCAATATATTTAGTGGTCAATTCTGTTTTTCCTACCAAATTGAATTGCCCCAATTTTTTCAAATTCAAAGGCAATGTCTTACCCAAGACATTGGGCAATAAACTTATTAGATCATTATAGCTAGACGAAAGAGTGCTAAACTTTCCTTTCATATAAAATTCCTTTCCTTTATTAGGAAACAAATTTTTGAATCGGATAGCGCCAATCATTTTGCTTTTATTCGAACTTACTAAATTTATTTGGCTTACTTTTATATTATTTAATGGCCCTAGTGCATTGGCTTTCAAATAAAAAAATTGGTTTTTACCCAATTCTTTGTAAAAACAACGAATGTCATTTGAGGCCAAGATGGAAGATACTAATTGTACATCAAATTGTACTTTATTATTGAAATCGGCAAAATCTTCGATTGCATAATTCAAAGCAACATTCGCCTTAATTTCTGAATTTTCTTTGGTCAAGGCCTCTAATTTGGTTAGTCTCAATTGTTTTTTAGTATAACTAAATAAACCACTAAGCCTTTTGACATAGATCCCACGATGATCTAAAAATGACATTTTCAGAATCGAAGTAGTCACATCAGGACCATACAATTTAAAATCAGAAAGTTGAATGTTCAGTTTAGTAAAATCGACATCTTTGGGTACAACTCGATTTTCATCGGTCAAAATAAAATGTCCTTTGGTAATTTTAGCTTGTTTGGCAGTCAATAAAAAATGTTTATCCGTAGCCGTTGTATCTTTCCCAAAGGCATTAATAAACACATCTAAGTTAGTTAGCTTTTCTTTTTTGTAGGTCTTTAGATTGAATAATACACCATCCAAATGCAATTCGCTAAAAATCAAATCACCATCCAGTAATTTCTTTCCATCCAAAATGGAAGTCTTAATCCGATTACTGTAGATTAAAGTATCTTGATGATGATCTCTAATCAATACATTTTTGAATTTTACTCCGCCAAAAGGAGAAATTGCCACCTCGTCTATGCTAATATCTGTTCCAAAGTCGTCATTAATTGAAGTCATAACGTATTTCGCAATGCTAGTTTGCACCACTGGCAAGCTGAGTGCAATACCTAGAATCAGCAAAAACAGGAGGAATCCTATTAGCGAATACGATACTATTTTTTTGACATTTTTGATACGGCTACTAATTTAATTCTTTGAAAGTCTAATTTGCTCACGCAAAGGAGACGCTTTAAATAAAAATTCTTTAATTTTGGCAAGGCTGAAAAATAGATACAGCACGCCAAATATAATTTAAAATTCGCGCTTTTTTATGCAAAATTCCGAGGTTTTTATTCTTGCCATCGAAAGTTCGTGTGACGATACCGCTGCAGCCGTTTTACATAACGATAAAGTGCTCTCAAATGTTGTTGCTAATCAATTGATTCACAATCAATATGGTGGTGTTGTTCCTGAATTAGCTTCTAGAGCGCACCAACAAAATATAGTTCCTGTTATCGATGCTGCACTGCGAAAAGCGAATATACAAAAAGAACAACTGTCAGCTATTGCATTCACTCAAGGACCCGGATTAATGGGATCGTTGCTAGTAGGAAGTTCTTTTGCAAAATCGTTGGCATTAGCATTGCAAATTCCATTAATCGCAGTCAATCATATGCACGCTCATATTTTAGCGCATTTCATTGACGAAGAAGGATATGACAAACCTGAGTTTCCTTTTTTAGCCTTAACCATTAGTGGAGGGCATACTCAAATTGTTCGTGTCGATGGCTTTTTTGATATGACGATTATTGGGGAAACCACAGATGATGCTGTTGGCGAGGCTTTTGACAAGAGCGCCAAAATACTTGGCCTTCCCTATCCAGGCGGACCTTTGGTAGACAAATATGCGCAATTAGGAAATCCAAAAGCCTTTGCGTTTACCAAACCTAAAGTCCCCGGATTGGATTTTAGTTTCTCAGGTTTAAAAACTGCTATTTTATATTTTATCCAGAAGAAACAATTGGAAAACCCGAATTTTATTGAAGAAAATACCAATGATATTTGTGCTTCCATTCAACACACCATCATTGAAATTTTGATGGACAAATTAAAAATGGCCGTCAAAGAAACTGGAATCAAACAAATTGCTATTGGCGGAGGTGTTTCGGCCAATTCAGGAATTCGGACCACTTTAAAAGAGGCCGAAAAGAAATTCGGATGGAAAACTTTCATTCCTAAATTTGAATACACCACAGATAATGCTGCAATGATTGGAATTGTAGGTTATCAAAAGTTTTTATCTGAACATTTTGAAACGTCTTCGGTTGTTTCTAAAGCACGAATCCAATTTTAAAATTATGCAATTATTCTATAATGCCACTATAAACGAAACTACGGAAACCTTTACTTTTGATAGAGAAGAAAGCAAACACATCATTAAAGTGTTGCGTAAGAAAGATGAAGATATATTATTTGTAACTAATGGTTTAGGTTTTTTATTTACAACAAAAATTATATTGGCTTCTGATTCAAAATGTACTGTTGAAATTGTTTCGTTTGAAAAAGCGTCAATGCCAAAATTGCATTTGCATTTGGCGGTAGCGCCAACCAAAATGAACGACCGTTACGAGTGGTTTTTAGAAAAAGCAACTGAAATTGGCATTCAAGAAATTACACCTATCATTTGTGATCGTTCAGAAAGAAAAGTGATCAATCCGGAGCGTTTTGAAAAAATTATTCTTTCAGCAATGAAACAATCGAACGCTTTGTATTTACCCAAACTGAATCCAGCAATTTCATTCAAAGAATTTGTAAAACAAAAAAAGGAAGGACTACAACTTATTGCCCATTGCGAAGAAACCGATAAAAAAACATTAAAAGCTGTTTTAGAACCTAATACTGATGTTACTTTATTAATCGGTCCCGAAGGTGATTTTTCTGAAAAAGAAATCGTACTAGCATTAGAACAACACTACATTCCTGTTACTTTAGGCACTACGAGACTTCGTACTGAAACTGCTGCTGTGGTAGCTTGCCACAGTGTGGTATTCTTCAATGAGAATTAAAATCAATGCAACTTACACACGCAAATACACATTTCGAAAAAAGAAGTTTTCCAATCACCTTAGTGTGTGATCATATCTATTTTCAACAAAACTTAGGCTCATTGTTCCGAATTGGAGAAGCTTTCGGAATTGAAAAAATCATTTTTATTGGCAAGGACATTCCATTGACTCCTAGGAAAATCAATAAAACTTCACGCAGTACTCATTTACAAATTCCACATAGTATTATAGAAGAAACGACTGAAGCTATCGCATTATTACAAGAAGAAGAATACCACATTATTGCATTAGAAATCACAAGTACAAGCAGTCCGATTCAACAATTGTCGGTTCCTAAAAACAAAAAAGTTGCTTTGGTAATTGGTAATGAAATTGAAGGTGTCAGTGCCTCTTTGTTGGCTATTGCCAACCAAATTACACATATCACTATGTATGGCAATAACAGCAGTATGAATGTGGTTCAAGCTACTAGTATTGCACTGTATGAAATAAGCAATCGTATGAATGAAATCCATAATTGAATTGATTTTTTTGATTCTTTTCCTATCTTTATAACTTAATGTCAGTTTATTAAATCCAATTCATAAAATGATTACACCCAAAACAATTGCAAACGGAATTCTAAGATCGATTGGTTTTTTGGTACTTATAGGAATATCGCTCTTTTTCATATACCAAATTCAGGCTGTAATTGTGTACTTAATTGTTTCATTAATACTCACGCTTATTGGCAAACCCATCATGAGTTTTTTAAAAACCAGATTGCGATTTCATAATACATTAGCTACCATAACTACATTAATTTTCTTTTTTCTACTTATTGTAGGGTTTATTTCGTTGTTTATCCCTTTGATTTTATCGCAAAGCGAAAGCTTGTCATTACTCAACACCGCCGAAATTGAGCAAAACATCAATCAGCTTATTCATCAAATTGTAGTGTTCTTAGACAATCACAATGTAGATTCTGCGCGTTTTTTAAAAGAAACCAATATCAGTTCTAAAATTGATTTCAATTTTGTTCCGCAATTATTGAATACTATTCTCAATACTATTAGCAGTTTTGGCGTTGGCTTAGCCTCTGTTTTTTTTATCACTTTTTTCTTTTTGAAAGATAAGACATACTTTATTGAAAACTTAAAACTACTAATCCCCGACTCACACGAAGCTCCCATCATTAATTCATTGGACAAAATCAATCACCTACTGTCGCGCTACTTTATTGGTTTACTACTCCAGCTAGGAATTGTGTTTATTTTGTACCTAATTGTATTGTCCATTTTTGGAATTTCAAACGCCTTCATCATTGCTTTCTTATGCGCAGTACTTAATATTATTCCCTATATCGGACCACTAATTGCATCCATAATTGCAGCTGTTTTAACCATGATCAGTCATTTAGGAAATGACTTTCAAACAGAAACCTTGCCTATTACAATTTATATTTTGATCGGATTTTGGATCGTACAACTAATTGATAACAATTTGTCCCAACCGATTATTTTTTCGAAAAGTGTGAGCTCACATCCCTTAGAAATTTTCTTGGTGATCCTAATTGCTGGGTTTCTTTCTGGTATAGTAGGAATGGTGATCGCCGTGCCTTTGTACACTATTTTAAAAGTGATTGGAAAAGAATTTTTTCCGAATAATGTGGTGATCCAATTATTAACTAAAAACATTTAGACTTGGATTTAGCCATTTTAAATCCTAGCATTCAGGAATTCATTCAAAAGCAAATCGGAATATCGGTTGCGAAATTAGCGCTGCAAAAAAATCCGTTTCCAGAAGTGGAATGGATTGCTATATTGAACCAAATTGAAGCCAAAACAAAAGCAAAAGAAAAATTACCTAGTTGGTATAACACNNGCCCAATACAAATCAAGCCTTATAGAAGGAGAAAGCCTTATAGATTTAACGGGCGGATTTGGTGTAGATGACTTTTACTTTGCCAAACAATTTACATCCGTAACCCATTGCGAAATCAATTCGGATTTATCCGCAATTGTAAAGCATAATTTTGAGCAATTGGGCGTAACGAATATTGACTGCATTCCAGGAGATAGCCAAGCTACACTAGAAACACTTCCAACAAAATGGGATTGGATGTACATTGATCCTTCGCGACGTAACGATGCTAAAGGCAAAGTTTTTATGCTCAAAGATTGTTTGCCCAATGTTCCTGAAAATTTAGATTCCTACTTTGAAAAGTCGGATGCTATTTTAATTAAAACAGCTCCCTTATTAGATTTAGCAGCTGGGCTTTCGGAATTGCAGAATGTCAAAGCAATTCATATTGTGGCTTTGGAAAACGAAGTCAAAGAATTGCTTTGGGAATTGCATAAAAATTACTCTGGCGAGATCACAATTAAAACAGTTAACATCACTAAAGAAGCAAATGCTACTTTTGAATTTAATCTTAACGAAAATGGTATCGAGGCGAGTTATTCGTTACCCAAACGCTATGTATACGAGCCTAATAGCGCCATTATGAAATCGGGTGGATTCGACGAGGTAGGCGTTTTTTACCAATTGGATAAATTACACAAACATTCGCATTTGTACACTTCGAATGATTTAATTGATTTTCCAGGACGTGTGTTTGAAATACTACACAACTTTCCTTACTCAAAAAAGGAAATCAAAACACATCTTGAAAACACCAAGCACAATATTACCACACGTAATTTTCCCGAAACGGTAGAAACTATTCGCAAAAAATGGAAAATCAAAGAAGGAGGAAATTCCTATTGTTTTTGTACAACCGATATGAAAAATGATAAAATAGTTTTACTTTGCACCAAAATAAAATAACCATGAAAAACGCAGTTGCAATCGCTTTCTTTTTGATCAGTTTTGTCACATTGGCACAAAAACCATGTGAATACACCACTAACGTAACCGATTCTATTGGCACTTATAAATCGACCAAAGAATACATGATTGCTGAGAAAAACTTTGGCGAAACTGCTAGTTATATATTCTTTTCATTAGCAGTTGCTGATGGAATGCCTTTGTTGAACGTACAATTAATTCAAAAAAGCAAAGGCTTCATAAAAGCCAATTGTTTTGACAAAAATTCTAAATTATTTCTGCAACTAAATAACGGAAAAGTAGTTACCCTACTTCATATCGATCAGGAAAACTGTGGGTCGATGCTTCGCGATGACAAAGGATTTGACAACCGATTGACACCCGGAACTTTTATGTTTATGAAAGATAGCTTTGACGAATTAAAAAAATCACCGGTTTCTATGATGCGCATCAAATACTTAACCGATACAGAGGATTATGTGCTTAAAAAACAATTCACATCGGAATTGAATAATGAAGTATACGAACCTGAAACCTACTTTATTCAGAATATTGACTGCGCCAAATAATCCATTCTAAAGTCAACTATTCACATAGCCATTTGACATTCGAAACCTTCTCTTTAGCTGCATTTTTTAAGTTGTAATGCCACCACTCGGAATCAAAAGAAACAAAGCCGCTTTTTTGCATGATTCGTTTGAGAAGTATTCTATTCTTCTTCACTTCATCTGGAAGATTGTCATAATAATGACCGGCTTCGGGACCGAAAAAATCAAATGAAGTGCCCATATCCAATTCTTTCCCATCAGCATCGACTAAAGTAATGTCAACCGCACCCCCTCTATTATGAATAGATCCTTTGGCAGGATCGGCTACATAGTCCGGATTGGAAACTATTTTCCACATTCTTTTTTGGATATCCAAAGGACGGTAACAATCAAATAGTTGAATACGATATCCTTTTTTCATGAATTTGGTATTGGCTTTTACCAGCGCTTTTACCGTTTTTAACCGCAAAAAACATTCGGCACAATCGTACACTTTTGCTTTTAAGAAATTATCTTCTGTAGCATATTTCATATCATAGACAAAGTCAGCACTATAGTCTTTCAGTTTCACAAAAGTCGTGTCGGCAATTGCTTCTTCTTGCTGAGAATACAGCTGAGAATTTCCGAAAAATAAAAACAATAGTAAAAAAGAAAAAATCAATCGCATCGCGTAGTATTCTAAAATTATTAGCTAAAAGTATTTCTTTTTTTTGACTCTATAGCACCACTTTTATTAAATTTGGGTTCGGCAAATGCTAACCCAATAGAAAGTCTTATTTTTGACTAAAATTAATTCGTCATGAAAATCCAATCGGTACTTTTATTATTTTATATTTTTTTAATCAGTAGTCCACTATTGGCTCAAGCAAAAAAAATAATTCCGGCTAGTCATATTGAATTTCAGTCACCAGAATACGCAAACAAAATGTATTATTTAGCCAGTCATTATGGCAAATACCAAACTTTATTGGATTCTGTAAAAGGAAATTCTGAAGGCCAATTAGTCTTTAAAAAAAGTCAAAAATATGTGGAAGGCATCTATATGTTGGTCACTCCCGACAAAAAAATAGAATTGGAATTCATGATGGATAGCAACCAAAAATTCGCAATTCAAGTAACCAATCCAACGGATAAAATAATAACTATAAACAACTCTGCTTTAAATCAGGATTTCAATGCGTTCAATTCCTTTTTCAAAACCAAAATGGAAAGAATGAAAGCGTTAGAAAAAGACCTGGCCGACAAAAAGACCAAACAAGACAGTGCTATTGTTATTCAAGATTTGAAGAAAATTCAAAGCGAAATCAATCTCTATAAAAACAATTACATTCAGGCGAATCCAGAAAATACGTTAGCCTTGTTATTTCGAATGAGTCAGCCTATTGACAACTTTTCAAACAAACCGGCTGAAGAAAAACTAGCCACTAAAACGGATTCAATTGCTTATTTGAAAAAGCATTTTTTTGACGGTATCAATTTTAAAGACAATCGTTTGTTGCGCAATCCCTTTTTAGAAAACCGCATCACTACCTATTTCAACACATTTGTTCCTGTGACCCCTGAAGCGGTTACTGCTGAAATCAACCAAATTTTAAATCAAACTGATCTTCCTAACGGGGACGTTTTCAAATACCTAAGCCTCCATTTTATTGATTTGTATGCCGAACCAAAAATCATGGGAATGGACCGCGTGTTCATCAATATTTACAACACTTATTTCAAGAACAAAGAGTACCCTTGGCTACAGCTCAAACAAAAAGAATTCTTTAAGTTCAAAGTGGCGAGTATCAAAGACAATTTAGTAGGCGATAAAGGACGTAATTTATTCATGCTAACCCAAGATCAAAAACGAATTGATTTGTATGATATTAAAGCCAAATACACCATCGTTGCTTTTTGGGATCCTACTTGTGGGCATTGTGCTACCGAAATTCCAAAAATGCACCAATTGTATGAAACCGAATGGAAACAAAAAGGTGTAGTCGTTTTTGCAATCAACAACAATACCAATGAAATGGTAAAATGGAAAGAGTTTATTGAAAAAGAAAAACTATCCAATTGGACTAATGTATATCCGGCTCCTGTAGTTAATGGAAATTATACTAAAGAAGACGTCGATTTCCAGACATTGTATAATGTTAGACAAACTCCCGTTATGTATCTGCTAGACCAAGACAAAAAAATAATTGCTAAAAAAGTGGGGGTGGAAAACTACACTAAAATTATTGAGCAATTAGAAAAGAAAAACTACTAGCAAAGTTCTTTTCATTTACAAGTCAAAAATTTATTTGCCTCTAAATCTATTTAGAGAGAAAAATAAAAATTCTTCCTCTTGTTCTCAATCTCAGGTTATTAGTCTAAATAAAGCAATAATCCAATCCGTTTCTAACTATTTAAGTTGTAACTTAGATAGGGTGTCCAGTATAAAAGTGTGAATTATATAATGTTTAATTACAATTGTATAAGTTATCAAGAAAAATATCGCACGACTTTTATATATATAACCCACTAAAAACGCGATTTTGACTTTATTCATTAAATACATGGTTAGTAACCGCTGCAAAATGGCGGTGAAAGAGGAACTAAAGAAACTTGGTCTTCACTATATAATTGTGGACTTAGGCGAAGTAAAAATCCGAGAAACGATATCAATGGAAAAGCGTGAAATGCTTAGAATGAATTTGCATCAATTCGGACTAGAATTAATGGATGATAAAAAAGCCATGCTAATTGAAAAAATCAAAACTATCATAATCGAAATGGTGCACCATTCAGATGAAATCATCAAAATTAATTTTTCTGATTTTTTGAGTTTAAAGATGAACCACGATTATACCTACTTGTCTAACTTGTTTTCAGAAAGTCAAGGAACTACAATTGAACATTATATTATTTCACACAAAATTGAGCGCATTAAAGAGCTAATCATTTATGGTGAACACAACATTACTGAAATTGCTTGGAAAATGGGTTATAGTAGTGTAGCGCATTTATCAAGCCAATTTAAAAAAACCACAGGACTATCACCCTCAATCTTTAAACAATTAAAAATAAAAAGGAGATGTCCACTTGAAGAGATCAATTAAAATGATTTTTTAGTTACTTCTCGCTGTATCTTCTAGTCAACTTAACAAGTAAATAATATAACTAATTCATAAAATGATATAAATAGTTTACTACCAAACTATTTCATCTTTGTATAAAAGGATTCTGAATTTTTAATGATTTTAACAATTAATTCAAAAAGTTATGAAAAAGTGTATTATTTTATTGAGTGTGATGGGTTTGCTATCGCTATTTACTTCTTGTTCAGCTGGATATGTCTCCCAAGAACCAGAATACCGCTACTACGATCGACCTCAAAGTCCGGGTCAAGGGTATATTTGGATTGATGGAGGATGGAACTGGAATAGTCGATCAAATTCTTATATTCAAATCAATGGAAATTGGCAAAAACAAAAACAAGGTCGTGTATATCAACAAGGGTATTGGAAAAAAAACAGACATGGATCGCAATGGATTCGAGGTTCTTATAGATAACATGAGTTGAAAATTAATTAAGGGTGATAAAAGCGTAGATTCTTTTATCACCCTTTTTATTTTACAACACGCTACAAACCTCTTTTTAACAATGCATTATTCGCATAGTAGCTATTAATATGTAAATATTATAACAATCAATAAAAATCATGTAACCGTAATTTCTTGAATTCAATAGACCTTTAAGTTTATTATAAATACAATAATTCAAAAAGAATTTGCTATGATACAAGTTAAAAAACACGGAATTATTCTTGAAAAAACATCTCTTTTATTTGAAAATGAAGGAGTACTCAATCCTGCAGCAATAAGAGAAGGAAAATTTGTTCACCTTTTTTATAGAGCCGTAAGCGAAGGAAATCATTCGAGTATTGGGTACTGTTTGTTAAATGGGCCTTTGGAAGTAGAACAACGAATGAATGTTGCCTTACTTTCTCCTGAATTTGAATACGAAAAACATGGAATTGAAGATCCTAGAATTGTAAAAATTGATGGATTGTATTACCTTACGTATACCGCTTATGATGGGGTAAATGCTTTAGGTGCATTAACAACTTCAACCGATTTAATTCATTTTGAAAAATGGGGTATCATTGTTCCACAAATCACCTATGAAGAATTTAATCGATTATCAGAAACTAATTCTGTAAACGAAAAATATTATCGTTTCAACCAGCACAATCATATAATAGAAAAAGAAGGTCTTAAAATGTTACTTTGGGATAAAAATGTGATCTTCTTCCCAAGGAGAATTAAAGGAAAGTTGTGTTTCTTTCACCGCATCCGACCTGAAATACAAATTGTAGTACAAATCAATTCCTTAGACGATTTAACTCAAGATTTTTGGAAAAATTATTTTTTAAATTTTAACGATCATGTCGTATTGTCACCAAAATATGAACATGAAAAAAGCTATATAGGCGGTGGTTGCCCGCCAATTGAAACAGAATTTGGTTGGTTGATAATCTATCATGGAGTACATGAATCAATTACGGGTTATATCTACTCTGCCTGTGCCGCTTTATTAGATTTAGAAAATCCTCATATTGAAATTGCACGTTTACCTTACCCATTATTTAAACCAGAAGAAATTTGGGAATTAAAAGGCGAAGTAAACAATGTGTGCTTTCCAACTGGAGCTGTACTATTTGATGACACACTATACATTTATTATGGAGCTGCTGATGAACGAATAGCTTGTGCCTCTATGAGTTTTCGAGAATTATTAAATGAACTAATGTTAAATAAAAAAATAGATGAGAAATAAATCCATGAACAGCAACCATCATTTATTGTCCATAAAAAGATGGAATACAAATGATAAAAACCCTCATTATAAAGCAATTAAATCTAAAAGTAAGTTAGCTAAAATTGTAATTATTACCACTTTCCCACCCAGAGAGTGCGGTATTGCAACCTATTCTCAAGATTTAATTTCGGCATTGAATAAAAAATTTAGAAAATCTTTTACCATTGAAATTGTAGCCTTAGAATTAGAACATGAAAAACAAGACTATCTGATTCCTATCTATGGCGTTTTAGAAACAAATAATTTCAATTCGTACCCAATTTTAGCTGCAAAAATAAATTCCAATCCTGAGATCGAAATTGTGTTGATTCAACATGAATTTGGTTTGTTTAGAAATAATGAGGTTGATTTTGTTTCGTTTTTAAATACTATTCGAAAACCAAAAATTGTAGTATTTCATACTGTTTTACCAAATCCAAATGAGAATCTAAAGATACAAGTCAATACAATTAATGCCGCTGTTGATGCACTAATTGTAATGACAAATACCTCTGCAGCAATTTTAGAAAATGATTATGCAATAGGGCCCGATAAAATTACAGTAATACCACATGGTACCCATCTAGTCGAACATAGCTGTAAAGAAAGGTTAAAAGATAAATACCAATTATCTGGGCGTAAAATCATCTCAACTTTTGGCTTATTAAGTTCCGGAAAAAGTATTGAAACTTCGATACAAGCATTACAAAAAATTGTAAAAAAACACCCAGAAGTGATTTTCCTTGTAATTGGAAAAACCCATCCTACGGTTGCAAAAAATGAAGGAGAAAGTTATCGTAATGCATTGGAAACACAAATAATTGAATTAGGCTTACAAAAAAATGTAAATTTCATTAATCAGTATTTACCGCTGGACACTTTATTGGAATACCTACAACTCACGGATGTGTATCTCTTTACGAGTAAAGATAGAAACCAAGCTGTTAGTGGTACGTTTTCATATGCTATAAGTTGTGGATGTCCTATCATCTCTACTCCTATTCCTCACGCTTTGGAAGTACTACAAGATGGCACAGGAATAATCATTGATTTTGAAAACTCAGAGCAATTAGCTAAACAAGTAAATCGATTATTAAACGATGACGAACTTCGAACTACCATTGCTAGCAACGGCATTCATAAATTAGCCCCAACCGCATGGGAAAACTCAGCTATAGCACATGCCTATTTGTTTCAAAAAATTACCAAAAACAAAATACAATTACGCTATGCACTACCTGAAATTAACCTTAATCATTTTAAAAAACTAACTACTCCTTTCGGGATGATTCAGTTTTCAAAAATCAATCAATGTGATATCAATTCAGGGTATACACTAGACGATAATGCCAGAGCGCTTGTTGCTATTTGCCAACATTTTGAATTAACAAAGAATCAAGATGATTTAAAGTACATTCAATTGTATTTTGATTTTATAAAATTCTGTTTTCAAACAAATGGTTATTTTTTGAATTATGTAAACGAGGACCAAAAATTTACCAAACAAAACAGTGAAAACTTAGAAGATGCTAACGGAAGAGCAATCTGGGCATTAGGTTACCTCATAGCAATGAAATCAATTGTACCCCTTAACCTATACAATGATACTTTAATCACATTGGATTTAGCACTAAAAAATGTTCATACAATCCATTCTACACGTGCAATGGCCTTCATTATTAAAGGAATTTATTATAGTGATTTAACGTATCATTCGAGTACGAATATCAATCTATTAAACCAATTTACAGACAAATTAGTCCAAATGTACCAACATGAAAAAAACGATAATTGGTTTTGGTTTGAAAGTTACCTCACCTACGCCAATAGTATTTTGCCTGAAGCTATGCTATGCGCTTATTTATCAACTGGAAATAGTATGTATAAAGAAATTGCTGAGAAATCATTTGGTTTTTTATTGTCAAAAATATTCACCAATAACACCATAAAAGTAATTTCAAATAAAGGGTGGTTAAAAAATACGGAAGAACTCAATCCTACTATTTTGGGAGGCGAACAACCTATTGATGTGGCCTATACCATTATTGCTTTACATAAATTTTATACTGTATTTGAAGATAAAAAATATTTAGAAAAAATGAAAATTGGGTTTAGTTGGTTCCATGGAAATAATCATTTAAGCCAAATTATATATAATCCTTGTACCGGGGGTTGTTATGACGGCTTAGAAGATCATTATATTAATTTGAACCAAGGGGCTGAATCGACTGTAAGTTATCTCATGGCAAGACTGACTATGGAAAAACAGCTAAAAAATAAGCTTAGTTCCAAAAAAAGCAGACCTGTTTCAAACATTAAAAAAAATAAAATAACAATTTAAATCAATTTAGATGATACCAAACATTGGAATATCCGAAAATCACTTGCAAAAAACAAACAGTATTCTCTCTATAATTTTATCAGATGAGATGACTATTTATATTAAAACAAGAAAATTTCACTGGAATGTAGCCGGAGAAAGTTTCATGGAATTACATCAATTATTTGAAAAACAATACAATGAATTGGAAGCAATAATTGATACTATAGCTGAGAGAATCGGGAAGTTAGGAAACAAAACTATAGGTACCATGATTGAATTTTCACTGCTTTCTAGAATTGTCGAACATCCTAACAAATATCCAGTTCAAAAAGCAATGCTTTCAGAGTTACTATCCGATCATGAAACTATCACTATCGAATTAAGAAAAGATATAGCGATTTGTACCAATGAGACTAAGGATGCTGGAACCGCTGATATGCTAACTATTATGATGCAACAACACGAAGCAATCATCTGGATTTTAAGACGGTATTTAAACCATTAAGTCATCCTCTTTTAGTATAAAAATGAACAAAAATGAACTTAACAGAATTAAAAGGTAATTGGGAAGAACAAAAAGAAAAAACAAATTACTATTGGTACATCCAATAGAAGTAAAATTCAGATAAGTAATTCAAAGAATAGTTAATAACTATTTTATGCGAATTACTACTATCTGAATTTTCTGTTTATTAAATTTGCTACAATGAAATTAAAACCGCTACATACCACTACTACCCTTGAGTTTTATACTCCTAATTTTTCAACAGAGGCACGACTACCCTATGTTGACGCTGGTTTGCGAGCTGGTTTTCCATCACCCGCTGACGATTTTATCGAATTGTCTATTGACATCAATAAAGAATACATCAAAAATAGAGACTGTACTTTTTTTGCCAAGGTAAAAGGACATTCCATGAAGAATGCCGGAATCTATGATGGCGATTTACTCATCATAGACAAAAGTTTAGAACCCCAAAACGATAAAATTGCGGTCTGCCAAATTGATGGCAACTTTACGGTAAAGCGCATTAAAATTGAACACAATATAGTGTGGCTTATTGCCGAAAATGAAGATTTTGAACCCATCAAAGTCACTCCCGAAAACGAATTGATTATTTGGGGCATCGTAACCGCATCCATCAAAAAATTCTAATGTTTGCACTCGTAGATTGTAATAATTTCTATGCCTCTTGTCAAAGGGTATTTGAACCGCATTTAATTGGAAAACCAGTAGTGATCCTTTCCAATAATGACGGTTGTGTTATTGCGCGTTCCAATGAGGCAAAAGCACTGGGCATTCCAATGGATGCACCCGCTTTTCAATTGGAGTCGTTATTTAAAAAAAATCAAGTGTATGTCTATTCTTCCAATTATGCACTCTACGGCGACATGAGTAGTCGGGTGATGAATCTCTTAACTACCTTCACGCCTGAAATTGAAGTATACAGTATCGACGAAGCCTTTTTAAAATTCAAAGGATTTGAATTGTTTGACTTGGAAGAATACGGAATCAAAATGCAACGTACCGTTACTAAAGGCACCGGAATTCCTGTAAGTATTGGTTTTGCACCCACAAAAGCATTAGCAAAAGTGGCCAATAAAATCGCTAAAAAGTTTCCGGAGCGAACTCAAAGCGTCTATGTAATTGATTCGGAAGAAAAGAGAATCAAAGCGTTGAAATGGACCAAAATTGCGGATGTTTGGGGCATTGGACGACGCTATGCCAAACGCCTAGAATCACTCAATATCAAAACGGCTTATGCTTTTACTCAATTATCCGACGATTGGGTACGCAAAGAAATGTCGGTAGTAGGGCTACGATTAAAGCGTGAACTGGAAGGCAAGCCTACCTTAGATTTAGAAGAAGCTTCCAATAAAAAAGCCATTGCGACCACGCGTTCTTTCGAAAAAACCTATACTACATTCGATCAAGTTTCAGAACGAGTGGCTACTTTTACAGCCCATTGCGCCGAAAAAATACGAAAACAACAAAGTCAGTGTAACCTAGTTATGGTGTTTGTCAAAACCAACGGATTTAATCCTGATGCACCACAATATTCCCGAAGTATTACCATTAAAACAGATTACCCAACCGATTCCACTATCGATCTCAACCGCTATGCACAAATAGGTTTGAAAGCTATTTTTAAAGAAGGATATCAGTACAAAAAAGCAGGCGTAATTTGTATGGGTTTAACCCCTAATGCAACAGTGCAATTATCCTTGTTTACCACTGCCAATCCAAAACACCACCCTTTAATGCGCGTGGTAGACCGACTTAATCATTCCATAGGTAAAACCGTAGTGCGTTTTGCAACCCAGTCTATTGGTAGACAATGGAAAATGAAACAAGAAAAACTATCCCAACGCTATACTACCAATATCAAAGAAGTAGTCGAAATTGAATTGTAATTCAATTAAGTATAATCCAAAAACAAAAAAACCTACTGTTTCCAGTAGGTTTATGATGTGATCGCAGAAG
>DFXW01000021.1 GCA_002382495.1 Flavobacterium sp. UBA4098
TAGATTCGTTGTTTATTTGGATGGTGGTGGCAACTTTGGCTGGCGCTCGATTGGGTCATGTTTTCTTTTACGATTGGGAGTATTTTAGAAACAATCTATTGGAAATCTTTTTGCCTGTTCGTTTTGAACCTAGCTTCCATTTCACCGGATTTACAGGTTTAGCAAGTCATGGTGCTACAATTTCAATCATAGTAGCGATGTATTTTTACAGTAAAAATATTTTACATAAACCACAGTTATGGATTTTAGATCGTATCGTAATTCCTGCTGCAAGTGGCGCTATATTTGTTCGAATAGGTAACTTTTTCAATTCGGAGATAATAGGAAAAGAAACCACTTCGTATTTTGGGATTCAATTCATTAGAGATTATTTTAGTCCAAGAGATGCGGTCAATGCTACTCAAATTGCAGATCCAAAAGAAGCCTATGCCGCGATTGCAACCGACCCAAAATTTGCCACACTATTAGAACAAGTTCCTGCTAAACATCCAACCCAATTGTACGAAGCCTTTTGCTATATTTTTGTTTTTGCGATACTATTTTTCTTGTATTGGAAAACGGAAGCGCGTAAGAAATCAGGTTACCTATTCGGATTGTTTTTAGTCTTATTATTCTCTGTTCGAATTGTAGTAGAATCAGTTAAAGAAAGTCAAGGCGGATTTGAGAGTGCCTTAGGATTACTATCTACAGGACAATGGTTGAGTATTCCATTTATTGTGACAGGTCTTTATTTTGTATTTACTGCGAAACAGTTAAAAGAATAGCATTTAAAAAAACCTTGGTTTATAAATAAAAAAGGCTGTCTTAATTGGACAGCCTTTTTTATTTTATATAGCAACTATTATTGAATAGGCACTGTTTTAACTCCCATATTATACAAGGTGAAGGCTTGCAAATCAGCAGCTTCTTCAATCGTTTTTGAAACGGGTTTACCTGCTCCATGACCCGCATTGGTCTCTATTCGGATTAAGACTGGATTAGAACCAACTTGTTTAGCTTGTAATTCAGCAGCAAACTTAAAACTATGTGCAGGTACTACTCGATCGTCATGATCACCAGTTGTTACTAAGGTTGCTGGATATTTTACACCCGCTTTCACATTATGTACTGGCGAATAGGACTTAATATAATCGAACATCGCTTTAGAATCTTCGGCTGTCCCATAATCATACGCCCAACCTGCACCAGCAGTAAAGGTATGGTAACGCAACATGTCCATCACACCCACAGCTGGCAATGCTACTTTCATTAAGTCTGGTCGTTGTGTCATTGTGGCTCCAACTAATAAACCGCCGTTAGAACCGCCCTTTATGGCTAAGAAATTAGACGAGGTATATTTTTGTGCGATTAGATATTCGGCTGCGGCAATAAAATCATCAAAAACATTTTGCTTTTGCATTTTGGTTCCTGCATCGTGCCATTTTTTTCCATACTCTCCTCCACCTCTTAAATTAGCAACAGCATAGATTCCGCCCATTTCTAACCAAACCGCATTGGCAATACTGAAGGAAGGTGTTAGGCTAACATTGAATCCGCCATAAGCATACAAAATAGTTGGATTCTTGCCATTTAAAGTAATCCCTTTTTTATAGGTAATAATCATGGGCACCTTAGTACCGTCTTTAGAAGTATAAAAAACTTGTTTTGAAGTATAATCTCCGCTTACAAAATCCACTTTAGGTTGTACATAAATTGAAGACGTACCATCTGCAGGAGAAAATTGATAAGTCGTGCTTGGTGTTACATAATTGGTAAATGAAAAATACACTATTTTGTCTTCATTTTTTCCACCAAAACCCGTAGCCGTTCCCAATCCTGGTAATTCAATTTCGCGTACTAATTGACCATTGTAATCAAATTGTTTTACTAAGGAAACGGCATCTTTCATATAATTAGCAAAGATAAATCCAGCACCCGTTGAAGGTGACAAAACCTGATCCCTTTCGGCGATGCAGTCTTTCCAATTGTCGGCAGTTGGATTGGAAACATCAACAGTAACTATTCGCTTATTTGGAGCTTTATAATTCGTCACTATGAACAACTTGGTACCTTGGTTGTCCAACACATCCACATCGTATTCAAAACCAGCATGAATTAGTTGGATTGGAGCATTGGGTTTGGTTAAGTCTTGGAAATACAATTCATTTCCTGAAGTTGAATTCGCTGCAGAAATAAACAAATAATGAGTGTCATCCGAAACACTTCCTCTTACATAACGTCGTTTTTCTTTATCGCCAAAAACCAAGACATCTTCCGATTGATTGGTACCCAATTTATGAAAATACAATTTGTGCTGGTCTGTCTTAGCCGATAATTCGCTTCCTTTTGGTTTATCATAACTAGAATAATAAACACCTTCATTGGCTTTCCATGACAACCCACTGAACTTTACATCGATCAATCTATCTCCAATGCTTTGCTTAGATTCGGCATTGATGAAAATAACTTTTCTCCAATCGCTTCCCGCTTCGGAAATAGAATACGCACACAAAGATCCATCTTTAGAAAAACTAACTGCATCTAAAGAAGTCGTGGCATCTTTTGAAAAGGTATTGGGATCCAAAAACAACTCTTCTGTTCCAGCAGCATCTTTTCGATATAAAACCGATTGATTTTGCAATCCATTATTTTTATAGTAATAAGTATATTTCCCTTCTTTGAATGGGGCAGATACTTTCTCATAATTCCATAATTTTTCCATGCGCTCTTTGATCGCATTTCGAAAAGGAATTGAATTTAGATAACCAAATGTTAGTTGATTTTGAGCTTTTACCCAATCAGCCGTTTCAGTTGACCTATCGTCTTCTAGCCATCGGTAAGGATCCGAAATTTTAGTTTCAAAATAGGAATCAACTTTATCTGTTTGCTTAGTTTGTGGGTATTTAATCTGAGCCTGACTCACGGATACAATTGTGGAAGATACCAACATAGATAGGATTACTTTTTTCATTGTTTATGATTTATTTTTATCAAAAATAAACAAATTAAGTAATCAAATACCTGTAATAAAAAAAGGATCCAACTTTCGCTGAATCCTTTTAAAAATATAGTCTTTTGAAAATTAAGCCGCTTTGTGCTCTTTTTCAATTTGGTTTTTATCTGATCTTGAGATTGTATCTACCAATACTGGAGTTGCAATGAACAATGATGAATAAGTACCAACAACGATACCTACTAACATTGCAAAAATAAATCCTCTGATTGACTCACCACCGAAAATAAACATCGTTAACAATACTAAGATCATCATCAAAGACGTATTCAATGTTCTAGATAATGTAGTATTAATAGATGCATTTACAATTTCTTCAAAAGTACCTTTACGTTTACCCATTATGAACTCTCTAATTCTATCAAATACAATTACTGTATCGTTCATTGAGTATCCAATAACCGTTAAGATAGCTGCAATAAAGTGTTGGTCCATCTCCATGTGGAACGGCATGAATTTATAACATAATGAATAAATTCCTAACACAAAAATTACGTCATGCGCTACCGCTGCAATCGCTCCTAATGAATACTGCCATTTACGGAAAGAGATCATTAAGTATAAGAAGATTACTGCCATAGCTCCTAAAACAGCCCAGTATGAGTTAGTTTTAATATCTTCAGAGATAGAAGCACCTACTTTAGACGCTTGTAAAACTCCTACTTTTTTACCATCATATGAATTGATGAATTGATCGTAAGTTGTAGCTGAGTAATATTTTTTTAATGCGTTAAATAATTTCTCGTTTACTTCTTTATCAATATCAAGACCCTCTTCGGTAATTTTGTACTTAGTAGTAATTTTCAATTGATTGTCAGATCCAAATACTTTTGCTTCAACTGGAGTACCAAACTCTTTAGATAATTCTTCTGAAACTACAGAAGCATCAATTGCTTTTTCAAATTTCACTTGAAAAGTTCTACCTCCAACAAAATCTACACCTTGGTCTAATCCATTTACAAAGAAGATAGAAACCAAACTTACCACTACAACTATTGAAGAAAAGATGTAGGTGATTGTTTTAATCTTGATAAAATCAAAATGGAAATTGGTAAACCAATTTTTAGTAATAGAAGTAGAGAACGTTAAATTACTATTGTTAGCAATATCTCTATCGATAAATATTCTTGCAATAAAAATTGATGTAAACAATGAAGTCACGATACCAATTAATAAAGTTAAAGCAAAACCTTTAATCAATCCAGTTCCAAAAGTAAACAAGATCGCTCCTGTTAAAATGTGCGTAACGTTAGCATCAATAATTGAACGCATCGCACCTTTCCAACCATACGAAGCGATTACGGTATCTGATAATGATTTGCCTTCACGTAATTCTTCTTTTGCTCTTTCATAGATAATGATGTTCGCATCTACCGCAGTACCTAATGTTAATACGATACCCGCAATACCTGGTAATGTCAATACAAAACCAAAACTTGCCATAATTCCGAATAAGAACAATAAGTTCAATAATAAGGCTAGGTTAGCATACCAACCCGCTTTACCATAATAGAATACCATCCATAAACAAACTAACAAGAATCCTACAACAGATGAAATAGTACCTGCATCAATTGCAGCTTGACCTAATGATGGTCCTACCACTTCTGATTGAATAATATCTGCTGAAGCTGGTAATTTACCTGCTTTTAATACGTTAGCTAAATCTTTAGTTTCAGTCACATCAAAGTCACCTGAAATCTCTGATCTACCTCCAGCAATTGGTCCGCTAGAAACTCCTGGAGCAGAATAAACTACATTATCCAAAACAATAGCGATATTGCTTTTTTGAGTATAGGCTTTACCTGTTAATTCTTCCCAAGCTTTAGCTCCTTTACCGTTCATTTGCATAGAAACGGCTGGTTTTCCTAATTGATCAAATGTATCACTTGCATCAGTTACAACACCACCACTCATCGCAGCAACATTGTCTCTGTTTCCTTTTAAAGCATACAATTCAACTGCATCAATTTCTTTTGATTTTGCGTCTTTGATTTTAGTTGGTTTACCCCAAACAAATTTTGCATAACGTTGATCTCCTGGTAATAAAACACGAATATCAGCTCTTCTCAAATACTCACCTACAACAGCAGTATCTTTAGGAGCAAACAAACCTAAAACTGGTCCGCCACCTTGAGCAATAATTTTATCTAATAATGGGTTATTTCCTTTTTTAGCAGCTGCAGTATCTTTAGTATCAGCTAATAAAGCACTTATAGAATCCTTAACTACTTTTTTAGGAGCTACAGTTTTGATTTCTGTTTTCTTCAATGACTCATTGGCAGCCATTAAGAAATTACCAATTTCTTCAATTTTATAAGTTTCCCAAAACTCTAACTGAGCAGTACTTTGTAATAATTTTTTAATTCTATCAACATCTTTAGCACCAGGAAGTTCTACCAGAATTCGTCCTGATTCTCCTA
Organism: Flavobacterium sp. UBA4098; assembly: GCA_002382495.1. Lineage (GTDB taxonomy): Bacteria > Bacteroidota > Bacteroidia > Flavobacteriales > Flavobacteriaceae > Flavobacterium. The sequence continues at coordinate 5,416 of DFXW01000021.1, forward strand.
ATTTTTGGATATTAGGTTGTGTTACACCAAATTTATCAATACGTTTTCTTAATACTCCAAAAGCGCTTTCAACTGACTCATTAACTTTTCTTTTGATGACTTTTTGAACTTGCGCATCCGTCATTTGAAAATCAACACCACCTTCACCTTGTAAACTTCTGTTGGCAAAAATATCGGGCGAAGCTAATTTTACGGTTCCTTTAGAATTTGCCTCAAAAGCTTCAAAGAAAGCATCAATATAGGTTTGATTCCCTTTCTGATTGGCAGTTGCATCAGCTAATGATTTATTAAAAACTGGATTTTTAGAGTTATTAGATAATCCTTTCAAGATATCTTTTACAGAAACTTGAAGAATTACGTTGATTCCTCCTTCTAAGTCAAGACCTTTATTGATTTGTTTGTCCTTTACTTCGTTAAAAGTAAAATCAGAAAAACCAAGGTTAAAGACTTTCTCTTTACCAATAGAATCTAAATATTTTAATTCTTTTTCAGGATTTCCTCCTGCAAAAGCTTTAGCATCACTTGCTACTTTATTAGCTACGAAAGTGAAAGAAAGTTGGTAAATACTTACCAATGCAAATAGAATTGCGAAAAATTTAATGAGGCCTTTATTCTGCATTATTACTAAAAATTAATTAATCTTNNTTTTTTAAACCGAGCAAATATATAATTTAAGGTTAAGATTAACCAATTTATTTGTCAATTAATATCAAAAAAAAGACTGCAAAAAAGCAGTCTTTTCAATTTATATTTAAAAATTATGCTAAAACTGATTTCAAATCAGCATTCATATTTCTAACTGCATCTGCACTTTTAGCAAATAATGCTTTTTCTACGTCATTCAATGAAATATCAACGATTTGTTCTACTCCGTTTTTACCAATAATACAAGGAACACCAATACAAATATCATTTTGCCCGTATTCGCCTTCTAGGAAAACAGAACAAGCAATCATTTTCTTTTGGTCATTCAAAATACTATCCACTAAATAAGCTACTGAAGCACCTGGCGCATACCAAGCTGAAGTTCCTAAAAGCCCAGTCAAAGTTGCTCCACCAACCATAGTAGAAGCAGCTACTTTATCCAAAGCGTCTTGTGAAAGAAATTCAGAAACTGGAATACCATTATAAGAAGCTAAACGCGTTAACGGAATCATAGTCGTATCACCATGACCTCCAATTACCATTGCAGACACATCATTAGATGGTTTATCCAAGGCTTGTGACAGGTAATATCTAAAACGGGAACTATCTAAAGCACCACCCATTCCAATGATTCTGTTTTTTGGCAAACCTGTAGATTTCAATGCCAAATAGGTCATTGTATCCATAGGGTTAGAAACCACTACTACAATTGTATTAGGCGAATGAACCAACACATTTTCGGCAACTGTTTTCACAATACCTGCGTTAATACCAATCAATTCTTCACGAGTCATTCCTGGTTTTCTTGGAATTCCAGAGGTAATAACTACCACATCGCTATTGGCTGTTTTAGAGTAATCATTGGTCACCCCAATTACTTTCGTATTAAAACCAGTATTGGTAGCACACTGCATAATATCCATCGCTTTACCTTCGGCAAAACCTTCTTTAATATCCAATAAAACTACTTCGCTTGCAATTCCTCTATACGAAATCACATCAGCACAGGTTGCTCCCACATTTCCTGCTCCTACAATTGTAACTTTCATGTTGTTATATTTTAAAAATTATTTTATTTTCTAAAATCCGATTGAAATTCTAGGTTACGCATCAATATTAGCATAAACCGCATTTTTTTCGATGAATTCTCTTCTTGGTGGCACTTCATCCCCCATCAACATAGAGAAAACTCTGTCGGCTTCCACCATATTATCGATAGTAACTTGACGCAAGGTTCTGAAACTTGGATCCATGGTAGTTTCCCACAATTGTTCCGCATTCATCTCTCCAAGACCTTTGTAACGTTGAATAGCAGCACTACCGCCCATTCTTTCGTTAGCTAAATCTCGTTGGTCTTCTGTCCAAGCATATTCTTTTTTATTTCCTTTTTTAACTAAGTACAAAGGTGGTGCAGCAATATACACATGCCCTCTTTCGATCAATTCTCTCATAAAACGGAAGAAGAAGGTCAAGATTAAGGTAGCAATGTGACTTCCATCGACATCGGCATCACACATAATGATTACTTTATGGTAACGCAATTTTTCAATGTTCAACGCTTTACTATCCTCTGCGGTACCGATAGTAACACCTAATGCAGTAAAAATATTTCGAATCTCTTCGCTTTCAAATACTTTGTGATGCATCGCTTTTTCCACGTTCAAGATTTTACCACGTAATGGCAAAATAGCTTGGAAATTTCGATCACGACCTTGTTTTGCAGTTCCACCTGCCGAATCTCCCTCGACAAGGTATACTTCGCATTTTTCTGGATCTTGTTCCGAACAATCGGATAATTTTCCTGGCAATCCACCGCCACCCATAACGGTCTTACGTTGTACCATTTCACGCGCTTTTTTAGCAGCGTGACGGGCTTGAGCAGCCAAAATTACTTTTTGAATAATGATACGAGCGTCATTTGGATTTTCTTCCAAATAATTCTCTAGCATTTCACCTACAGCTTGGCTTACAGGAGAAACTACTTCTCTATTCCCTAATTTAGTTTTCGTTTGTCCTTCGAATTGCGGCTCAGAAACTTTAACCGAAATAATCGCTGTTAATCCCTCACGGAAATCATCTCCAGCAATTTCGAATTTTAATTTATCCAACATCCCTGAAGCATCGGCATATTTCTTTAGCGTTCTTGTCAAACCACTTCTAAAACCTTGCAAATGCGTTCCTCCTTCGTGTGTATTAATATTGTTTACATACGAAAAGATATTCTCAGAATAACTGGTATTGTAAATTAACGCTACCTCAACTGGAATTTCTCCTTTTTCGTGATCCATCGAAATTACGTGTGCAATAATTGGCTCACGGTTTCCATCTAAGTAACGAATGTATTCTTTTAATCCTTCAGTAGAATGAAACACTTCTGAAACGAAGTTGCCGTCTTTATCTAATTCTCTTTTATCTGTAAAAGTGATTTTTATTCCCTTGTTCAAGAAAGACAATTCACGCATACGCGCTGACAAAGTCTCGTATGAATACTCTGTAGTTTGAGTAAAAATAGTTGGGTCTGGATAAAAAGTAACGATCGTTCCTCTTTTGGCAGTATCCCCAATTTGTTTTACTGGATATAATGCTTTTCCTCTTTCGTATTCTTGCTCGTAGATTTTTCCGTCACTACTGTGAACCGTAGCTCGTAAGTGAGAGGACAAGGCGTTCACACAAGAAACACCCACACCGTGCAAACCTCCAGAAACTTTATACGAATCTTTATCAAATTTACCTCCAGCTCCAATTTTGGTCATTACCACCTCTAAAGCCGAAACACCTTCTTTCTTATGAATTCCTACTGGAATACCACGACCATTGTCTTCAACAGAAATTGACCCATCTTCATTGATTGCAACGCTGATAGTATCACAATGACCACCCATAGCCTCATCGATGGAGTTATCTACCACCTCATACACTAAATGATGTAATCCTCGTACTCCAACATCTCCAATATACATAGACGGACGCATTCTTACATGCTCCATTCCTTCTAATGCCTGAATACTATCCGCAGAATAATTATTCTTGTTAATTTCCTCACTCATATTTTTAATCTAAAATGTAAAATTGTATAACAAGCAAATATATAAAAACAGGGGTTATTGAAGAAAGAAATTCCGCTTTATAAATGTTAAGTTATCAACATTTGTTTATATTTCAAACAAAAAAAAACGTTCTTCTTATGAAAAACGTCTTTTTACAAAAAAATATTTGAACTAATCTAAAATTTCTTATTTAGCAATCTCCACATCGGCTTGAACGTGAGCAGCATTGGCTCTACCACTTGGATCTTGATTTTCTTGCCATTTTGGAATCCATTTGCGTACAGTTTGAGCCGCACTCACTTGTGGATAGTATTTGTTAAAGATCGATCTATAGAAATACGCTTCTTTAGTCGTTGGCGTATTGTAAGGGAACTCAGCTTCTGCACCTGCTAATTGCGCATCTGTAACTTGAGAAGAACAATACTCGATCAATTGATCAATCCAGTTGTATCCAACACCATCAGAAAACTGCTCTTTTTGTCTCCACAATACCTCATCCGGTAAATACGGATTATCAGGAGTATCAAATGCTTTTCTTAGAATATATTTTTCTTTTCCATCATAAGTTTTCGGCATTTTTTCTTCTGGTTTGATTCGAACAGCCATATCCAAAAACGCTTTATCTAAGAACGGAACTCTCGCCTCTAAACCATGAGCCATTGTTGATTTATCTGCTCGTAATAAATCGGCAGTAAATAATTTCTGAACTCTTTCAATCGTTTCTTTTTGGAAATCTTCTACTGTTGGTGCATTTCTAAAATACAAATACCCACCAAAAATCTCATCAGCACCTTCACCTGATAATACCACTTTGATACCCATATCAGTAATAGCTTTCGACAAGAAATACATTGGTGTACTCGCACGAATAGAAGTCACATCATAGGTCTCTAAATGCCAGATCAATTTGTCTAGTATTTCAATTCCCTGCTCAATGGTGAAATGAATTTCGTGATGTTCGGTTCCTAAATACTCCGCTACTTTTTTAGCCGCTTTAGCGTCTGGTGCCTCTGCATCTAATCCAATTGAAAAAGAGTGTAATTTTTTACCACTTTCTTTCAATAATCGTGATGCAATTGAAGATGTTAAAGAAGAATCCAAACCTCCTGAAAGTAATACACCAATTGGCACATCACTCATCAAACGTTTACGAGTTGCCTCAGTCAAGGTTTCTCTAATCAAATCTAAATCTAATTCTTGATCTGCTTTTGTATAATCTTCGTATTCTGGTTGGTAGTATTTTACAAAACCAGTGTTGGGTGTGTAATAGTGTCCTGGAGGAAAAGTTGAGAATGTTTTACATTGGTCGGCAATAGGTTTCATTTCAGAAGCAAAATAGATTCTTCCTCTGTCATCCAAACCGTAATACAATGGCTTTACTCCCATTGGGTCTCTACCAGCAATAAAATCATCGCCATCAACGACAACAAAAGCCCAATCTCCATCTAGCATGTTACAGAAATCGTATTTGAATTCTTCATACAAATGAACTATAACTTCTGAATCGGATTTGGTTCTAAACGTATGTCCTTTTAAAACTCCGTCTCTTAATGCTTGGTGATTGTAAACTTCTCCATTATGAACCATCCAAGCTGTTGAAGTTCCTTGAATTGGTTGACGCCCTGAATGTAAGTCAATAATTGACAAACGCTCATGACTTAAAATATGTCCATTCTCTGTAATATGTAAATCACTTTCATCAGGACCACGGTGTGTCATTCTTTTTGAAAGCTCTCTAACTAATTGTTCATCTTTTCCTTTTCCAATGATGGCTAATATTCCGCACATAATCTTAAATTTTACTTTTTATTTATTTTGATGTGGCAAAGATGAATTAAAAGTTACGATTGAGAAACATAAAATCTATTTTTAGTTATAAAAATAAACTGAAAAATACTATTTGTAATTAAAATGTAATTAAAAACAAAGAAAATAGAAACGTAAAGTTAAAAACTGTAAAAAAAAGAGTGTATTCTTCTATTTATTGAGGTTGTATTGGTGTAGTCTGCTTAGCTTAGTAATTACTCACAGTCGGGAGACTTTGCGCAGCGGGATTAGTAATTGACCACGCGAAAGGATTCGTGCGTTAGCGGGGGGGGGTAATGTAAATGTGAATTTACTCCAAAATTCACAATCTTGCCAAACACCTGTTATGCAACGTTTTTTAATATTCGTAAGCGTAAATTTCGTCTTTTATGTTTTTTCTTTTTAGTACAATGTATTCCTTTCGCAATTCAATACTATCATAAATTAGCTTTTTAGTTACTGTTCCATTAACATTTATCAATCCAATTTTATTTTTCTGTTTGATTATAAAATACCTCCAATTTTCTGACGATTTTATTTCATCATAAATGATTGGTATTATTGTTTCATTTTTAGAGTTTATGATACCATACTTCTTTTCTTTTTTTATGATTTGAAATAAATTTTCACCCATTGAATAATGTCTAACGGTTTCAATTAATTCAATTTTTTCATCTAAAATAATATTGTTTTCCGAATTTTTTAGATCAATAATTTGTGATTTATTATCTTTTGTGGCAAGTATTCTATACTTGTCAACTGTGTAAAACTTGAATTCTTCTGGAATTATGTTTTTTCCGTTATAATCATAAACTCCATATAGATTTTTACCATTTTCCGTTATATAAAAATCATCATTTACTGTTGAAGAAATGCTCTTATATTGTAATGGAATTATAATTTTTCCATTAATATCAGACAATCCAAAAATTGATTTCTTTGACCAAAGAATAAATCTATCATTTTTCCGCGGTAATATAAATTGAAATTCTATGGGAAGAAATTCATTATTATCAAGAGAAAAAAGTCCATTTAAGTTATTCTTTCGAATAATCAGTCTTTGATTTTTAAACTCAATAAAATCATATAAAAATGGAATTATCACATTTTTTAAACTGTCCGTAATACCGAATTTGTTTTCTCTTCTTTCAATAAATTTATTTTCCTCAATCTTCGTTTTAGAATTTTGAGAATATATAAATGTTGTTAAAAGTAGAAATAATATAGTTGAAATAGTTTTTTTTACCGATGTTGTTTTAAAATGTTGCATAACTTGTAAATAGACAAAACAAACTTTCGTATAAACACCCAATATAAGGTAGATTGCCGCAAGTTGGTTTCGATTTATATTTCTCAAATATAATTATTTTTGCTTACAAGTGGAGGTAGTACTACGATGGTAGTAATTTTGAGCTTTACGTTGTTACTCAATACTTTCAATCAAATACTGCGTACTATTAATTTCAAAAGTAAACCCCACTTGATTTCCCATTAATTTAGCACCAAGTGGTGATTGTGGCGACAAGGCAATGACATTAATTCCTTCGATAGCTATTTTAGGCAATGCCACACTGAGATACAAATAAATGCCATTGGCTTTGACCAAACTTCCCAATGCAATTGTTTCTGTAATTTTTAAGGGATCTATTTTATCTAAAATGGCTTTTTGAGCTAAGACTTCGCTTAATTTGTAATTCAATTTTTCTTGTTCGATATGCATCATCGACAAAGCTGTTTCGTGCTTGTCTCCTGCCGAACCTTTGGCGTCATTTTTAGAATCTTCGGTCAAAGCAGTAATCATATCCCGAAAAACATCAATACGATCTTGAACTAATTGTAAATAGTAAGCATGTGCTTTTTGTTTGAAAGTACTCAAAGAAACGCTCAATTAAAAATCAAATTTATAATTGGCTCCCAATATCACTTGAAATCCTTGAACAGGGTAATTCATCCAGCGCTCGTAAGCCTGATTCAATATATTATTGGCTTTCAAAAAACCAGTCAATCGCTCGCTGTGTTTGTAGCCAACATGAGCGTTCAAATCGATATAGGATTTTAAGGTTGTTGGGGTTGTAAAATAAACTGGCGGATAAATTTGTATGTATGCCAAATCATTATTGATTTGCATATCCTTACGAGTACCTACAAAAAACACATCCGCACCAGCGTACCATTTTGAATTAATGGTGTAATCTAGATTGGCATTGAATTGCAGTGCTGGTAAATTCCATGCTTCAGCTTGGGTTGCAGTGTTGTAAATAGACAGCGTACTATTGGCTCCAAAACTAATCGCTTCCGAAATATCGGCTTTCAATTCGCCAAAAAATCGAACTGTTTTTACATTATCATAAACGATGCGCAATGAATTACCAAAAGCATAGGGTTGATTATTGACATCAGATGAGAAATCATTGCTTTTAAACATCGCTTTGTTGTTCTCATCTACAAACGAACCTCTAATATTATAACTGATATTGTCTGCCAATTTTCCTTTTAAACCTGCATATACATCATACTTTTTATTGGTTGGCGCAATCTGAAGTGTTGGGGACAAAAAGGGATTTTCATTTACAAAATCGAGATACGAATTTTGATCTAATCCTCCTTCGGCTCCAGCATAAAAAATCATCAAATCACCAACTACTTTGTGCGAAGCGGTAATTTGTGGATATAAAAAAAGTTGGTTATTGCTATTTTTAGTATCCAAACTATAATACAATCCAAGTCCTAAATGCATGGACCAATTGTCTTTTTCCAATTCATAACTTGGAGAAATCCCGAAATTAGTAAAGCCGTATTGATTCGATTCTGTATAGGATCGAGGAAAATTATGATCAAAATGACCGCTCAAATAATCCACGATGGCATTCAATTTAATTTCTTTACCTAAAGCTGTAAATTGAAAAGAGGGTTTAGCATAAAATCGGTTTTCCGATGAGCCAAATGCATCTGAAAAATGGGCAAATTTAAAACTCGAGGCTTGCAAAATACTTTCGTTAAATTCAATTTTAGAATCTAATGTAATCGTGTTATAGGATTGTTTTGGATCAATTCCCCAAACTAAAATATCATAAGCAGAAGGCAACAATAAATTCGTAAAATTGGTTGGTAATCCATACCAATGATAGATTTGATTTTGATAACCTAAATTAATATTCCAAGACAATTCTTCGGCTTCGGCCCCATAGGTTAAATCTAATGAGGTATCATAAAATGAATTTTCTAGATCCACTCCTTTAATTCCGCCTTGAGATGATAAATGACGGAACATTCCTGCTACATATTCTTCCGAATTTAGATCTTGAGTAGCAAACAACTCTGCATTCAATGTTCCATAATTACCGCCTCCAAACGTAGCGTAGCTTTTGTAAAAACGACCCAATTCTTCTTGACTCACACCTTCTGCTCTCCCTTTTGTAGGTGTAAAAGTAGATGCAACAGGGAAAGAAAAAATACTGTATTTTACTGTTTCTTTTGGGCTAGTCCCTTCTTCGTTCAAAGCAGGAGTTTCTTTTATCTTAAAAGCATCCGAAATAGTTGGGCTATACGATTTGACCACATTCACCTCTTCGGTTCTAATTTTTTCTTGTTTTTTCTGTGCCAAAGCTAATTGCGAAACACACAATAACACTACAAATGTCGAATATCTTAAAACAATTCTTTTCATAATTTTCAATAATTAATAACTCTTTATCAATTTATACTTCCCAGGTTCCTTTAGCGATGTATTGAGAATTCCCTCCTATTTTTATATCAAAATTAACCCCATCCCATTGTCCATTAAAATAAATTTTGGAAGGTCGGCCAATGGCATCACCCTGCTGGTTGGTGATTTGTAAATTGGCAGCATGGTACTTTAATAAATAAGCCTGTAAACAAGTACTAGCACTTCCTGTGGCAGCATCTTCTTTCAATTGACCATTTTCGATGTACAACATTCTGCTGTACAAATCATTTCCTTCCAAATAGAAAAAATAAAGCGCTTGAAAGGCTGTTTTGCAATTGGATTGCAACCATTCATGGGTGCTCAATAAATCTAATTTCAAATTGGTTAACGCCTCTCTATTATTCAATGGAACAATCACAAAAGCACTACCTGTACTCACTTCTTGAATTGGTAAATCAGCAGAAAAATCATTCTTTTTTAAAGTACTAAATTCCGAAAAACCCTCTGATGAAAAAGTAGAAAAAAACTCAGGTTGTGCTGATTGCAACCAAACCAATTCTCCTTCTTGATAAACCGGAATTTTTCCAATTGGCACCATCAGATTGATGGGTTGTTTTGGATCAGAAAAAATTCTATTCATAATCACCCAAGCAGTTCCAATAATGGGATGGCCCGCAAATTTCATTTCAAATTCTGGTGTGAAAATTCGAATCGTTGCCACATTCGTTTCCTTATCGATTTGTGTAATAAAGGTACTCTCTGCAAAATTAATTTCTCGAGCTATATTTTGCATTTCAGCTTGAGTTAAATCCTGCGCGTTTTCAAAAACAGCTAACTGATTTCCCGAATACTTACTTTCAGCAAAAACGTCTACAATATGAAATGGTAATGGCATACTACTAATTGGTAATTGATGAGTTTGTTTTAGATTCTTCAGCTTTTATGGCCTCCAAATCAGTTTGTGCTTTGGCCACAATATCGGTAAAATCAGAAAAGTTTTTTATGATTGTTTCCAAAATAAATGTCGCTTGGTAACTGTCTTTCAATGCATAAAAATTAGCTGCCATCAACAACAAACCTTTAGCACCAATGTACTTATAATCGGAAAAGTTTTTAGCTAACTGTTGCACCACTTCATTCGAATCTTCAAACTTCCCTTCTTTATTTTTAAAATAGGCATCATAATACAAGGCTTCGGCCCCCAATTCGCCTTGAGCAGTTGCTAATTTCTCGTAGGCAGCTTTGGCTTTCGTTTCGTCACCCGTTTCCATGGCGGAACGAGCCACAACAATTTGAGCATCACTTGCGACATCGGCTTCTGCTTTAGGATTATCCAATACTTTTTCAGCATAAACTACCGCATTAGCAAAATCCTTTTTATCGTAATACAACTTCATCAAATTGGCTTGCGCGAAAGTTTTGTTTTGCAACATATCGGCTTCTGATTCAATACGAGATAAAATCAAAATCGCTTTTTCTACCTCTTTTGCTTTCAAATAAATTTGCCCCAATCGAACCAAAGAAGGTTCTGTATATTCATTTCGAGGTTCCGCAATTACATTTTCATAATTCGCCACTGATTTTTCTTCTGATCCATTGGCAAATAATGATTGTGCCAAATAAAAGTTAGCTTGTAACGCATGAATCCCTTTTGGAAAAGCGGTCAAATAAGCCCCAAATCCAGCAATTGCTTGACTTGTATTACTTTGTTGGTATTGCTTTTCGGCAGACTCATAGGTGTCATTATCCAAATCTGCATCCGTAACAGCAACGAAATCCAATGTACGAACCCAAGAAGCATATTCATCTACTTTACCGTTTTCAACATAAATTAATCGCGCTGTTGAAACCGCTTCAAGCGCTTCCGAAGATTTTGGAAACTCCGCTACCACTTGTTTGAATTTTGCAATAGCTTGGGCATCTTTATCGGCATTATAATACACCAAACCTTGTTTCAAAATAGCTTTGGAAACAAACGAACCATTTTCAAACTCCTTGATCAATTGATCGTAGGTTGTAACTGCTTGTTCGTCTTTGTTTTCGGCTACATACGTATTTCCTAATTCAAATAAAGCGTCATCACGGTATTCCGATTTTGGATACAATTGTAAAAACGAAACAAAATTTTCAATTTTCTTTTCATTTTTACCCATGAAACCATAAGAAATCGCTCTTTGATAAAACGCATAATCGGCATCGACACTTTTTTGTTCGATCACTTTTGCATAGGCCTCCATAGCTTGTCCGTATTTGGAGTTTACAAATCTGCAATCGGCTAAACGCAGATACGAATCATTCATACGCACTTTATCTGTCCCTTTTTCTATTTGTTTTTGAAAATAATTTCCTGCCTGATCGTATTCTTTCATCTTGAAATAGGCATAGGCTATATTGTAATTGCAGTTAGTAAATTCAGCTGTGTTTTTAGCTTCTGCGTTACCCAAGAATTGTTTGAATGACAACAACGCATTAATAAAATCATCTAACACAAATTGGGTTTCTCCTTTCCAAAAAGTAGCTCTAGCCGAAATCGTTGCGTCTTTTTGTAGAGCAACTGCTTTTTCAAAGCTTTTTAAAGCAGTTTGATATTCGCCATCTGTATACGATTGCAGTCCACTGTAAAACAACACTTTTTGATAGGCTAGTTTATTTTCTTGACTTTCTTTTTTTTCTAAAATAGCCAACGCTTCTTTGTAATTTTTAGATGACAAATAGGAATCCACCAGAATTCTTTCGATCTCTGTACGGTTTGTATTTTGAGGATAGCGTTCCAAAAACGCCGTCAAAATAGCTGGAGTACTTTCGTATGAATTCCCTATTTCATAACTTAATTTAGCATAATTCAAACTCGATTCTTCTTGCAATGAAGCATCAAAATCCATCTCAGACGCATTTTTAAAAGCATTCAGGGCTTCTTGTTTTTTGTTCAAACTCAAATAACTCTGACCCAAATGATAATACCCATTTTGAGCTACAAAATCTTTTCCATCAATAATTTTATTGAACTGCGAAATGGCATTTTGAAACTCTTTCTGTTGGTAATACGCAAACCCTAGTTGGTAATAATCGGTATTGGTCCATTTTCCGTTTTTCCCTTTGTAACCCTCCAAGTAAGGAACAGCTTTGGCGTATTCTTTTAAATTAAAATAGCTTTCGCCAATAATCTTATTCAATTCAGATTGTTCGGCAGGAGTTGATTTTGAAATTGCCACTACGCCTAAATCAATCGCTTTTTGAAAATTTCCTAATTTAAAATTCATATCCGATTGGTAATAGGACATGCGTTCTTTGTATTTGCTTTCGTCTGAAACTGATTCAAAATATTGATTGGCTTGCTTGTAATCATCTCCTTCATAAGCCATAAAACCTAAATAGTATTTGGCTTGCGAACCATAGGTTGAGGTATTCAATACTTTATTTAAGTAGACTGAAGCTTGCTTTTTGTTTTTGGAAACAAATAAACTGTAGCCTTTTTGAAAATTGTATTTCTCGCTTTCAGTAACTGCCAAATACATTTCGTCTACTTTTTCATACCCCATTAACGCTTTTTCATAGTCCCCTTGTTGAAAGTAAAAATGACCTAGTTCCACATACCCTTGATTTTTCTTGGTACTGGTTGGGTAATTTGAAACAAAGCGTTCCATCCAACTTCCTGCATTGGGCTGGCGCTCACGAATAGCACAAAGCGCAGTGTAATACAAACAATCTGCTTGTATTTCTTGATTATCTGAATTCGAGAGTACGCGATCCAGAACAATTTTTGCAGAGGCATATTGCCCTGCATTATACAACAAAACTGCAGTTTCAAAATCCTTTAGATTAGAATTATATATAGTTGATTTTTGTGCCGAAACCGAAAAAGTTCCCCAAAAAAATAGGGCGAATAATATCCCAGAAAATGTACGCATTGTGATTTTTTGTTTAAAATTCAAATGTATCATATTATAGGCTGTATAACGAAAAGGTTGTAGCATTTATTATGAACAATTGTTTTAACAAAAAATAAAAAAAATTGCGATTGATAATTGAAATTTGCCAATTGATAATTACTTTTACAACTTAAACAAATGCAAATTATGTCACAATCCATTTTATCTCTAAGAAACGCTACCATATTCCAAGAAGGAAAAATCATTTTATCTGACGTAAACCTAGAAGTAAAACAAGGCGAATTCATTTATATTATTGGAAAAACTGGCTCAGGAAAAAGTAGTTTATTAAAGACTTTATATGCTGATTTAGAGCTTAAAGAAGGAGCTGGACATATTGTTGATTTTGATTTAGCTACCTTAAAAGAAGATGACATTCCATTCTTAAGAAGAAAAATCGGAATTGTTTTCCAAGATTTCAAATTACTTCCAGACCGTACTGTAAAAGACAATATGCTTTTTGTTTTAAAAGCAACGGGCTGGATTGATAGTTCTGAAATGCTTCAAAAAATAGACGAAGTTTTAGACAAAGTAGGAATGAAAGACTTTGCAACTAAAATGCCACACCAACTATCCGGTGGAGAGCAACAACGTGTTGCCATAGCAAGAGCTTTGTTGAATGACCCTGAATTGATATTGGCTGATGAGCCAACAGGAAACTTGGATCCACAAACTAGTGCTGAAGTGTTGGAAGTTCTTCGCAAAATCAATGAAAATGGAAAAACCATTGTAATGTCGACTCACGACTATGCATTGTTAGTTAAATTCCCATACAAAACATTAAAATGTGAAGATGCTAAAATTTTTGAAGTAGTTCAAAAAACGGCTTAATTCCAATGAAGCAAATTAGCTCGGTACAAAACCCAATCATCAAATCATTAGTGTTATTGCAAGAAAAAGCAAAAGCACGCAAGCTGTCTGGTACTTTTTTAATGGAAGGCCAACGCGAAATTAGTATTGCTATCAAAGGGGGATATCAAATTGAAACCGTTCTTTTCGTACCCGAAATTTGTACTGAAAAACAAGCTTCTCAATTAGCACCTACTGCTGAACTCATTGAAATCAACAAAGAAGTTTTTCAAAAATTAGCTTACCGAGACACTACCGAAGGAATTTTGGCTGTAGCCAAAACCAAGTCAACGCTTTTATCTGATTTAAAGTTATCCCAAAATCCATTAATATTAGTTGCTGAAGCACCTGAAAAACCAGGAAACATTGGTGCCCTATTGCGTACCGCTGATGCTGCCCATCTCGATGCAGTTATCATTGCTAATCCCAAAAGTGATTTATACAACCCCAATATTGTTCGTTCTAGTGTTGGTTGTTTGTTTACAAACCAAATAGCTACAGGAACTACCGCAGAAATTATTGCTTTTCTAAAAGAAAAAAATATTGCTATGTATTGCGCCACCCTACAAAATTCCAATGGGTACCACCTAGAAAATTATACTACTCCAACTGCTTTAGTAGTAGGAACTGAGGCAACCGGATTGACCCAAGAATGGCGAGATGCTGCTACACAAAATATTATTATTCCTATGCAAGGCGAGATTGATTCCATGAACGTTTCTGTAGCTGCCGCAATTTTAATTTTTGAAGCCAAAAGGCAAAGAGGTTTTTAAATTATCCTAACAAAATATTCTTTTAATTCCCTTGCGTAATTAGTCGGTTTTTTCTATTTTTAGAAATTGAACCCCGCCTACTATGACAGAAATAGATATCGAAAAAGAAAATAAGGCCATTGCCCAAGAATACAAGGAGTTACTGCGAATTAGTTACCAAACACTAACCGATAGCGACAAGAAGTTAATTCGCAAGGCGTTTGATGTAGCGGTAGATGCACACAAGGATCAAAGAAGAAAATCAGGTGAAGCTTATATATTCCACCCCATTGCTGTTGCAAAAATTGTAGCCTCTGAAATTGGCTTAGGTGCAACTTCTATTGCAGCTGCTTTATTACACGATGTGGTTGAAGATACCCCCATCACTGTCGAAGATATTGAGCGCCTCTTCAATCCAAAAGTGGCACAAATGGTAGAAGGATTGACTAAAATTTCCTTAGTTCAAAAAGATTTGAATGCATCTGTTCAAGCAGAGAATTTTAGAAAAATGATTTTAACACTCAACGATGATGTTCGAGTGATATTAATCAAACTCGCCGATCGTTTGCACAATATGCAAACTATGGAATCCATGCGAGAAGACAAACAAACCAAAATCGCTTCAGAAACTTTATATATCTATGCTCCATTGGCGCACCGTTTGGGTTTGTACAACATCAAAACCAAATTGGAAGACTTAGGCTTAAAATACACTGAACCTGCTGTTTACAATGATATTTTAAGCAAAATTAAAGAGACTAAAGAAGAACAAGATGCTTATATCAAAGACATCTCAGATGTTTTGAAAAAATCTATGGATGATGAAGGAGTAGAATATGCCATCAAAGGCCGACCTAAATCCATCTACTCTATTCGTCGAAAAATGAAAACGCAAGGAGTTAGCTTTGACGAAGTCTACGACAAATTTGCGTTGCGAATTGTCTATAAATCAAATCCACACGACGAGAAATTTTTAGCATGGAAAATCTATTCTATCGTAACTGATCATTATCGTCCAAGCCCAAGTCGTTTGCGCGATTGGATTTCGTCACCAAAATCAACTGGTTACGAAGCTTTGCATATCACAGTAATGGGACCAAAAGGTCGTTGGGTAGAAATTCAAGTTCGAAGCGAACGCATGGACGAAATTGCTGAAAAAGGCTATGCCGCGCATTACAAATATAAAAATGGCGCTACCGAAGAAAGCGGATTGGATGTTTGGCTAAATTTATTGCGAGAAGCATTGGAAAATGCGGAAACTAATGCAGTAGATTTTGTAGAAGATTTTAAGATGAACTTGTATTCCAAAGAAATCTTTGTCTTTACTCCAAAAGGAGATATTAAATCTTTACCCAAAGGAGCTACTTCTTTAGACTTTGCCTTTGGCATTCACTCTGAAATTGGTATTCGCACTAGAGGAACTCGTGTCAACGGAAAATTAGTTCCATTGAACTACGAATTAAAAAGTGGAGACCAAATTGAAGTCATTACTTCTCCGAATCAAAAACCAACATCACATTGGCTAGATTATGTAACTACGGCTAGAGCCAAAACAAAAATAAAAAACGTCCTAAACGAAGACACCAAAAAAATTGGCGAAGAAGGAAAAGAACTACTTACTCGAAAATTAAAACATTTAAAAATTACGCTAAACGAAAAAACCGTTAACGAATTAGTTAATTACTTCAAACTTAAAACTAGTTTGGATTTGTTTTACCGTGTTGGAATTGGCGCTATTGAAAACCAACAGTTGAAAGATTACGCTGCGCAAAAAAGCAATACGTTTATTAGTTTTTTCAAGAACAAAATCAAACGTAATGCTACTACACCTGAAGAAGAAATCAATAAGCCGATTGTTAACAGCAATTATGATATGCTTGTGTTTGGAAAAGAACACGACAAATTAGATTATAAATTCTCTCCTTGCTGCAGCCCTATTCCTGGAGATGATGTTTTTGGTTTTGTTACGGTAAACGAAGGAATTAAAATTCACAAAAGCGATTGTCCCAATGCTATAGGTTTGCAATCCAATTATGCCTACCGAATTATGGCTGCCAAATGGATTGATTCCACCCAAGAAGAATTTAAGGCAATCATTAAAATTACCGGTATGGATTCGCTAGGTTTAACCAATCAGTTGACCAAAGTCATATCGAATAATATGCATGTCAATATTCAAAGTATTTCTTTGAGTACCGATGCTGGAATTTTTCATGGACAAGTGACTGTTGTGGTACAAAACAATACGATTTTGAAAAAACTAATTGCTAATATTCGAAAAATTGAAGGTATCGAAAAAGTAAGTCGAGTATATTACTCTTAATTGGTTTTCAACAAAAGCTAAACTTATCAACCGAACTTTAGAGATTAAACAAAATAAATTATCTTTGCGCGATATGACACTTATTTCCACAGACAATAACAAAAATCAAGAAATTGTAAAAAACGTTTTTACAATGTATCTTGAAAATAAAGGACATCGCAAAACTCCAGAGCGTTATGCCATCCTACAGGAAATTTACGAAAGTGAAGAGCATTTTGATATCGAAAACTTATATATCAAAATGAAAAACAAAAACTACCGTGTCAGCAGAGCCACTTTGTACAATACAATCGAATTACTTTTAGATTGTGCTTTAGTTCGTAAACATCAGTTTGGACAAAATCAAGCCCATTACGAAAAATCCTATTTTGACAAACAACACGATCATATTATAATGACAGATACTGGAGAAGTAATTGAATTTTGCGATCCACGAATTCAAACCATCAAAAAAACGATAGAGGAAATTTTTGATATAGAAATTACCAACCACTCGCTGTATTTATACGGAAACAAAAAAACAACTAATTAGAATTATACAATTCTAGCCAATATAAACAACACAAATAACACACAGAATGACCATAGATTTACTATTAGGATTACAATGGGGAGATGAAGGAAAAGGAAAAATCGTTGATGTATTAACTTCGAAATATGATATTATTGCTCGTTTTCAAGGAGGACCAAATGCAGGCCACACTTTAGAATTTGATGGAATTAAACATGTACTAAGAACGATCCCTTCTGGAATTTTCCACAAAACTGCAGTAAACATCATTGGAAACGGAGTTGTTATTGACCCAGTAGTTTTTCAAAAAGAAATTGAAGGTTTAGAAAAATTCAACATTGACATTAAGAGCAAATTGATTATTTCTAGAAAAGCCCATTTAATCTTACCAACGCACCGTTTGTTAGATGCTGCTTCTGAA
Source organism: Flavobacterium sp. UBA4098 (assembly GCA_002382495.1). GTDB lineage: Bacteria > Bacteroidota > Bacteroidia > Flavobacteriales > Flavobacteriaceae > Flavobacterium. The sequence goes on from DFXW01000021.1 coordinate 23,366, forward strand.
ACAGCAAAAGGAAAAGCTAAAATTGGTTCGACTTTAAAAGGTATTGGTCCTACCTATATGGACAAAACCGGTAGAAACGGTATTCGTGTAGGAGATATTGAATTAGCCGATTTCAAAGATCGTTACAGAGCTTTAGCTGACAAACACGAAGAAATGATTAAGTTCTATGATGTGGCTATCCAATACAACTTAGCCGAAATGGAAAAAGAATTCTTTGAAGCTATCGAAGAATTAAAAAAACTAGACTTCATTGATAGTGAAGAATATTTACATCAAGCGCAAAAAGCAGGAAAATCAATCTTATGTGAAGGCGCTCAAGGTTCATTGTTAGACGTAGACTTTGGAACCTATCCATTTGTAACCTCTTCTAATACTACTGCTGCAGGAGCTTGTACAGGTTTAGGAATTGCGCCTAACAAAATCAAAGAGGTTTACGGAATTTTTAAAGCCTATGTAACTCGTGTAGGAAGTGGTCCATTTCCAACCGAACTTTTTGACGAAGATGGCGCTACTATGGCAAAAATCGGAAATGAATTTGGTTCTGTAACAGGAAGACAAAGACGTTGCGGATGGTTAGACTTAGTTGCTTTAAAATATGCCATTCAAGTCAACGGAGTTACTCAATTAATGATGATGAAAGGCGACGTTCTTTCTGGATTCAAAACCTTAAAAGTATGTACTGAGTACAATTACAAAGGACAAAAAATAAGTCACTTCCCTTACAATATTGAAGAAGAAAATGTAACGCCAATTTATAAAGAATTCAAAGGCTGGGAAGCTGATTTGACTGGTATGACTACCTACGATGAATTACCTAAAGAATTGAAAGAATACATAGAGTTCATCGAAAAAGAAGTAGAAGTTCCAATTAAAATAGTTTCTGTTGGACCAGACAGAAAACAAACGATTTTAAAATAATAATCTACTAAACGCTCTGAGAAATCAGGGCGTTTTTTTATCCTAATCGCAAAATTATGCTACATCCAAAAATAACAATCCAAAAAACTGAATTGCTATCTAACAATTGGTACGTTTTAAATAAAGTGACCTTTGATTACAAAATGGGGGATCAAGATTCCGAAACTCAAGTTCGCGAAGTTTACGATCGTGGCAATGGGGCTGTGATATTATTGTACAACCTCACTAAAAAAACGGTGGTTTTAACAAGACAATTTCGACTGCCAACCTATTTAAACGGCAATACATCCGGAATGGTTATTGAAGCTTGCGCTGGTTTATTGGATGCTGAAAATCCCGAAGAATGCATTATTCGCGAAACGGAAGAAGAAACAGGCTACCGACTTTCATCTGTCAAAAAAGTATTCCAATCGTATATGTCGCCTGGATCAGTAACTGAAATATTACACTTTTTCATTGGTGAATACCAACCAAATATGAAAGTCTCTGATGGTGGCGGACTTGCAGAAGAACACGAAAATATCGAAGTACTCGAATATTCGTTTGACCAAGCTTACCAAATGATTGCTACTGGTGAAATAGTCGATGCAAAAACTATTATGCTATTGCAATACGCTAAAATAAATCTTCCCTTCTAAGATCTCACACGTATATTTTAGTATTTTTACTTTTCAAATCCATTGACATTGACTTCTAAAAAAGCACCTTCTTCAGCATTACAAGAAAAAGCTGGTATTTCGCAACCCGAAAGTATCAGTAGTCAATCGGTGGAACACATTCAACATTCCCGAAAAATACAACCCTCTGCTGAAGCACTTGTTCAAGGAATTTTGGCTGGAAATATTACCGCTTTAAGTCGTGCTATCACTTTGGTTGAGAGTACCAATCCGATGCATTTGGCTAAAGCCAATACCATCATCAACAGTTGTTTGCCTCATGCTAATCAATCAGTTCGAATAGGAATTACCGGTGTTCCTGGAGTTGGAAAAAGCACCTTTATCGAAGCTTTTGGAAAACACCTAACTAGTTTAGGTAAAAAAGTAGCGGTTTTGGCAGTGGACCCAAGTAGCACGATAAGTCACGGAAGTATTTTGGGAGACAAAACCCGAATGGAAGAACTCGTTAAAGATCCGAATGCTTTTATTCGTCCCTCAGCCTCTGGAGAAACACTAGGTGGCGTAGCTCGAAAAACTAGAGAAACCATTACACTTTGCGAAGCGGCAGGTTTTGATACCATCATTATTGAAACAGTTGGTGTTGGCCAAAGTGAAACTGCTGTTCATAGTATGGTTGACTTCTTCTTACTTTTGAAAATTGCAGGTGCTGGCGATGAACTGCAAGGGATTAAAAGAGGGATTATGGAAATGGCTGATGCGATTATCATCAACAAAGCAGATGGAGACAATATAAAAAATGCCCAATTTGCCAAAGTAGAATTCAACCGAGCTTTGCATTTATTCCCAGCTAAAAAATCAGGATGGATACCAACGACGGCTACTTGTAGCGCATTAACTTCAGAAGGCATTCCTGAAGTTTGGAATACCATTACCGAATTTTTAAAAGTAACACAAACCAATTCCTCTTTCTTTGAAAAGCGCAAAGAGCAAAATCAATTTTGGATGTTGGAAACGATCAATGACCAATTAAAATCCAATTTTTTTACAAACCCTGAAATTCATCAACTCCTTGAATCAACAAAAAAAGCGGTGCAAAATGATGAAATTTCACCTTTTGCAGCCGCAACTATTTTGTTAGAAAAATATTTTAAATAAGCTACTCTTCGTATCGACCAATTTCTCGGTCATAAAATTCATTAGCTTCTACAATTAAAGCCTCCATTTCGGCATTCAATTCTGCTTCGTCTAAATCTTCGGCTTCTTCCATAAATTCTACCTCATCATCTTTTAAATTAATAATGAATCGAGGATAATCTAGGTGAATGATAAAAATATCATCTGGAAAATCGGTATTGTCACCTAATAAAAATTTTGGTAATTCCATGGTATGTGTTTAAACGTTAATCAATTATTTGTCTGAAAGAATCACTGGAGCGCTACCTTTACCGTTCATAAAAATGATTTTAGTATTAGGCGAAGCCGCTAATTCTTTTTGTGCTTTAATTTGTTCGTATTGCAATTGTTTGTCAGACAAACCCGTTGAAATAATTCTTTGGTAATCGGCAATACCTTGCGCTTCTACCCTTTTTCGCTCTGCTTCTTGCTTTTCTTTTTGTAATACAAATGTCATTTTTTGCGCTTCTTGTTCGGCATTGATCTTACTTTCGATAGTAGTTTTTACAGAAGTGGGCAAATTAATATTTCGAATTAACAACTGTTCTAAAACCAATCCTCTGCTTTTAAAATCGGCTTCAATAGTTTTAAAAATACGTTGTTGGAATTCATTTCGTTTGGTTGAATACAAAGCGACTGCATCATAATAAACAGCGTTGTCTCGAATTCGAGTTCTGGTAACTGGACGAACAATTTTATCGGCATAATCAACCCCGATCTGTTTGAAAATTTGAGGAGCCAATTCTGGAGAAATTCGATAGAGAACCGTTAAATCAATCACTACTTCTAGTCCGTCATTCGACAACACTCGAATAGCATCGTCCCCATCTTTAGAGCCTTCGTCATGAATGGCAGACATAGTATAGTTTTGAGTTTGGATATCAAAATCGGTAACATCCAATAACGGATTTATAATATGCAATCCGCTTTCTAAAATATCCGGCTCTACATTTCCGTACAAGGATTTTACCCCAACTTTACCAGCATCTATTTGTTTGAACATCGACGAAAAAACCCCCAATGCTATCAATAAAAATCCAACAATTTTAATTGAATTTGAAAATTTGGAAAAAGGGTTCGTATTGTTTTTTAAAGAAAAACTCAACAATAACAGGATAACTCCGAAGATAATAAATACAATCATAATTCATTTGATTTAGGAAGGTTAGTAATTTTGGGCACTGCGAAAAAAATAATTTAATTTCCGTTTTCGATAACTAAACGTCTTGAGATTCTCGCAAAGCGAATATACAAAAATAAAGCTGCCGCTGACAATCCTGCTAAAAGTCCGATCCAAATTCCAACTGCTTTCAGCTCCGTATATTTTCCTAAGTAAAAAGAAATTGGAAATCCGATCAACCAATAGGCAACAAAAGTGATGTACATGGGAATTTTGACATCTTGCAATCCACGCAAAGCTCCTAAAACGACTACTTGAATTCCGTCAGACAATTGGAAAACAGCCGCTACCAAAAGTAGCTGAGCAGTAATTCCTATAATTTCTTGATTGTCCAATAATTGAGTAGAATCGCTCATGTTGAGAAACAAATGAGGTAAATAAGTATGGAAAATCACGAAAAAGATTCCGAAAATAGTTTCCAAAATAATCGCCAACAAGAAAATCGAACGAGCTACGACAATCATTTCTTTAAAGTCAGCTTTCCCTTTACTGTGACTCACCCGAATCATAGCCGTAACACTCAATCCCATGGCCACCATAAAAGTAGAAGAGGCTAGCGTCAAAGCGATTTGGTTAGCCGCCTGACTGTTTTTTCCCAAAGAACCCGAAAGCCAAATCGCAGCCGTAAACAAAGTAACTTCAAACAACATTTGCATGGCCGATGGCAGTCCTAAATCGATAATTTTTCGCAACATCGATTTCTTAATTTCTCTAAAACTAAAGTTTTTGAAATAGGTACTGAATTTCTGATTATGTTGCAATAATAGGTGGAGAAAAACTACCATCATAATGCGAGAAATAACCGTTCCTAAAGCGGCGCCTAAAACACCCATTTTTGGAAAAATCCACACTCCATAAATCAAAACATAGTTGAAAAAGATATGCACCACATTGGCCATAAAAATAGCATACATCGAATATTTGGTTTCAGACAAACCATCAGCAAATTGCTTGTAACCTTGGTACATGATCACAGGAATCAATGAAAAAGCTACCCAGTCAATATAGGGCGAAGCCATATCAGCCACAATTTTAGGTTGGTGCATCAAGTACATAATTTGCTTGGACAAAACAGTGACTATAAATAAAAACACTCCCAAAACCGTACACAACAATAAGCCATGATGAAAAGTAGTTCGGATTTTCTTATCGTCTTTCTCAGCATCTGCCTCAGAGATTAAAGGCGTAATAGCAGTAGAAAAACCAATCCCTAACGACAACGCTATAAAAATAAAACTATTACCTAAAGAAACCGCCGCCAATTCGGTAGAACCTAAATTACCCACCATAAAATTGTCTACAACACCAATCAAAGTATGTCCCAACATACCCAAAATAACTGGATAAGCCAGCTTAATATTATATGCGAATTCTTTAGTATAAATAGCTAATTTCAAAATAAATGAAGATATTATAAAGGCAATGCCTTACTGTTATAATTAAGCTAAAGCTGCCACAAACTGAACACGAACACTGCCGTCTTCGTCAATATGGGTCAACTGGATTTTTTGTAAGGTATTGGCCAATTCAGGATTCCAAGGCGCTTTTACTTTGACATAATTTTCGGTAAATCCGTGAATGTAGCCTTCTTTATTTTCTGTTTCAAATAAAACTGTTCTTTCGGTACCCAACTGACTTTCGTAAAAAGCGCGACGTTTTTTAACCGATAAGCCTCGCAGCATTTTACTACGTTTGGCACGCACATTGGCAGGAACAACGCCTTCCATTTCAGCTGCTTCAGTATTGTCTCGCTCCGAATAGGTAAACACGTGTAAGTATGAAATATCCATTTCGTTCAAGAAATGATAGGTTTCTAAGAAATGCTCCTCAGTTTCACCAGGAAAACCAACAATAACATCCACCCCAATACAAGCATGTGGCATGACCTCTTTAATTTGGTTGACTCTATCTGTATACACTTCACGCAAATAACGACGTTTCATCAACTTCAAAATCGCATTACTGCCGGATTGCAACGGAATATGAAAATGAGGTACAAAAGTTTGGCTTTTGGACACAAAATCAATGGTTTCATTTTTAAGTAAATTCGGTTCGATAGACGAAATACGCAATCGTTCAATGCCTTCCACTTGATCCAAAGCTTGCACCAAATCTAAAAACGTATGTTCGTGTTTTTTGTTCCCAAATTCACCTTTACCATAATCGCCAATATTCACACCAGTCAACACAATTTCTTTAATGTTTTGAGCCGAGATTTCTTTGGCATTTTGCAAGACATTTTCCAACGCATCACTGCGTGAAATCCCTCTTGCCAATGGAATCGTACAATAGGTACATTTATAATCGCAACCGTCTTGAACCTTTAAAAAAGCGCGAGTTCGGTCGCCTATAGAATAACTGCCTACATAAAAATCGGCTTCGGCAATTTCGCAAGAATGCACTTCCCCAAAATCATTTTTAGACAAATCATTTACATAATCGGCTAACTTGAATTTCTCTGTCGCACCCAAAACCAAATCCACTCCATCTACACTCGCTAATTCTTCCGGTTTCAACTGCGCATAGCAACCCACCGCAGCCACAAAAGCCTTGTCATTCAACTTCATTGCTTTTCGCACCACTTGCTTGAACTGCTTATCGGCATTCTCCGTCACAGAACAGGTATTGATTACATACATATCTGCCACTTCTTCAAAATCCACACGATCAAAACCTTCGTCTTGTAAATTACGTGCAATAGTCGAAGTTTCCGAAAAATTCAGTTTGCAACCTAGCGTATAAAAAGCTACTTTTTTTCTTTCTGACATTCTTTTGATTTTTTTGGGCGAAACCCCAGGCAGATTATTTTGTTGAAAATCGAATCTATCATAGCCTTGGGTCGGGCTATTCGCTGGATCTTTTGTTCCGCTTACGCTTCACAAAAGGATGCCGCTGCTATCCCTTTCGCGGGACAAAAATACGTACAAAAAACAACATATAAAACAACTGAAGTAGAGAGTCCTATCCCGATTTTTAGTTCTACTTAATTCAGTATAAACCGCCTCACGACCTCAGCTACACCATGGTCGTTATTTGAAGCAACAATCACATCGGCACGGTCACGCAATTCAGGAGTTACATTATCTACCCAAACTCCCAAACCAGCATATTCCACCATAGTTAAATCATTGCCTGCATTACCCACCGCAATAATTTCTTGTTGGTGAATATTCAATTTTTCGGCTAAGAATTTAATGCTAGCCGCTTTATCAATTCCGTTTTGTGCTACTTCCAAAAAGAAAGGTTTGGACATACACACACTCAAATGCGGCATAGCTTCTTTCAAATGAATTTCAACGTTTTTAAGATATTCAGGATCTTCTAGTAGAATACATTTAATAGCTGAAGATTGGACTTCCGCTTTAAAATCAGCCACCTTGTTATGAGCTAAACCGGTAATATTTTTTTCAATATCAATATATTGAGAATCGGTTTCACTTACAATTTGATTATTGACATAAGTGATAATATGCGTTTTGTGCTCCAAACTATAATCGTATAAGGCATGGATTTGTTCTTGCGTTAACGTTTGTTCAAAAATAATTTCATCATTGGATAAATCCGTAATCACGGCTCCGTTATACGAAATCATGTAAGAATCGTCTAATTGCAATTCTTTGGCGTAAGCCGTCATAGCAGGTGTTGGTCGACCCGAAGCCAAAACAATATAAATCCCCTTTGCTTTGGCTTTGGCCAACATTACTTTATTCTCTTCAGAAATGGTGTGGTCATCAGTCAACAAGGTGTCGTCCATGTCCAAAACCAGCATTTTATATTGCATCTTAACTAAGTTTAAGAATTAAATACTCATTCTGAATTCCTCAATCACCGGATTAGCTTTTGCAAAATCAGTTTCTTGAATAAACAATTCCACTGCTAAATCAGCATTGCCAAATCCACCCAATCGTGCGGATTGAATATTATCTTTCTTCATTGTAGTCACTCCTGCTTCTTCTAATTTTTCTTGCAAGCCCATCGCTAAGACATCACTTCCAGAAAACACTTTCATTAATCCCATAATTCTTTTTTCTATTTTTTACTCTTTCTCTTCTTCGCTTTCTTCGTCTTCTTCAAAATCAAATTCAAAGGGCTCTAACAACATTTTATCTGCCAAAATAGCTACACGTTCTGTATATTGTTCTGTGAAAATGATGCGTTGGGTTTTGGCAATACTATTTGAAATACGCATGATTTTAGTTTCATGACGCAATTTCAAAATAGGATCGGCATCATCCAAAATGAATAGTTTCAAACGGTTGACATTGTAGCCAGCAGTAGAAAACATATCATTCAATTTGTTAGGTGTACCAATCAAAACGTCGATTCCAGTAGAAATATAATTTTTGTCATAATCCGTGTCGCCTTTATCATGAACACCATACACTTCAAGCGGATCATATTTACCATATTCTTCAAACAAAGCTTCCATTTCCAACACCTTTGCTTTGTCTTCAACGATAATCAAGGCGCGTGGCGATTCTTCTTGTTTTCCGGCTAGTTGCTGAATCACATTCAACACAATTGTTGTTGTTTTACCACTCCCCTTTGGCGCCACAATCAAACAATCAGCACCACTTTTAATGGTAGAAAAAGTTTCTTGTTGCAACTCATTGGCTTCCGTTAAACCGCTTTCGACTAAAGCATTTTGAAGGGCTTCGTTTATTTTTTTTAATTTCATTCTATTTTTTTAATAAGCCAGTTCACTCGCTTTTTTATTTATTTACTCGCAAATAGTGTTACGTCTTGCTCCGAGATTTCATTTTCTCCCAGAATAATTAAACGTTCGACCACATTGCGCAATTCTCTTATATTTCCTGTCCAATCGTATTCTTGCAGCAACTGAATCGCCTTTTTTGAAAAAGACTTCACTGCAGTTCCTTGTTCAGAGGCAATCTTCTCGGCAAAATGAGTAATCAACATAGGAATGTCTTCTCTCCTTTCGTTTAATTCTGGCACTTTGATTAAAATGACAGCCAATCGATGGTACAAATCTTCGCGGAAACGCCCTTCGGCAATTTCTTTTTTCAAATCTTTATTAGTAGCAGCTACCACACGTACATCGACTTTGATATCTTTATCGGCGCCGACACGCGTAATGACATTTTCTTGTAAGGCGCGTAGGACTTTGGCTTGAGCCGATAGACTCATATCACCAATTTCGTCTAAGAAAATCGTGCCTTTATCTGCCGCTTCAAACTTACCTGCACGGTCTTTCACCGCCGAAGTAAAAGCGCCTTTCACATGACCAAACAATTCACTTTCTATCAATTCGGATGGAATAGCGGCACAATTCACTTCTACTAAAGGGAAATTAGCGCGTTCACTTTTCTCATGCAATTGATGTGCAACCAGTTCTTTTCCAGTTCCGTTAGGGCCTGTAATCAAAACACGGGCTTCGGTTGGCGCTACTTTTTCAATCAACAATTTGATATGGTTAATCGCTTCGCTTTCGCCAATTATTTCATAGTTCTTGCTGACTTTTTTCTTCAGAATGGTATTTTCGACTACCAATTGCTTTTTATCCAAAGCATTTCGAACCGTATTCAACAACCGATTCAAATCGGGCGGTTTCGAAATATAATCAAAAGCACCCAAACGCATCGTATTAATTGCCGTTTCCATATCGCCATGACCTGAAATCATTACCATTGGAATTTCTGGTTTTATTTTTTTGACCGCTTCGAGTAATTCAACACCATCCATTTTTGGCATTTTGATGTCGCATAAAACCAAATCGTAATCGGTATTTTTAATCTTTTCATAGCCCGCAGCACCATCTTCGGCTTCCTCAACAATATAAGATGCATTTTCTTCCGAAAGAATTTTAACTAAAACTCTTCGGATAGCGGCTTCGTCTTCTATGATTAAGATTGTACTCATTTTTGAACAGGTTATATGTTGATTTGGTTATTTGGTTAAACTCTTAAACTTATAACCTTTTTAACTTTTCTTAATATTGTAACCATCGGTATAATTCTTTCCAAGTTGGTTTTTTGCCGTACATCAAAATACCTACACGGTAAATTTTGGAAGCAAACCAAACTACTAAAAAGAAAGTAGCAAATAATAGTGAAATAGATAACGCAATTTGCCACAAAGGTACGCCAAACGGAATACGCATTAACATTACAATAGGCGAAGTGAGTGGTACCATAGAAAAAATAGTAGCGACAGTACCGTGAGGATCATTTACTACGGTAAAAAATCCGATGTAAACTCCTAATACCAGAGGCATAATTATAGGCAATAAAAATTGTTGCGAATCGGTTTCATTATCAACAGCTGCTCCGATTGCTGCATAAAAAGAACTATACAAAAAGTAGCCACCGATAAAATAAATAACAAAGCAACTTAAAATTGCAGCAATAGGCAAATTCATAATTTCAGCTACATATAGCTGGGCAGTTGTTGCTAACTCATTTTGTGCTGATTGCATCATTTCGGGCGGAATTTGATTGGCAGCGCCAACATTGGCACCCAAAAATACCGATGCCGAAAACAACAAACTCAATCCAATAATAGCCCAAATAAAAAATTGCAGAATTCCTGCTAAAGAAGTGCCTATGATTTTTCCCATCATCAATTGAAATGGCTTTACCGAAGAAATGATAATTTCTATAATTCGGTTGGTTTTTTCTTCAATCACCGAACGCATCACCATATTCCCATAAATAATGATAAACATCATAATCAAATAACCAAAAGCACCTCCAATAGCAATTTTGATTTCGTTTAAGCCTTTCAAACTTTGTTCTCCAGATGCTTTCTTTAAATTAATTGTCACCTTGGCTTCCGCTTGATGAATTGCCAAAGTATCCAAATGCGCTGCTTCTAAATTGGCTAATGTCATTTTCTTTGCAATAATATCTTGCGTTTTTTCGATAAAGGATATACTAGGACTTTCGTTTGAAATGAACTGAATTTCGTTTTCTAAAGCGTCATTATTTTTTGCTTTCGGAATGAACAAAACGCCTTCGTAAGCTTCGTCTTCAACACTTTTTTTGAGTGTTGGCAATTCAATCGACGATACATCTTGATAGTTGTATTCTTCAGACGATTTGTTTTGGGCGAGAAATTCTTTGACAAATTCACCTGTTTCATCATGAATCGCAATTTGTCTTGTATCCGCTTTCATGGAACTCAAATAACCTACAAACATTGCAATACCTACAAATAGTAACGGACTTAAAAAAGTCATTACAATAAAAGATTTATTGCGCACCTTGGCAATAAATTCTCTTTTAATAATTAATGATATGATACTCATTTGGCTATTATTTACTGGTTACTGTTTGAATAAAAATATCATTGACACTTGGAATTTTTTCCATGAAATGAGTGACTTGACCACGTTGCGTTAGCATATGCAACAACTCATTTGGACTGGCAGTTCCTAGTTGAACTTCTAATTTCAATTCGTTATTCAAAGATTTGAATTGTGCTGGTGTCAAGGTGAATTTTTGAGTAATATCGTACATTAATCCTTCTACATTGTCAGTCAGAATTCCTACTTCAAAACTATTGGTTCGGTATTGTTTTCTCACCTCATCCAATTTACCTTCAATCAACTTATTGGATTGGTGAATCAAAGCGATATCATCGCACAATTCTTCCACACTTTCCATTCGATGTGTCGAAAAAATAATGGTCGATCCTTGTTCTTTCAAGGCTAAAATTTCATCTTTAATAATATTGGCATTCACAGGATCAAAGCCAGAAAATGGTTCATCAAAAATCAACAATTTAGGTTGGTGCAACACACAAACTACAAATTGGATTTTTTGTGCCATTCCTTTNNTTGGTTAAGCCTTTCATTTGTGCCAAATACAAACACTGCTCGCCCACTTTCATACTTTTGTATAAACCGCGTTCTTCAGGAAGATAACCGATGTATTGGACGTGTTTGGGTTGTAGTTTTTCGCCATCCAAAATAATTTCACCGCTATCGGGTAAAGTGATTTGATTAATGATGCGAATCAAGGAGGTTTTTCCTGCTCCATTTGGCCCTAAAAGTCCGTAAATACTACCTTTAGGAACCGATAAAGAAACTTCGTTTAGCGCTACGTAATCACCGTATTGCTTCACTATATTATTAACTTCAAGTAAATTACTCATACTGAATTTGGTTTTTAGTCACTTTAATCTTTGGGTGTGTAAAAGTACAGAATTAGTACCTAATTAGTTGGTTTTGTTACATAAAAAAACCCACCCTTATTTAGAACAAGGATGGGAAAATAATTGTTATTACGTAATTAAAAAACTACGAAAACATATCTTTTACTTTTTCAAAAAAGGACTTGTCTGATTTTTCAGGACTAGGAGCAAAATTATCATCCCCAAGATTACTCTCAAAGAATTGCTTTTGTTCCTTGTTCAAGGTTTTTGGTGTCCAAACATTAACATGTACTAACAAGTCTCCGTTACCGTATCCATTCAAACTTGGAATTCCTTTTCCTTTCAAACGAAGAATTTTACCGGATTGAATGCCTTCTTCTAGTTTGATTCTTACTTTTCCGTTAACTGCTTCAATATCTTTAGATACACCTAAAACCGCTTCAGAGAAACTGATGTATAAATCATAATGCAAATTCTCTCCTTCGCGTTTCAAGAATTCGTGTTCAATTTCTTCAATGGCAACAATCAAATCACCTGGAACACTGTTTCCTGGTGCGTCATTACCTTTATTAGAAACTTTCAATTGCATGCCGTCAACAACTCCAGCAGGAATTTTAATCGCTACTGTTTCGTCTTCTTGAATCATCCCTTGCGAATCTGCATTGGCAGGTTTTTTATCTAATAACTGACCCGTTCCTCCACAAGTTGGACAAGTTGAAGCCGATTGCATTCTTCCCAAAATAGTATTGGTCACGCGCATTACTTGGCCTTGACCATTACAGGTTGAACAAGTTTTGTATGATACTCCTTGAGCCTGAACTTTACGTTTTACTTTGACTTTTTTCTCTACGCCATTGGCAATTTCTTCCAAAGTCAATTTAACTTTGATACGCAAATTGCTTCCTTTTGTACGACGAGGTCCGCTGCTTCTACCACCGCCAAATCCACCACCGAAACCACCGCCAAAAATGTCTCCAAACTGACTGAAAATGTCATCCATATTCATGCCGCCATGTCCGCCACCATAACCACCGCCAGCACCATCAAAAGCTTGATGTCCGTATTGATCGTATTTGGCTTTTTTCTGAGGATCACTCAACACTTCATAGGCTTCAGCAGCTAATTTGAAGTTTTCCTCTGCTTCTTTGTCCCCTGGATTTTTGTCAGGATGGTATTTTATTGCCGATTTTCTATAGGCTTTCTTAATCTCTGCAGCATCTGCCCCTTTTGAAATACCTAATATTTCGTAAAAATCTTTTTTCATAATTCCAATTATTCCAAATTATACGATTTGGTTTAGTTACCAATAACCACTTTTGGGAAACGGATTATTTTATCTCCTAATTTGTAGCCTTTCTCAAGAACGTCTACAATTTTTCCTTTCATTTTGTCAGATGGCGCAGGAATTTGTGTGATTGCTTCAGCAAAATCAGCATCAAATGCATCACCCGCTTTTACTTCAACTTCCTCTAAACCTTTTGCAACCAAAGTTGATTTTAATTTTTCATGAATTAGCTCTACTCCTTTTACCAAAGATTCATCTCCTGATTTACTGATTTCTACCAAAGCTCTGTCAAAATCGTCCAAAACTGGAAGCATGGCCAACAAGACTTCTTGGTTTGCCGTTTTGAAAAGTTCAATACGTTCTTTAGAAGTTCTTCTTTTGTAATTCTCAAATTCAGCAAATAATCGCAAAAATTTATCTTTTTCTGCTGCCAAATCTAAGGCTAATTGTTCTTCAACAGGTAATTCTTCGACACTCGCTTGCTCCTCATTTGCCTGAGTTTCCACTGGCGTTCCTTCTAATTCCTGATCGATTGCTGCTTTTTCAGTAGTCATTGTACTTGTATTTTTAAAAATATTTTTAAACTTCATTTTTTATTTCTCTTTGAATTGCAAAAGTACTGCCAAATCTTTAATAATGTCAAATTGTCACTCCGAAGGAAGTCATCTGTTGAAAAATCGCCTTTAAAATAGACTTTTGGACAGTGTAAAATTTAATAAAATTTTAAGACAATTTTGGTTTGGATTGGAGTAAGTTTGTATCCGAATCAATTCAAGAATTTGGATTGAATTCCTAAATTGAAATTAAGGTTGGTTTCTAATAATTATTAATTCAGTAGTACCTAATAGCAGAAAAAGCTTCGTTTTCATCAAACGAAGCTTTTTTTATGCTAATACTTTTTTTAACTCATCTAAACTGAGAGACTTTTGTTCTCCGGTGGATAGATTTTTCAAAGTGTATGAATTGGAATTCATCTCTTGGTCACCCGCCATTACCGCAAAAGGAATATTCCGTTTATCTGCATGTTGAAATTGTTTAGCCAACTTGGTATTATCTGGATACAATTCTACTTTTATTCCAGATTGACGCAATTCTTTAATGGCTTTCATCGCATAAAAAGCTTCGTTTTCGCCATAATTAATAAATAATACTTGTGAGCTTGCCGTAACTGTTGTTGGGAACAATCCCAATTCTTCTACAACTAAATAAATTCGGTCAAGACCAAAAGATATTCCTACACCACTCATATTTTTTAACCCAAAAATACCGGTCAAATCATCGTAACGACCACCGCCTCCAATAGATCCCATGGCAACTCCTTGCGGCGCTGCTACTTCAAAAATAGCTCCTGTATAATAATTCAACCCTCTTGCAAGAGTAACATCTAAATCTAAAATGGCAGTAGACAAACCAAGCGCTGTCACTTTATCGCAAATAAAACGCAGCTCTTCTACTCCTTTCATCCCTTCAACGGAATCCGCTAATAAACCGGACAGTTGGTTGATTTTCTCCGAAAAAGTACCTGTAAAGCTAAACAAGGGTTGCACCTTTGAAATCGCGGTTTCTGAAATTCCTTTCTCCATCATTTCTTTCTTTACGCCGTCTTCACCAATTTTATCCAACTTATCCAAAGCCACTGTAAAATCGATTAATTTGTCTGAAGCACCTATGACTTCTGCTATACCCGAAAGAATTTTTCTATTGTTTATTTTAATGGTTGCACCATTTAATCCTAGAGCCGTAAAAACACCATCATACAATTGCACCAATTCCACTTCTTGCCATAAAGAGGTCGAACCTACCACATCGGCATCACATTGAAAAAATTCTCTAAAACGTCCTTTTTGTGGGCGATCGGCTCTCCAAACAGGTTGAATTTGATACCGTTTAAAAGGGAATTCTATTTCGTTTTGATGTTGGACTACGTAACGAGCAAATGGCACAGTCAAGTCATAACGCAAGGCTTTTTCTGAAATACTTGGTGTCAATTTAGTACTATCCTTAGATTCTAAATAAGCGGCATTGGCTTTTGCCAAATAATCCCCTGAATTCAAAATTTTGAAAATCAAGCGATCTCCTTCTTCACCATATTTTCCCATTAAGGTTTCTGAATTTTCAAAAGAAGGAGTTTCAATCGGTTGAAAACCAAATTTCTCAAAATTACTTTTGATCACTTGGATAATATACTGACGCTTTGCCACCTCGGCAGGTGAAAAATCACGGGTTCCTTTTGGAATACTTGGTTTTGATGCCATTATTTATGTACGATTTACGATATAGGTTGTACGATGTACTTTTTATACTTTGAATTTCTGGATGCTAAATGCAATGCAAATATCTTATTTTTAAAATAAATAACCGCTCTTCTGAAGCAAACTTGTAACAAAAATTGTATTTTCGTGACAAATTGCTACTATGCTAAATTTATTCAAAGAAAACGTTAAGATTGCAATAGGTTCGGTTCGAACTCAATTGTTACGTACCATATTAACTGTATTAATTATTGCTATTGGAATTACTGCTTTGGTAGGAATTCTTACCGTAGTCGCTGCTTTAGAAAATACCCTTTCAGCTGATTTTGCTTCGATGGGTGCCAATACCTTCAACATCAACCAATACGAAAATACTACCCGAAATCGAGGAAACGATGAACGTGAAGTAATCAATCCAATTATTTCCTACCCAGAAGCCGTTGCTTTTCAAGATAAATTCAACTATCCATTTACGGAAACATCCCTTTCATTTACTGCTACTTCAAGAGCAGAAGTAAAATTCGGACCAACAGAAACTGATCCAGAAATTACAGTTGTTGGAGTAGATGAAAACTTTATTCCTAACTCAGGCTTAGAAACAAGTTTAGGTCGCAATTTCAATGGATTTGATATTGATAACAATACTTATATGTGTGTAGTCGGATCTGATTTTGAAAAAGGCTTACTCAAAGATGTGAATCCAATTAATAAAATCATTTCTATTCGTGGTGCCAAATTTAAAGTTATTGGTGTATTAAAAGAGAAAGGTTCTACTTTTGGTAACAGCCAAGATTTGAGAGTTTTAATTCCTATTCAAGTTGCTCGATCTTTATTCACAGCTCCCAATATCAACTACAGTTTGAGCATAATGGTCAATAAAAAAGAGTTATTAGACCAAGCTATTGATAATGCCACCAGCACTATGCGTAGAGTTCGGAAATTGAGCCCTGTTAAAGACAATAATTTTGGTGTTGTACGTTCTGATGATTTGATTAACCGCATCCTTAGTATTACGCAATACCTCGGATTAGCATCTTGGCTTATTGGTGTTATTACCGTTTTAGGTTCCTCTATTGCTTTAATGAATATTATGATTGTTTCGGTAACCGAACGAACTCGAGAAATTGGGGTTCGAAAAGCATTAGGTGCAAAAAAATCAACTATAGCCTTTCAGTTTTTTATTGAAACCTTATTGATCGGTCAATTGGGCGGATTGGTCGGAATTATTTTCGGAATCTTGATTGGTTTCGGAATTGCAACTGCTATGGACTTTGCCTTTGTGATTCCTTGGGGAGCAATTATGGCAGCCTTTATTACCAGTTTTATTGTTGCGATTGTATCCGGATTGTATCCAGCTATTAAAGCGGCGGTCTTGGATCCAATTGAAGCTTTGCGTTACGAATAAGGTCATTTACGATTTTCAATATTGGATTTACGATAATTCTATTTCGAAATTGTACTTCTTACTTCGAACATTGAATCATTCTATCATTTCCGTAAATATCTTGTCGTAGCTCACAATTTTTGAAACCCATTCCCCGAAGCAAATCCAACATTTCTTGACCCAAATATTGGTTAATTTCAAAATACAATTGACCTTTTGGATTCAAATTTTTCTGAGCCAATTGGGCTATTTTTCTGTAAAAAATTAGGGCATCATTGTCTTCCACAAAAAGCGCTAAATGCGGTTCATTATCCAATACATTATTCTTGATTTCAAGTTTTTCAAGCTCACGTACATATGGCGGATTAGAGACAATTATATCGAATTCTTGAGCCAAGTCTACGGTTTCCAAAATACTTTGATGAATAAATGTTAGTTGTACTTGATTCTTTTCTGCATTTTTTTTGGCAGTAGCCAAAGCTTTTTCAGAAACATCTAAAGCAAACACTTGAGCATTCGGAAGATTTTTTGCCAATGCTATCCCAATACAGCCACTTCCTGTTCCAATATCCAAAATCTTGAGCTTTGAATTTTGAGCTTTCAACTTTGAATTTTGAATTATCCAATCCACCAATTCTTCGGTTTCAGGCCTCGGAATCAAAACAGCTGAATTAACCTCAAACTCTAATCCGTAAAAATGAGTCACTCCTAGAATATATTGAATAGGAATTTCTTTTTTAAGTTGTTCCAAAATCGAACTCCAACTTTCCAATTCTGTTTCAGAAAAAACTATATCAGGTTGCAAAGCTATATCCACTCGCTTGAGTTGGTGTTTGGCTTCTAGAATCAAATAGAAAAAACTTTCTGCTTCCCCAACATCATATAGTGAAGTTAGTTCTTGAATAAAATAGTCTCGGTAGTGTTTTATAGTCATGCTATTCCTTTTACAAATCTTGTAACATCCAAACGGGACAGCTGGTATGTCCTGTGCAACCCATTGGGGCATCTAAATAGTCAAAACCGGATTTTTTATATAGCTTTTGCGCCGCATGCATGAACGGCATGGTCTCTAAATAACATTTTTCAAAACCAAACTCCCTGGCAGATTGCAAACAAATTGCCATCATCTCGCTTCCAATTCCTTTTCCACGCGTTTCTGGTAAGAAATACATTTTTTGCAATTCGCAAATACTTGGCGCCTCATTTTCCAAAGGGGCAATTCCGGCAGCCCCCTTAATCTTCCCATCCTGTTCAACTACAAAATAAACCGATCTTGGTTTATTGTACTCTTCGTACATCAAATCCAAATAAGGATCTTCATAAGCAGTACCCACTTTTGGAATATTCAATTCGTCAAAAACCGCGCGTATTAATTGGGCTACTGCCGCATTGTCTTTTTTTTCAATTTTCCTGATATGCCAATTATTCATTTGTGAAAAAACTAAGTTGAATCGCAAAAGTAACTATTGTTTATTAGAATTTTCGAAACTTATCCCATAAATCGGAAAGCTAAAAAGTAGTACTTTTGTCAAATGGACAATCACGAACAGTATATTGCTCGATGTATCGAAATCGCCAAAAATGGTTTTGGAACTACCTATCCTAATCCAATGGTGGGAAGTGTGATTGTATATAATGGTGAAATTATTGGCGAAGGCTGGCACCAAAAAGCAGGCGAACCGCATGCTGAAGTCAATGCCATACAATCTGTAAAAGATCCTTCTTTATTAGACAAGGCTACTATATATGTCAGTTTAGAACCATGTAGTCATTTTGGAAAAACACCTCCCTGTTGCGATTTAATCATCAAAAACAAAATTCCAAATGTCGTTATCGGAACAGTTGATTCCAATATTAAAGTAGCAGGAAACGGCATCAAGCGATTGCAAGAAGCTGGCGCTAATGTTATAGTTGGTATTTTAGAAAAAGAATGTTATGAACTTAACCGACGCTTTTTTACGTTTCACGAAAAGAAAAGACCTTATATTATTTTAAAGTGGGCACAAACTCTAGATAGTTTTATTGCACCTCTAGAAAAAGAGGAACTGAAACCCGTCTGGATTACTAATGTACAATCGAGACAATTAGTACACAAATGGCGTACCGAGGAGCAAGCTATTTTGGTGGGTACACAAACCGTTATAGATGACAACCCCCAATTAAATGCTCGAGACTGGGAAGGCAACAATCCTATCAGAATTGTAATCGATCAACGCAATCGCGTTCCCAAAACAGCTCATGTATTTGATAATCAAACAAAAACAATTGTGTTTTCTAGAAATAAATCTACACTATCATTAGAAAATACAATTTTTGAAGTCATCGATTTTCAACAAAACATAGTCCAACAGATTGTAGACAAATTGTACCAACACCAAATTCAATCAGTTATCATTGAAGGTGGCGCTCAAACACTGCAAACTTTTATAGATGCTACTCTTTGGGATGAAGCACGCGTATTTATTGGAAATTCTACCTTTGGAATCGGTAAAAAAGCACCCGTTTTAAATACTACTTTGTCAACAAAAGAGAAAATAGGAACAGATGAATTACTAATAATTAGAAATTATGATTGATACTATTATTTTTGATTTTGGAGATATATTCATCAATTTGGACAAACAAGCCACTATTGATGGTTTGGAACGTTTGGGATTATCTTCTTGGAACGAAGATTTGGACCAATTGAATATTTCATTTGAAAAAGGACAAATTTCAAGAGATGATTTTTTGTTAGGCATCCAAAAACAAATCCCTAATGCCACAATAGATGAAATTTTGATGGCTTGGAATGCTGTATTATTGGATTTCCCGCTTTATCGTTTGGAATTTTTACAATTACTTTCAAAAAAATTTCGCCTCTATTTATTGAGTAATACGGACGCTATTCATATCGATCATTTTGAACAAAGAGAAGGTGCTTCGTTTTATGGCGACTTTTACCAATGTTTTGAAAAGGTCTATTTTTCGTATGAAATGGGCATGAGAAAGCCCGATGCTGAAATCTACACTACTCTTATCAACCGTCACGAATTATCACCAAAACGGACTTTATTTGTCGATGATAAAAAAGATAACACAGATGCTGCCAAAGCTTTAGGCTTAAACGTTTGGAATCTTCAAGTAGGGAAAGAAGATGTTATTGAGCTTTTGGACAAAAAAATAATTTAGACTACCATTGCCTTTTGGAAATCAAAGACACCTATATTACCATTGCAAAAGCGACTGAAGAAATCCTGTTCAAAGAAAAGAGTAGTAAATTCTTCGGTTATGCTTTTCCTATTCAATCAGAAGAAGAAGTAAAACCCATCATTGAGCAATTAAGAAAACTGCATCCGCATGCTGTACATTATTGTTATGCCTACCAAATTGGTACAGAAAAAATAAGCTACAGAGCCAATGACGATGGCGAACCCAGTAATACAGCAGGAGCTCC
Organism: Flavobacterium sp. UBA4098; assembly: GCA_002382495.1. Lineage (GTDB taxonomy): Bacteria > Bacteroidota > Bacteroidia > Flavobacteriales > Flavobacteriaceae > Flavobacterium. The sequence continues at coordinate 43,726 of DFXW01000021.1, forward strand.
CATTTATGGACAAATTCAATCGTTTGGCTTGACCAATGTACTATTGGTGGTGGTACGAATTTTTGGCGGAATCAAATTAGGGGTAGGCGGGTTAATTAGCGCATACAAAACCACAGCTCAATTAGTGTTAGAAGAAGCTGAAATCATTGAAAAAACAATCGATATTCCTTTTTTAATATCGTTTGATTACAAAAACATGAACAAAGTAATGCGTGTGATCAAAGAGAAAAAACTCGATATCATTACTCAAACCATGGAATTAGACGAAAATTCTGGAATTGCAATGGGCAAAATAGAGATCAAAACCCGAAAAAAAAATGCCGAACTAATTTTCGACATTTTTGATAATTTATTTGAAATTGAGATAAAACGCTTATAAAAAAGCAATAAATAATCCATTTATTCCATATCCTTTAGAAGATCCAAAATATAATCTGGAGGTGCTATTGGGCGACCCGTTTTTAAGGAGACAAAAACCAAAATAAATTCGGCAGTTGTTAATAACTCATTCAATTCATTATATATCTTACAATCGAATTCAATCTTAACTGAAGATTGGCTTTTGAAAGCAGTATGAACCGTTAGCAACTCATCGTATCGCGCCGATTTTTTGTAATTAATTGTCATCGACACAATGGGAAGCGCAATTCCCTCTTCCTCCATGCTTTTGTACGAAACTCCCTTATTTCTAAGCCATTCCACGCGTCCCATTTCAAAATAAGGAATATAATTGCCATGGTACACTACCCCCATTTGGTCTGTTTCAGAGTAGCGAACACGAACTTGAATTTGATGATCTTTCATTATTTATTATTTAATTTTTATTGATTCTAAAAAGCCACATACAACAATTTTTTTACAAAAAAATCTATTGAATAATTTTTTTTTAAAGAAATTTGTTCACATATTTGTTGTCCCAGAAAAATACAAGAATAGCCCCCTCTTTTTTTGTACTAAAAATGCAACCAAACTTAAATAATTTAACCGAATATATGAACAAAACTGCTCAATCAGTATGGGATAACTGTTTATCTTTCATTAAAGATAATATTCAAGACCAAGCCTACAAAACTTGGTTTGAACCAATCAAGTCAGTTGAGCTTACCGATAACGCATTATATATTCAAGTACCAAGTAAATTTTTCTACGAATGGCTAGAAGAACATTACGTTAAATTGTTAAAAGTAGCATTGACCAAAGAACTTGGAAAAAACGCAAAGTTACTCTATAAAATTAAAATGGAGAACACTTATGGTAACAAACAACCGTATACGGAACAATTACCAAGTGCCAACAGAGCGCAAATGAAACCGCAAGATGTTGATGCTCCATTAAAAAATTTAAACCCTGAACTTAAAAATCCATTTATAATTCCTGGAATTCGTAATTTAAAAATCGAATCTCAACTGAATGCTAATTATAGCTTTGACAATTTCTTAGAAGGAGATTCTAATCGATTGGCTCGTTCTGCTGGTATGGCTGTTGCCAATAAACCAGGTGGAACTTCATTCAATCCATTATTGATTTTTGGAGGAGTTGGTTTAGGAAAAACACACTTAGCGCACGCTATTGGTGTTGAAATTAAAGACAAATACCCAGAAAAAACAGTTTTATATATTTCGGCTGAAATTTTCACNNGACGTTCAATTCCTTTCTGGAAAATCTGGAACGCAAGATGTATTCTTCCATATTTTCAATTACTTACACCAAAACGGAAAACAAGTGATCTTGACTTCTGACAAGGCGCCTGTTGACATGCAAGATATTGAACAACGTTTGTTGTCTCGTTTCAAATGGGGATTGTCTGCTGAATTGCACCAACCTGATTACGAAACCAGAGTGTCAATCTTGAAAAACATTCTATATCGTGACGGTGTTGAAATGCCTGAAGAAATCATTGAATATGTTGCCCGCAATATTAAAACAAACGTTAGAGAATTAGAAGGTGCTATCATCTCTTTAATCGCTCAATCTTCTTTCAACAAAAAAGAGGTAACTATCGAATTAGCGAAAAGCATCGTAGAGAAATTCGTAAAGAATGTCAAACGCGAAATTTCAATCGATTATATCCAAAAAATTGTTTCCGATTACTTCCAATTGGACTTGGAAACATTGCAATCTAAAACTAGAAAAAGACACGTTGTTCAAGCAAGACAATTGGCCATGTTTTTTGCAAAGAAATTTACCAAAGCTTCTTTAGCCAATATTGGATCTCAAATTGGAGATCGTGATCATGCCACTGTATTACATGCCTGTAAAACCGTTGACAATCTAGTCTCTACCGACAAACAATTCAAAAAGTTTGTTGAAGACATCCACAAAAAATTAACTTTATAGACAGCAAATGTCCGTAAAAATCGTAATGGTTTGTTTGGGAAATATTTGTCGGTCGCCTTTGGCCGAAGGAATATTAGCCTCAAAATTACCTCAAAACACATTTCATGTTGATTCCGCAGGAACAGGCTCTTGGCACATTGGCCAATCACCTGACGAACGATCAATTGCAGTAGCCAAAAAAAACGGCCTTGATATTTCTCAACAAAAAGGAAGACAATTCAGCAGTACTGATTTTGATACTTTTGATTACATTTTTGTGATGGACAGTTCCAATTATGACAATGTTATCGCATTGGCAGAGACTAACGAGCATAAAGAAAAAGTGAAACTCATCATGAATGAGTTAACACCAAATCAAAAACAAGACGTACCCGATCCTTATTTTGGAATGCACAACGGATTTGATATTGTATATAAGATGTTGAATGATGCTTGTGAGGTTATTGCTCAAAAATTGATTACCAAACATCAATAAAAGTTATAGTTCCAAATCTAAAAACCACCGTTATGACGACCAACACCTCTTTAGGAAAATTGTATTTGATTCCTGTTACTATGGGAGAAAGCGATCCGATGGATGTTTTGCCACAAACGGTTAAAAGAACAATCGAGTTGATCGACCATTACATTGTTGAAAATGAAAAAACAGCTCGTAAGTCAATCAAAGGAGTGCTTCCAGAAAAAAAACAATCCGAACTAGTACTTTTTGCATTGAACAAACATACGGATGCAAAAGAACACCTAAGTTTTATTCAACCTTTGTTAGAAGGCAAAAATATGGGATTAATGAGCGAAGCAGGTTGTCCAGGCGTAGCAGATCCAGGTGCTGTAATTGTAAAATTGGCGCATGAAAAAGGAATACAAGTTATTCCTCTAGTAGGGCCTTCTTCAATCCTATTAGCGATGATGGCATCAGGAATGAATGGACAAAGTTTTACTTTTAATGGCTATTTACCCATTGATAAAGGTGAGAAAAAATCAGCTTTAAAAAATTTCGAAAAATTATCTTTTGATAAAAATCAATCGCAAATATTTATCGAAACACCCTATCGCAACAACAAATTACTAGAAGACATTCTGCAAGCTTTACAGCCATCAACACATCTTTGTATTGCAACCGATATTACCTTACCTACCGAATACATCAAGACCCTTCGCGTTGCTGATTGGAAAAAAACCAAAGTAGATTTACACAACCGTCCTACTATTTTCATTATTCATAAAATGTAATGATTCCCATTCATTCTTTTTACTTTATTATTATGCGTGCATAATAATAAATGCCTATATTTACTTTTCAAAATAGCAGATTATGAGTTATACAGATAAAATGTTGCGCGATGACGCATTGAAAGGAAAAGTGATTGTAGTTACTGGTGGCGGAAGTGGTTTAGGTAAAGCCATGACCAAATACTTTTTAGAATTGGGGGCCAAAGTCGCCATTACTTCCCGTGATTTAGACAAACTTAAAAATACCGCAGCTGAATTGGAAACACAAACTGGCGGAACTTGTTTACCAATTCAATGTGATGTTCGCCATTATGAAGAAGTTGAAAATATGCTTCAAGAAACATTAAATGCGTTTGGCAAAGTCGACATTCTTTTGAACAATGCAGCCGGTAATTTTATATCACCAACAGAGCGTTTATCTTCTAACGCATTTGACACCATTATCGACATTGTACTAAAAGGAACCAAAAACTGCACATTGGCTTTTGGAAAACATTGGATCGACACCAAACAAACTTCTTCAACCGTTTTAAATATTGTTACCACTTATGCTTGGACTGGTTCAGCATATGTAGTACCAAGTGCTACTGCAAAAGCAGGTGTCTTGGCAATGACTAAAAGTTTAGCCGTAGAATGGGCCAAATACGGTATTCGTACCAATGCCATTGCCCCTGGTCCTTTCCCAACTAAAGGTGCTTGGGACAGATTATTACCAGGTGATCTAGCCGAAAAATTTGATATGGCTAAAAAAGTGCCTCTAAAACGTGTAGGAGACCATCAAGAATTAGCCAATTTAGCAGCTTATTTAGTCTCTGACTTTTCAGCTTACATTAATGGTGAAGTGGTAGTGATAGACGGAGGCGAATGGCTAAAAGGAGCCGGACAATTTAATCTGTTAGAAGATATTCCAGCCGAAATGTGGGATATGTTAGAAATGATGATTAAAGCCAAAAAAAATAAATAAATACCAATAAGAAAGAGCGCTACATATAGTTGCTCTTTTTTTATAAATAAGTACAAAATAAATATATCAATTTAGCAAACATTTAGAAAAAATGGAATTCACTCTGAATAAAATTCCTATTTTTGTTAGGTTAACTTAAGAATACTATTTTATGCTCATTATTGGAATTGCAGGCGGAACAGGAAGTGGAAAAACGACAGTAGTCAATCAAATTGTCAATGAATTACCCGAAACCGAAGTAGGCATTATTTCGCAAGATTCGTATTACAAAGAAAACGTAGGAATGACTTATGAAGAAAGAGCCGCCATCAATTTTGACCACCCAAGATCTATCGATTTTGAGTTATTGGTACACCATCTTAAAGAATTAAAAGCAGGGAATAATATTAATCAGCCGGTATATTCGTTTGTATCTCATAACAGAACCAGCGACACTGTATTTACACATCCCAGAAAAGTGATGATAGTAGAAGGGATTTTAATTTTAACTAATCCTGAATTAAGAGATCTTTTTGATGTAAAAATTTATGTTCAAGCCGATCCGGATGAGCGTCTCATTCGCCGACTAAAAAGAGATATTGCCGATCGTGGCCGAGACATGGATGAAGTGTTGAACAGATACCAAACTACTCTGAAACCAATGCACCAACAATTTATAGAACCTACAAAAGCTTTTGCCGATATTATCATTCCGAATGACAAATACAATACCGTAGCAATCGATGTGGTTCGCGCTGTAATTAATCAGAAACTAAACGTTTAATACATATAAACCCTCCAAAATTCTAATGTAAGCTATGTTAATTTTGGAGCTATTTCCCGCTTTCCGTTACAATCCATTCTAAAAAGAATGGGGTTTTCACTGCAATCGGGGCTAAAAAAAGAACTCATGACAAATCCGCTTAAAAACAAATCTTGGTTTAAACTATTGAGCAACAAATACATTTTGGTATTGGTATTTTTTACTGCCTGGATGCTCTTTTTGGACAACTACTCCTATTTTGACCATCGTTTCCTAGACAAACAAATCGATGAACTAGAAGACAATAAAACTTACTATCAAGAAGAAATCAAAAACGATAAAAGGCATATTAAAGAACTCAAGAACATTGAATATGTTGAAAAGTATGCTCGTGAAAAATACTATATGAAAAAAGACAGCGAAGATATCTATATCATCGAGTTTGAAGGAGACAGCGCCATCAAAACCAAATAAACAATTCCTTTCTTTACTTCGAAACAACAAAGCCAATGAAACCTCTTTTTACAAATTTCGCTCCTGTTTCTGCCAAACAATGGAAACAAAAAATACAGTTTGAACTTAAGGGTGCTGATTATAATGAAACCTTAATCTGGAATTCGCCAGAAGACATTAAAGTTAAGCCGTTTTATGATAAAGAAGATGTAAAAGATGTTATTTCGGTAAATACACCAGAATCTGAATTTAAAATCTGCCAAACTATTTTTGTTCATGATGTTAACAAATCGATTGAACGCGCGCTAGACAGTTTGAATAGAGGTGCTGAAAGTATTCGTTTCACTATCGAAGATGAAACCATCGATCTGGCAAAATTGTTGGAAAAATTGCCTCTAGAGAAAACCCCTATTTTCTTTCATTTGAATTTCATTTCAATTGATTTTATTCAAAAATTGGCAACCATTGCCAAAACAAAAAAAGCAACCTTCTATTGCAATATTGATCCGATAGGACAATTAGCTAAAGAGGGAAATTGGTTTACCACCAATGAAAAAGATAATTTTGAAACTATAAATCAACTCGTACAGAAAGACAATTTACTTTCATTGATTAGTGTAAATGGATCGTTATACCAAAATGCCGGAGCTACAATTGTTCAACAAATTGCCTATACTTTAGCCCATGCTAATGAATATTTTAACCGCATTGAGGTAACCACACCGCACACTATGGTGCTAGAAATTGCGGTTGGAACCAATTACTTTTTTGAAATCGCTAAACTAAGAGCCATCCGAATATTGTTTGACACGATTGCAAGAGAATACAATCAAAATTGGAATTGCCACTTACTAGTTAAACCAACAAAAAGAAATAAAACCTTATACGATTACAACGTAAATATGCTTCGCACCACAACCGAATGCATGAGCGCAATTCTTGGAGGTGCTGATACAATTGCCAATTTACCTTATGATGCTTTGTACCACAAAGACAATGAGTTTGGAGATCGTATTGCTCGAAACCAATTGTTGATTTTAAAAAACGAAAGCTATTTCGACAAGGTCAATAACCCTTCCGATGGCAGCTACTACATCGAAAGTTTGACCCAGCAATTAGCAGACAAAGCGTTAACGTTATTCAAAGATATTGAAGCCAATGGAGGATTCTTAAAACAACTGAATGAAGGAATCATCAAAAGAAAAATTCAAGAAAGTGCCGACAAAGAACAAGAGTTATTTGATGATGGAAAAGAAATTTTATTGGGAACTAATAAGCATGCCAACAAAGACGATCGAATGAAACACGATTTGGAACTTTTTCCATTTGTCAAAATAAAACCAAGGAAAACATTGATCACTCCCATTATTGAAAAACGTCTTGCAGAAAAAATCGAGCAAGAACGATTGGAAAAAGAGTAATTGTACTGTTTCAAAAAAAAACTGTCAAATAGAAATTTGTCACCAAAATGAAAAGAAAAGACCTACAACATATTCAAATCAAATCTGTAGCCAATACACAAAAGGAAACTAAACCCGATGCTGTATTTCAAACTGCAGAAGGAATAGCTTTGAAACCAACGTATACAGAGCAAGATATTCAACATGTAGAGCATCTTGATTTTGGAGCAGGATTTGCGCCTAATTTACGCGGTCCTTATGCCACTATGTATGTTCGACGTCCTTGGACGGTGCGTCAATATGCAGGATTTTCTACAGCCGAAGAAAGTAATGCTTTTTACCGACGCAATTTAGCCGCAGGCCAAAAAGGGCTTTCTATTGCTTTTGATTTACCTACCCACCGTGGCTACGATTCGGATCACGAACGCGTGGTGGGCGATGTTGGAAAAGCAGGTGTCGCCATCGATTCGGTGGAAGATATGAAAGTCTTGTTTGACCAAATCCCATTAGATGAAATGTCAGTATCCATGACGATGAATGGGGCTGTACTCCCAATTATGGCTTTTTATATTGTGGCTGCAGAAGAACAAGGCGTTTCTCCAGAAAAATTATCAGGAACAATTCAGAATGATATTTTGAAAGAGTTTATGGTTCGAAATACCTATATCTATCCTCCTACTCCTTCAATGAAAATTATTGCTGATATTTTTGAATACACCAGCAAAAACATGCCGAAATTCAATTCTATATCTATTTCGGGCTACCATATGCAAGAAGCTGGTGCTACCGCTGATATTGAATTAGCCTATACTTTAGCCGATGGACTAGAATACATTCGTACAGGTTTAGCGGCAGGAATGAAAATTGACGAATTTGCACCTAGACTTTCATTCTTTTGGGCCATCGGAATGAACCACTTTATGGAAATTGCTAAAATGCGTGCAGGACGAATGATCTGGGCCAAATTAGTCCAACAATTTGAACCGAAAGATGAAAAATCGCTGGCTTTGCGTACCCATTGCCAAACATCAGGATGGAGCTTAACCGAACAAGACCCGTTTAATAATGTAGCAAGAACATGTATTGAAGCAGCAGCAGCGGCTTTTGGTGGTACGCAATCCTTACATACCAACGCTTTAGACGAAGCTATTGCATTGCCGACCGATTTTTCAGCAAGAATAGCTCGAAACACACAGTTGTATCTTCAAGACGAAACCAAAATCACTAAAACTGTAGATCCTTGGGCTGGGAGCTATTATGTAGAGAATCTAACCAATGAAATTGCTCAAAGCGCTTGGAAGTTAATCGAAGAAGTGGAAGAATTAGGGGGGATGACCAAAGCCATAGAATCTGGAATCCCAAAACTTAGAATTGAAGAGGCGGCAGCAAGAAAACAAGCCCGTATTGATAGTGGACAAGATATAATAGTTGGAGTAAATCAATTCCGTTTAGATAAAGAAGATCCACTACAAATTTTGGATGTGGACAATCAAATGGTGCGTAAGCAACAATTGGAACAATTGGATCGTATTAAATCTAGTCGTAATAATGACAAGGTTAAAAAAAGTCTAGATCAATTAATTCAATGTGCCAAAACAGCTGAAGGAAATTTATTAGAAATTGCAGTTGAAGCAGCTAGAAACAGAGCGACTTTAGGAGAAATTAGCGATGCTCTAGAAACAGTTTTTGGAAGATATAAAGCACAAATTAAATCATTTAGCGGTGTGTATAGTAAAGAAATAAAAAACGATGAAAGTTTTGAAAAAGCAAAACAATTAGCGAATGTATTTGCAGAAAAAGAAGGCAGAAGACCTCGTATTATGATTGCTAAAATGGGCCAAGATGGACATGATCGTGGTGCCAAGGTAGTTGCTACGGGTTATGCCGATGTGGGTTTTGATGTGGATATTGGTCCGCTTTTTCAAACACCTGCTGAAGCAGCTAAACAAGCCGTTGAAAATGATGTGCATATACTAGGCGTATCATCATTAGCAGCTGGCCACAAAACTTTAGTGCCTCAAGTAATCGAAGAATTAAAAAAATACGGCAGAGAAGATATTATGGTTGTTGTGGGTGGAGTTATACCAGCACAAGATTATCAATTCTTGTTTGATGCTGGTGCCGTTGCTGTTTTTGGTCCCGGAACCAAAATTAGTGAAGCTGCTATCAAAATATTAGATATTTTAATTGATTAATTTCATAAAAAGGGCGGTCTAAATAGACCGCCCTTTTTATATATGTTCAAACACATTATATTGAAGCGTGTTTATCTGGCTCTATAAATGAAGTATCATACCCCCCAAAAGCCTTCATATAACTCACAATCGAAGTGCCATAAACATCCCTAAAGTAACGCTCACCGTTGGATCTAAAGAATCGCTTTACTGTACGAACTCCTCCTAAATGGGCAGCGGCCAAAATTCCAGATTCTGTAATAAGAATTCCATTAATAACAGCCCCTTCATACTTTGAAATTTCTTTTCTGAGTAGCCATTTGTTTTTTGCTAATAGCGCTATAAATGCTTTTTCTTGCAAATCGGGATTTTTCAAAAAAGCGGAAGTATTGTGAACCCCAATTGTACGCAAAGTTCCAGGTCCAAATTGGTACTTTCCTAAATAACCTAAGGAATTGATTTTTTTGTACTTCCCTTGTGACTCTTTGAAAGCAATTGCTTCTTTAAAACCAATGAAAAAATTTCCAGTATACGGAATATTCAATTTGGCGTAGTCTTCTTGTTTGTGAGATGGAAATAGATAATCGGATTGATTTAATCCGTCTGTAAGAAACCAAGGATTGGAATCTAAATTGAAAGGTTTAAAACCTAAGCTTAAAAAAGCGATAATCAGTAGTAAAGTGGAATAATAATGCCATTTCTTTATCATAAATTGTTTTTCTTCTGAGCCCTGTCACCATCAGAAATTTCTACACGGCAAATATACAACAAAAAATATAAGGCTTAAAATCAGACTATTAAAGTTTTGTTAAACAATTTATTAACAGTAAAGATATGGTATCGAAACACCGAATTCAAAAAATAGAAGCTTTTGCACAAGAAATAAAAAAAAGGCGAAAAATACTTTTCGCCTTTTTTATTATCTTTTTACGCCTTGGCTGTTAATCCAATTGTAATATTTCTTTGCATTTTGTTCATGTTCCGCTTGAGTTACGGCAAAATCATGGTAACCAAAACGTGTTACACTAGCGCAGAAATAAATATAGTTGTGTTTTTCTGGATTCAACACTGCCTCGATTGCTGTAATATCAGGCATTGCAATTGGACCTGGAGGTAAACCGGCACTATAATAGGTATTGTATGGCGATGCTACTTGCAAATCTTTATTTAATACTCGTTTAATTACTTGTTTAAAATCGTTAGATTTCTTTTTCACGGCATAAATAACTGTAGGATCCGCTTGCAATAAAATACCTTTGTGCAAACGATTCAAATACACCCCTGCAATTCTAGGTCTTTCATCCTTTTTTACCGATTCTTTGTGGACAATCGAAGCTAATATTGTTACTTCTGTAGGTGTCAAACCTTGTGATTTGGCTTTAGCAACACGCTCCTCATTCCAAAAATTGCGGTATTCTTTAATCATTTTATCGCGAAACTTAGTGGCCGTAGTATTCCAATACAATTCATAGGTATTGGGAATAAACATAGTCAACACATTTTCTTCATTAAAACCATTTTCTTTTAAAAAGGTAGTGTCTTTAAAAGCAGCCAGTAATGAAACACTATCCGCTTCAATTTCAGAACCTATTCGTCCAGCAAAGTCTTCTAATCGTTCTTGATTATTGAATGATAATTTTACTTCATTATTGATTCGCAATGCATTAATCAATTCGTTACTATTCATCCCTTTTTTGAATAAAAACTTACCTGGCTTAACATTGTTAGGGTACTTCTTTTTATTTGCAACTGCATCAAATCGATCCATATCATTCACATAAGGAGCAACAATTTGTTTTACGGCTTCATAATCTGAATCGGTTGGGATGTAGACATAAACTTCAGTTGCTTCGAATTTAGTATTGTCGGAAAATATTTGGCGCACCATAATCAATCCGTAAATGATTAATGCGGAAATTACAACGATACTTACTGAAGTGATACTTTTTTTGATATTCAAAACTCTATATTTTTAAAATGAATGATTAATTAATTGATAAAGGGCCTCGTCTTTGAAACTTCCGCTGACTAGGGTCCAATCCTTTTTAACACCTATTTTTTCAAAGCCAAATTTAGTAAAAAGTGCTATACTAGCCGTGTTTTCAGTAGCAATATTTGCATACAATTGGTGTAGGTTCAAATTGTGAAAAGCATATTTGATAAGCAATTCTAATGCTTCTGAACCGATGTTTTGTTTTCTATTCTCAATGGATTGAATTACAATTCCTATTCCGGCGCGTCTATTATGAGGATCAAAATCAAACAAATCAATTAAACCCAAAGCTGGAAAATCTTCGTCTTGACAAATGGCCATTCGCAATTGTTTGGCCTCATAAATATCTTGATGGGCGTTTTCTAAATACTGTTTTACTAAAAAACGACTATATGGCGTTTGTGTATTACTTACCTCCCAAATACTTTGGTCGTTTTCCATTGCATAGACAAACTCCAAATCATTAGGTTCCAATGCACGCAAATAAATAGTTTCGCCTTTTAATGTTATCATTGGGTCGATTTAAATTTGGATTGTTCCTTTAAAAACAAATTCGGCAGGCCCTTTCAAAAACACATTGGTGTATTTTCCGTCTTCTATATCAAAAGAAACCGCTAATTTTCCACCTTCCACATTCAAATTAATTTCATTTGAATTAGTTTGACCTGTTGCATTCATTGCTATAGCAACCGCAGTAGCCCCTGTTCCACAAGCCAAAGTTTCATCCTCAACTCCTCTTTCATACGTTCGTAAAGAGAAAGTTGTTTCGTCAATTTTCTTTACAAAATTGATATTACTCCCAGCCTGTCCATACAAGTTTCCGTAACGAATGGCAGCACCATTTTCTTTTACATTAAAATGTTGTAAATCCTCTACAATTTGAACATGATGCGGAGAACCAGTATTTAAAAAAGAATAGTCTTGTGTATTTTTGATTTCGGCAATATCAATCATCTGCAAAGAAACAATTCCATCCGCTCCCACTGTAGCATGATGCAAACCATCGGTAGCAATAAAAGTAGTTTCGTTTTGGATAACATTTATTTTTTTGGCAAAAGCCACCAAACAACGACCTCCATTACCACACATCGAACTTAGATTTCCATCCGAATTGTAATACACCATTCTGAAATCAGTAGTTGCATCAGTATCTAGTAGAATCAAACCATCAGCTCCAATCCCAAAACGACGGTCGCACAAATGAGCTACTAATTGGGTATTTTCTTTAGGAAAAGTATTGGAACGATTATCAATCATTACAAAATCGTTTCCTGTTCCTTGGTATTTGTAAAATTCTAATTCCATTGTCTTGAATTATAAAGGACAAAAGTACGAACTATTAATGAAATGTTAATCATTGTTAAAGAGCGTTAAACTGTTTTTTACAAAACACTTTCTCCTTTAAATTTACGCTCAATAATTTAAAAACGAAAACCATTATGAATCGCTTTTCAAATCTATTTTTAGTTGCCCTATTGAGTGGAGCTGTCACTTTAAGTGCTTACAAACTGTTATTTGACCCAAATGGTTATTTTTCTAAAAACAAAGATGGATTAGTTACGGTTGCCAATGATTATTATGGTAAACGTGTGGGATTTTCTCCTGAAAATGTTGATTTCACTGAATCTGCAGAGAAAACCATCCATACAGTAGTCCACGTGAAAAATGTTTCTCGAAGAACCATTACCAATCCCATTATGGAATTCTTTTATGGCTATGGCGGCAGCCAACAACAAGAACAAATTGGTACCGGTTCGGGTGTGATTATTTCCGAAGATGGTTATATTGTAACAAATAATCACGTGATCAAAGACGCTACCGAAATAGAAATTACGTTAAATAATAAAAAATCGTACAAAGCAAAACTTATTGGTACCGACTCCAAAATGGATATTGCTTTGTTGAAAATCAATGCCGATGAAAAATTACCCTACACGGCTTTCGCAAATTCTGATTCAGTAAAAATTGGAGAATGGGTTTTAGCTGTTGGTAATCCGTACAACTTAACCTCAACAGTAACTGCTGGAATTGTATCTGCCAAAGCACGAAATTTAAACACCAGTGGCATTCAATCTTTTATTCAAACCGATGCGGCAGTCAATCCAGGAAACAGTGGTGGCGCCTTGGTGAATACCCGTGGCGAATTAATTGGAATTAATACCATGATCAGTTCTCCAACGGGAAGTTACACCGGTTATTCATTTGCTGTCCCTTCCAATATTGCTAGAAAAATAATCGAAGACATAATGGAATATGGTAATGTGCAACGTGGTATTCTTGGGGTTGAAGGTGGAGAATTGAATTCAAAATCATCCAAAGAATTAGGTATTTCTCAAACCGAAGGTTTTTATGTCAATAAAGTAACGAAAAGATCTGGCGCTGAAAAAGCGGGACTTCAAAAAGGAGACGTCATCATAAAACTAGATAATCAACCGGTTGCAACTTTCGCTGATTTATCGGGCTACATTAACACCAAACGTCCTAATGATAAGGTGGCTGTGACTATCATACGAGAAGGAAAAAACAAAGTAGTTCCAGTAATTTTAAGTAAAAACGAATACTTTAATACCGAATTCAAAGGTTTAGAATTGGAAAATATTGACGCTAATGATAAAAAAAGATTCCGATTGAATTACGGCGTTAAAATCAAATCGATTAGCAATGAAAATTTGAAAGCCTACGAAACGGAACTTTTAGGCAATATCATTTTAAGTATTGACAACATAAAGGCAACAGATATTGAAACCGTTTCCAAATTACTCAATAACAAAGAAGAAAATCAGAGCATTCGCATTGAAATGATCAATCAAAATGGGGAAATATTTAGAATAATTATTTAAATTATTTCTTAATTGTACAAAAGCCGACTTAAATAAGTCGGCTTTTTTTTAGTTTATTGGAATAACCGTAGTGGTCTTCACCTCCGAAATTATAAAGAAACTATTAATCAAAGACACCTCTGGCAAAACGGAAAGTTTTTGTTGGTGAAAATGATGGTAACTATCCATATCAGGCAACACTACTTTAAGTAGATAATCAAAATTTCCAGAAACAAAATTACATTCGATTACTTCGGGCATATTCAGAATTGAAGCATTAAATCCTTCCGACACATCATGGGTTTGCTTCACTAAAGTGACCTGACAATAGACCGTTAGATGCATTCCTAGTTTCTTTTTATTCAGAATGGAAACGTATTTTTCTATTATCCCTTCTTTTTGCAAACGTTTTACTCTATCGTGAACTGGCGTTAACGATAAATTAATCTTATTCGAAATGTCTTTAAGGGTTAAATGAGCATCTTCTTGTAGTAAACGAAGAATTTTTTTGTCAATAGCATCAATAGTAATCATAACCAGCAAAATATATTAGTTAATCAAATAAATGAAACGATTATTTTTCTTTTAGACTTCAAAAAACAAAACATTAAAAGAATAATAATACACAAATATACAATATAAAAGAAAATATTTCTTATTTAAGTGTCTAAATGCTATAATTTTTCCTTTATGCCTACATTTGATATTGTAAAATAATTCTAACTTAATAATTACTACTCATGATAATAGGTGTTCCAAAAGAAATTAAAAACAACGAAAATCGTGTAGCCCTAACACCTGCAGGTGTGGCTGAATTCAAAAAGCACGGACATGTGATTTATGTTCAAGCTAGTGCTGGTGAAAATAGTGGTTTTAACGATAGCGCTTACACCAATGCGGGGGCAATCATATTACCCACTATCGAAGCGGTATACGAAATTGCGGAAATGATTGTTAAGGTTAAAGAACCTATTGCATCAGAATACCCTTTAATTAAAAAAGACCAATTACTATTTACTTATTTCCATTTTGCTTCATCAGAAGCATTAACCAAAGCCATGATCGAACGCGATGCGGTATGTTTGGCTTATGAAACTGTTGAAAAATCAGATCGCAGTTTACCTCTTTTGGTACCTATGTCGGAAGTAGCAGGAAGAATGTCAATTCAAGAAGGGGCAAAATATTTAGAAAAACCAATGCAAGGAAAAGGAATCCTTTTAGGAGGAGTTCCGGGTGTCAACCCTGCTAAAGTAGTCGTTTTGGGAGGAGGAATTGTTGGAACTCAAGCAGCAAAAATGGCTGCAGGTTTGGGTGCTAAAGTAACTATTATGGATGTGAGCTTAGCTCGCTTACGTCAACTATCGGACATCATGCCTGCCAATGTGACTACTTTAATGTCCAATCATTATAACATTTGCGAAGCTATTTCTGATGCGGATCTTGTAATTGGAGCCGTATTAATTCCGGGAGCCAAAGCGCCTCATTTAATTACAAAAGACATGTTGCAATTAATGAGTCCAGGAACAGTTGTGGTTGACGTAGCTGTAGATCAAGGAGGTTGTATTGCAACTTGTACACCAACTACTCACGAAAATCCAACTTTCGTTATCGACGGAATTGTTCATTATTGCGTAGCTAATATGCCAGGAGCAGTGCCTTACACTTCAACTTTGGCTTTGACCAATGCTACTTTGCCCTATGCTTTGCAACTGGCTAACAAAGGTTGGAAAAAAGCCTGTAACGAGAATGAAGAGTTGAAAAAAGGATTAAACATTGCCAATGGTAAAATTGTATACAAAGGAGTGGCTGACGCTTGGGGTTTACCTTTTGAAGATGTAGCCAGTATTTTATAAAATCAAATTTTGTCTATCATAAAAAAGCCGTCTTGAAATCAAGACGGCTTTTTTATTTAAATTACTCTTTAGGTTTAGTCGCATAATATATTGGGATTCCTGTTAACATAATCAATACTCCCCAACCACAAGTGGAAAATTTAGTAATCAATAAGGAAATACAAACTGCAGAAGCAATTACAATATATACCAAAGGTAAGAATGGATATCCAAACGCTTTATAAGGACGTTCAGCTTCAGGCATTTTTTTGCGAAGAATGAAAATTCCATAGATCGTTAGAATGTAAAAAATTAACACAATAATGATCACAAAATCTAATAAATCACCATATTTCCCAGTCAAGCATAAAACGGAAGCCCAGACACATTGTACCCAAAGCGCCCATTCAGGAACACTTGCCGAATTAAGATTAGCTGCTTTTTTCAAGAACAAACCATCTTTAGCCATGGTATAATACACTCTTGCTCCTGCCATGATCAATCCGTTATTACAAGCGAAAGTAGAAATCATAATCATAACCGCAATAATAATGGTTCCAATATCACCAAAAGTATATTGAGAAGCTACTACAGCTACTCGATCCGATTTGGCTGTAGCAATTTCATCCAATGGAATTACTGCTAAATACATCAAATTGGTCAATACATAAATGATCGTAACAATAAAAGTTCCTAGAAACAAACTCAAACCAACATTGCGTTTTGGATTCTTAATTTCGCCTGCTATAAAGGTAACGCCATTCCAAGCATCACTTGAAAATAGTGATCCCACCATAGCTGCAGAAATACCCGTCAACAAAGCGGTTCCGCCAATTGGTAACCATGATCCAGTCTCTGTATTGAAGGAACGCGTGTTCCAAGCATCAGACCAGTTGGCATTCCAAACTTCAGCCTTAGCGGCCAATAAAAATCCGAAAATTATCAAACCGAATAAAGACAGAATTTTAATTACAGTTAAAACGGTTTGCAATGTTTTGCTGTTTTTAACCCCTCGGCTATTTACATAAGTAAGTAATACAATCGTAACAATAGAAACAATTTGGGCTGCATTCAATTTAAATGATCCTAAATCCAATAGAATATTCTCATCACTCAAAGAAGGAATTAAATAAGCAGAAAATTTTGAAAAACCTACCCCTACAGCAGCTATAGTCCCGGTTTGAATCACAGAAAAGAAACTCCAACCGTATAGAAATGCAATTAATTTATTATAGGCCTCTTTTAAATAGACATATTGACCACCTGCTTTTGGAAACATAGCGCTCAACTCTCCATAACTTACAGCTGCAATCATGGTAATTAATCCTGAGATTAACCAAATTAAAGTCAACCATCCAGCCGATCCTACTTGCCTAGCAATATCAGCACTTACAATGAAAATTCCAGATCCAATCATTGATCCAACGACCAACATGGTTCCGTCTAACAATCCTAATTCACGTTTAAAATCTCCTGGTTGATTATTTTCTATCATAATTGGTATTAGTTTTTGGTTGGTTAAAGATATACTTTTTTTCAAAAAATGAGTTTTTGAAAGTAAAAGAAAAGTGAACCGAGTATATAAAATAAAAAACTCCTCATAACGAGGAGTTTAAATTATTATTCTATTGTTGTAACACCCTGTTAATTTGAGTAAAATTTTTCTCATAATATTTCTCTTTTGTAGAAGAAATAATTACACCGCCGTGAGTAGCAGAATGTATGAATCGAATCTCGCCCTCGTTAACTTCAACAACCATTCCCACATGATTAATCTGACTACCTCCTCTTGTTTTGAAGAAAATCAAATCGCCCTTTTGAGCTTGATTTACATCTATAATAGTTCCAATTGTAGCCATTTCATGGGAAGATCTTGGCAATTTAATATCCAACGAACTAAAAGTAGCATACATTAAGCCCGAACAATCAAAACCATTTTTGGTAGTTCCTCCTGATCGGTAGCCAATTCCTAAATTATCCGATGCCATACGAATCAATTCATCCGCAAGCTCTTCATTGGTATTCCATTTGGCAAGACTAGTTGCAATAGTCAAATTATCCTTATTTTCTTCAGTATCTATATTTCCTTTATTCACTGTTGCAACAACATCTTCCTGAATTGATTTAGCACCCGAAATATTTAATTTGGCACCCACGTATAGATTTTTAACTATGTTAGGATTTTGAGCTTCTAAATCGGCTACCGAAATACCATACTTTTTAGCAATTCCATATTTGGTTTCTTTCGGCATTACTTCGTGAGTAACAGTTGCTGCATTTTCTCCAACTGCCTCTTTATTTATTACTACTATTGGTTCTTTGGCTTTTTCTTTAACCTCTATTTTTATTGGAGATACCACCTCGGCTTGTTTTACGATTGGCTGACTCACTTCTGTTCCCTCTTTTATAGGAATTCGAATTTTTTGACCCGCTTTAAGCGCTTCACTTTCTAATATCGGATTGGCTTTATCTAAATCAGCTACTGTGATTCCGTATTGTTTTGCTATCCCAAATTTGGTTTCTGAAGGCAATACTTCGTGAGTTAGAGTAGTTGTTTTGAGCACTTCAGATTCAGCAGCGCTCTTACCATTTTTATCTTTTAGAACTACCTCTTTTTTAGAATCCGCTTTCGGTGTTTCTTTATTTGACAGGGTTCCATTTGAAATAACTTTAGTCGGAATAATAATTTTTTGACCTGCATTTAAGCCTGTTTCGGCCAATTCTGGGTTCGCAACATTAAGTTCCTCAAGAGAAATTTCATATTGTTTTGCAATCCCGAATAAAGTTTCTTTTGGTTGTACTTCGTGCGTAGTCTCAAGAGTTGCGACCTTTGATTGTACTTTAGATTTGATTCCTTTTGAACTCGCCCTTGGAATTAAAATGATAGATTCCAATTTCAGTGTCCGACTACAATCTGGGTTGAGTTCATAAATAGCACTCGGCTCCACTTGGTATTTCTGAGCAATAGCAGAAACTGTTTCGCCTTTTTTTACGGTATGTTTAATCAGTTTTTCTTGAGAAAAAACATTCGTAAAATTGATGAATGCTAATATAAATAGTAGTTTGTAGTATTTCATTACGTCTTTAATTTTACTCTTAATTCACATGAAAATAATATTTAATTATCCATTATTAATGAAACAGAGAGTTTATTTCAAGGAGTACAAAGGTAGCCTTTTTAACCATTAATAAAGTTAAAGCATTTATAAAATTGAAAAGAACAGTAGTTATAACCTATTAAAAACGACCTTTTTGACAATGATTATAAATTAATTACAAACAAAAAAGCCTAAGTAAAAACTTAGACTTTTTAATATATAATAATATTAGTTTGTTATCTAACTAACAATTTATGTGGTGGAGCAAACTTAGTTAAGTTAATTCCTTCAACCGCTTTTTTGTATTCTTCTATCGAAGGCGTTCTTCCTAAAACAGTTGATAAAACAACTACTGGAGTAGAAGAAAGTAGTGACTCTCCTTTTTTCTCAGCCGTATCTTCTACTACTCTACCTTGGAACAAACGAGTAGATGTTGCCATAACCGTATCCCCTTTAGATGCCTTTTCTTGGTTACCCATACAAAGGTTACACCCTGGACGCTCTAAATACAACATATTTTCATACTCAGTACGTGCAGCGCCTTTTGGAGCGTTATCGTCAAATTCAAAACCTGAATATTTACGTAACACATCCCAATCACCTTCTGCTTTCAATTCGTCAACAATATTATACGTTGGTGGCGCAACAACTAAAGGTGCTTTAAATACAACTTTACCTTCGTGTTTCTCAATGTTTTTAAGCATTTGTGCCAATATTTTCATATCGCCTTTGTGCACCATACAAGAACCTATGAATCCTAAGTCCACTGTTTTAGTTCCTCCGTAGAAAGACAATGGACGAATAGTATCATGAGTATATCGTTTAGAAACATCTTTGTTATTTACATCTGGATCCGCAATCATTGGTTCATTGATTACATCCAAATCTACCTCTAATTCAGCGTAATATTTCGCATTAGCATCAGGACGTAAAGCTGGTTTATCACCGGTTTTAATTTCCTCAATTCTTTTATTTGCTTTATTGATAAGACCTTGAAGCACTTGCGTAGCATTGTCCATACCTTTATCAATCATAATTTGGATTCTACCTTTAGCAATTTCCAACGAATCAATCAAAGTATCATCTTCTGATATACAGATAGATGCTTTTGCTTTCATTTCAGCAGACCAGTCTGTAAAAGTAAAGGCTTGATCAGCAGTCAAAGTACCAATATGAACTTCAATGATTCGACCTTGAAATACATTTTCTCCGCCAAATTTATGTAACATTTGCGCTTGAGTAGCATGAACCACATCACGGAAATCCATATATTCTTTCATAGTACCTTTGAACGTCACTTTAACCGATTCTGGAATTGGCATAGAAGCCTCTCCTGTTGCTAAAGCCAATGCTACTGTACCAGAATCTGCCCCAAAAGCAACTCCTTTAGACATTCTGGTATGTGAATCACCACCAATAATGATTGCCCATTCATCAATAGTAATATCGTTCAATACTTTATGGATAACATCAGTCATTGGGTGATACACTCCTTTTGGATCACGTGCTGTGATTAATCCAAAATCATTCATGAATTGCATCAATTTAGGAATATTAGCTTGCGCTTTTTTGTCCCAAACCGAAGCAGTGTGACATCCAGATTGGTAAGCTCCGTCAACAATTGGCGAAATTACTTTGGCTGCCATTGATTCTAATTCTTGTGCAGTCATTAATCCAGTGGTATCTTGCGAACCAACAATGTTTACTTCAACACGAACATCCGAACCAGCGTGTAATACTTTTCCAGGTGTTGTTCCAACCGCATTTTTGTTGAAGATTTTCTCTACTGCAGTTAACCCTTGACCATCATTTGATACTTCTTTCGAAGGAGCAAAAACAGTTGGAATATCGATTCCTAAAACTTTACAAGCGAATGTTTGGATTTTTTTACCAAATACAATGGCATACGAACCACCTGCTTTGATAAATTCAATTTTTTGTGGAGTGAAAGATCTTGATAAGTCAATCAATTCTTGATCACCGTTATATAATTTTTTAGCTTTCGTATTGATGGTCAAAACTGTTCCTGTAGCAACAGAATATACTTGCTCCAAAATAGGATCTCCATTTTCATCACGAACAAGCTCTCCGTTAGCATCCGTTTTCTTAACCCAGTTTTTCAAATCAATTCCAATACCACCCGTAACGTCTACAGTAGTAAGGAAAATTGGCGAAATTCCATTAGTTCCACCTACAATTGGTGCGATATTTACAAACGGAATATAAGGACTTGCTTTTTTTCCAGTCCAAAGTGCTACATTATTCACCCCTGACATTCTAGAAGACCCTACTCCCATTGTTCCTTTCTCTGCAATCAACATCACACTTTTGTCTGGATGTTGCGCTTGAAGCGCTTGAATCTCTTCTTGAGCTTGAGGAGTAATCATACATTTACCATGCAATTCACGGTCTGAACGAGAGTGTGCTTGATTTCCAGGTGATAATAAATCGGTAGAGATATCTCCTTCACCAGCAATAAAAGTTACTACTTTAATCTCCTCAGGCATTTCCGGCAAATTTGTAAAAAACTCCGCTTTTGCGTAGCTTTCTAAAATGTCTTTTGCAGTAGCATTCCCATTTGTGTAAGCTTCTTTCAAACGCGCTGTATCCGCATCATAAAGATAGACTTGTGTTTTAAGCACATCTGAAGCTAGTTTTGCAATAGCCACATCATTTCCTAAAGCCAAGTCAAGAAGTACTTCAATAGAGGTACCCCCTTTCATATGCGACAATAATTCAAATGCAAAAGCAGCTGTGATTTCACTCACCACCTCTTTACCAAGAATAATATCTTTTAAGAAATACGCTTTTTTACCAGCCGCACTCGTAGTTCCAGGAAGTGTATTGTAGATGAAAAAATTAAGACAATCTTTTCTATTTGGGTTGTTTGTGTCTTTGATTTGCGCTATAATTTCACTTAGTAAATCTGCGCTATCAATTGGTTTTGGATGCAATCCTTGACCTTTTCTTTCTTCAATTTCTTTAATGTATTCGTTATAAAGATTTATTGCATTATCAATAGCCATAATATATAGGGTATTTGTGTTTTTATATGTTAAGCAAATTTAGAAATTAAAGCCGAGATTTAAAAATAATTTAATAAAACTAGCCTTGTTGCGGATTATTATTATAAAATAACAAATGAGAGTTAAATTATTTACCAAAACAATAATTTAACCAAGTAAATACTAAATAATTAACAAAAAAATTACAGAATTTTACAATCAATAAAATCCAAAATAAAAAAAGGATTTAAAAACAAAAAGAGTTAGCAAAATGAATTTGATTTCATTAAGCTAACCCTCTATGGAATTATTTGAAGAATTTATTTTTTCAACCAGTTGTTGGTAAACACACAATCTCTGTATTCACCCACAATTTTAATATAAGTGTCTTTAATTTTTTCGTCAAACCATTTAGCAATTGCTTTGATTTGCTTTTCTTTCAAAGCCAAATCCTTGATTTTAGTGTAGTCTTTTGCATAATCTGCCGTATGCTCATTAATTCGGTTAGTAACAGTAATTAACTTGTACTGTTTTTTACCTTCTTGAGGTTCTTCAGGATAAGCCGAAGAAACTTCATTTTCTTTTAAATTAGACACCTGTGCATATAAAGCTGGGTCCATTTTAGTCAATTCAAAACGGGTATCTTGTGTTTTCGGATTGATTAAAGTTCCGCCATTAGTTTTGGTTTCTTTTTCATCAGACAAGGTTCTTGCCGCCTCTGCAAAAGTAATTTCCTTATCCATAATTCGCTTACGAATCAAATTGATTTTTTCTTTTGCTTCTTGCAACGATTCTTCGGTTACTTTAGGTGCCAATAAAATGTGACGCAATTCAATTTCTTGCCCTTTTATCTTTTCCACATAAATAATGTGATAACCAAAATCCGTTTCAAATGGCGCTGATATTTCTCCCTCAGCCAAACTAAATGCAACTTCTTTAAATTCTTTTACAAATGGTGTTTTGCGATTCATTTTATAAAAACCACCACTCGCTCTAGAACCTGGATCTTGTGAATACAAAACAGCCTTAGTAGCAAAACTAGATCCTTCTTGGATTTCTTTTTTGAAACCATTCAAACGATCAATAACTTTTTGCTTATCAGCATCTGAAATTTTAGGTTTTACTACGATTTGAGCTACTTCCATTTCGGCACCAAAAACAGGTAATTCGTCTTTTGGAATTCTCTTAAAAAAATTACGCACTTCTTCAGGTGTAATTTGCACATCGTCCACAATTTTCTTTTGCATTTCTGATGTTAGCTTATTTTCTTTTAATACATCAAAGAAGTACGTTCTGAATTCTTCTTCGTTATTTTTTTTATAATACTCTACAATTTTGTCCATCGAACCCAATTGTTCTGTCATATAGCCTAAACGCTCATCCATCATTGCTTTTACTTCAGTGTCAGTTACCTTAACACTATCTTGAACAGCTTGGTGAGCATACAATTTATCTTCCATTAGTTTACCTAACATCTGACATCTAGTTATATCTTTTACAGAACCACCTTGACTTGAAATTTCCATATAGGCTTTGTCAATATCGGAATCTAAAATGATGTAATCTCCAACAGTTGCGATTACACCATCAATTTTCATTTTCCTAGATGAATCGGTTTTTGGAGCCTCTTTTACAGGTTGGTCTTTAATCACTTCTTGAGCAGATAGAGATACTACAGAAAAAAGGACCAAGAAAAAAGAAAGTAATTTCTTATTCGAAAAAGTGGTAATGGATGGTAATTGAAATCGCATTGTTTGATTTTTATTTTTTAGCACTTCTATTACTAATTCAAGAAGCCAAAATTTATTATTGCCAACAAAAATAACAATTCAATTAGAGAATGCAAGTACTATGCGTACTATTAACAAAAAATTATTAGGGCATCTACTTAATCTGTAATACAAAGAAATATTGGAAAATAAGAACAACCCTAGCCCTGATGACAGCGACATCCTTTGACGGCGGGGTTCGCCGGCAAAGATAGAGTGCACAGCAGGATAAGCTGCCTATAAAAGCTTTTGGAATTAGTTAATTAATGAAGTAAATAGTATTTTTGCAATCCATTATAGCAATTATGAGTTTTTTAGAAGAAATACAACGCAGAAGAACCTTTGGAATTATTTCGCATCCCGATGCGGGAAAGACGACTTTAACTGAAAAATTACTTCTTTTTGGAGGGGCGATTCAGGAAGCGGGTGCCGTGAAAAATAATAAAATTAAAAAAGGGGCGACTTCTGACTTTATGGAAATTGAACGTCAAAGAGGAATTTCGGTTTCGACTTCGGTTCTGGCATTCAATTACAAAGAGAAAAAAATTAATATTCTTGATACACCTGGTCACAAGGATTTTGCCGAGGATACATTTCGAACGTTGACTGCCGTAGATAGTGTGATTGTGGTGATTGACGTTGCTAAAGGGGTCGAGGAACAAACTGAAAAATTGGTTTCGGTTTGTAGAATGCGAAACATTCCGATTATTGTTTTCATCAATAAATTAGACCGAGAAGGAAAAGACGCTTTTGACTTGATGGACGAAGTGGAGCAAAAATTGGGCTTGACCGTTACGCCTTTGAGTTTTCCTATCGGAATGGGGTATGACTTCCAAGGAATTTATAATTTATGGGAACAAAACATTAATTTATTTAGCGGAGATAGCCGTAAAAATATAGAAGAAACCATCGCTTTTTCAGACGTTCAAAGCCCTGAATTAGAAAAAATAATTGGTCAAAAACCGGCCGATAAATTGCGTGAAGAATTGGAATTGATTGACGAAGTCTATCCGAAATTTGATCGTCAAGATTATTTAGATGGAAAATTACAACCCGTATTTTTTGGTTCGGCTTTGAATAATTTTGGAGTTCGAGAATTGTTGGATTGCTTTGTTGCTATTGCTCCTTCGCCTCGCGCTAAAGATTCTGAAACGCGTTTGGTGGATCCAAAAGAAGAGAAAATGTCTGGTTTTGTATTTAAGATTCATGCTAATATGGATCCTAAACACCGCGACCGTTTGGCTTTCATCAAAATTGTTTCAGGTACTTTTGAGCGCAACAAACCGTATTATCATGTTCGCCAAAAAAAGAATTTAAAATTCTCTAGTCCGAATGCTTTTTTTGCTGAGAAAAAAGAAATTGTAGACATCTCCTACCCTGGAGATATTGTAGGATTGCATGATACGGGTAACTTCAAAATTGGAGATACCTTGACCGAAGGCGAAGTGATGAGCTTTAAAGGAATTCCGAGTTTCTCTCCAGAGCATTTCCGTTACATCAATAATGCCGATCCATTAAAAGCCAAACAACTAGACAAAGGGGTCGACCAATTAATGGACGAAGGGGTGGCGCAGTTGTTTACTTTAGAAATGAATAACCGTAAGATTATTGGAACCGTTGGAGCCTTACAGTACGAAGTAATTCAATACCGTTTGGAACACGAATATGGTGCTAAATGTACCTATGAAAACTTCCCGGTACACAAAGCCTGTTGGGTCAAGCCAGACGATGCTAAAAGTGACGAATTCAAAGAATTCAAACGTATCAAGCAAAAGTTTTTGGCACACGACAAATACGGCCAATTGGTATTCTTAGCTGATTCCGATTTTACGATTCAGATGACACAGAGTAAGTATCCCAATGTGAAGTTATTTTTTACTTCTGAATTTGAATAATTAGAAAAAACGTTATAAATAAAAAAGGCTCCATTTTCTGGAGCCTTTTTTTATTAAGCTTGTCCCGCAGGACCGAAATTCAATGGAATTGGAGCTTGTTCAGTGTCTTTGATTTCGCCATGTGCGACTTCAAATCGGTGAATATTTTCTCCAATGGCTTTCAACAATCTCTTTGCATGCTGAGGCGTCAAAACAATTCTTGATTTTACTTTTGCTTTAGGAATGCCTGGCATAATGCTTACAAAATCTAAAACAAATTCAGAAGAAGAATGATTGATAATGGCCAAATTAGAATAAATTCCTTCGGCTGTTTGCTCATCCAACTCAATGTTGATCTGGTCTTGTTGCTCTGTCATAATAAAAAGATTAAAAAATCAAAGTCTGTATTGCTACAGACTTTGAAACTTGATATTTGAATTAATAAATATACTCTTCTTTGTTAGCCATCATTTCGTTGTAGTCTTCTTTAGATCCTACAATCGTGTGATCGTATTCTCTCATACCTGTACCAGCAGGAATTCTGTGACCTACAATAACATTTTCTTTCAATCCTTCTAAGTAATCTACTTTACCTGCAACAGCAGCTTCGTTTAATACTTTAGTAGTCTCTTGGAAAGAGGCTGCCGAAATAAATGATTTAGTTTGAAGAGATGCTCTCGTAATACCTTGAAGTACTGGAGTAGCAGTTGCTGTAATGACATCACGAGCTACTACTAAGTTTTTATCTGTACGTTTCAACAACGAGTTTTCATCACGTAATTGACGAGGCGTAATGATTTGACCTGGTTTCAATGAATCCGAATCACCTGCATCTTCTACCACTTTCATTCCGTACAACTTGTCGTTTTCTAAGATGAAATCTTTAGTATGGATCAATTGATCTTCTAAGAACAAAGTATCTCCTGGATCTTGAACTCGTACTTTACGCATCATTTGACGAATCACAACCTCGAAGTGTTTGTCGTTGATTTTTACCCCTTGTAAACGGTATACCTCTTGAATTTCATTTACCAAGTACTGTTGAACAGCAGCTGGACCTTGAATTCTTAAAATATCGTCTGGAGTAATAGCACCATCAGACAAAGGAACACCCGCTCTTACAAAGTCATTTTCTTGAACCAAGATTTGACTAGATAATTTCACTAAGTATTTCTTCACTTCACCGAATTTAGATTCGATGATGATTTCGCGATTACCACGTTTGATTTTTCCAAAAGAAACAACACCGTCGATTTCTGAAACTACCGCTGGGTTGGAAGGATTACGAGCTTCTAACAACTCTGTAATTCTTGGTAAACCTCCTGTGATATCTCCTGATTTAGAAGAACGACGTGGGATTTTTACCAATACTTTACCAGCTTTAATTTTCTCACCATTGTCAACCATCAAGTGGGCACCCACTGGTAAGTTATACGAACGGATTAATTCATTGTCTTTACCGTAAACCAATAAAGTTGGAATTAATTTTTTGTTTCTTGCTTCCGAAATTACTTTTTCTTGGAAACCAGTTTGCTCATCGATTTCAACCATGAACGATTGTCCTTGCTCTAAATCTTCGTAAGCAATTTTACCAGTAAACTCAGAAACAATAACTCCATTATATGGATCCCATTTACAGATTACTTCTCCTTTTGCAACCGACTGTCCGTCTTTTACAAAAATACTAGATCCGTAAGGGATGTTATTTGTACTTAATAAAATACCTGTTTTTTCATCGATTAATTTCAATTCAGTAGAACGAGAAACAACAATATCAACTGCGTTTCCTTCGCTATCTTCTCCTTTAACTGTTTTTAAATCTTCGATTTCTAATTTTCCTGGGAAACGAGCTACAATGCTTGATTCTTCAGAAATACCTCCTGCAACCCCTCCAACGTGGAACGTACGAAGTGTCAACTGTGTACCTGGCTCTCCAATAGATTGCGCAGCGATAACTCCAACTGCTTCTCCTCTTTGAGTCATTTTTCCAGTAGCTAAGTTTCTACCGTAACATTTAGCACAGATTCCTTTTAATGCCTCACAAGTTAATGGAGAACGAACTTCTACTTTTTCAACTGGAGAAGCGTCGATAGCTTTCACAATTGCTTCTGTAATTTGTTGTCCAGACGCCACTAAAACTTCGTTGGTCAAAGGATTGATTACATCTTGTAATGCAACACGTCCAAGGATTCTTTCGCCTAAAGATTCTACGATTTCTTCGTTTTTCTTCAAAGCTGAAACTTCAACTCCTCTTAAAGTACCACAATCTTCAATGTTCACAATAACGTCTTGAGAAACGTCATGTAATCTTCTTGTTAAGTATCCTGCATCTGCAGTTTTAAGAGCGGTATCCGCAAGACCTTTACGAGCACCGTGAGTAGAGATAAAGTACTCAAGGATCGAAAGACCTTCTTTAAAGTTAGATAAAATCGGATTTTCAATAATTTCACCACCACCAGCAGTCGATTTTTTAGGCTTAGCCATCAAACCACGCATACCAGTTAACTGACGAATTTGTTCTTTAGATCCCCTTGCTCCAGAGTCAAGCATCATGTATACAGAGTTGAAACCTTGTTGGTCTTCTCTAATGTTTTTCATTGCTGCTTCTGTCAATTGAGCATTGGTAGAAGTCCACACATCAATAACTTGGTTGTAACGTTCGTTATTAGTGATAAGACCCATGTTATAGTTAGCAGAAATACCTTCAACTTGCTCTCTAGCATCTGCAATTAATTTTGTTTTTTGTTCTGGAATTCTAATATCCCCTAATGAGAATGACAATCCACCTTTGAAGGCAAATTTATACCCCATATCTTTCATATTATCCAAGAAAGCGGCTGTGGTAGGTACATCAGTTACACTTAAAATGTGACCGATAATATCTCTTAAGTTTTTCTTAGTTAATACATCATTGATATATCCAGCAGCTTCTGGAACTACTTCATTAAACAAGACACGACCTGCAGTAGTTTGGATTATTTTGTAAACCAACTCTCCATTTTCGTTAAAATCTTTTGCTCTAATTTTCACACGAGCATTCAATTCTAATTGCCCTTCGTTTAATGCAATGTTTACCTCTTCAGCAGAATAGAAAGTCAAATCTTGACCTAAAATTTTGTGCTCAGGAGTTGATAAACGCTCTTTGGTCATATAATATAGACCCAAAACCATGTCCTGAGAAGGTACCGTGATCGGTGCTCCATTCGCAGGGTTCAGAATATTGTGAGAAGCCAACATCAATAATTGTGCTTCCAAAATTGCTTCTGGTCCTAATGGCAAGTGAACTGCCATCTGGTCACCATCAAAATCCGCGTTGAACGCCGTACACACTAAAGGGTGCAATTGGATTGCTTTACCTTCAATTAACTTAGGTTGGAACGCTTGGATTCCTAAACGGTGCAAAGTAGGAGCACGATTCAGTAATACTGGGTGTCCTTTAATTACATTTTCAAGGATGTCCCAAACTACAGGCTCTTTTTTGTCAATTATTTTTTTAGCTGATTTTACCGTTTTAACAATACCTCTTTCAATCAATTTACGGATTACAAAAGGTTTGTATAATTCAGATGCCATATCTTTTGGGATACCACATTCGAATAATTTCAACTCAGGTCCAACAACAATTACCGAACGAGCAGAATAATCTACACGTTTTCCAAGTAAGTTTTGACGGAAACGTCCTTGTTTCCCTTTTAATGAATCTGATAATGATTTTAATGGTCTGTTAGATTCTGTTTTTACTGCAGATGCTTTACGAGTATTGTCGAAAAGTGAATCAACAGATTCTTGCAACATACGTTTTTCGTTTCTCAAGATTACTTCTGGAGCTTTAATCTCCATCAATCTTTTCAAACGGTTGTTACGAATAATTACACGACGGTATAAGTCATTTAAATCAGAAGTAGCAAAACGACCTCCATCAAGTGGCACCAATGGACGTAATTCTGGTGGAATAACTGGAACTACTTTCATAATCATCCACTCAGGACGATTTTCACGGTTCAAGTTAGACTCACGGAAAGACTCCACTACTTGTAATCTTTTTAATGCTTCTGTTTTACGTTGTTTAGACGTTTCGTTATTAGCACTGTGACGCAAACTGTATGATAACTCGTCTAAGTCGATACGTGCTAATAAATCCATAATACACTCTGCTCCCATTTTGGCAACAAATTTATTTGGATCAAAATCATCTAAATATTGGTTGTCAGCAGGAAGGGTATCTAAAATATTCAAATACTCTTCTTCTGTCAAGAAATCTAATCTTTGTAATGGCTCTCCTTCAGCATTTTGAGCTATACCAGCTTGGATTACTACGTATCTTTCGTAGTAAATAATCATATCTAATTTCTTAGAAGGTAATCCAAGGATATAACCAATTTTGTTTGGAAGCGAACGGAAATACCAGATATGAGCAATTGGCACAACAAGATTGATGTGTCCTACTCTATCTCTACGTACTTTTTTCTCAGTAACTTCTACACCACAACGGTCACAAATGATTCCTTTATATCGGATTCTTTTGTATTTTCCACAAGCACATTCGAAATCCTTAACAGGTCCGAAAATTCTTTCGCAGAAAAGTCCGTCACGCTCAGGTTTGTGCGTTCTATAGTTGATGGTTTCAGGCTTTAAAACTTCACCTCTTGATTCTTTTAAAATCGATTCAGGAGAAGCAAGTCCTATTGAAATTTTATTGAACCTTTTAACCGGGTTCTTATCTTTGTTATTATTTCTATTATTCATCATAGTTTTTACTATTGATTTAATTGCAATTAAAAAATTGATTTAGATTTATGAATTATTCCAATTAGTGCATACACTTTTCAAAACAAACCATTCAGCTAATACCTCGAATTACTTCTCTAAACTTCAAACTTTCTTTGAAGTGCTAGTTATAAAAACCGGTAGGTTTCAATAAAAAATCGGAACGGTTTACGGGTATAAATCCTTAAAAACTTATTATAAATAAGTATTCAGTTCCAATTGAATGGAACTGAATACAGCATTCTTTTTTATTCTTCTAATCTGATATCTAATCCAAGACCTTTCAATTCATGCATTAATACATTGAATGATTCAGGCAATCCTGGTTCTGGCATTGACTCTCCCTTAACGATTGCTTCGTAAGTTTTAGCTCTACCAATGACATCATCAGATTTAACAGTCAAGATTTCTCTCAATGTACTTGATGCTCCATAAGCTTCAAGTGCCCAAACCTCCATCTCTCCAAAACGTTGACCTCCAAATTGAGCTTTACCACCCAATGGTTGTTGCGTAATCAACGAGTATGGTCCGATAGAACGTGCGTGCATTTTATCATCTACCATGTGTCCTAATTTCAGCATGTAGATTACACCCACTGTAGCTGCTTGGTGGAAACGTTCTCCAGTACCTCCATCATAAAGATGTGTATGTCCAAAACGTGGTACACCTGCTTCATCTGTCAAGGCATTGATTTCGTCTAAAGAAGCACCATCAAAAATTGGAGTAGCAAATTTTCTACCCAAGTTCATTCCAGCCCATCCTAAAACAGTTTCATAGATCTGACCAATGTTCATACGAGATGGTACCCCAAGTGGATTCAATACGATATCTACTGGTGTTCCGTCTTCCAAGAAAGGCATATCTTCATGACGAACGATACGAGCAACAATACCTTTGTTACCGTGACGACCCGCCATTTTATCCCCAACTTTCAACTTACGTTTTTTAGCGATATATACTTTCGCTAATTTCAAGATTCCAGCTGGCAATTCATCTCCAACAGTAATCGTGAATTTTTCTCTACGTAAAGCTCCTTGCAAGTCGTTCAATTTAATTTTATAGTTATGAATTAAATCATTCACCATTTTATTAGTCGCATCATCAGCAACCCATTGACCTTTACTTAAGTGAGCAAAATCTTCAACGGCAAACAACATTTTTTGAGTGTATTTTTTACCTTTTGGCAAAACTTCCTCACCCAAATCGTTCATAACACCTTGCGATGTTTTTCCGTTTACGATAACGAACAATTTCTCTACTAATTTGTCTTTTAATTCCACAAATTTAGTTTCGAATTCCAATTCAAGTGCTGTTAAAGCATCTTTATCTTGTGTTCTCTTACGTTTATCTTTTACCGCTCTTGCGAATAATTTTTTATCTAAAACCACACCGTGTAAAGATGGAGATGCTTTTAATGACGCATCTTTCACATCACCTGCTTTATCTCCGAAGATTGCACGAAGCAATTTCTCTTCTGGAGTAGGATCTGATTCACCTTTTGGTGTAATTTTTCCAATAAGAATATCACCAGGTTTTACCTCGGCTCCAATTCTAATCATACCGTTTTCGTCCAAATCTTTAGTAGCTTCTTCAGAAACGTTTGGAATATCATTCGTTAACTCTTCGTTACCTAATTTAGTGTCTCTTACTTCTAATGAGTAATCATCCACGTGAATAGAGGTAAAGATATCGTCACGAACTACTTTCTCAGAAATTACAATCGCATCCTCAAAGTTGTACCCTTTCCAAGGCATGAAGGCTACTTTTAGGTTTCTACCCAAAGCCAACTCTCCATTTTGAGTAGCATATCCTTCAGATAAAACTTGACCTGGAACAACTCTATCCCCTTTTCTTACGATAGGTTTCAAGTTGATACTTGTTCCTTGGTTGGTTTTTCTAAATTTAATTAAGTTGTATGTTTTCTCATCGGAATCAAAACTTACCATTCTTTCTTCTTCAGAACGATCGTATTTAATAGTAATGATATTGGCATCAACATATTCAATTGTTCCGTGTCCTTCAGCATTAATTAATACTCTAGAATCCGAAGCCACTTGACGCTCTAAACCAGTTCCTACAATTGGAGCTTCTGGGCGAATCAATGGTACTGCTTGACGCATCATATTTGATCCCATCAACGCACGGTTCGCATCATCATGTTCCAAGAAAGGAATCAATGAAGCTGAAATCGATGCAATTTGATTTGGTGCAACGTCAGTATAATGAACATTAGATGGTTCAATTACAGGGAAATCACCTTCTTGACGTGCAATTACGTTATCGGCAGTAATTTTTCCTGAATTATCCATTTGAATGTTAGCTTGCGCTATCATCATTCCTTCTTCTTCTTCAGCGCTTAAGTAAACAGGAGTTGACTCTAAATCAACTACACCATTAGTTACTTTACGGTACGGAGTTTCAATGAATCCCATACCATTCACTTTAGCATACACCCCAAGAGATGAAATCAAACCAATGTTTGGTCCCTCAGGAGTTTCAATTGGACATAAACGTCCGTAGTGAGTATAGTGAACGTCACGCACCTCAAAACCGGCTCTTTCTCTTGAAAGTCCACCTGGTCCAAGGGCAGATAATCTTCTTTTGTGTGTAATCTCAGCTAATGGATTCGTTTGATCCATAAATTGAGACAATTGGTTTGTACCAAAGAAAGAGTTGATTACTGATGATAATGTTTTGGCATTAATCAAATCAATAGGTGTAAACACCTCGTTATCTCTAACGTTCATTCGCTCTCTAATAGTTCTAGCCATACGAGCTAAACCAACACCGAATTGTTGAGACAATTGTTCTCCAACTGTTCTAACACGACGGTTTGATAAGTGATCAATATCATCAATCTCTGCTTTAGAGTTGATCAATTCGATCAAATATTTAACAATGGTAATGATATCTTCTTTGGTAAGCACTTGCTTTTCCATTGGGATATCCAAACCAAGTTTTTTGTTCATTCTGTAACGACCTACTTCACCTAAGTTGTAACGTTGGTCAGAGAAGAACAATTTATCAATAATGCCTCGAGCAGTTTCTTCATCAGGCGGTTCTGCGTTACGCAATTGTCTGTAGATATGCTCAACAGCTTCTTTTTCAGAGTTTGTTGGGTCTTTTTGTAACGTATTGTGAATGATAGCATAATCACCTTGATTAGCATCTTCTTTATGTAACAAAATAGATTTAACGTTCGATTCGATGATTTCTTCCACATTATCTTTGTCGATAATGGTATCTCTATCAAGGATGATCTCGTTACGTTCGATAGAAACTACTTCGCCTGTATCTTCATCAACGAAGTCTTCGTGCCATGTATTCAATACACGAGCGGCTAATTTTCTACCAATATATTTTTTAAGTCCTGTTTTAGAAACTTTAATTTCTTCAGCAAGGTCAAAAATTTCAAGGATATCTTTATCTCTTTCAAAACCAATAGCTCTAAATAAAGTAGTTACTGGTAATTTTTTCTTTCTATCGATATACGCATACATTACGCTATTGATATCGGTAGAAAATTCTATCCAAGAACCTTTAAAAGGAATTACTCTGGCAGAATATAATTTTGTTCCATTAGCATGGAATGATTGTCCAAAGAATACACCAGGTGATCTATGTAATTGAGAAACAACTACACGTTCAGCACCATTGATAACAAAAGTACCACTTGGAGTCATGTAAGGAATTGTTCCAAGATATACATCTTGTACAATAGTTTCAAAGTCTTCGTGTTCTGGATCGGTACAGTACAGTTTTAAACGTGCTTTTAAAGGCACACTATATGTTAGACCTCTTTCTATACATTCTTGAATTGTATAACGTGGTGGATCTACAAAATAATCGAGAAATTCTAATACAAAGTTATTTCTTGTATCTGTGATTGGGAAGTTTTCCATGAAGGTGTTGTACAACCCTTCGTCGCCTCTTTCGTCAGATTTGGTTTCCAATTGGAAAAAATCTTTAAACGATTTTACCTGAACATCCAGAAAATCTGGATAAGCAGGAATATTTTTAGTAGAGGCAAAATTCAATCTTTCAGTCTGATTCGTTATCATCGATGGACAAAATTTTGATTTAAAAAAAGTAATTTTTTGTGTAAAAACACTGTTTAATTTATACTTTCTTTTTGTAACCAATACATCTTTAAAAGCAATCTAAAATAGGCCACTCTTTTTCTTCGTATTGATCAAAAACTTTTTCGTATTTTAAACTAATTTATAATAAAAATGGACAACCATTTTATTATACGAAAAATGGTTTAGGTCATTGAGTACAGTACTCAAGACCTAAACCTTGTTCTAAAACTATGTAAAAGTTATTTTAACTCAACAACAGCTCCAGCTTCTTCTAAAGATTTTTTAAGCCCTTCAGCTTCTTCTTTAGATACACCTTCTTTCACGTTGCTTGGAGCACCGTCAACTACATCTTTAGCTTCTTTCAAACCTAAACCTGTAAGTTCTTTTACTAATTTAACAACTGCTAATTTAGAAGCACCTGCATCTTTCAATACTACTGTAAATTCTGATTGCTCAGAAGCTCCACCAGCATCAGCACCACCAGCAGCAACTACTACAGCTGCAGCAGCAGGCTCGATACCATACTCATCTTTTAATATTGTTGCTAATTCGTTAACTTCTTTTACTGTTAGGTTAACTAATTGTTCTGCGAATTGTTTCAAATCTGCCATTTTTTCTATCGTTTTAAAATGATTTGTAAAATATAATTTATTATTGTGCGCGTTATCTACACTTAATGTAAGCCAAGCTTAATTAAGCAACCTCTTCGTCTTTGAAGTGGTTTTGAAGAGCAGAAATAACTCGTTGTGCTGGTGATTGAAGTAATCCAATGATTTCGCCAATAAGTTCTTCTTTCGATTTGATAGTAGCCAAAGCTTCTAATTGATCGTCTCCAATGTAAATTTCAGAATTAATGAAAGCTCCTTTTAATACGGGCTTATCAGATTTTTTTCTGAAATCTTTAATTATTTTTCCAGGTGCATTAGCTATATCTGAAATAAAGATAGCGCTGTTACCAGTTAACACTGATGGCAAGTCACCATAATCATTATCAGAAGCCTCCATTGCTTTTGCAAGCAAAGTGTTTTTTACAACCTCTAATTTAATGCCTGCTTTAAAACAAGCTCTTCTTAAGTCTGAAGTAGTCTCTGCATTAAGTCCAGAAATATCAGATACATAAATGATATTTGTACCAGCTAACTGTGCAGTTAATTCTTCAATCGCGATTGATTTTTCTTCTCTAGTCATACTAAAAATTATTAACTACCAATTATACTGCTTTTGGATCCAATGCAATTGCAGGACTCATTGTGCTTGTAAGGTGAATACCTTTAATATAGGTACCTTTAGCAGCAGTTGGTTTAAGTTTGATTAATGTTTGAATAATTTCGTGTGCATTGTCATAGATTTTATCAGCATCAAAAGATACTTTACCTATTCCAGCATGTACGATACCAGTTTTGTCAACTTTGAAATCGATTTTACCAGCTTTAACTTCTTGAACTGCTTTTGCAACATCCATAGTTACCGTACCTGTTTTTGGGTTTGGCATTAAACCTCTAGGTCCTAAAACACGACCTAATGGACCTAATTTACCCATAACAGCAGGCATAGTGATGATTACATCAATATCAGTCCAACCGTCTTTAATTTTTTGAAGGTAATCATCTAAACCAACGTGGTCTGCACCAGCCGCTTTAGCTTCAGCTTCTTTATCTGGAGTTACAAGAGCCAAAACTCTTACATCTTTACCAGTTCCATGAGGTAATGTTACCACACCTCTAACCATTTGATTCGCTTTTCTAGGATCTACTCCTAAACGTACTGCGATATCAACAGACTCATCAAATTTTGCAGAAGCAATAACTTTAATTAATGCCGCAGCATCTTTTAAAGAATACAATTTGTTCTTTTCAATTTTTGAAGCAGCCTCTTTTTGCTTTTTTGTCAATTTTGCCATGTCTTTCTCTTAATTAAAAAGGAGCGTCTCCTGATACAGTTATACCCATAGATCTAGCTGTTCCAGCAACCATACTCATAGCAGACTCAATTGTGAATGCATTTAAGTCAGGCATTTTGTCTTCAGCAATAGCTCTAATTTGTTCCCAAGTAACACTAGCTACTTTTTTACGATTAGGCTCACCAGAACCAGATTTTAGCTTTGCAGCTTCCAATAACTGAACTGCTGCTGGAGGAGTCTTAACGACAAAATCAAATGATTTGTCTTTGTACACAGTGATTTGCACTGGACAAATTTTGCCGGGTTTATCTTGAGTTCTAGCATTAAATTGCTTACAGAACTCCATGATGTTTACCCCAGCAGCTCCTAAAGCAGGTCCAACCGGTGGCGACGGATTCGCAGCACCTCCCTTAACTTGTAGTTTAACTACCTTACTAATTTCTTTAGCCATTTTTTAAAAAATTTAACATCACACTCAATGGAAGCGAGAGTAATGGTTATTATAGATGTAACAAAAATTATACTTTTTCAACTTGCATAAAACTCAACTCTAATGGTGTTTTTCTTCCGAAAATTTTCACCATTACTTCAAGCTTACGCTTTTCTTCATTTATTTTTTCAACTGTACCGTTGAAACCATTGAAAGGTCCATCAATAACCTTAATTGTTTCTCCTAAGTTGAATGGTATCGCTTGAGTATCTGTCGTAACAGCCAACTCGTCAACTTTACCTAACATTCTATTTACTTCTGCTACTCTCAAAGGAACTGGTTCCCCGTTTTTAGTTTCACCTAAAAAACCAATAACACTAGTGATAGACTTAATAATATGAGGAATCTCACCAACTAAGTTAGCTTCAATCATAACGTAGCCAGGAAAATAAACTTTATCCTTAGCTATCTTTTTACCATCTTTAACGGTAACAATTTTTTCTGTTGGAACCAGTACTTGAGAAACATAATCTCCCATACCCAAACGAGCAATTTCAGTCTCGATATAAGCTTTAACCTTATTCTCTTGACCGCTCACTGCACGAACGACATACCATTTCTTACTATTATTATCTGTCATCACAAAAAAATTACGCTTTTAACCAGTTAAAAAATCCAGCCAATGCTTTCGCAAAAACCTCATCTACCCCCCAAGTTGCCAAGGCGAATACTACTGAAAAAACAGCAACAACAATTGTTAGACGTTGTACTTCAGACCAAGCTGGCCAAGTTACATTTGATTTTAACTCTTCAAATGCTTCCGATATGTAATTAACAACTTTTGTCATTATGATATATATTTTGCACGGGCGGAGGGATTCGAACCCCCATCAACGGTTTTGGAGACCGCTATTCTACCCTTGAACTACGCCCGTTTGTTAATAAAAGCCAGTAATGTTTCCACTACTGGCTTTAAAAAATTATACTTTAAAAGTACTATAGAATTTCAGTTACCTGACCAGCACCTACAGTTCTACCACCCTCACGGATAGCGAAACGTAGACCTACATTCATAGCGATTTCGCTCAATAATTTAACTTCAATAGTTAAGTTATCTCCAGGCATCACCATCTCTACACCAGCAGGTAAAGTAATTACACCTGTTACGTCTGTTGTACGAACATAGAATTGTGGACGGTAGTTATTGTGGAATGGTGTGTGACGACCACCTTCTTCTTTTTTCAAGATATACACCTCAGCTTTGAAGTGTGCGTGTGGTTTAACAGAACCTGGTTTTACAATAACCATACCTCTTTTGATATCTTCTTTAGCAACACCTCTTAACAAGATACCTGCGTTATCTCCAGCCTCACCTCTATCAAGGATTTGACGGAACATTTCGATACCAGTAATAGTAGATGTCAATTTCTCAGCACCCATACCGATGATTTCAACTGGATCTCCAGTATTACAAACTCCAGTTTCGATACGACCTGTAGCAACAGTTCCACGACCTGTAATTGTAAATACATCTTCGATTGGCATCAAGAATGGTTTTTCAGTATCACGAACTGGCTCTTCGATCCAAGCATCAACAGCTTCCATCAATTCAATGATTTTAGGAACCCAGTTTGGATCATTGTTCAATCCACCTAAAGCAGAACCTTGAACAACAGGACCATTATCTCCATCATATTCGTAGAAAGATAATAAATCTCTAATTTCCATTTCTACTAACTCTAATAATTCCGCGTCATCAACCATATCCACTTTGTTCATGAATACAACGATTCTTGGAATACCTACCTGACGTCCTAAAAGGATGTGCTCACGTGTTTGTGGCATTGGACCATCTGTAGCAGCAACTACTAAGATAGCACCGTCCATTTGAGCAGCACCAGTAACCATGTTCTTAACGTAATCCGCGTGACCTGGACAGTCAACGTGAGCGTAGTGACGGTTAGCTGTTTCATACTCTACGTGTGAAGTATTAATTGTAATACCTCTTTCTTTTTCTTCTGGAGCATTATCAATTTGATCAAATGATTTTGCTTGACAGTAACCAGCATCAGATAATACTTTCGTGATTGCTGCTGTTAAAGTTGTTTTACCGTGATCCACGTGTCCGATCGTACCAATATTTAAGTGTGGTTTCGAACGGTTAAAGGTTTCTTTTGCCATTTTACTTAATTTTTAATCTTAGTTTATATTTATTAGTGTTCAAATATTCATTTATTGAGCCAATGACGGGAATTGAACCCGTGACCTCTTCCTTACCAAGGAAGCACTCTACCCCTGAGCTACACCGGCAAGGATTGTAAAGTTTTCACCGGCGTACTTAAATTTAAATCCTATAAAAGATCTAACTTTAAGACATATTAGGATTACAAGCTAGCTTGTGATCCGTAAGGGTGAACCCTTACTAAATTTTCAGATTCAATTTTTATCTAAGCAAGCTTTATAAAAATTTCATTTCTGAAAATTTTGTGGGGAGAGCAGGATTCGAACCTGCGAAGTTCACACAGCAGATTTACAGTCTGCCCTCGTTGGCCGCTTGAGTATCTCCCCTAACTTTTTTTATTTTTTGAAATCAATCGACTTTGAGCCGGCGGAGGGACTCGAACCCACGACCTGCTGATTACAAATCAGCTGCTCTAGCCAACTGAGCTACGCTGGCAATTTCAATAAAAAAAGTCCGCTATTTCTAACGGACTGCAAATGTATAGATTTTATCTCTCTTTCAAAACATTTTTTGAAAAAAATTTCAATTTAAACCGATGTTCTGATTTTTTCTTTTCTTTTTACTAATAAACGTTCTAAAGATTCTGTTGCTAAATCGACCGCCTCTTCAAAAGTTTTACATTGTTTTTTGACTACAAATTCGTCACCAGGCACATTGATCTTAATTTCCACCCATTTATTCTCTTTATCACTTGTTTTTTCGACTTTCAAAAAAGCATCTGATGAAACTACTTTATCATAATACTTTTCCAATTTATCCATTTTTTCTTGAATAAAATCAACTAGCTTTCTGTCAACTGTAAAGTTAACCGCGTGAACACTTACCTTCATAATCAAATTAATTAATAATTAAACACTTAGAATTATTTTTGATTTCTAGGATGCGCCTGTTTGTATACTTTTTTCAGTTCAGTTAAACTATTATGAGTATACACTTGTGTCGATGCTAAACTAGAATGCCCTAATAATTCTTTGACTGAATTTAAATCGGCTCCGTTGTTCAATAAATGAGTAGCAAACGTATGACGTAATATGTGCGGGCTCTTTTTTACTTTTTCGGAAACAGTACTAAAGTACGAATTAATTAATCGGTACACAAAAGATTCATTTATTTTAACGCCTTTTTTAGAAAGAAAAAAATACTCATCATCTATTATATTTTCCAACCCATTACGTTCTTTAAGATAACTCTCCAATTGACAGTTAATTACGGATAGAATTGGAATAATTCGCTCTTTGTTTCTTTTACCTAAAACTTTTATTGTGCTAGCGCCAAAATTAACATTTGCTAGTTTTAAATGAATCAACTCTGTTCTTCGCATTCCTGTTGTATACAATAGGTCAACAATCAACTTGTCTCGAACCGCTTCAAAACCTACTGGGTTTTGCATATACATTAGAACAGCATCGACTTCTTTTTCAGAAAATGGGATTTGGATTTTTTTAGGCGTTTTTAAGGACTTGTGTTTCAAAAGCGGACTTGTTTCAATTTGTTTCGTCTTCAACAGAAATTTATAATACGCTTTAAGCGAAGCCATTTTTCTATTAACAGACACATTAGACAAATTAGCATCCACCAACGACACAATCCAACTCCTAATTTGGCTATAGTTAGCTTGGTCTATATCGTGTTGATCAAAATTGAGCGAATTGAACGATTCAAAAGAAACAATATCATTCCAATACGCTAGTATCGTATGCGGAGAATAGTTTTTCTCCAACTGCAGGTACTCTCGAAATGCTTCTTTATTATTTTTCATTAAAAAAACCGTTAGCATCAAAATTATACAATTTCAATGACTAACGGTTAGTATTTAAATAAATTTAGATATTAACTTTCTAAATTATCTCTCATGTTTTGGATGTAAGCCGCTTTCTGGAATTTCATTCTATTCGTTACAGATGGCTTAATGAAAGCTTGACGTGCACGCAACTGACGAACAGTTCCTGTTTTATCAAATTTTCTTTTATAGCGCTTTAATGCTCTATCGATATTTTCTCCGTCTTTAATTGGTATAATTAACATAATATAGACACCTCCTCTCGTTAAGGGTGCAAATGTAGAAAATAAATACGAATTAAAAACTATAAATTAAAAATTATTCTACAGCCGGCTTATAATTTTGTTTATCCAATATCATTTTAGATAAAATTTCCTTCATGATTTCCGAAGTACCACCGCCAATTGGCCCTAAACGGCTATCTCTAAATAATCGTGCCAACGGATATTCTTCCATATAACCATAACCTCCCAACATTTGTAAACAACTATATATAGCTTCATCGGCTACTTTGGTAGATTTTAGTTTAGCCATGGTTGCCTCTTTAACAACATATTCGCCCTTATTTAAACGTGCCATGGCCGCATAATTGAATACTTTACAGTGTTCCACTTCGGTCGCGTGTTCTACTAAAGTATGACGTAAGGCTTGAAATTTATTGATTGTAGTACCAAAAGCCTGGCGTTGTTCCATATACTGAATAGTATAGTCTATAGCATACTCGGCTCTGGCGTGCGCATTAATAGCCATAATCAAACGTTCTGATGCAAAATGCTGCATGATGTATGGAAATCCTTTATTGGCCTCCCCCATTAAATTTGAAATGGGAATTTCTACATTATCAAAGGCAATTTCAGCCGTATCAGAAGCTCTCCATCCCAATTTATCTAATTTGGTTGCTGAAATTCCTGGAGTGTCAGTGTCGACCAAAAAAACGCTAATTCCTTTATTCCCAAGTCCAGGTTCTGTTTTAGCCGCTACAATATAATAATCCGCATAAACTCCATTAGTAATAAAAGTTTTGGATCCGTTAATGATATATTTATCTCCTGATTGAACAGCAGTGGTTCGCATTCCTGCAACATCACTTCCACCAAAAGGTTCTGTAATACACAAGGCTCCAATTTTATCTCCGTTAATACTTGCGGTTAAATAGTTTTGTTTGATGGATTCACTTCCTTCAGCATTCAAATGCGTCATGGCCAAATAAACGTGTGCCCACATTGCTGCTGCAAATCCTGATGATTTAATTTTTTGAAGTTCTTCAAGAAAAATCACTGTATAGAACAAATCCAAGTTCATTCCACCGTACTGTGTAGGATAATTGATTCCAAAAAATCCCATCTCACCAAATTTTTTCCAAATAAAACGGTCAATTGTTCCTGACTTTTCCCATTGTTCAATGTAAGGCACAACTTCTTTTTGTAAAAAATCTCGAAAACTTGCTCTAAATAGTTGATGTTCTTCTGTGAAATACATTGAATTCATTAGTGAAAATTAAAATTGTAAGAATTAATTCTTTTTTTAGAAATCCAAATATAGTGCGATTATTTTTATTTTATCGTTAGGCATTCCCTTAATTTTTGTTAAATCCGCAGTTTCAACTATAGGGCCGTTCATACTTCTATAAATTACTATTTGTTTGGCCAATGCATATTTGAAGTAGGGAAACTGTGCCAATTCAGTAATGGATGCATTGTTAATATCTAGTTTTTTAATTCCAGTTAGTGTTTTAATCTCGAAATGCTCTTGAAGATTCGCAACTACTTCTGCCGAAAGTCCCCAGATATCATTTAGTTGTTCCATAGAAACAAAAGCGCCAAAACGTTCTTTAAAACTTAGTATTCGCTTTGCAGTAACCTCACCTATTCCGAATATTTTTTCTAAATCCTTCGAACCTGCCGTATTGATGTCTTGAATGTTAATTTTCTTCTTTTTAGAAAAAGTAACAAAAGTATCCAATGCTGAATTGGAATAGGATTTTCTTTTTTGATTCACCCAATCTGGAAATTTAAAATAAGAAACCATTGTTTTTAAAAGTGAATCCGACATTCCAGTTACTTTTTGAAATTCGTCAGCTGAATTAACAAACTTGTTTTGTTTTCTATAGGCAAGTAAACGATCAATCTCTTGGACGGACATTCCTAATTTATACCCTTTGTAATCCGAAATGTAATTGGGATTAAATGGATACAATCGTGAACCTGAAATCCTGGCTAATTCTTTTAACGAATCAATTTCGGTTTGAAAAGCTAACCATTTTTCTTTTTCAGAATTTGTCTTTATTGGCGAGCTGAAATCAACAAAAAAATAAATCGTTTGTAAAACAACAATTAAAATTAACAAAACTACAAGTCCTGTTCGATGTGTTTTAGAAAATGAAAAATACGCGGAGAAAAATTTGTAATTCATAGATTGGGGACGTTATAAAAATTGGGTATTTAAAAATAAATAAAAAATGAATATTAAAAAAAAATAAAGACAGAATTCTAATGACAATCAATCCTCTTTAATT
Organism: Flavobacterium sp. UBA4098; assembly: GCA_002382495.1. GTDB lineage: Bacteria > Bacteroidota > Bacteroidia > Flavobacteriales > Flavobacteriaceae > Flavobacterium. The sequence goes on from DFXW01000021.1 coordinate 87,132, forward strand.
TATAATTCATGTTTTAACACTTTATATCTAATTATTGTTTTTATTTTTTACAAAAAACTATACATTTGGAATCTAATAACTAAAACTTACATAACCATGTCAATTTGGAGAGTTAAACCTATTTCGGCTTTTGAAGCTGATATGAAAAAAAGTACTTTAAAGAGGGTTCTAGGAAAATGGAGCCTAACAGCAATTGGTGTTGGAGCCATTATCGGAGGTGGAATTTTCGTTCTTACAGGAACCGGAGCCTACTACCATGCAGGTCCAGCATTAGCAATATCGTTTATTATTGCAGGTATTGCCTGCGTTTTTGCCGCACTTTGTTATTCTGAATTTGCTTCAATTTTACCAGTTGAAGGATCTGCTTATGCTTATGCTTACGGAACAATTGGAGAAATTTTTGCCTGGATCATTGGATGGGGTCTTATTTTAGAATATGCCATGGGATCCATGACGGTCGCCGTTTCATGGTCTGGTTATTTCAATAAATTGCTTTTAAAATTTGGCGTTTCATTACCTGATTGGCTTACTACAGATCCAGCTAGTTATACTGGAGAAGGTTTTTCAATGAATCTTCCAGCTTTTTTAATAGTGTTATTTGTAATCTCAATTTTGATTAAAGGAACTCAAAATGCTGCTAAAGCAAATAATATGATTGTGATCCTGAAGGTTTCTGCAGTATTGTTTGTAATTATTGCAGGTGCGTTTTTCATCAACTTTGACAACTGGTCTCCATTTATCCCAGAAGCTACTCAAATTGTTGAAAAAGAAACTACTCATAACGCATATGGCTTAACCGGAATTGTTTCTGGAGCTGCAGCGATTTTCTTTGCTTACGTAGGTTTTGATGCTGTTTCTACTCAAGCTGGAGAGGCAATCAATCCTAAAAAAGATGTTCCATTTGCTATTATTGCATCTTTATTAATATGTACCACTTTATACATTTTAGTTTCTTTAGTATTAACTGGAATGATGAATTACCAAGACTTTAACCCACTAGGAAAATATCCAGATGCAATTAAAGCTCCAGTAGCCTATGCGTTTGATATTGCTGGTCAAGGTTGGGCAGGATTAATTATTACAATAGCAGCTACAGTTGGTTTAGTATCTGTATTAATGGTAATGATTATGGGACAATCTAGAATCTTTTTAGGAATGTCTAAAGACGGATTAATTCCGCAAGTGTTCTCAAAAGTAAACCCTATTTCTGGTACACCAAAAACAAACCTAATGATACTTGGTGGTATTATTGCTGTAGTAGCGGCATTTACTCCTATCAATGAATTAGCTGATATGACAAGTTTCGGAACCTTATTTGCCTTTACAATGGTTTGTATTGCGGTTTGGATTTTGAGAGTTAAGCAGCCTGAATTAGTTAGAACATTTAAAGTTCCTGCTTTACCAGTAATTGCAGTTTGCGGTATTTTAATCAATACCTACTTAATGGTAAACTTAAGTGTAAAAGCGCAATTATTTTCTGGTGCTTGGTTATTGATTGGTATATTAGTCTATTTTGGATATAGCAAAAGCCGTTCAAAATTAAATAATGACAAAGCAGAATAAAATCTACTTATAGGTTAACAAAAAAGCTCTAGTACACTAGAGCTTTTTTTTGTTTATATATCAAATACCGAACTTCGTTTAGCTCGAATCAAATCTTTTAAACGCATCCAGAAAGCTAAAATTAAATACACTGCAAACCACAAGCCTACAGTAACAAAGGATAGGTAAATAAAAAACAATCGCACACTACTCGCGCGCATCCCTAAAGCATCTGCTAATCTTGAGGAAACATGAAACCCGTGTTTTTCAAAAAAAAATTTAAGTCGACTCAGCATGAATAATTGTATTTGAATCCAAAATTACATAATTTTTACTCACTTATTTATTCTTTATCAAATCAATTCCGATAGCACACGACAAACATTTACTTTTGTTGCAATATTCCTTTTTCAATTGTAATAAAGATTGACTTTCAAATGCATTGGCTGCAGCAATTCCAAAAAAGTTGAATTTATCGACAACCCCATTTTTTTCAGGAGAGATATCTTGGACCAATTGAATTAACTCTTCACTATTTTCTTTCCCTTGGCTTTGAGAATAAATAAATTGAATAGGTACAATTGCATTTATAATTAACAAATCAATAAATGATTTAGATAATTGTTTCTTTTTCTTAGGACTCACTTTATCAAATTGATAATGATCTAACCAATACGATGATGCTTCAACATCCAAAAGTTGGTATATTTTTTCAACCGTATTGGCCGCAATGACTTTAGAAAACAAATTGCTATGAAATTGCAATAACACAGCCAATTGAGATAGTCGAATCGTTGGAAAATTATCGGGTCTATGTTTATAAAATTGTACTGGAGGAACTATAGGCTTAACCAATTGGTATTTTTGAAGCAGGTAATGATATCGATACTTCAAATCATTAAAATAGTGATCTTCTTTATCTGAATCCAACAACACAGCATTACCAAAAAGTAAGGCTTCAATGTTAGCTAAATTGGAAGATTCTTTTCGAATTATCGAAAAAGGGATGGAAGAAACGATGGTTAAAAACTGTTCTCCATTCGTATTCAAACCAAAATTTTGAGCCAACAGCCAAAAAAATACCGTCTCCCAATCTGAATTAGTTTGCGTGAGCCAATTTAAAATAGGTTTTGTTTTTTGCTCTAGACGTTCAATAAACAGCCGTTCTTGCCAATGTCTCAGTAGAAATTGATCCAAACCTGCCAATTGATTTTCGCAATATAACCACGATTTTACAGATCGTAACGCATTGTATTTAATCACTGTTTCTGGAGCGACATACTGCTTTAATTCTAAAGTCGGAATAATTGAATTGTCACTTCTATAAATAGCTACATCATTTTCCCAAACCACATGTAAAATCACATTTTCATAGGCAGGATCATTCTCATGATGATGCGCGTACCAATCAGATGATTTTAAATGTATTTCTACATTTCCAGCCCATTTTTGATTATCGATTCGAATTTGAGCATTGAAAAAATCAGGTCCAGCTTGTTCTAAATACTGACCTACGTTTACAATAGTAATAGTTTCTCCAGAAGTAGTTTTGAGATCTAAGGTGTTGAAAATACTAAATTTCCATAAGTAATGTAAAAAATCTTCTTTCATTCAGGGGGCGATTAAATGAAAAACTAAGGTACAAAAAAGATCTACTTATCTCATTTTCAACCCAAAAGAAAATACAATCATTATTCAAAGAAATTCCAAGTCAATCCAAATCGGATAGTCATATCCCTGTAAGGATTGTTAGGAGCTGAATAAAAGGTATTTCCAGTCAAAGAAGAATTAAAGTGTTCTACTTTAAAAAAGATACGCGTACGTTGGATTTTTGCATTTACAAAAAAGTCAAGATTCGGGAAATTTCCAATTTGCTTGTCCCTTTGCACAAAAAATTCACCGATCACTGGATTGTAATCATTTGCATAATAGTTTGTGAAATAATTAAAAACGATACCCGTTTGTAAATACAATGCTTTTTTGAAGAAGAAATCTGTAAAATAAATCGAATTTCTAGTTACTACTTCAGGTACATTCAATACTAATTGGTTTTGATCCACTTTCTGATACAATACCGTATTATCTAATGCAAATTTTCCAAACTGAAACTCTTTATTCATTTTTAAAGAAAGATATTTAATAGTTCCAGTATATTGGGAAGGCGATACAATTTGGGTTTGAGCCAGTTTTTGTGCTGCAGTAGAAATATCATTAAAATACAAATGATCTTGAATGGAAGAAAGTTGCAACTTAGCATTTATCCATGGCGTGATTGCATTAGCGGAAAGCGAATTGATTTTTTCGTTATTAAAATTATTGGACCAATTATAAGCCAAATAACTACTTTGGTGTAGGTTGTAATTGTTATTAGGTAATTTATTCGTGTTTTGATACTGAAATACAAATTGATTATCCTCATCCAAATCAAACTGCAGTGTAGCATCTAAATTGGACAAAGACTGATTGGTAATTGATCTAGTATATAAAAACCTCCCATTCCATTTATCTTTTCGGTATTCGTATTGACCACCCGCACTATTAATAGTCATAGATAGCGCACTAGGTACAGTTCTATTATCAAAAAAAAGAATCTGATTGTAATAATAATTTGATCTAAAGTCATCTACAAAAAATTGAAATTTCCCTAAAGAAGTATTTTCATATTGCAAACCCACTTTGTTGTACATTTTATTGTAACGTGTTTGATCATTGATTTCAGTTGATCTAAAAGACTCGCCAAAACGATTAATAATTTGACCATTAGCATTGGAGGAAACTGTAAGTTGGTTGTATTCAAAAAACTTATTTTCGTAGTTGAATTGATGTTTTAAATAAAGATTATTAGCTCCTTGTTTTGAGTTAATTCTAAAACCATGATCGATAAAAAAACGTTTACCCTTCAAAAAAGATTTAGCATCTGTAAGGTAGACTTCTAATCGTTGTCTGTTTTTATAATCAATATTTTCGCTTTCAAAATCATCAATAGTAGTAATCCCACCATTCTCTTTATTTAGAATATCTTGTTGAGTAAAATGAAAATCAAACCAATATCGTTTTGATTTCGTACTATAACTTGTTGTAAATCTAAAATTTCCGGTACTTGCTAATTGATTAATATACTTTCCATCCGAACGCAATCCACGATAGGCTAGAGAAAAATTAAGATTGGGAGAGGTGTTTACAGCGATATAAGAATCCACAGACTGTCCTTTCAATTGAGTGGATTTAAAATACAGCTCAGTTAAAGGCGTTGCCACAGAAGCATACCGAATTTGATTGGCTTCTATAAAATTGAAATGTTTGGCTTTAAAACCAAATTCCGGATAGGGATCCACAGCCATTAAACTGTATTGTAAGGTATTGTAGGTTTGTCCATCATTAGCAAAAGGCAACAAGCCAAAAGTATCTCTTCGTAGATAATTATGACTGTACTCTTTTTTAATCGTTAAGGAAGTATCTATATAAGTTGTATCTCTATCTAGAGTAATAATTCGATATAGGTCAAGAGTGGCCACCTTTTGAGGTTGACGCGTTTTAGTTGTATCTAATGCACTTCGGTATTTGGTATTAAAATCTAGTCTCTTTGATTTGTTCTGTGAAAACAAAAAAGAAGTAAAAAATAACAATACAATACAACAAAACATTCTCATGAAGCAATACTTTTAATTCTATAGAACGACAAAGGTAAATGATCTATGGGGATAAAAAAAACCACCAGCCGAAGCTGATGGTTTTAAAATCTATAATAAAGGATAATTAGTATCCAGGATTTTGTTGAATAGCAGAGTTACCAGTAATCTCAACTTGAGGAATTGGTAAAGCAAATTTAGTACTTGTTAAAGGAAGATTACTCGGGTTAGCCGCAGGAAAATTCCAAGTAGTTGAACTATATTCTGAAGCATCTCTTTCAAGTCCTGCACCAGCTAAAGTTCCAATACGTTTCAAGTCAATAAATCTAAAGCCTTCAAAAGACAATTCTAATCTTCTTTCGTCAAGAATTCCTTTCCATGCAGCCTGAGCTGAAGCATAAGTTGGAAGAGGCTGAGCTGTAGCAAAACGCGCATCTCTTACCGCTTTAATTGCTGCTGCTGCACCTGCTAAATCTTGAGCAGCTACTCTTGCTTCTGCTTTGATTAAATACATTTCAGAAAGTCTAGCAACCATAAAATCAGGATTAAATCCATTTGAAGAAGTTACAGCACTTTGCCCACCATGTTTGTGCAAAACAATGATGTCAGAGTTTCTTACATCGGTTGCAGTAGTATAGTTTGGATCAATAACAGAAGCACTTGTACCTGTTAAATGAACCGTAGTAGCTAATCTAAAGTCACCTGAAACTGCAGCCAATTTATTGTATAAAGATCTACTTACTTCGTAAAATGGAGATCCATTTACTCTATTAGCAACGGAAACCCATCCATTGTGCAAGTTAGTACCTTGAGCATTTTGTTGTACAGTTCTTTTTAATCTAAAGATAACTTCTGTGTTAGCATCCTCATTGTGAGTATGAAAAACAGCATTATACTTAGCTTGTGTATTAGCTAAAGTAATTCCTGAAGTATTGATTACAGTATTAGCAAAAGTTTCTGCGTTAGTATAATCACCTTTCAATGCATACACACGAGCTTTCAAAGCTTGAGCTAAAGCTTTTGAAGGATAAAAAGTTCTATTAGCTGCAGCATAAGCAGTTGCAGTATTAGAGTTAAAAATAGCAATTGCAGCATCTAAATCAGCGTGAATAGATTTGTAAAAAGCAGCATTGTTTACTCTTTCTGGCTTTTCAGTAGTAGCGATAATTCTATCAGCCAAAACACCTGCTAAAGAGGCATCATCTTTAGGGTTTGGAGAAAAGTAAGAAACAATTTTACTATGCGCTAAAGCTCTTAAAACTAAAGCTTCTGCTTTTGATCTGTTAATTAATTGCTGATCTGCAGGACTTGTAGCAACAACTTTATCTGCAAATGCAATTACTCTATTCAAACGAGCTAAAGCAAAGTATTGAGTTTGCCAAATTGCTGCTGCTGAACCATTATCAACATTCATCAAAAATACGTAATCAGATGTAACACCTTGACCACCATTTTGAGATCCAGGAGATGCTTCATCTGTAAATACAGAAGAAAAAACATACTCCGTTCTATTAGTTAAAATATTCATTGATGAGTTCACCAAATTAACTAAATCACTACTTTTCTTAATAGCAACATCTTCAGTAAGTGAACCTGGAGTAAATGGCTCCAAGAGATCTTCTGAACATGAAACAAATAGTATCGACGATACTAACAAAATTCCAAATATCTTTTTCATAATTTCTTTGATTAAAATTTAATATCTACACCAAAAGTGACTAATCTAGGAGTAGGGTATTGATACACATCTAATGTTCTACTACTTTCTACATCAAAACCTTGCCATTTTGTAAAAGTTAACAAGTTCTCACCTTGAAGTGAAAATGAAAGTGCACTCATAAAAGTGTTCTTCAAGAACTTCTGAGGGAAATTATAACCAACTTGAATATTTCTCATACGAATATAAGATGCATCACGTAAAAATCGATTTGAAGTTCCTGACAATCCTAAGTTACTTGCACTTGTTGAAGGAACGTTTGTATTAGTATTAGTAGCAGTCCATGCATTCAACATATCAGCACCAACATTAAATTGTCCAATATTTCCAACACTATATAAATTACTTAAATCACTATCAAATCTAGATACTTCAAATGCATAAGTAAATAATGTAGAAGCGTAAAATCCTTTGTAGCTAAAGTCAAAACCAAAACCTCCTTGGTATACTGGAATACTGTTTACGCCAGCTGCTTTTTTATCAGCTTGAACTGGGCTTTCAGTTGGGTTACCGTTCTTGTCTTCAAATAATAATCTACCGTTTAAAGGATTAACTCCTAAGTAATTAAATACAAACGGCTCATTAATACTTCCACCATTTCTAGTAACATATAAACCACTACCAGCAAAAATTTCACCAGTATCAGCAATATCACTTACAACATTCGTGTTTTTAGATCCATTTGCACGAATCGTTAATTTCATATCATTTTCATTATTTCTAATCAAATCATATGCTAAGCTTAATTCAAGACCTTTGTTAGTTACTGTAACATCAACGTTTTGAGTTAATGATGAAGTACCTGAAGTACTTGTTACAGGATTACTCAAAAATTGTTTTGAAGTTGCTCTGTTATAGTAATCAACAGATCCTCTCAATCTTCCTCTGAATAATTCGAAATCTAAACCAGAGTTCCATTGAGTTGTGATCTCCCATTGTAGTGCAGGGTAACCAAAACTAATTCCATAACCAGTACCACCATTATAGGTATTATTAGCAATTGAATAGATATCAGCAAAAGCAGGTGGAGTAATTCCAGCAAAAACTGTACCTCCTACAACTCTTTGGTTACCAACAGTACCATAAGAACCTCTTAATTTCAATACATCAATAAAAGTAAGATTATCCATAAACGCTTCTTCGTCTATGTTCCATCTTCCACCAGCTGACCAGAAATTACCCCATTGTTGAGCATCGATAAAACGAGAAGAACCATCTCTTCTGAATGTTCCTAATAAACCGTATTTACTTTTATAATCGTATTCAATATTTCCAAAATAAGAAATTAAATCGTTTCTCAAATTAGACGCAGATATTTGAGGAACATGGAAATCATCAGCTGCTGTATCAGCTGCATATCCAGCACCAGTATTTGGAACAAATACACCTTCAATCAAACCTCTTTGTCTAAAGTTGTTGTTGTAGGTTCTTGAGTGGTTGTACTCGATATTCGCATTAGCATTGAACGTATGATCTCTATACTCTTTTGTATAGTTAACTTGCCATAAATTGTTAAAATACCATTCTCTTCTTGCGTTAATATCTTCAAAACCATTATAAAGAGCAGTACCTGCAAACAATAATCCGTTAAATGAATTCGGGAATTCAGATTGGAAAAATCTAGTGTCTAAATACTGTCCGTTAAGTCTAGTTCTAAAAGTTAAATCTTTAGTTACATCATAAGAAAAATCAGAAGCTACATCTACACGAATCTCATCTGTTTGATTTTTATATTGTTGTAACTTATCAATCAACATAATTGGCGTAGCCAATAAACCAGGGGTAGTATTATAATAATTAAGAGCAGAACGTGGGTTTGTATACACACTAGGTGAAACATATGGAGCAGAAATAAAAGCCCCTAACACATAATTTCTATTAATTGCACCCTCACCTAAACTAGTTGCTTCATTGTTTTTACTAAAACCGAAAGAGCTATTAATTTGGTATTTGAATTTGGTGTTAGTTGATTTACCATTAATGTTATTTCTCAAAGTAAATCTTTTAAGACCAGTAGTTGATAAAATTCCTTCTTGTTCAAAATAACCCAATGAAGTAAAAGAAGCTACATTTTGACTGCTATTCTCAACACTTAAATTGTGAGAAGTTGTATTTGATTGTTTAAAAAAGTAATCAACCCAATCCGTATTGATATCCCAAGTATTGATTTGAGCATCTGTTAAAGTTGCTCCTTTACCTGCACCACGCGCTTTCTCAATTTTAAGTAATTGTTGAGCAGTAGCATATTCATATTTAGGATTTTGAAGTTCTCCTACTCCATACTGTGAGCTATATCTAAAAGTAGTTTTAGACTCACCGAATTGTGCTTTTTTAGTTTTAATAACAATTACACCATTCGAACCTCTATTTCCGTATTCAGCAATAGCTGCTGCATCTTTCAAAACAGAAGTTGATTCAATATCATTTGGGTTTATAGATCTAAAGTTATCACTGTTAGAAGGAAAACCATCAATAACATACAAAGGATCTGAGTTACCAGTGATGGTACCTACACCTCTAATAATAACAGTTGATTTAGCACCAGGCTGACCTGTAGAAGCTGTAATGTTAACCCCTGCTAATTGACCTTGAAGCGTGTTCATAACATTCGCATTCGGTCTGTTTTCAATTGTTTTGCTAGAAACAGTAGCATCAGATACAACCGCTTGTTTTTTAGTTACAGTTCTATATCCCTGTACAACAACCTCTTTAAGATTAACTCCACTTTGAAGTTTAACATTAATCTGATTAGAAGTTCCAACAGTAGCTTTAGAATCGTTCATACCTACAAATGAAAATATAAGAACATCTCCAACTTTAGCTTTGATAGCATATTTACCATCAAAATCGGTTTGAACACCATTTTTTGTTCCTTTAACTATTACGTTAACACCTGGAACTGGACCTGTTCCGTCTGAAACAACTCCTGAAACTGTTTTCTCCTGTGCAAAAGAAAACTGCATAGATAACGCTAGTAAAAGCGTGTAAATCCATTTGAATTTTAATCTCATAGTAAAATTAATTTTGAATTAGTTAACAACAAAAGTCTTAATAATTTCTTAATAAACAAATATTTTTTAAAACAAATGTTAATTTAACATATGTTCAAGTATAATTTAATGTAAATCGATGCGAATTATTTTGATATAATTTTGATATAAAATCAACATGAAATTTATATTTGGCAAGTTTCAATACTAAATTACAACACAAACAACCAAAATTACAACGAACTCATTTTGAACTAAAAAAAAAACAGCAGTAAACATTTGTTTACTGCTGTTTTTATAATTTAAATTAAGCAAATTACCAACCTGGATTTTGTTCAGCTTTAAGTTTTGCATTATTATTGGTCTCTTCTAATGGAATTGGCCATAAAAATCTTTTATCTGATCCTGGGATCGCAGCAACAGCTAGAGCACCTGTATATGGAGTCCCTAATGTAAAACTAGATGCTCCTAAACCTCCATTTGCAATTTTACCTGGAATTCCATCGATTGGATGTAAATCATCTCCTTGTAATCTGTGAATATCAGACCAACGACGACCTTCCATTAAAAATTCTATTCTTCTTTCTTTCAAAATTGCACCCACCATTGTTGATTGAGTAGCCAAATCAGTAGAAGTATATGCTTGAGTAGTAGGATTTGCCAAAGCTCTATTTCTAACTCTATTTAATAAAGTTAACGCAGTATTTAAATCTGGACTAGCTTTTCTAGCATTAGCTTCAGCCATGTTTAAAACAACTTCTGCAAAACGAATTACTGGAGCAGCATCAGTATAGGTAGTACCATCTTTATACTTATTAGTATATTTTGTACCTGATACTGTTTCAACCATTACGCCTTCTTCTCTCCTCTTGTCATCAGCCAACCAACTTGGATCTCTCCAAATAATTGGACTAATAGAAACTAATCTTCTAGTTTTATATTGAGAAGCTAATGCAGCGTTTACACCAGGGTTATTTGTAGCAGCATGTAATATAGAAAAAATTGATTCAGTATTACTGTAACTATCCGCAAAAGGACCGTTTGGAGTAGAAGTCAAAGTAAAAGCATTTGCAATTTTTGCACCTTCAACTAATACATTATCCCAATCTCTTTTGTGCAAATACACTCTTGTTTTAAAAGCAATAGCCGCATTTTTAGTAGCTTTTGTTTTAGTTGTATTCGTAATCAAAGATTCAGCAGAAGTTAAATCAGCTAATACTTTTGTATAGCATTCAGCAACTGTATTTCTACCTTTCAATAATTCAGCATCAATTTCTGTTTGAGTATCGACACCCACTTCTCTATAAGGAACTCCAGGATGAGTCGCTCCGGCAGAAAATTGGTAAGGTCTTGCAAAATGTGTTAACAATTCAAAATGTGTAATTGCTCTCATGAATTTTGCTTGTCCAATATAATCATTCGCAATAGCTTGTGAAATTATACCCTTTTTAACGGCACCTTCTACACCTTCGATAACTAAATTACATCTGTTAATCAATCTGTAACCATCGATCCAATAATATACATTATTAGCAGTTCCACCGTCATAAGTAGCGGTATACGTTAATTGGTAGAAAGTTGCTAAATTCACAACATCTTCTCCTCTATTGTCCCCTTGTTGAACGAAAGCGGCTCCCCAAACATAACCTCTACCACCATTTGGAGAAGTAGAGTTAAATTGTCCTATAGCAGCTGCATTGTACATACCATTGAGTGAACTTTCAATCAATGATGGCGTAGAATATGCATCGTCAACAGAAATATTATTAATAGGTGATAAATCTAACATATCATCCTCATTACAAGAGTTCATCCCGAACGCAAGTAATCCTATTGTTAAAATTTTTAAATAGTTTTTCATCTCTTTATTATAAATTTACGTTAACACCTAATGATAATATTTTAGATCTTGGTGTACCATTCAAATCAACTCCAAATGTTTCCATTTCTGGATTAAGACCTTTGTAATCAGTTATAATTAACATGTTTTGAGCTTGAATGAAGAAACGGACTGATTGTAATTTAACTTTTTCAAGTACAGACTTAGGCATATTATAACCCAAAGTAATATTGTCTAAGCTAATAAAATCTCCATTTTCAACAAAACGGGTTGAAGCGTTACTAGAGTTATTTACAGTAGTATTAGCACTAGCCCATAATCTTGGAGTCCAACCATCACCTGGATTGGTAGCACTTTGCCATCTTCCTAGAATTTCAGTACTGTTATTGTTTAAGTTTTGAGTTAACAACTCTCTTCTAGTTGAATTGAATAATTTATTTCCTCCACTAAATCTTACTAAGAAAGTTAAATCAAAATCTTTATAACTCATTTTAGATGTAAAACCACCAAAATATTTAGGCAATGTACTTCCTAATACTTTTTTGTCTGACTGATCTAAAGAAGCTGCAGTTGAAACATCTGAAGGATTAGCAGGATTAAACGCTCTATATGATGCTGAATTTAACAATCCTTGTACAAGTGTACCATTTGCTTTTACATATACTGGGTATCCATTAGCTGGGTTTACTCCCCAGTATTGAAAACCGTATAATGAGTTAGCTGATTCTCCTTGACGGATAATAATGTTTGGATTAATATTAATATCTGTAGAAGAACCTCCTACAATATCAGCACCAGCATTAGGTAATTTGGTAACCACGTTTTTTTGTAATGTTAAATTGGCATTCACATTCCATTTAAAATCTTCGTTATTGATTACATTCAAATCTACACCGAACTCATATCCTTGGTTGTATAATTCCCCAATGTTTTTATTAATTCTGTTGCTTGGAACACCTAAAGATGGTGCAATTGGCACAGCTAAAATCATTCCGTCAATATCATTACGGAAATAATCAAATGTCAATTTTAATTTATCACTAAATAAACTAACATCTAAACCTAAATCGGTTTTCTTACTAGTTTCCCAGCTCAATGCATCATTTCCAAATTGAGTAAATGCAATACCATTTAAAGCACCATATTGTGATGCAGAAGTTAAACCTAAGTATGGGTAAGTTCCAATTTCAGTATTTCCAACTTCTGAATACGAAGCTCTAACTTTGAAATCAGAAATTACATCTGTTAAACCTGACATGAAGTTTTCTTTAGCAATATTCCAACCAGCAGAATATCCTGTGAAATTTTCCCATCTTGTTGATTTTGCCAACTTAGAAATTCCATCACGACGAATAGATCCTTGTAAAAAATATTTCTGCTTGTAGTTATAGCTTAATCTTCCAATATAAGACATAATTCCAACTTCGGTTACACTTCCACCAGATTCTTGAGTCCCGTATGCACCTGTAACTAAGTTTTGATTGTAAAATTCATTCAACAAGTTTGTACCAACACCAAAAAAGTATTGATTTTTCTCTTTTTGATATTCAACAACACCTGTTGCAGCTATATTATGATCATCAGCAATAGTTTTGTTATATGACAAAATGTTTTGCGTATTCCATCTTAACAAATTAGTGTTATCGTTTTGAAGACGTCCAGCAGAACCTCTTCCATCCCCATGAATAGGGTCATAAAATAAGAATCCACCAGTAATTGGATTATCAACACTTGCTTGAAATCTGTAATTCAAACCTTTTGTAATTTGAGCAGAAGCAAAAGCATTAAATATTGATCTTTGAATTTGAGATTTCAATTTATTCTTTTCTAATACATAAGCAATGTTAGAAATATTATCTCCAACTGGCTGTAAGTTAGTTCCTTGACCAACATTTCCAGTAGTTAAATTAATATTATAACCAGTAGGATTAGTAGCATCATAGATAGAAGTATTAGGCAGCTGTCTAATTGCATTAAACATATTTCCTGACAATGAGTTTCTTCCTGTATTTAAACCACTATACTCTGTTCTAGTAATAGCCATACTTCCACCAATAGTCAACCAATCGTTTAATTGATGTTCCAAATTAGATCTAAAAGTATAACGAGACATGTCGTTAGAAACTGCAACACCTTCTTGTGTATTATAACCCAAAGACATAAAGTATTTAGTCTTATCTGTACCTCCACTTAATGAAAGGTTGTGATCAACTTGCAATGCACTAGATCTCAATACCGCTTTTTGCCAGTCAGTATTATAATCTGATCCTACAGCCCAAGCAGATAGACCAGCATTAGTTCTTTTTTCATTAGCAATAGTTAAGAATTGAGTAGTATCTAATAAATCGAATGTTTTGATTGGTGAACCAAAACCTACTACATTATTGTATGATACAGTCATAGAACCTTTCTTACCTTTTTTAGTTGTAATTAAAACAACACCATTAGCAGCACGAGATCCATAAATAGCTGTAGCAGCACCGTCTTTTAACACCTCAAATGATTCAATATCATTAGGATTGATATCTCCTAAACCATTGGCGTTAGCATAACCTCCAAGATCACCAGAATAAATTGGCATACCATCAACAATGTATAATGGATCAGTTCCAGATGAAATAGAAGCTGTACCTCTAATTCTAACTTTTGGAGCAGCACCAACAATACCAGTAGGAGCAGTTACCTGAACTCCAGATGCTCTACCGGCTAATTGACTTTCAAAACTTGGCGTAACCAAACCTTTAATATCATCTCCTTTAATTTTTGACACTGAACTTGTCACCTCTTTTTTCTTTTGAGTTCCATACCCAACAACTACAACTTCATCTAGAGTATTACCACCTTGTAATTTGAAGTTAATTGTATTGGAAGCACCCACTTTTGCAGAAGCGTCTTGCATACCTACGAAAGATACCATCAGTACATCTCCAACTTTTACTTTAATGGCAAATTTACCATCAAAATCGGTTTGAATACCATTTTTTGTTCCTTTAACAACTACGTTAGCCCCAGGAATAGGACCCGAAGCATCAGAAACAACTCCTGAAACTGTTTTCTCNNTTTTAGGATGCAAATATGATGAATTATATTTTATTAACAAATAGTTGTCTTAAAGTTAAATGTTTACAAATGTTAAATTTTTATCAAACTCAAAAAATCAAACAACTATACTTACCAATTTAGTATTTAAAACTAATTTTACCAAAAACAATTTAGCATGCTTGCACTTCAATTTTCAAACTTTAATCTTGAAACAGGAACAGACGAAGCCGGTCGCGGCTGTCTCGCGGGTCCTGTAACAGCCGCTGCTGTGATTTTACCTGCCCATTTTGAAAATTCCATTTTGAATGACAGCAAACAATTGTCTGAAAAAGCGAGAGAAAAATTACGTCCTATTATTGAAGAACAAGCTGTTTCATTTGCGGTCACTCATTTAGAACCTTTAATTATAGACGAAATCAATATTTTGAATGCTTCGATTAAAGCGATGCAAGAAAGTATCTTGAAATTGAATCCAAAACCTGAATACATTATTGTAGATGGGAATCGGTTTAAACCTGTATCAGATATTCCGTACAGTTGTATTGTAAAAGGGGATGCTAAATTTATGAGTATTGCTGCGGCTTCTGTTTTAGCAAAAACCTACCGAGACGACTACATGAACAAAATTCACGAAGAATTTCCCATGTACAATTGGAAACAAAACAAAGGATATCCAACTCAAGAACACAGAGAGGCTATTCGTAAATATGGGGTAACCAAATACCACCGTATGAGTTTTAGATTATTGCCTGAGCAGTTGAAACTAGAAATTTAAACTTTTAGACTTCTTAGATTTTTAGAGGAATCTATAAAATCCAACTTTCTAATAATCTAGTAATCTAATATTCTAATTATCTAATAATCGAGCATTCAAACAATGACACAAAATGATGCAGAATTTTAGCTTTCACTTCGTTTTCATCTACGCTTTCAACTCCAAGTTCCACATTTAAGGAAGTCACTGCTTTGCCGCGAATACCACAAGGAATGATATTGTCAAAATAACCCAAATCGGCATTGACGTTTAAGGCAAAACCATGCATGGTCACCCAACGCGAAGCACGTACTCCCATGGCACAAATTTTTCGAGCAAAAGGGGTTCCAACGCCCAACCAAACTCCCGTTTCTCCCTCACTTCGACCACAAGTCAAACCGTATTCGGCTAATGTTAAAATGATAGCTTCTTCCAATAATCGCAAATATTTATGAATATCGGTAAAGAAATTTTCTAAGTCTAAAATGGGATAGCCTACGATTTGGCCCGGACCATGATAAGTAATATCTCCTCCCCTATTGATTTTATAAAAGGTAGCGCCTTTGGCCTCCAATTGTTTTTCAGAAAGCAACAAATTACTCAAATCGCCACTTTTACCTAAAGTATACACATGTGGATGTTCTACAAAAAGGAAATAGTTAGGCGTAGGTAAACTGGTTTCGTCTTTTCTATTTTGGATTTTCAAATCGACAATGCCTTTGAACAATTCCTCTTGGTATTCCCAAGTGGCTTTGTAATCTTTGTTTCCTAGATCGAATAATTGGATTTGTTTGTTCATTTGTCATTGCGAGGAACGAACTCATTTAAAATCGTTCCTTTTTATATTGCGAGCCAAAGGTACAAAGTTTTGAAAACAAATTCGTCTTTTCTAGCCCTGATGGAAGCGACATCCTTTTAACGCTTCCCAAACGTTAAAAGATACAGCGTACAGCAGGACCCAACGAGATAAAAAACAAAAAGTGCTGCTTCTGAAAAAACTGAGATGTTTTTCAAATTTTGAAATTGCTACGTTTTCAAATTTAACTATCTTTGCGCTCTTAAAATCCGAATACAATGGCATTATCCGAACAAGAAATTTTACGTAGAGAAGCACTTACCGAATTACGCAATTTAGGTATTGAGCCGTATCCAGCAGCCGAGTTTACCACCACCGCTTATTCGAGCGAAATCCTAGCTAACTTCGAGAAATACGAAGGTAAGGAAGTGATTTTAGCGGGTCGATTGATGGGAAAACGCATCATGGGAAAGGCGTCGTTTGCCGAATTGAAGGATGCTGAAGGACGTATTCAAGTTTATGTTTCGAGAGATGATATTTCGGATGATGAAGAAAAAACCATGTACAATGTAGTTTTCAAAAAACTATTGGACATTGGTGATTTCATTGGGATTCGCGGAACAGTTTTTAAAACACAGGTGGGCGAAATCTCAGTTCATGTTTATGGTTTAACGGTTTTGGCGAAAGCCTTAAAACCACTTCCTGTAGTGAAAATGGATGCGGATGGAAAAATCCACGATGCATTTGCCGATCCGGAACAAAGATACCGTCGTCGTTATGTAGATTTAACGGTGAACGACCATGTGAAAGATACGTTTATCAAAAGAACTAAATTGTTCAACGCCATGCGTTCGTTTTTTAACGACAAAGGCTATTTGGAAGTAGAAACTCCGGTTTTGCAACCTATTCCGGGTGGAGCAGCGGCGCGACCATTTATCACGCACCACAACTCGCTTGACATTCCGCTATACATGCGTATTGCCAATGAGTTGTACTTAAAAAGATTGATTGTAGGTGGATTTGAAGGGGTATATGAGTTCTCTAAAAACTTTCGTAACGAAGGAATGGACAGAACACACAACCCAGAATTTACCGCTATGGAAATATATGTAGCCTACAAAGACTACAACTGGATGATGAACTTTACCGAAAACTTGTTAGAGCATTGTGCTATTGGAGTGAACGGAACCAGTGAGGTGACTTTTGGCGAACACAAAATCAATTTCAAAGCGCCCTATGCCAGAGTAACCATGACCGATGCGATCAAACAGTTTACTGGTTTTGATATTTCGGGCAAATCAGAAGCGGAATTGTTTTCTGCTGCAAAAGGGATGGGAATTGACGTGGACGAAACCATGGGGAAAGGAAAATTGATTGACGAAATTTTTGGCGCTAAATGCGAAGGAAATTACATTCAGCCAACTTTCATCACCGATTATCCAAAAGAAATGAGTCCGCTTTGTAAACAGCACCGTGACAATCCAGAATTGACTGAACGTTTTGAATTGATGGTGTGCGGAAAAGAGGTGGCCAATGCTTACTCGGAATTGAATGACCCAATTGATCAAAGAGAGCGTTTTGAAGACCAAATGCGTTTGGCCGAAAAAGGTGATGATGAAGCCAATGGGGTGATCGATGAGGATTTCTTAAGAGCTTTGGAATACGGAATGCCACCCACTTCTGGATTGGGAATTGGAATGGACCGATTGATGATGTTCTTGACAAATAATGCCTCAATTCAAGAAGTGTTGTTCTTCCCGCAAATGCGACCGGAGAAAAAACAAGTTCAAATTGAATTAACAGAAGAAGAAAAATTAATCGTTGATTTATTGAAAGCAAACAACAACCAAATGGATTTGGCCGCATTGAAAGCCAAATCAGAATTGAGCGGTAAAAAATGGGATGCTGCAACGAAAGGCTTGTCTCAACACAAACTAATCAAAGTAAGCGTGGCTGGCGAAAGCAAAATAATGGAATTGATTGGATAATTAATTTCGTACTAATAAAAAAAGGAGCTTCTGTTGAAGCTCCTTTTTTGGTTTATTTCTTTTGAATTAAGGGTAACATAATCATATCATACATCTCTTTCATCATTGCAGCCACTTGTGGGTCAGACTTTTTTGGAACACCCGCATCATAAGGCGGTTTAGGATCGTATTCTAAATCCAACATGACCGCTTCTGTATATTTTCTACCCAATAAATCGTCAATGATAGCCAAAGACATATCAATTCCTGCAGATACTCCAGCAGACGTCCAATATTTTCCATCATGGACATAGCGTTCTTCCTTAAAGTTAGCACCATAGGATTTCATCATTTCTTCTCCTCTATACCAATTGGATGTTGTATTTTTTCCCTTTAATAATCCTGTTGCTCCCAATACCCAAGCGCCTGTACAAACACTTGTAGTATATTTAGTTGTTTTATCAATAGTTCTAATCCAATTGAGGGTTTCTTCATCTTTGGTAAGCATAATAGTTTCGGCAGCACCGCCAGGAATTACCAAAATATCTAAAGATTTCACATCTGCAAAAGAACTATCAATTTTTATTTCAAGCCCTCTTTGGTTTTTAACCATACCTCTATTCTTTGCAACAAAATAGGTTTTAGCACCCATAATTTCTGCCAAAGTATGATAAGGTCCCATCGCATCTAAGGTATTGTACCCATCGTACAACAAAATTCCAATTTTCTTAATTGGATATTTAGGTTTTGCAAATAAAATATCCATCATTTCTTGATGTTCATCAGCTGTGCCAATAGCAAGACTATCTGGATTTGTTTTTTGAGAAAAGCTAAATCCTGAAGTAAGAATGGTACAAAGTATTAAAGTTGAATTAAGTATTGTTTTCATTTTCTTTTCAATTTAAACGTTAAAAAATAGAGTAAAAAACCCGATAAAATAGTTACTAAGCCCAAAACTGAGAAAATACGTAAAACCCAATTGTTAATATTGTCTCGATTTTCATAATCCATTGTATGAAGCATCCAAAGAAAATCAAATGCCCTCCAAGAATTAGTTCGATAACTTTGCACTGTTCCTAATTCTGCAGACACATAAACTGTTACATTGTTTGGTTTGGCAAATGTAACCGCATAAGCTGGCAATGGTTTTTCTCGATACTCATGATGTCCATTTGTAGAGGTCAAATATTCTGTTTTTAATATAGCCGATGGTTTTTTTAAACTTTTAACAGCTACTTGACTTGCCTCTTGTTGGTTCAATGTTGTTTTGGGCGCAAGGGTATTCATTTCAAAAAGCAGAACCTTTTCTTGAGGTTTCAGTAATTCTATCAGATAATAAGCCTTTCCCAATATAGCTACAACCTGAATGTTTTTGAAGGAAATGGATGGGTAATTAGTCTGTAAACTATCCAACAAAGTCCCTAAAGACTCATTGTTGGACTGAATCGGCAACGGTTTTGAATCAGCTTTTAGGTTATTACCTCTTATTTGTTCAATTTTTGTCCAACTAAAGTACAAACCACCTATAGTCCAAGCTAAGAATTGTATTCCTAGTATAAGTCCAAGATACCGGTGGACTTTTCGAGTCCACCGGCTAACTATTTTTTTCTTCATTATTAAAATTTAGCACTTAATGTAAGTCCCACCGTTCTTGGCATTGCAGTTCTTGCACTTCTTCCAAAACTACTGTCTGGATTTCCAAAAGCTAAATAACGTTCGTTATTTAAATTTTGTCCCCAGAAAAACAAACTGTATTTATCATACGAAAAACCAATTCTTGAGTTAATTAGCGTGTAGGAAGGTTGTTCAATTTTATTTTGAATATCAGTATATTGACTTCCTAGATTACGAATTTCACCACGAACTATAGCTTTCAATTTAGTACTAATTGGATACTCATATTGGGCTCCAATAAATACTGTATGCGATGGTGCATTAG
>DFXW01000037.1 GCA_002382495.1 Flavobacterium sp. UBA4098
ATTAGGAAAACACTAAAATTATTATTGTTACTTACAAGTATTTCCATGTACTCCCAAAAAGCAGAACTTCGATGGGCTGAAAAGATAAACACTAGAGGCGATGTCTCAATTCTTGGAGGAAAAGATGGTAAATATTACACAACGCACAGAGATGTTGATAAACATCTTGTTTGTCGTGTTTATGACAAAAGTTTAAATCTAAAAGACGAAAAAACGGTAAGTTTTAATTTAGACGAAAAAAAGTACAATTACATGAATGCTTATTTTCTTAAAAATAAAATTGTTCATTTTATTTTAGATCGTCAAAAAAAGGAAGACAAATATTATCTTTATGCTGCCTCTACTGATTTAAAATTAGTCACAAGTGAAAATACAAAGATTATTGATGAAGCTTCTGATGATGATTTTATAGATGAATCCCTTAATATTTCGCCAGATTCAACAAAAATTTTAGTTTACAATGAACACGAAGGAAAGAGAAAAGAGCCAAATACACTTGCGTTCAAAGTTTACAATAGCGATTTGACAGAAGTGTTTTTAGATAAATCGGTACAGTTACCAATAAAATCAAGAGATTACACAACGGTATCTACCCAAGTAGATAATTTTGGTACTATTTATGTGTTGGCTAAAATTGATAAGGAAAAGGACGAAAGAGTAAAGGATCAAAGTAAATACTATTATAAAATAATTGTTATTAATAAGGACGCAACTCCAAAAGAATTTGACTTTGACTACCCAGAAAGAGATATTGAGTCGATTGATATTTTACCAGGAGAGAATAATACCCTAATTTGTACTGGATTTTTAAAAGTTTTAAGCAAAGGGTTCCTGTCAAGTAACAAAAAAACTTTAATTTCTGATGAAATGTTTTCTGCGATTATTGACTGCAAAACCGCTACTTTAAGTTCGTCAACTAAATATGAGTTAGATGGATTGTATCCTGAAAAACCTAAAAAAGCGGAAGATTATGTACCTTATAAAGTGAGAAATATTTTCTACAAAAAAGATGGAGGGTCTGTTGTTGTAGCAGAACAATATAAATTAGTTGTCGTTACCAGATCTTCTCAATACGGAACAACAACTTCTTATTATTACTATTATTGCGATATTGCATGTATTCAAATCAATGAAAAATCGGAGGTAATTTCAGTTTCAAAAATGCCAAAATATCAAATGAATGCCAAAAACCCTTCTATAATTTCTACGCATTTTGATGGTTCTACCTATATTGTTTATGAAGATATAGAGAAAAATATAAATGCAGAGGGCGATAAGGATACCAAAAGAAGTACGAATGGTTTCTTTACATCAGACACTAAAAACGCTTTGTTTTTGTTAACAATAGCTCCAAGTGGGGAAATGAAAAAGGAAATTATCTATTCTTATAAAGACAGTAAAATACGACCAAACATAAAAGCTAGCACAGTAATAAGCAAAAACGAAATGATGATGAATGCTAATGATCAAATCGGGGTTTTGAAAATAATAAAATAACTGAAGTCAATTTAGACCCATTTCGAAAGAAATGGGTTTTTTTGGTTCCTACCCCCAGCCCTTTCTAAAGGAAAGGGTGACTGGACGGGAATCTAGTTGTGGATAATTATATTATGGGAAGGGTTGATTTGGTTATTTGTTAATACGGTTATTTGGAAAATCAGCGAAAATTCGTTTAATTAGTTTATTTCTTTGGTAAAAAAATCACTCCAGTCCTGTCGTTGCGTCGAAACGTTCTCTATTTGTCAGTCTAAATTTATTTCAGATTCTATTTCAATATTTAAGAAATTTTATTTGAAAATCTGTGAATCTGTAGCAAAAAAACGAAGATTACAAATTGTAATGTTTGCTCTTGATTAATTCCTGTTTTCAAAACCACACGAAAGGATTCGTGCGGGAGCGGTGAGAAAATTTACATATCTAATTTTTAATTGCTTCAAAAAACAAATAGCCATTTAAAAACATATAAAACAAGGCTGGTAGACTTATCCAGAGACTGTCTTTTAAACGGATTCTAACAATTGTACCAAGTAACATTAGTAGCGTGAGTCCTCCAGACGAAATTATTAATATTGGATTGTATAGCAAACCTATTAAAAGTCCAGTTGCACCCACAAATTCTAAAATAACAGTTAAAAGTCCTAATTTTTCTAAATTAAAGCGTTTGAATTCGCTTTTCATGTGAGGCGATGCAAAGTAGGAGATGCAATACGCAAAAAAGGATAAACTTGAAATATAAATGCAAATGGTGAAAAGGGTCATAGTTAAATTGTATCTAATGAAGCTAATGTTATAAGAACACACAAAATCAATAGTAATAGTGATGGTAAATGTTTTATAAACGGATTTTTTACTTTAAAATGAAAATATTGTGCCGCCACCATTATTGAACCCATAATTATTGACGGGATAAATACTAACGAAGAATACCAGATCCCTGCAATTAGCAATGTTGATAAAGCAATTTTAGTAGCACCAACAAAACTTCGGGTTAAATCACTTAATCCAAATTGCTTGAATTCTTTTATAATGTTGTCAAATCGAAAGATCCAAACAAAAATAACGGATGCTGCTACAATTAGTTGCGATAGTGTTATATAGTTTATCATATTGCTTTTTATTATTTTACATACTCATTTGGCTTTTAAGATTCCGTCCGTTTCTGCAGTGGTTTCTATTCTCCAAATTCCTTTTTTTGTAAATTTAGGGTTAAAATTTATAATTACAATTACAAAGCGGCTTTTTAAATTTCTTAAATTGAACTAATCTGAATCAAAACCAGTTTTACTTCCAATTGTCATTTCTAATTAGATTTTGAAATTTTAGCGGTCTGTTTTGTGTGAGGGATGGCAGTGGAAATCCTTTGAGGAACGAAGTGGAGCAAAGATTGCAACGCACAGCCCGACCAAGTTTACGAAAAATGTTGTAGTTACTTAAAACGTTCTAAACGAGGTACGCCCAAAAAAAATCCGCATTTACAGCGGATTAAATAGGAATATAATGAAGTTAAACTTTCATAATTTCGGCTTCTTTAACAACTAAAAGTTCGTCTATTTTGCGGATAAAACTGTTGGTTAAATTCTGAACTTGTTCTTCGGCACTTTTGCAAATGTCTTCTGAAGTACCTTCTTTTTCTAATTTTTTAATATCGGAATTGGCATCTTTTCGTACGTTTCGAACTCCAATTTTAGCATCTTCGGCTTCAACTTTTGCTTGTTTTGCTAAATCACGACGGCGTTCTTCAGTTAAAGGAGGCACGCTAATAATGATTACATCGCCATTATTCATTGGGTTAAATCCAATATTTGCGACCATAATTGCTTTCTCAATCACTTGCAACATATTTTTTTCAAAAGGTTGTAAGGTAATTGTTCTTGCATCTGGAACGCTAATTTTTGAAACTTGTGAAAGCGGTGTTGCAGCGCCATAGTAATCCACAAAAACACTTCCCAACATTGCTGGTGAAGCTTTTCCTGCACGAATATTTAGAAATTCTTTTTCTAAATGCGCAATAGAACCTTGCATCGATTCTTCTGTACTATCTAATATAAATTCAATTTCTTCAGTCATTTTTCAGATTATTTATTTTTCAGATTTTCAGATCCTTTTGGTCTAAATATCTAAGAAGTTGATTCTGTTTTTTTATTAAATGTTAACTACGGTTCCTATATTTTCGCCTTCGCAAATTTTAATTAGGTTACCTTCTTTGTTCATGTCAAAAACTACAATAGGTAATTCATTTTCCTGACTTAAAGTAAAGGCTGTGGTATCCATTACATTCAATCCTTTGCTTAACACATCTTCAAAAGAGATGTAATCAAATTTAACAGCACTCGCATTTTTCTCCGGATCGCAATCATACACTCCATCCACACGAGTTCCTTTTAAAATCACATCGGCATTGACTTCAATTCCACGTAAAACAGCTGCAGTATCCGTTGTAAAATAAGGATTTCCTGTTCCCGCTCCAAAGATTACAATTCTTCCTTTTTCCAAGTGACGAACGGCTCTTCTTTTGATATACGGTTCCGCAATAGATTCCATTTTTAAAGCAGTTTGCAAACGCGTTTTCATTCCTTTGTCTTCCAAAGCGCCTTGCAAAGCCATTCCGTTAATTACGGTTGCTAACATTCCCATATAATCGCCTTGAACGCGATCCATTCCTGAACTCACTCCAGCAACTCCTCTAAAGATATTTCCACCTCCAATTACAATGGCAATTTCCACCCCTTTATCATGAATTTGTTTGATTTCGTCAGCATATTCTGCTAATCTTTTCGGGTCAATTCCGTAGTTTAAATCGCCCATTAAAGCTTCGCCACTTAATTTCAGAAGAATTCTATTGTATTTCATGAGTTCGTTGAGTTATTTGCTGCAAATATAGTTATATTCTGATTTTTTGAAATAGTGTTTTAAAAATTATTTGAAAGGATGTGGTAGATGTTGGTAATAAATGTCACTTTCTCACTAACTTTATAAAGTTACCTTCGGTGGTATAAAAAATTGAATTATGAAAACCTTTATTGCTCAGGCTTTATTTCAAAGCCATTCGTATTTAGAATACAGAAAATTAATGGCTGATTTGTTGAAAGAGGGTAAATCGACTGCTGTAGAACAAACCCAAGAACGAACACATTACAGCGAGTTGAATGAGTCTAGAATGCGACGCTTGGACAAAACGATGAACATTACTGATGAGAATAGCGCTAAGTTAAAGTCATTAACTAAAAGATATATTTGGCTTGTACTTACCGAAAGTTGGTGTGGAGATGCCGCACAAATTTTGCCTATTCTCCATAAAATGGAAATAGAATCTAATGGCAAGATCGAAATGAAATTGGTATTGCGTGATGAAAATGAAACGTTAATGAATCATTTTTTAACCAATAAAAGTAAATCCATTCCAAAACTAATAGTCATTGACAAAGAAACGGGATCAGTAATTGGAGATTGGGGTCCAAGACCTCAAGGTGCGATTAAACTGATTGAAGATTATAGGGATGAATTTGGAAGAATTGACGAAACGGCTAAAGCCAATTTGCAATTATGGTACTTACATGATAAAGGCTTGAGTACGCAGAATGAAATTATTCAGATGCTTCAGAATTTAGAATAACTTTTTCAAACTCTTCTGGAGTTAACGCATTTTCTACCTTGTAATCGCCAATTTTTGTTCGGCGCAATGCCGTTAAATGCGAACCGGATTGCATGACTTTTCCAAAGTCATAGGCTAGCGATCGTATATAGGTTCCTTTGCTACACACGACTCTGAAGTCGATTTCTGGCATAGCAATTCGCGTAATTTCAAACTCGTAAATAGTTGTTTTTCGTGAAGTAATTTCGACTTCAACACCAGCTCGAGCATGTTCGTACAAACGAACGCCATCTTTTTTTATAGCCGAAAAAACCGGTGGTTTTTGATCAATTTCTCCTAAAAATTGTACCACAGTTTGATGAATTAATGCGTCATCAATATGAGTGATTGGATACGTTTGGTCAATTTCGGTTTCTAGATCATAGGAAGGAGTTGTGGCTCCAATGAAAAAGGTACCGGTATATTCTTTTGGCTGTGCCTGAATCTCTGTAATTTTTTTGGTGAATTTCCCTGTACAAATAATTAATAATCCAGAAGCCAATGGGTCTAAAGTTCCGGCATGACCAATTTTAAATTTTTTGGGCAAATCAAAACGGCGCTTGATACTATATTTTAACTTGTTCACCGCTTGAAACGAAGACCATGTCAGGGGTTTGTCAATAAGCATGACTTGACCGTTTAATACCTCTTCAGCTGTTTTCAAAGGATTATTTTAAAAATGAAAAATACAGTAATAGGAATGTTCCAACACCAATTCGATACCAACCCCATGGTTTAAAACCATATTGTTTGATAATTTCAATAAAGAATTTGATAGCCAAAATGGCCACAACAAAAGCCACCACATTACCCAAAAGGAACAATTGAATGTGTTCGTCTGATTTTAAAATTAATTCGTAGCCTTTCATTTGAGAAGCTTCGTATGTTTTTAAAAAAACCGAATAACAAGTGACTGCAAGCATAGTAGGAACTGCTAAAAAGAACGAGAATTCGGCAGCAGCATGACGACTTAAACCTTGTTGCATTCCGCCAATTATAGAAGCCGCTGAACGACTTGTTCCGGGCATCATGGCCAAACATTGCCAAAAACCAATGGTTACCGCCTTTTTTATTGGGATGTCTTCTTCTTTAAGAATCGTTGGATTCTGAAATTTGGAATCGATAAAAAGTAATACAATTCCACCTACAATCAGCACAATAGCTATTGGAATAGGATTTCCTAAAACTGCTTCAATAGCATCATCAAATAATTTACCTAAAACCAAAGCAGGAAGTACTGCACAAGCTAATTTGATAAAAAAACTAAGTTTAGAAAAATCAAAGAATTTTTTCCAATACAACGCCACTACGGCCAAAATAGCTCCAAATTGAATGGACACCTGAAAAAGTTTAACAAAATCATCTTCTTGAATTCCAAAATAGGAACTCAGAAAAACCATATGCGCTGTAGATGAAACAGGAAGGTATTCAGTTAAACCTTCCATAATTGCAATTAAAATAGCTTGAAACGAATTCATTTACGCTTTTTTTGGATTTTTCAAAATAGCATAAATAGTAATTCCAAAACCTATTAAAACGGTAGTTGGCGCTAAACGAATGCGTCTAAAACTAAAAATATCTTCGTTAAAAATAGTTGGATCATCGCTTCCGCCACCTGACATAAGAATAAAACCCAAAGCAATTACAGCAATACCAATGAGTAAAATTTTGTAATTCACTTTTTCAAAAAGAAATTCTTGTGGGTTTTCGTTTTTATTTTTCATAAGTCAATGTTAGGGTGAAGGGTGCTCAACTATTTTAATACAAATCGTCTGTTCTAAGATTCAAGAAACGTTGTGTTGCAAAATAAGTGCTTAACCACGTAATCAATACTCCAAGGGCAAACACAGAGATCAACACTAAGGCAATCAGCAGTTGATCGTCAAGAAGTCCTAAGTTTGGAAAATTGCTTTCCAAATAGATCAATACGCCAATCAAAGCCAGAATTGCTAATCCTGCACCTATCATTCCAAGGCGAACACTTCGCAATACAAATGGCTTTCTAATAAACGCTTTGGTAGCACCTACCATTTGCATGGTTTTGATGATAAAACGATTGGAATGAATAGACAAACGCAACGAACTATTGATAAGCAGTACAGCAATAATGGTAAAAAATCCGCTGATGATTAAAATCCACATACTGACTTTTTTAATATTGTCATTCACTAAATTCACTAATTGTTTGTCGTAAACGATATCAGAAATCATCGAATTTTTGCGCAATTGACTTTCAACTTTTGCTATGCTATCTTTGTAAACATAGTCGGCTTTCAAGTGAATGTCGAATGAATTTTGTAATGGATTTTCGCCTAAAAATGTCACAAAATCTTCTCCGATAATATCGGTATGTTGTTTCGCCGCGGCATCTTTTGAAACGTATTCGAATGTTTTGGCAAAAGGCGCTTTTTTTAATTCGGCATCAAAGGATTTAATAATGGTATCGTTTGCCTCGTTTTTGAAAAATACAGTCATGGCAATATTTTCTCTAAAATCGTCGGCTAATTTTTTGGAATTGATTATAAAAAGCCCCAACATTCCTAATAAGAACAGCACTAAGAATACACTTAATACAACTGAAAAATAGGAGGAAATTAAACGGCGTTTTTGAAATTTATCGTAAGAAGAACTCATAGTTTGTGAAAATTATGGGGTAAAAATAATAAAGAATTTCTTTATTTAAAGTTAATATCGTTCAAAGTTTTAACTTTCGTACAATAAACGTAAATTTGGCAGCTGAAATTAAAAAAGTTGATACAGCTTTTTACAATTTTATTTTACAAAACAACTCATTTTTAGCCAGAGTATTGGCTGAGACAAATACGATACAATGAAATACAATCCGAACGAAATTGAAGCGAAATGGCAAAAGTATTGGGCAGAAAATCACACTTTTGCAGCCCAAAATAATGCTGATAAACCCAAACATTATGTGTTAGATATGTTTCCTTATCCATCAGGAGCTGGTTTGCACGTTGGGCATCCGTTAGGATATATTGCTTCAGATGTATACTCAAGATACAAAAGACACCAAGGGTTTAATGTATTGCACCCAATGGGTTATGATAGTTTTGGATTACCAGCTGAGCAATACGCCATTCAAACGGGGCAACGTCCAGAAGACACAACTTCGGTAAATATTGACGGCGGGGTGGATAAAGAAGGAAACCAAATTGCAGGTTACAGAAAGCAGTTGGATAAAATTGGATTTTCATTTGATTGGAGTCGCGAAGTACGTACTTCCAACCCCGATTATTACAAACATACGCAATGGATTTTTATCCAATTATTTAATTCTTGGTACAATAAAAATTCAGACAAAGCAGAAGATATTAGCACTTTAATTGCCTTGTTCGAAAAAGAAGGGAATACTGCTGTCAATGCCGTTTGCGATGATAACATTGCGCCTTTTTCAGCTTCAGAATGGAATGCTTTTTCAACAGAAGAACAACAAAAAACATTGTTGCATTATCGTTTAACCTATTTAGCAGAAACCGAAGTGAACTGGTGTCCAGGATTGGGAACTGTTTTGGCTAATGACGAAATTGTAAATGGAGTTTCTGAGCGTGGTGGTTTTCCAGTAATTCGTAAAAAAATGACGCAATGGAGCATGCGAATTTCGGCTTACGCGGAACGTTTGTTGCAAGGTTTGGACACTATTGATTGGACCGAAAGTATTAAAGAAAGTCAGCGCAATTGGATTGGAAAATCAGTTGGCGCCATGGTTTCTTTTGGCCTTGTGCCCACGGCTCAAAGCTCTGAGCCGAAAGCCATAGAGGTCTTTACCACTCGTCCCGATACTATTTTTGGAGTAACGTTTATGACTTTGGCTCCAGAACACGAATTAGTAGCACAAATTACAACTGCTGAGCAAAAACAAGCGGTTGCAGATTATATAGAAAAAACATCCAAACGCTCTGAACGCGAGCGTATGGCAGATGTAAAAACCATTTCAGGTGTTTTTACAGGAGCCTATGCAGAACACCCTTTCACTAAAGAACCAATTCCGGTTTGGATAGGCGATTATGTGTTGGCAGGATACGGAACCGGTGCGGTGATGGCAGTGCCTTGTGGAGACGAAAGAGATTATGCGTTTGCTAATTTCTTTAAAGGGCAAAATGGAATGCAAGCTATTAAAAATATTTTCAACAAAGACATTTCGGAAGCAGCTTATGGAGATAAAGGCGGATTTGAATTAATTGATTCGGACTTTTTAAATGGCTTGGGGTACAAAGAAGGAACAAAAAAAGTCATTGAAGCTTTAGAAAAAATAGGACAAGGAAAAGGAAAAACAAATTACCGTTTGCGTGATGCTGTTTTCTCTCGTCAGCGTTATTGGGGAGAACCATTTCCAGTCTATTATGTTAATGGATTGCCACAGATGATTGCCGCCCAACATTTGCCTATCATTTTACCAGAAGTAGAAAAATATTTACCTACCGAAGATGGTTTACCGCCTTTAGGGAATGCGACTACTTGGGCTTGGGACAGTGTTCAGAGTTCTGTAGTTAGTAATCAGTTGATTGATCATAAAACAATTTTTCCTTTAGAATTGAACACCATGCCAGGTTGGGCAGGAAGTTCATGGTATTGGATGCGTTATATGGATGCGCAAAATGAAAACGAATTTGCAAGTCAAGAGGCTTTGAAATATTGGGAAAGTGTTGATTTATACATTGGCGGAAGCGAACACGCGACAGGCCATTTATTGTATTCTCGTTTTTGGAACAAATTTTTAAAAGATAAAGGTTTTGCACCTACCGAAGAGCCTTTCAAAAAACTGATTAATCAAGGAATGATTTTAGGAATGAGTGCGTTTGTGTATCGTTTAGACGGAACCAACACCTATGTTTCTAAAAATCAAGTGAAAGATAAAAATGTACAACCGTTACACGTTGATGTGAATTTGATCAATAGTTCCGATGAGTTAGATATTGACGCTTTCAAAAATTGGAGAGAGGATTATGCAGGGGCAACTTTTGTTACAGAAGATAATGGCAAATACATTGTAGGTCGTGAGATAGAAAAAATGTCTAAATCCAAATACAATGTGGTTACGCCAGATTTAATTTGCGCCGAATACGGTGCCGATACCTTGCGTTTATACGAAATGTTTTTAGGACCTTTGGAACAAGCAAAACCATGGAATACTGCAGGTATTTCAGGAGTTTTTGGTTTCTTGAAAAAATTATGTCGTTTGTATTTTGATGACAATGGTTTGATAGTTACTGATAACGAACCCACTAAAGACAATTTAAAATCACTACACAAAACGATTAAAAAAGTAGCTGAAGATATTGAGAGTTTTTCATTCAATACATCGGTTTCACAGTTTATGATTTGTGTCAATGAATTGTCAACACAAAATTGCCACGAAAGAGCAATTTTAGAACCCTTAGCGATATTAATTTCGCCCTATGCTCCCCATATTGCAGAAGAATTGTGGTCTTTGTTGGGTCATTCCAATTCGATTGCAACCGTTGCTTTTCCAAAATTTGATGCGGTACATTTGGTAGAAAGTAGTAAAGAATATCCTGTTTCTTTCAACGGAAAAATGCGTTTCACTTTGGCATTGCCTTTGGATTTAACCAAGGAACAAATTGAGGAAATTGTCATGAAAGACGAACGCACCTTGCGTCAATTAGACGGAAGAACACCAAACAAAGTAATAATTGTACCTGGAAAAATTATCAATTTAGTAGGGTAGTTTATAGAAATAAAATGTACTTTAATCTCTGTTCCGACGTTTCGGGACAGAGATTTTCATTTTCACATAACCCAATAAACAGATCAACTCATAACCTACAATTGGATTTGTCGGTCTATTTGTTGGTCTAATGAAATGAAGGTTTCGGTTCTGGAAACACCTTCTATGGCTTGAATTTTTGTATTCAGTAAATGCATCAAATGCTCGTTGTCCAAACAAATGATCTTAATCAAAATAGACCAATTCCCGGTAGTATAATGACATTCTAATACTTCAGGAATCTTCTTTAAGTCACGAACGGCTTCCGAATTTCGTGCGGCTTTGTCCAAATAAATTCCCACAAAAGCCATGGTGTTGTACCCCAATACTTTGTGATTGACGGTGAACTTAGAACCAGAAATCACGCCAGATTGTTCTAATTTTCGTAAACGTTGGTGAATAGCAGCTCCTGAAATTCCAATTTTATTAGCAATTTGTAGAATGGGTTTTCGAGCATCGTCCATTAAATCGCGCAAAATTTCTTTGTCGATTCCGTCTATTTCTACTTGAAGAGAATTGATTTTCATAATTGAATATTGTAACTAAAAGGGAAGTTTTAGTTTTATTTAGAAACCAAAAGTAGAAAAAATAAACGAAATAATTCATTTTGCCCCATTTTGGCTAATAAAAAAACCATCCGAATGGATGGTTTATATAGTGTGTTCTAAAGCAATTTTATTTTCCTTTGTTGGCCTCGGCAACATATTTTTCTAATGCCATTGTCATGGATGGGGTTCCAGGAGTTGGAGCCATAATGTCAATGCGCAATCCGTGATCCAACGCTTCTTTTTGAGTAGTGCTTCCAAAAACAGCAATACGCGTATCGTTTTGTTGGAAATCAGGGAAATTTTTAAATAGTGATTTGATTCCCGTTGGACTAAAGAAAGCCAATACATCATAATACACATCTGCTAAATCAGACAAATCACTCATTACGGTTTTATAAAACGTAGCAGGTGTCCAATCCACTTTCAAACCGTTTAGGGTAACCGGGATGTCCGCATTCAATTGATCGGAAGCTGGCAACAAGAATTTTTCGTCTTTGTATTTTTTAATTAATGGTGATAAATCAGCAAAATCTTTTGGTCCTACATAGATTTTACGTTTTCTGTACACCACGTATTTTTGAAGGTAAAACGCAATAGCTTCAGACTGACAAAAATATTTCAATCCTTCTGGAACTTTATAACGCATTTCTTCAGCCACTCTAAAAAAGTGATCTACTGCATTTTTACTAGTCAAAATAATGGCGCTGTAATTATTCAGGTCAATTTTTTGCAGTCTAATTTCTTTTGCATTAACTCCTTCTACATGAATAAAAGGTCTGAAATCAATTTTTACTTTATGCTTTTGTTGCAGCTCAAAGTAAGGAGAATTCTCCACTTTAGGCTCTGGTTGCGACACCAAAATTGTTTTCACTTTCATACTATAACTTTTACTATGCGACTCCTTTTGTAAACCAATAATACATGAAATAGTAAGGGGCTATTTCAAGAGCGCAAAGATACAAAATAAAATAAAACAACTTGCTGAATATTAAATTTTGATAATTTTTAACAGAAACCACGTAAGTTACTAGGTTTGCAGCTATTACGATTGCGATAATAAGCGTTGGAAACACTATGTTTATGTTTTCATAATAGAAAAATAACATATTAATTGGAAGTAAGATAAGTCCAATATAAGTACGATAGGTTACTTTTTGATGATTGAATTGTTCAACGAACTCTTCTATATGAAAGGCGGTTGCAATTATTTTTTCAATTAGCACTTTTGACAAAATAAAGAAAAGTAAAAAGTTAGCAATTTGAATGTATTGCATCCAATCGTCTTTGGCTCCAAAACCATAAATGTGTAATGAGAGTTGAATGAAAAAGGCAAAAGAAATGACCTGAACAAAAAACAAGGCTATGGTAAAACCATTTTTTATATTACTACTCTCCCGATATACTTTGATGTATTTGTCTGAAAAAAGTAAGTTGGCAAAATCACCGAATCGATTTTCGAAAACTGATTTAGTAACTGCAATGGTTGCAAAACAAATCAAAAACATGAGGGTTACCCAGTCAGAGTTGTCAGTTAATCGGGGATGAAGTACAAATTCATTCATAGTGTCGCAAAATTACTAATTTTTTATTTCATTACTTTTTATTATAAATTTATTATGATTCAAATGGCATAAAAAGCTTACTTTTGTACTGAAATTACTCAAAATTATGAATGATTGCCTAGTTATAATTCCTACCTATAACGAAATTGAGAACGTTGAAAGCATTATTAGAACGGTGCTGTCTCAGCATAAGTTTTTTCATGTTCTGATCATCGATGACAATTCGCCAGATCATACTGCTGACAAAGTAATCGCTTTGCAATCAGAGTTTTCGGATCGTTTGTTTTTAGAAAAAAGAGCCAAAAAAGCAGGTTTAGGAACTGCCTATGTTCATGGTTTTAAATGGGCATTAGAAAAAAAATACAACTATATATTTGAGATGGATGCTGATTTTTCTCATAATCCAACGGATTTAGAAAAGTTGTATAATGCGTGTCATTTAGGAGATGCTGATTTAGCAATTGGTTCTCGTTATGTTACGGGTGTTAATGTGGTGAACTGGCCATTAAGCCGCGTATTGCTCTCTTATTTTGCTTCTGTTTATGTTCGTTTTATAACGGGTATGAAAATTCACGATGCGACCGCTGGCTTTGTATGTTACAAAAGACAAGTGTTAGAAAGCATTCATTTGGACCAAATTAAATTTGTAGGCTATGCCTTTCAAATTGAAATGAAATACCGTACTTTTTGTAAAAATTTCAAAATATCGGAAGTGCCAATTATATTTACAGATCGCACTAAAGGGCAATCAAAAATGAGTAATTCAATTATTGTAGAAGCCGTTTTTGGAGTAATTGCACTTCGATTAAAAAGATTAGTCAACACATTATAAGAAAAAGATAGAATGAATAGGGTTTTAATTAAGAATGCCAAAATAGTAAACGAAGGAAGGATTTTTGAAGGCGATGTTTTAATTGAGGACGACATAATTGTTGAAATCGCTGAAAAGATTAGTGCTAAATCTGCAGATTGTAAAATTGTGGATGCCGAAGGCAACTATTTAATGCCAGGTGCAATAGATGATCAAGTGCATTTTAGAGAGCCAGGTTTGACTCATAAAGGAGATATAGAATCTGAATCTAGAGCTGCAGTTGCAGGAGGGATTACCTCATTTATTGAACAACCCAACACAGTTCCCAATGCTGTTACTCAAGAAATTCTTGAGAAAAAATATCAAATAGCAGCTCAAAATTCGTTCGCGAATTATTCATTTATGATGGGAGCTACTAATGATAATTTGGAAGAAGTGTTAAAAACCAATCCCAAGAATGTAGCCGGAATTAAAATCTTTTTAGGCTCGTCTACTGGAAATATGCTTGTAGATAATGAAGCTGTATTAGAGAGAATTTTTTCAAGTACACCCATGTTGATTGCGGTGCATTGTGAAGATGAAACCACTATCAAAAACAATTTAGCACAATACAAAGAAGAATACGGAGAAGAGGTTCCAGTTACTGCGCATCATTTAATTCGAAGTGAAGAGGCCTGTTATCTTTCGTCTTCAAAAGCGATTGCGTTAGCCAAAAAAACAGGGGCAAGACTGCATATTTTTCACTTGTCAACGGCCAAAGAAATGGATTTGTTTACCAATAAAATTCCATTGGAAGACAAAAAAATTACGGCGGAGGTATGTGTACACCATTTGTGGTTTACTAATGAGGATTATGCTACTAAAGGAAATTTTATCAAATGGAATCCAGCTGTTAAAACAGCTACAGATAAAGAAGCGCTTTGGAAAGCATTGTTAGACGACAGGATTGATGTTATTGCAACTGATCATGCACCGCATACTTTAGAAGAAAAGCAACAATCGTATTTAAATGCACCATCTGGTGGGCCATTAGTTCAACATGCAGTGGTAGCATTGTTCGAAGCTTTTCATCAAGGCAAAATTAGTGTAGAAAAGATTGTAGAAAAAATGTGTCACAATCCGGCTAAGATATTTAAAATTGAAAAACGTGGTTTTATTAAAGTAGGGTATTATGCCGATTTAGTAATTGTAAATGCAGGCTTGCCTTGGAGCGTTAAAAAAGAAAATATTTTAGCAAAATGTGGTTGGTCACCTTTTGAAGGCTATACTTTTAAATCAAGAATTACCCATACTTTTGTAAACGGACAATTGGTTTATAATGCATTTAAAGTAAAGAACATTCGTGCTGGAAAGCGTTTGTTATTCAATAGATAAATAAGATGAAAAAGAGGATTTCATTAGTAGCGATTTTAACCCTTTTGGGCTGTAAAGAGGACTTGGTTAAAAAACCAGACGTTATTATTGAAAAATCGAAGATGATGGATATTATGTATGATTTAGCTTTGTTAGAAGCTATTAAATACCAAAATCCTGCGGTCTTAGACTCCAATCAAATTCGCCCAAAGCAATATATTTATAAAAAATACAAAATTGATAGTCTACAATTAGCGCAAAATAATGTCTATTACGCTGCGGATTATAAAAACTATAAAATTATGTTTGAAGAGGTGGTAAAGCGAATTGCAAACGAAAAGAAACGAGCTAATGCCGCCGTTAAATTGGAACAAAATAAGAATAACATCCGAATGGCGAAACTTAAAAAGAAAAAGCAGCTTGCCAAAAAAGCAAAAGATTCTATAGCAGCACTTAAAATAAAAAAAGGATAACAAAAAAAGGCAGTACATACGTACTGCCTTTTTTTGTTCCAATCGAATACTCTTCCTTATTCCTTTTCTCGTCCAAAGCGTTCAAAAATACTGATGTAATTATTGAAAGTCTTTTTCGATTTTTCGTAAAAAGAAGTATCTCCACTTTCCTTCATGATTTCCAATAAACCGCGGTAACGCTCAATATCTGTTACAATTTCAATGGCAATATCGACTTGTTCAGACGAAGACAGATGGCTGTAGTAATTTAAATTTTCAGTGTATTTCCCAATCAATTGCGTTAATAGCTGTTGTGCTTTAGCCTTTTCGCCCACATCATAATATCCTTTTGCAAAAGGATCTACCAAGGAGTAGTATTCAAATTGATCTACAGGCATTTTAGTCATTGCTAAATCAATTACTTTTTTAGCCTTGTCCATTTTACCCTCTGCAATAAGTTTACTCATCAAACGAGATAAATTCATGCGATAGGTGATACTGTTTCTTCGTGTTTCAGGATCGTGATAGATAGAAAGACTTTCGCTATTGCCCCAATCCCATTGCATCACTTTGTCAAACATAATATCAGTATCTATTTGACCCATATCGATTTGGCTAGACCCTTTTGGAAGTTGCGTTCTAACTGGCACTAATTTATAAACCATCCCTTCTAATTGAAGGAATTCTTTCATCCAAAGATAATCTTCGTTGTCAAAAGCACCTCCGCTAAAATAGATCGGACGTTTCCAATTATTATTGGTTACAATGTCAAGCATCATTAATCTATTTTTGTAAATAGCACTTCCTTTGATATCAATTTCTATAGCCGAAACGATAGAATCATTGTATCGAGGACTGACCACTTTGTTTTTGATAATGGTGTTTTTGTCAATAGGAATTCTAATTTTATTGGTTGGATAAAAATGGATGGTTTGTCCATTTTGCATTTCCACAGTTGATTTAGGATTTTTAATAAAAGCAATAAAATCTTTTACATCCCAACGTGTTTCAATTTTTGGAATATGAGCCACATAATCTAATTTGTCTCCAACATATTCATTATGCTTAAACGAAATAGGAAGCGCCTCTGATTCGTAACTTTTCATTTTCATTTGGTCAATGTACCAATCCGTCATAAACAAACTGGTATTGACAATTTTCACATCGGTTCTGAAATTCTCAATTTCTTGCGCATACCACAATGGGAAAGTATCATTATCCCCAATGGTAAATAAGATCGCGTTTTTGTCACACGAACTCAAATACGCTTTTGCCATTGCCACAGCAGTATATTTATCAGAACGATCATGGTCATCCCAATTTTGGAATCCCATAAGCACAGGAGCAGCTAATAAACTTCCCGCAATTAATACAGGTCCCGCAATTTTTGGAGCCAAATGTTTTTTGGCACTTTCGTATAGTGAATAGACGCCAAAGCCAATCCAAATCGCAAAAACATAAAACGATCCTACTAAGGCATAATCGCGTTCACGTGGTTCAAATGGTCGTTCGTTCAAGTAAATTTTCAAGGCAATTCCCGTAAATAAAAATAAGGAAAGTAACACGTAAAAACTTTTACGGTCTTTACTGGCATGGTACATTAATCCAATCAAACCTAAGATAAATGGCAAGAAGAAATAAGTGTTACGCCCTTTGTTTTTCAAAACATCGGTTGGTAAATTGTCTTGAGAACCTAGGTGTAAGCTATCCATAAACGGAATCCCACTAATCCAGTTTCCATTCAAATTGTCGTATCTACCTTGAATGTCGTTTTGACGACCTACAAAATTCCACATTAAATACCTCCAGTACATATACCCAAATTGGTATTCAAACATGAATTGGAAATTATCTAAAGTAGTTGGTTTTTCCACAATTAAATAATCGCCGTAGTTTTTCAAGAAGGCCACATAGCCTTCGTTGTCAATTTCTTTTTGAGCATAGGCTTGTCTGAATTCAAGTACTACTTTTTCAATTTCGCCTTTAAGTTGAGCAATCGCTTTGTTATAATCTTCCTCACTTAATTGACTCGCTTCGATACCGTATTTCGCCAAATCCTCTTCAAAAGGATAATCGTAATTGATTCTGAACTCAGGTGGATTAGTGAAGTTGATGTAATTTTCTACATGATCGGCACTCCACAATCTTGGTAATATCGTTTTGTGGTTGTCATCACTGTTTTGCTCTGCATTTTTGAAATTATTGGTAATGTCGTATTTGCCAGTGGTGTAATTTCTTTCGTAATTCGGTGCTTTGTCTAAATACGGTTTGTCTTTATCTAAACCTGCAAAAGCTTCTGTAAATTGTGGCCCATAAAAAAGCGGGTTCACGCCATATTGTTCTCTGTTGTAATAAGCCAGAACTTCGGCAGCATCCGACGGTTTGTTTTCGTTAATAACCGTATTGGCATTGGCACGAATAGGCAACATCATCCAAGTGGAAAATCCTATTAAAATAAACAGGGTGCAAAGGATAATAGTGTTGTAAAATACCAATCCTTTTTGTTTGGTGTAACGCAATCCAAAATAGAAGAAAGCTACTAGCAAAAGACTTACAAACAAGGTTCCTGAGTTGAATGGTAATCCCATTTCATTCACCATGAAAATTTCGGTTTTACCAAAGAAAGCCATGGTTAAAGGCAATAACATCTTGAAGATAAACAACAAAATAGAAACCACAACTACATTCGCAATGATGAAATTTTTAACGGTAACGGTTTTATAATTTTTGAAAAAATATAAAAATCCAATTGCGGGGATGGTTAACAAGGCCATAAAGTGAACCCCGAATGAAAGCCCAATGACCAATGAAATAATTAGCAGCCATTTATCACCTCTTGGGGTATTCATCTCTTGTTCCCAACGCAAGCCTAACCAAAGTAATAATGCGATCAGTAACGAAGCCATCGCATACACCTCGGCCTCAACGGCATTGTACCAAAAACTATCTGAAAAAGTAAATGCTAATGCGCCAACAAATGAACTTCCTAAAATAACGATCGAATTGTCTGTATTAATTTCATTATACGAACCGATGATTTTCTTCAAAATCAGGTTAGACGACCAAAATAAAAATAAAATGGTAAAGGCACTAGATACTACTGATGTCATATTGACCATCAAAGCGATGTGCTCATTATCGATCGCAAACATGGCGAAAAATGCTCCAATCATTTGGAACAAAGGCGCTCCAGGTGGGTGGCCTACTTCTAGTTTGGCAGCAGTAGCAATGTATTCACCACAATCCCAGAAACTCATCGTTGGTTCAACAGTTAGGGTGTAGGTTACTAATGCTATTGCAAATGCAAACCAACCTAAAATAGTGTTCCATTTATTAAAATTGAAATCGGCCTTATTCATGATTAAAATCGGGTATTTATTTTATGTTGCAAAGAAAATGTTTTTTTGTGTAATGAGACCAGCATTAACAAAAAATTCTATCATACAAAAAAGGGAAGTAATGATTTGGTTATTAGTTGGTTTCTGAATGCCTTATGATGATCCCAAAAGTTTTTTGATAAAAACAATCCAAAAGTTTGCGAAAAATAAAATTTGTATTAAATTTGCACTCGCTTAATAGCACTGCTGGTCTATGGTGTAATGGTAACACAACTGTTTTTGGTGCAGTCTTTCTAGGTTCGAGTCCTAGTAGACCAACTGGTAGATTTAAAAAACCCTGTAAACATTAACGTTTACGGGGTTTTGTTTTTTATAACGTAGTAAATCACGTAGTATTTTTTTAGAGGTTTATTTGTATGCCGATTTGATTATGTCATTTCAAAATTGTATATTTTGAATAGTTGTTACTTTTTCAATTTTTGGATTTAAGGTTGAACATAAAAGTATTAACAGATAATAAACTAAATCCACCGAAAAACTTTTTTATTATGGATAATCAAATCCTAAATTCTAGAGAAGTGATGGAACTATTAAGTATCTGCGAGAATACATTGTTGAAGTTGGAGAGAGAAGGGATTTTAAATGTTGATTTCCGCATTGGCAATAGAAAAAGATACTATCAAAAAAACATCATATCAGCGTTCAGCCTAAAACGCTAATGATTCTTTTATCACAATTAAAAAGGTGCCAATTGGCACCTTTTATTATTAAAAAAAAATTTATAATTCAACGTAAATATTAATTGAGAATTATAAATCACTTTGTGTCAAATTGCAAGAAGATTAATTATTTCTTTTGTCTTTATATAATTTATATCGTTGACCTAAACCGATTATAATAATAAGTAACAAAATTGGTAAAAATCCATTGTTCATATTATGATACTTTAACTTGTTTTTGAGGCCTTAATGCAAGAATTAGATTTACAAAAGGTATTAAAAATAACCAACCAGAAATCCCTGCATTTTTTAACCTTCTAAAACCCACTGATACTAGTGTCAAAGTTACTATTACAATATATGTATCATATAAATATTCGGAATATGCATCATATAAATATTCGGACTGTGAAAATCTCTTAGCCAATAATCTTATTATAATATTAAAAAACCAGTTAAAAATAAAAAAGTTCCAAAATTCTTTTAAAGTTGCTTCATCTTTGTAATTAAAGATATTTTTGAATGCATTTAAATAATCTTTAATATATAAAATAATTAAATTTTTATAAGTATTTTTCAAATATAGTAAAAAAAGAAATATGGAAATAGTCTAACTGACTGATTGATAATGAAAAAACATCATAAATAATAACATATCTTTGAATTGTTGTCGATTCAACCTAAAAATGAAATTTTAAGAAGCCAAAAAAGAAAAAATGAACAAATTATATATTTTATTATTAATTGGATTTTCAAGTTTTAGTTTTTCTCAAAATTTAGATTTGAATAAAGGCAAAACGCAAGAACAAAGTTATTATACCGAAATAAAATTTGAATATACTAATGGGAAAATCATAATCCCAATTTTAATTAAAGATAAAACATATCATTTTTTGTTAGATACTGGTGCACCCAATTTAATTACAAAAAAATTAGTTGAGATTTTAAAACCAAAAAGTTTACAAGAAATTAAAGTTAGTGATGCAAATGATAATGAATCATTAATGAATTTAGTAGAACTACCAAATTTGACTATAGGAAATGTTGTTTTTGAAAATTCAGTTGCATTGTCTAATGACGAAAACTATTTGTTTTTCGATTGTTTTAATATAGATGGATTTATTGGGAGTAATATATTTAGAAATTCAATATTACAAATTGATACAAGAAATAAAATTTTGATAATTACCAATGATGAAAAAAAACTTAATCTAAATAAAAAAAACAGTATCGAACTTTCACTAATTGGAAACCAAAGTAGCCCCTATATTTGGATTAAATTGAAAGGGAAAAATTCTGGGAAGGAACAAGTTTTATTAGATACAGGAATGAAAGGTTTCTATGAAGTTTCTAATAGAAATTACTCTTTATTTAAAGATGAAAATATATTTAAATTTATTGCATTTGGAACAGGTACTCAATCTATAGGTCTGTTTGGTAATTCTAAAATCACTACTCTACAAAGTCTTTTATTACCTAAAATGGAAATTGCAAACTCAAACTTTTTAAATATTTCAACAATATCTACTAATGATGACAACTCAAAAGTTGGAATTGATTTGTTTGAAAAAGGTATAGGAACATTAGACTTCAAAAACAGAAAATTTTATTTTGACCAATATGAAGCAAATACAGATTTAAACGAAAATCAGTTAGGTTTTTCTCCAACAATATTAAATCAGAAGCTATCAATAGGCATAGTTTGGGATGAAAAACTGAAAGATAAAATATATACTGGGGATGAAATAATTGAATTAAATGGTAAAAACTACGAAAATTATCCTGTATGTAACTTGATAAATACAAAATCTATTTTTAAAGATATTGAAATATCAGAAATTAAAATTAGAGATAAAAATGGTGAAGTGAAAATTGTAAAATTATAATAAAACTAATCGGTTTCAAGCAATTTCAAATTTTGAAGTAAGTTAACGTTCGTGTTTCGCAAGAATCTTTATCTTTAACAGAAAATAAACAGTTCCGTACTTCGCAACTGCTTGAAGCGGCAGAACGTTAGGGGTAATTTGAAAACTCACGAGAACAATAAATATGGTAAAGAAATCCAAAATCATACAATTTTATTTTGAGCGAAAATCTATTTCACTTTTATTATGGTGTCTAACTATTATTTTTTCCATTCTTGCTATTAAAAGCTCAAATGAAGATGTAATTGAGGTTTTAAAAGGAAGTACCATTGAAAAATACTTGTATCAATTTCCTAATGGAAATAATTTTTTATGGGATATTTCTATTGGGTTTTTAATTAGCGTGATATTTTATATTATTGTGGTTTATATACCAGAAAATCGAAAAAGAAAAGACATCGAACCTTTAATCAAAAATAAATGCGAGTCAATTATATTGGCTTCTTATGGCTTGATTAATGAAATTATAAATAAATCGAATTTATCTTATAGTTTCAAAACTTTAACGGAAGAACAATTTGCGGAAATATGTAGAGAAGTCAATCCCAAAGCACATATTTATAAATTTGCAAATACAATTGACAATATAACGCAAAATCATTTGGGTTATAAGATTTATAACAACTGGGCTAGAATCATTAATGAAATTGATGAAACAATTAGATTATTACCAAATATTGACTCAGGTCTTCTTAAAAGGATTTATTCTTTGTATAATCATTCCCTAAGATATACTGCAAAAGATTTAATTGTAATTGACAAACTGCAAAATGAAAATTTAAGCAGTTGGTCTAGTATACTTTATAGCTTTTACTTAGAAACTAAGGAATTACGAGACTACTATAAATTGCACTCAAAATCCGAATTTAAAAACGACCCTTGGCAATAAACACAAACTAACCCTAACACACGCTATAGGCAATTTGAGTATTTGGCTTAATTTGATGTTGGTTTTGTATTTGGAAGTTTAGTGATAACCGAAAAATCAATCTTAATTTACAAAATCAATCTTTTTTCTTTATCAAATCTATTAAAGCTAGAATCGATAAAAATAGAAAACCAATGGATTTTATCCATTTATTTAAAGTGTAATCAGTAAATAAATCTATTCCCAAAATAATGAAAACTATAGTTAAAAGGAATATTTTAATAAACATTATTTTATTCATAGTTTAAATAATTTTCATCAGTATAATTTAAATCAAATATAGTAAAAAAAGAAAATATGGAAATAGTCTGACTTACCATTGAATCTTTTAAATCTATATTTTCTTAATACTCCTTTTTTTAAATTATAATTAAAAAAGGCGTTCAAAATTATTGAACGCCTTTAAATGTTGAAGTTAAGGGATTACTTTCTTAGTCTTGAATTCATTTTGGATTGGTATTCTTCCATTTTTTTATTGAAGATTTCCATTTGCTCTTCAAATGCTTTTATTTGGGGTTCCATTTGTTTATTGAATTTATCCATTTGCTCGTCAAATGCTTTTATTTGAGGTTCCATAGCTTCCATTTTTTTATTAAAATCTTCCATTTTTCTTTCGAATTCCTTCCATTCTTTTTCGTTACCACTTTTAGGATTTCCTTTAGGAGCTCTGGGAGCTTTTGGGAAAACTAATGATTTAGGAGTCTTTAAAGTAAATGTAGGTGGAGTGGGTGGAGTAGGCGGAGTTAAGTATT
Organism: Flavobacterium sp. UBA4098; assembly: GCA_002382495.1. Classification (GTDB taxonomy): domain Bacteria; phylum Bacteroidota; class Bacteroidia; order Flavobacteriales; family Flavobacteriaceae; genus Flavobacterium. The sequence continues at coordinate 23,266 of DFXW01000037.1, forward strand.
CAATATCCGTCAATTCATTAATTGTCTTTGTAACCATTCTAATTTCCCCATTAGATTTACCTTTTTTCACATCAATTGATTTGATAGTTTTAGGATTGATTTTATACATTTCGTCTTTAGAAATTACTTTATTATCAAGTAGAATTTCAGGGTCATCATTTACAAAATTAGAACTAGCTACAATTCTAATTTCCCCATTTGATTTTCCTTTTTTTACATCAACTGATTTAATTGTACTAGCAACTATTTTTTCCATTTCGTCTTTAGAAATCTTCTTATCATTAAGGTAAATTATTGTTTCATTATCATTTGAAGCCGGCGAATTACTTTTAACAGCGGTAATTTTTACATCATTGTTTGAATCGGAGCGATTTACAATAAAAACTCTATCTTGTTTTAATTTTGCAGTATCTGTAGTATCTATTTCACTAGCTATTAATGAAGCTCTGGCTACATTAGACATCTCTTTAAAACCAATACTGGTTTTATTATATTCATCTTTTTCATTATAAATTTCTATAGTTTTTATAGGCTCGT
>DFXW01000030.1 GCA_002382495.1 Flavobacterium sp. UBA4098
TTATTTAAATTTTGTCCCCAGAAAAACAAATTGTAATTACCATACGAAAAACCAACTCTTGAGTTAATTAGCGTATAAGAAGGTTGTTCGATTTTATTTTGAATATCAGTATAATAACTCCCTAGATTACGAATTTCACCACGAACTATTGCTTTCATTTTTGCACTAATCGGATATTCATATTGCGCTCCAATGAATACTGTATGCGATGGTGCATTAGAAAGTCTATTCCCACCAATAGCAGTTGCTGATTCTACTCCTGTCCCAAAATTAACTCGCTTCAAATCAAATCCTTTATACTCAGTAGGATTGACACCAAAACTTCCGTCTAATTGTAGTCCCTTTATTGGAATTGCCGAAATTTCTAATTCTACACCTGCTGACTGTGCATCTCCAAACTTCTCTCTTGCGTAAGTAAATGGAGCAACTAGGTTAAAGAATTGTAAATCTTTCCATTGAATTAAGAAAGCTGCCACTCCAATACTTACTTTTTTGTCTGCTAGAAAAGCCTTATATCCTACTTCATAATTATTTGAATATTCAGGATCAAATGTTTGTCTTACTCCAGCCGGCAAAGAACTTGCATTGATTCCTCCTGCTCTAAAACCTCTTGTGTAGGTGGCATACATATTTGATAGATCACTCACAGCATAACTCAATGAGAACTTAGGAGAAAAAGCCGAATAATTCCCATTAGCAGTAATGTTAGGATTAAAGTCCGTTACAACTCCATTAAACAACATTGCGTCTCCAAAGCCATTGAATGTAGCTTCACGTTTTTCATAATCATAACGCAAACCAAAAGTAGCTTTCAGCTTATTAGTAAATAAATAACTCATTTCTCCAAAACCTGCAATTCCAAAATTGTCACTTCTATTTCTACTAACTAAATAACTACCATTTGGCAATCCAAAAGCAGTTGCTTCACCATTAGATAATTCATAAGCTGTATTGGTGGTAGGTTCATACCCTTTTTGAGTGAAAGCGTAAACACCAGCTGTGTACTGAAATTTACTGTCAGAGTTAGAATTTACTCTTACTTCTTCACTCCATACTTTTTGAGGGGGAAGTAATTCCCCAACTTTTCCATTATAAAATGAATGATAAATCCCCGGGAAATCTAAATCTTTAAATCCAAATGCAATCGTTTGCAAAGCCGAAATAGAAGTTAATGTGTATTTATCAGCAGAATATTTTGCTACTAATGATGTATTCAAAATATTTCTTTCATGTTGTGCAATTCTTGAAAGATTAATTTTGTCCGGATTTGCAAAAGCAAATGTATCACTTGATTGAGACACCATAAATCCAGAATTATCACTTGTATCAGATTGTCCTTTTAAGTTAAGAGTCAAATTAAAGCGGCTCGATACTAACCATTTTAGAAATAGATTTCCGTAAAGATTTTCCTCACCACCAACAGTTTTACCGTTTAATCCAGCATCTGTTGAAGTTGTTCCTGCGATATCATTTTTCAAAAATCCATCTTGTGTTTGATACAAACCATTCAAACCGAAGTATAATTTATCTTTAATCAAAGGGGTTATGATACCCGCACTGTAGCGTTGCAATCCAAGACTTCCAAAACTCGTTTCGATAAAACCATTCGAGTTATTTGTTGGTTTTTTCGTGATAATATTTACAACACCACCCATAGCATTACGGCCATATAAAGTTCCTTGTGGACCCCTCAAAACTTCAATACGTTCAATATCTGTAAACGCAAAACCATTTGCCAAAATATCAATGTTATTTACATCATCAATATAGGTCGAAACAGCAGGGTTTTCACTAAAAACCTGAATGCCTCGTATGGATTGAATTTGTTGGAACGAAACCCCCAATTCTTGGTAATTATAGTTTGGAACTAATGCAGAAAGTCCGCTTAATCCCCAAGTTCTTGTATCCTCAATTTTTTTGGACGAAAGTGAAGTAACTGCCGTATTTACTTTTATAATGTTTTCTTCTCTTTTATTTGCAGTTACAATTACTTCTTCTAATTGATTTGTTTTGGTAGAATCTACAACTGTTTTTGTTTTTTGAGCATAGCTCATTTGCCCTAATACTATAAGGACTAAAATTATTTTTTTCATTGAATTATTTCTTAATTTATTGTAATTGTGTAGCAACAACCTCTTTTCTAGTTTTACTAAATAAGAATGCTACACCTTAAACGATATCATTAAGAATTAAGGTGGGTGGCTTAAATAGAGAGTTGGTATCTAAAAAACTATATAAATTCAAATACAATGAAGAAATAGACAAACTGTTCATGCCCATTTTACAAGAAGTACAATAGGCACAAGCTTCCGCAAAATACAAAACTTCTTTTTCTGAAGTACTTCCTTTTTTATCGGTGGGTAGTGACTTCTCATTTTCTGTATTTTTGGTTAATTCCTTCATCAAATGACACTTTCCGTTACATTGCAGTTCCGGTTTTGCTTTATTTTCACAAAGGACTTTGGAAATGTATTCATAATTAATCGCATAGTCAACCAACGGAAAAACCGGCTTGACTAAAAACGAAAGGATAATTATGAATACTATTTTTTTCAACTTAATCTATTTTACAACGAATAATTCAGATTAAAGCTCCAACGATAATTGGCTTCTACATTACCTCCAGTTAAATTTTGCTTAATAGGCAACATGACATTGGCTCCAAAAGAAAAAGCATTACGCCCCACTTCAAAACCTACTTTACCAAATAATGCATTGCCTGACGTTTTATTCAATTGGATTCCGTGTTGGTAATTGCTTTCGTAATTTTCTCCTGCAATTCCAATTTGAGGAGCAAAGGAGTACGCATCCTTTTCATTCAAATAGAAGAAAGTAGCAGCATAATTCAATTGATTTCCAAAACGGTAATTTTTCTGATTTTCGGTTTTAATCACGTAATTCAATAGCGTGTTGAGTCCGAATTGTTTTCTTCTAATTATATATTCGGTTGCCAAAAGATAATCCCAACTCCCCGTTCCTACTTGAAAACTCGGATTGACATTCCCAGAATTAGCTTGGTTGAATTTGCCTGATGGCATTTTTACACCACCGCCCATTTGTAAGGTATGTACCAAAAAAGTACTGTCTTTGTGCGTTTGATACAATCGATACATCGCTAAAAGTGTAATATCTCCAACACCATTAATCGATTGATTTCCTGTAGCCGTGGCTCTGTTGTGCGAATGATAGGGAAGTAAAACCGAAAGCTGCACATTTTCCTTTACGGGAATTCGAGCCCAAACTTGAGTAGTATTGAAATTTTCTTTGTACCAAAGTGAATTACTGTACAAGCCATCTGTCGATTGGTATTGCTGATTAAAATAGCGAATGCCGACGAAGTTAGAATTCAACATCGATGCAAATCCCATACTTCCACCACTAGCCGAGCAACCGCAAGCATCACAATCATCTTCCAAAAAATGATGAAATTGAGTAAACGGATTTTTAAATTGTAAACTGTCTTTTTCGGTGGCATTAGCCAATTGAAAAAGCAGCACTATTATTAATGTTATTTTTTTCATTTTACAATAAATTAATATTCAGAAAAACGTTTGTCGGTTAAATACTGGGTATCCGTTAAGGTTTTTAAAAAAGCTATTAATTGTGATTTCTCTGATGCAGTTAATGCAATTCCTAACATTCCATTTCTTTTTAAAATAGGATCCAATGTCGCAGAATTTTCGACCCCTGAATTGTAATGATCCAAAACTGCTTCTAAAGTATACAAACGACCATCATGCATGTATGGAGCCGTTTTTTCCACATTCCGTAAACTTGGCACCTTGAACTTGTGTAAATCTTGGGCTAATTCAGTTACTCTAAAACGACCTACATCATTCAAAGAAGGATTGACTGGCAACCCATTATTTCGGAACGAATTATCGGTAAACAAATCCGTAGCATGACAGCTGGCACATTTTTGATTAAAAACAGCATAGCCATCTAATTCTTGTTGAGTTAGAGTTCCACCCGCTTCATTGCGACGGTATTTATCAAAACGAGAATTGGACGAAGTGACCATCAACATAAATTGTCCCAAAGCTTTAAGCATGTTTTCGGAATTAATTTGTCCGTCTGTAAAAGCTAAACGAAATAATTTTTGATATTCGGCATCCCCTTTCATCATGGCAATGGCTTTACTAAAATCGCCATTCATTTCAACAGGATTTGTAAAAGGTAGAATCGCTTGTAAATCCAAATGGTTGACAGCACCATCCCACATAAATGCAGTTTGATAGCCTAAATTTTGAATCGAAGGTGTATTTCTTGTTCCCACCAAATCATCCACACCATGACTAAAAGTGTGTCCGTGGTGCGTAAATGCATCTTCTTGTACATGACAAAATCCACAAGAAACAGTACCATCAGAAGCCAATCGACCTTCGTAAAATAACTTTTTACCCAATTCAAACCCTTTTTCAGTGGGTGGATTATTAGCCAAATTATAGGCTAATGGCGGAAAATTAGAAGGCACTTTAAATTCAATGGGGATGTTTTGGTACACATCATCCTGATCTTCAGAACAATTCCAAAACAAGGGCAAAATGAGCAACAACAGTATTTTTGTTTTCATTTCTATAAAGATTTAAAAAAGCGGTCAGTGATAATACCAACCGCTTTTTGATTAAATTTAATCGTTATGTACGTGATCTATCGTAAACATTTTAGATACGTTAGCCATTATTAAAGCTAGTCTGTCACCTCCCATTATGTCTCCCGAAGTTCCTGTTGTTAAATCAATTTTATTTTCGCCATCAACAATCTTTTTAGCATCTGCAATAATGTGAACTTGAGGTGTAATCGTCGTTCTTACTCTGGCAACGCTAGGAAATTGAATGGTGATTTCAGCATAATTGTAAGTTTCAACATTGTTGACTACCACTTTTCCTGTATGCACTCTATAATTTCGTGGAGTAGTTAAAGTTGATGATGTAGCATTACCTTCAAAAGCAACGAATTTATATCCACCAGTCCAGTTCCACATCATAGATGCAGTTTGAGCAGCAGCTAAAAAATCTCCTTGTCCAGTTGCCCCTAATTCCCATTGCGCTCTATCTACACCTATCCCAAATTTTACACTTTTATAATCTGCCGCTGGTACATTGGCTAAATTTAAAATTTGGCTGGCTGCTGTAGCTTCGTCAACAATAAAGTAACTGCTTGATTTTGGGTAGGTAAAAGTAGTTCCGTCAGCTTTTGTCAAAACGATATTACTCACAATATATTTTAATTGTGTTGCTTTAACTTTCTCTCCATTTGAATTTGTATACTCTGTATTAAATGCAAAATTTGCCGTACCATAAGTGTTATCAAATTCTAATTTTAGGTTTCCATTTCCTGAAATAACTTCATCATCGTTAGAACAAGAGAATAAACTGATTGCGATTACAACTATCGCAGCGATATTTTTTAATTGAAATTTCATTTCTTAAATTTTATGTAAATAATAAATAGGATCAGTCTGCTTTTTATTAAGAATAATCTAAAAAAAGCACACCAATTTTATATTCGTTTGTACAACGAATACAGGGCAAACACATTGCCAACTATAATTTAAGAAAGGATTGTGGGGGGATGAAAAACCGAATTGGTTTTCAAATAGGAATAAAAATCCAAATAAGTAGATCGATTTTTGGGTTGTTTAGAACATCCGCATGACACCAGTTTATAAGAGCCAACTTCATTAAAAAACAACACTTCTTGTATTGGTGAAAAAGATTTTTTGTCGGAAGATTTTGGATTTTCTGTCTCAGCCGCTTTGGCTAATTCTTTCATCAAATGACATTTTCCGTTACATTGTAGTTTGGGTTTGTCTTTGTTTTCACAAAGCACTTTGCTAATGTATTCATAGTTAATAACATAATCTACAACCGGAAGAATTGGCTTTAGAAATAATGCGATGACTAGTATGAATAGGATGTTTTTCACCTTGCAAAGGTAAGTAATACTTGTGTTTTTATAAAATTATTCCTTTAAAAATAGTAATTCTAAATACTAAACTTATGTTAAGACTTAAACCTTATCAATAGCCTTAGGTCTTACCCTGCAGTAACTTAAAAATTAAAATCATGAAAAAAGTATGTATTGTTGCCCTATTAGTAATTGGACTAAGTAGTTTTGCCCAGGAAAGAAAAGAAAGACACCCCAAAGGAGAAATCGAACAAATGACTCCGGAACAACGCAATCAATTACACCTTAAAAAAATGACCTTGGATTTGGATCTCAATGCCAAACAACAAGAACAAGTTGGCAAATTAATGACGGAGCAAATGGCTAAAATGGAGAAAATGAAAGCCGAACACAAAGCCAAAATGGAAGAAGCAAAAGCGCTTCGTTTTGAGATGAAAAATAAGATGCTCGACGAGCAAATTGAATTGAAAAACAAAATGAAAAGCATTTTAACCGCTGACCAATTTGCCAAATGGGAATTGAGAAAAGACAGAAACAACAAGCGAATGGGCGAAAAAAGAAAATTACACAAAGAACATCAAAGGGATTAATTCAAACAAAAACTTCCGGTTATACCGGAAGTTTTTTATTTTAAATTAAAATGTTTTAGACACTTTGTCAATTGCCTGAATGGTAACATCCAAATCTTCGTAAGTTAAGGCATCGGTAATAAACCAGGTTTCGTAGGCTGATGGCGCAATATAAATGCCTTCTTGCAATAAGCCGTGAAAGAATTTCTTGAAAGTAGCGTTATCGCCTTTGGCAGCCGATTGAAAATCAACCACCGGATCGGCGTCAAAATGAACCGAAATCATAGAACCTACTCTATTAATTGTAAATACTACATTGTTGGCTTTTAAAACACGGTCAATTCCTGCTGCTAAATAAGCTGTTTTTTCTTCCAATCGCTGAAAAATAGCAGCATCATTATTCAAGGCTTGTAACATGGCAAATCCTGCGGCCATTGCCAATGGATTTCCTGATAAAGTTCCCGCTTGGTATACTGGTCCAAGTGGAGCCAAATGATTCATAATTTCTGATCGAGCTGCAAAAGCACCAACAGGCAAACCACCTCCAATTACTTTTCCAAAACAAATGATATCTGCTTGAATGCCATATAATTCTTGTACTCCGCCTTTGGCCAAACGGAAACCCGTCATTACTTCGTCAAAAATTAATTGAATTCCGTTGTCGGTACACAATTGGCGAAGGCCTTCTAAAAATCCTTTTTGTGGTGGAATACAACCCATATTACCTGCAACAGGTTCTACAATAATCGCGGCAATTTCATTTTTATTCGCTTCAATTAAAGTCGCCACATTGTCTAAATCATTGTAACGCGCCAACAAAGTATCTTTTGCTGTACCTTCTGTTACACCAGGACTATTGGGCGAACCAAAAGTAATGGCTCCACTTCCCGCTTGAATCAAAAACGAATCGGAATGTCCGTGGTAGCATCCAGCAAATTTGATAATTTTATCTCTTTTGGTATAACCTCGGGCCAAACGAATGGCGCTCATACAGGCCTCAGTTCCTGAATTCACAAAACGGATTTTATCAATATTCGGCACCATCGAAACCGCTAAAGCCGCAATTTGCGTTTCTAATTCCGTGGGCATTCCAAAAGAAGTTCCTAATTGCGCTTTCGCCACCACCGCATCTACCACTGGCGTATAAGCATGACCTAAAATCATTGGCCCCCAAGAGTTGATGTAATCAATTAATCGGTTACCGTCTTCATCATACAAATAAGCGCCTTTCGCACTTTTGACAAAAATAGGAGTTCCTCCAACCGCTTTAAACGCTCTAACTGGCGAATTAACCCCTCCGGGAATTACTTTTTCGGCTTCAGCAAAGAGCTGACTACTTCTTTGGTATATCATTGTTATTGTGTTTTTACTGTTACTTTATGCGAAGTTTTTGCCCCACATAAAGTGCATTATCCAACATATTATTTTTTTGTTTGATGTCTTCCAAACTCAAATTGAATTTTTTGGCAATTGAAAATAGTGTGTCTCCTTTTTGCACTTCGTATTCGCCTAGAGTTGAACTATCCGCGATGGCTGTCGCTTCCATTTTCTTTTTGTTCAATGTAAATTTCTTGCCTAAAACCTGGCTGTCGTATTGGTACAACTCATAACGCTCTATGTACGAAATTAATTTTTCTGGGTAATTAGGATCCGTAGCATAACCCGCTAATCGCAATCCTTTTGCCCAAGCTTCGTAATCGTCTTTGGGCAATTCGAACAAGCTTGCATAACGATTTCTTCCTGTTAAAAAAGTCGCGTGATCTTTAAAGGATTCAGCTGGATCATTGTATTTTCTAAAACATTCTTGTGCCGCATCATCATCTTTCAAAACAGTTTCCCCAGTCCAATCGTTATGACATTTAATACCAAAATGATTATTGGCAGTAGCTGCTAAAGACCCTTTTCCTGCTCCCGATTCTAAAATTCCTTGTGCCAAAATAATACTAGCAGGAATACCGTAATTTTTCATATTACTCATCGCTACGTCTTTGTAATTAGCAATATAATCATTCACTGTTCCATTGACAGCGATTGATTTTGTAGGCGTCGAACTTGTATTTCTTTTGTATTTACTGGAATTATATCTACTGTCTTTTTGAGTCACAATCACCGATTTCTTGGCGTGACATCCAACAAGCAGTAACAACACAAAAACGACTAGAATCTTTTTAATCATGTGTATGAAGTATTAGTAAACCTTTATTTTTTAGTTTTAAATTCATGCCTTGAATACCTTGCAATCCACCAGTATGAATTAATAAAATTTTGGCGTTTTCAGGAAAGTAATTTTTTGCAATCAAATCGACTATTCCAAAAACCATTTTTCCAGTGTAAACTGGATCTAGGGGAATTTGAGTTTGTGCATAAAATCGATTGATCCAATCAATTAAATCATTAGTTACTTTTCCATAACCTCCAAAATGATAATCGGTAATTAACTCCCAATTGTCCTGGCGCACAAAATTACGAATTTCATCTTGTAAAAAGTCACCTTTCAAGGCAGGAAATCCCAAAACTTTTTGATGAGGCAAAACACTATTAATTAATCCCGAAATAGTTCCTCCTGTCCCAATAGCACAAGCCACAAAATCAAAGGAAGCATCTTCTGGAGTCAAAATTTCTTCACAACCCTGTATCGCAAAGGCATTGGTTCCGCCTTCAGGAATTAAATAAAAGGCTCCGTATTGTTGTTGTAATTGTTCCAAAAAAGTCGCTTCTGTTTTTAAGCGATAGGTTTCTCTGGACACAAATTCGAATTGCATGCCACATTCTTGGGCAAATTTTAAAGTAGGATTGCTTTCTATTTTATCACCTAATTCGTCGCCGCGAATGATTCCAATAGTTTGAAAACCATTTTCTTTTCCTGCATACCCCACCGCGGCAATATGATTGGAATAGGCCCCTCCAAAAGTTAAAAGTGTGGATTGATTTTCGGCTTTTGCTTGCAACAAATTGTATTTTAATTTCCTGAATTTATTGCCCGAAACAAAAGGGTGTATCAAATCTTCTCTTTTGATAACAAGAGAGATACCCTTTGGCAAATTAATCGGAATCGCTTGATTCAAGGAATACGAAAACAAATGTTAAATATTTAGTAAGGTATTACAACGGCCGCTTTTAATTTCTAAATTTGTTTGCAAACCAATTACGGTTGTAATACGCATTTATGGATAAGCAAAGTAATGAAAATAAATTAACAGCTGAGGAAGATTTCTACTATACTCCCGAAGGTTATAAATGTTTTACCGAAAAATTCCATTTGAAACGCGGGTATTGTTGCAAAAGTGGTTGTCGACATTGTCCGTACGGATTTGATAAAAAGACCAATACCATTCGGAAAAAATAAATTAAAGCCAACTCATTGTTTCCAAAAAAAATCAATTTTTAACAATTAAACTAGCACAATCATGAAAGCAATTCAATTTCTTTTCGCAGCCCTACTTTTGACCATGGTTTCTTGCGGTTCTATGGTAAGTGTCAATGCAGATTACGACAAAAAAGTCGATTTTTCAACTTACAAAACCTTTGCCTATTATAAAACGGGTATTGACAAAGTTGAAATTTCCGATTTAGACAAACGCAGAATTCTACATGCCATTGACCAGCAAATGCTCGCCAAAGGCTTTACTAAAAGTGAAAACCCAGACATGCTTATCAATATTTTTACCAAATCACGCGAGCAAGTTAGCGTGAACCAATTCAATGCCGGTTGGGGATACGGATGGGGATGGGGTTGGAATCCCTTTATGATGGGCGGTCAACAAACTACTGTTACTTCTTCCACAGAAGGCACCTTATACATTGATTTTATTGATGCTAAAAAGAAAGAAATGATTTGGCAAGGAGAAGGAACTGGAATCCTAACTAAAAACACCCATAAAAAAGAAGAACGAATCAACACATTCGTTACCAAAATTGTGGCGCAATACCCTCCTGTTACAAAATAATAAATCAAATACAACCTCCTTTTTTAGGAGGTTTTTTTATTAATACCACAACCAGATGTTGAAAACAATTCGTATTTTTGAATTAAAATTAATAAAATATGAATCTTTTTAAGGAAGCCATAATTGCTAAGGATCAGTTGAAAGGAGTTGTTTCTCCAACACCATTAACTGAAAATACCAATCTTTCAAATGAATTTGACTGTACTATTTTATTAAAAAGAGAAGATTTGCATATTGTGCGATCTTACAAAATACGCGGAGCTTATAACAAAATAAGTTCGCTAACCGCAACCGAAAAACAACAAGGAATTGTATGTGCAAGTGCAGGAAATCATGCTCAGGGTGTTGCTTTTTCTTGTAATTTATTACAAATAAAAGGCAAAATCTACATGCCTAAAACCACCCCAAAACAAAAAATAAAACAGGTTCAATTGTTCGGAAAATCCTTTGTGGAAATTGAATTAATTGGAGATACGTTTGACGACGCTTACGCCCAAGCTGTTGCCGATGCAAAAGCGAATAACAAAATATTCATTCACCCCTTTGACGATGCTAAAGTAATTGCGGGTCAAGCCACAGTAGGTTTAGAAATTCTAGAATCACACCAACAACCTATTGATTATATTTTTGTCCCAATTGGCGGAGGCGGATTATCAGCAGGATTATCGACTGTATTCAAAGAATTGAGTCCCAATACTAAAATTATAGGTGTAGAACCAGAAGGCGCACCGACTATGAAAACAGCTATAGCTGCTGGCAATAATGCGCCGCTAGCCTCAATTGATAAATTTGTGGATGGTGCTGCTGTAAAACAAGTGGGCAACCTGACTTTTGAAATTTGCAAACAGTACTTAAGCGATATTATACTAGTTCCAGAAGGAAAAGTGTGTACAACAATTTTACGTTTGTACAATGAAGAAGCTATGGTAGTTGAACCAGCTGGCGCTTTAACTATTGCTGCTTTGGATTTTTATAAAGACAAAATCAAAGGTAAAAATGTAGTGTGTATTGTCAGTGGAAGTAATAATGATATTGAACGTACAGCCGAAATTAAAGAACGCTCTCTTTTATATGAGGGATTGATGCATTACTTTATCATTCAATTTCCGCAAAGACCGGGTTCGTTAAAAGAATTTGTCAACGAAATTTTAGGACCAGAAGACGATATTACCTATTTCCAATTTACCAAAAAGAACAATAGAGAATCAGCTCCTGTGGTCGTAGGTTTGGAATTGAAAAACAAAAATGACATTCACGCCATTAAGACAAAAATGACAGAACGCGGTTTTCAATACAACTACATCAACGAAAAGCAAGATTTATTCAATCAGTTAATTGGCTAACTAAAACTTCATAAAGGGATACCTTTCTTGTAATTTCGAGATCTTCTCTTGCAATTTAGATTGGAATTTTTGGTGACTTTCAGCCAAAGGATTGAAAGGTTTGTGCAACAAACTTTTCTGAATAGCCTCCACCTCATCTAAGGTTGACCATACCGTTTCCGAAATGGAACTAGCTCTAAATCGTTGCCAGATATATTCAATAGCCATCGAACTTGGGTGCAATAAATCGTCTCCATAAAAACGATAATCTCGCAATTCATCCATTACAATTTCATATGCCGGAAAGTAATTGGCTTTGTCTAACAAATGATTCGAAAGTAAATTTTGCAAAGCGGTAATCAAATGCGCTTTACTACGTTGATTTTCAACAAAACCATCTTTAATGTGTCGCACGGGAGAGAGTGTGAATACGAATGAACAATTGGGATTTACCTTTCGAATCGCATCAACGGTATTTTGAATTGCTGCTTCAATCGTGGCAACTGATAGCAAATGCTTGTCAAAATGAGATTGTGGCATTTTATGGCAATTCGCCACGACAGTGCCACTATTTTTTTCTTGGTACACCCAAGAAGTACCGTAGGTAATTAAAATGTGCGTAGCAGTCTTTATTTTTTGATAGGTGAATTCTAAACTTGTATTCAAACTATCCAGCAATTCTTGTTGATTAGCCGAACTCAAATCAGAATGTACTTCGTAACAATGAAACCGTTCGTTTTGAAAAAAGACGTCTTCTTCGGTAAATTTCTTTTGATTTATGGTTCGAACGATTAATTTTTCGATAGAAACAGGATTAAAAATGATCCCAAATGGATTGGTCGTATTTTTAAATTTAAAATAATCCAATCGCTCACCCATGTTCACAGCAAAACAGGAACCTATCGTTATTATTTCCGATGAGAAATCCACACAATGCATAGATTTAGTAATGCTAACAGGGGTAGTAAAGTTCATACAATTTTTTTTCAACACAAAAATATCGAATTATATATGAAATACAATTTTTAAATTGATATCAAAATTGATAGTTTTACGTTATATTAGAATACAAAATGAAATGACAAAGCTAAATGCAATAGGAATCTTAGTATCATTTTTAGGATGTATATTAGAATGGCCACCTAACAACTCTTACTATGTATTTCAGCTTGAATATCAATTGCTTTTTGAAACGAAAGGCATTCTAAAATCATTAGTTCACCCAGTACTTCTTGCGGGAATTTTTGGTCATTTTAGTATGATATATACTATCATTTCAAAAAACCCAAAACAATGGATTGAACTAAGCGGTTCGATCTTACTTAGTGCATTAGTGGCATTGTTCTTACTCTCTGGACTATTTTCAAAAAATAGTAAAATGATACTGTCTACCCTTCCATTTATTTTGATAAGCAGCAATTACTATTATCATTTATACAAAACAAAAAACTCAAAATCAATTGATTGATTTTGAGTTTTTTTATTTTTAGCTAATGTTTTATTAAGCTCTTCTTAATTATTTATAAAGTCAATTGCTTTTGCTAAAGCTTCAGGAATTCCAGCTACATTTTTACCACCAGCAGTAGCAAAGAACGGCTGTCCTCCTCCTCCACCTTGAATGTACTTCCCAAGCTCACGAACCACTTGTCCGGCATTAAGATTTTTAGACGCTACTAATTCTTTAGAAATATAGCACGTTAACATCGGTTTGTCTTCTTCGGCAGTAGCCAAAACTAAAAACAAATTAGTCCCTAAATTTCCTAACTCATAGGCTAAATCTTTAGCACCTTCTGGATTCAAATCTACTTGAGTAGCCAAGAATTGAACGCCATTTACTTCTTGTATTTGAGAAGCTAAACTCGCTTTCAAATGCTTCACTTTGTCTTTCATCAAAGCCTCGATTTGCTTTGCCAACTTAGCGTTATCCTCTTGCAAATTATGAACCGCTTTCAAAATATCTTGCGGATTTTTCAAAGCACCTTTGATCTCATTTAATGTATTTTCATACGAAGCGAAATGCGCTTTTACCGCCTCACTTGTAATCGCTTCGATACGACGAATCCCCGCCGCAACAGCACCTTCAGATACAATTTTAAAATGCCAAATTTCAGCTGTGTTGTTTACGTGAATTCCACCGCACAATTCCATACTGTCGCCAAATTTAATCGCACGAACGTTATCGCCATATTTTTCACCAAATAAAGCCATCGCACCTTCGTCAAGAGCTTGTTGAATTGGAATACTACGTCTTTCAATTAATGGCAATTGCTCTTGAATTCGAGCGTTGACAAAATTTTCTACCGCCTCTAATTCTTCGTCGGTCATTTTAGAAAAATGCGAAAAGTCAAATCGCAAGTAATTTGGGTTTACCAACGATCCTTTTTGCTCCACATGCGTTCCTAAAATACTTCTCAACGCTTGATGCATCAAGTGAGTAGCGGAGTGATTACGAGACGATAAGGTTCTTAAATCAGTATTTACTTTTGCCACAAAGCCAGCTGTTACATTTTCAGGTAATTGCTTCGCCAAATGCAAAATCAAATTATTTTCTTTTTTAGTGTCAATGATTTCAATAGTTTCATTCGCCGAAACTAAAGTTCCTTTGTCTCCTACTTGTCCACCACCTTCTGGATAGAAAGGTGTGCTGTCTAAAACGATTTGGTACAAAACCCCATCCTTTTTACTATCTACTTTTCTAATTCTAGAAATTTTAACTTCATTTTCAGTTTGGTCATACCCCACAAATTTTTCCACATTTCCAGGAATCAAAACCGACCAATCTTCAGTAGACACTTCAGAAGCAGCACGCGAACGTGATTTTTGTTCCTGCATCGCTTTTTCAAAACCAGCTTCATCTAATTGGTAGCCTCTTTCTCTTAAAATCAAAGCCGTTAAGTCAATTGGGAAACCAAAGGTATCGTACAATTCAAATGCTTTTTCTCCTGAAATTTCAGTTCCAGTAGTTTGATTCATCACATTTTCTAACAATTGCAATCCTTGATCCAAGGTTCTTAAGAAAGAAGCTTCCTCTTCACGAATCACATTGGTTACCAAAGTTTGTTGTGACTTAATTTCAGGAAAAAATTCACTCATTTGGTTCGACAACACCGCTACCAATTCATAAATAAATGGTTCTTTGGTATTCAAGAAGGTAAATCCGTAACGGATAGCACGACGCAAGATTCGGCGAATTACATATCCTGCTCCGGTATTCGATGGCAATTGACCATCTGCAATCGCGAAAGCTACTGCACGAACGTGATCGGCCACTACACGAATAGCAATGTTCGTTTTATTTTGTTCTTCAGAAATGTTTTGTATTTCGTTTGAAGTATATTTCAAACCAGTGATTTGTTCCACTTTTTCAATTAGTGGAGTAAACACATCGGTATCGTAATTCGAAGTTTTTCCTTGCAAAGCCATACACAAACGCTCAAAACCCATTCCGGTATCCACGTGTTGTGCTGGTAGTTTTTCTAGAGAACCATCTGCTTTACGGTTGAATTCCATAAATACATTGTTCCAAATTTCTACCACTTGCGGATGGTCGTTGTTCACCAAGCTTTTACCCGAAACCAAGGCTTTTTCTGCATCTGAGCGTAAATCCACGTGGATTTCAGAACAAGGTCCGCAAGGTCCTTGGTCACCCATTTCCCAGAAATTATCTTTTTTATTTCCTAAAATGATACGGTCTTCATCGATCAACTCTTTCCATAAATCCCAAGCTTCTTGGTCAAAAGGTACATTTTCGTCAGGATTTCCTTCAAAAACAGAAACGTACAAGTTTTCTTTTGGAATTTTATAAACTTCGGTCAATAATTCCCAAGCCCAGTTGATGGCATCTTTTTTGAAATAATCGCCAAAAGACCAGTTACCCAACATTTCGAACATGGTGTGGTGATAAGTATCAAAACCTACATCCTCTAAATCATTATGTTTACCTGAAACACGAAGACATTTTTGCGTATCGGCAATTCGTTGGCTTTTCGGCGTTCCGTTACCTAAAAAATATTCTTTAAACTGCGCCATTCCTGAATTGTTAAACATCAGGGTTGGGTCGTCTTTTAGAACGATAGGTGCCGAAGGAACGATCAAGTGTCCTTTGCTTTGAAAAAAGTCCAAAAATTGTTTACGTACGTCTTGTGATTTCATTTGTAGTGTTTATTCGATTATTAGGTGAAAGCTTCAATCGGTTTTCGAATACACGAAGAACCAAATCTACACCTACACTTTTTTTATTCTCAAAAAAGCAGCGAACCAATGAAACATTTATTAAATTTGTTCGACTAACTTTTTTGCGAAGTGCAAAAATAGGGTATTTTAAAATATGTCGAAAGTAAAATATTATTACGATTCTGAAAATCTGGCGTATCGAAAAATAAAAACTAAAAAAACAACGAAATTTGGTTTCGTTTTCTTGTTTTTATTGGCTTCTGCCTTATTTGGTTTTCTAAGTTTCGTGATTTTATTAAATACTCCGTATTTTGAAACTCCAAAAGACCGGTTACAAGCACGTGAAATTGACAATTTGAAATTGCATTATGCCATTTTAAATAAAAAAATAGACGAATTAAATGCTGTTACAGCAGCAATAGAAGATCGTGACAACAATTTGTATCGAACCTATTTTAATACCGCTCCAATTTCTGATGAAGAAAGAAAAGCAGGTTTTAAAACCAAAAATAGGTATGCCGAATTAGAAGGTTTTGACAATGCCGAATTGGTAAAAAACACCACTAAAAGAGTGGATGTGTTGAGTAAAGAATTGGCTATTCAATCCCAATCGTTGGATGAAATATTGAAATTGGCGAAAGCAAAAGACAATTTACTGAGTGCGATTCCGGCCATTCAGCCGGTGAAAAATGAAAATTTAAGACGCATGGCATCTGGTTTTGGGTACCGTTCGGATCCGTTTACTAAAGCACGAAAAATGCACGAAGGAATGGATTTTACTGCCAAAACTGGAACCCCAATTTATGCCACGGGCGATGGTATAATTGTCAGAGCTGACAATACGGCATCGGGATTTGGGAATCATATTGTGATTCGACATGGATATGGATACGAAACTTTGTATGCGCATTTGAGTAAATACAAAGCCCGCAAGGGACAACGAATTAAAAGAGGGGATATCATTGGATATGTAGGAAGTACTGGGCGATCGGAAGCTCCTCATTTACATTATGAAGTTCATCAAAATAATAGAGCTGTGAATCCGCTTAATTTTTATTACGGAAACATCTCAGCAGTGGAATATGTGGCCATTTCAAAACTGGCGAATCAAGAAAATCAATCATTAGACTAATGCATATTAATTTATCACCAGACAAAAGGTATTACAGCATTGGCGAAGTAGCCAAAGCATTTGACGTAAATGCTTCGCTTATTCGTTTTTGGGATAGCGAATTTGACATTTTAAAACCCAAGAAAAATGCCAAAGGCAATCGAATGTTTACACCCGAAGACGTCAAAAATCTCCAACTCATTTATCATTTGGTAAAAGAAAGAGGCTTCACTTTGGAAGGTGCCAGAACGCATTTAAAAGAAGGGCAAAAGAAAACCTTAGACAAATTTGATATCATTACTAAATTAGAAGGAATTAAATCCGAATTATCTGCTATCAAAAATAATCTTTAAACATGGAAAACAAACAGATTTTAACTATCAGTTTACTCTTATCTATATTGATTGTAATCGTAGGAGCATTTCTAAAAATAATGCACTACCCGTTCTCAGAAATGGTAATATTTATAGGATTTATTTCAACCTTTGTTTTTTGGTATATTGCTATCCCTGAAATAAAATCTTCAACTAAAATTAGTGGTTCTGAAAAATTTATGTGGATCTTCGGATTAATTTTCATTAGCAGTTTTACAAGTTTGGTATACCTTTTGTCAGCCAGAAAAAGAATTATTTAAAAATCAATTATAAAACAAATAAACAATCAACCTTAAATTTAATTAAACATGGACTTTAAAAAATTCTTACCTTGGATTATAGCAGCTGTAGTAGTATTTGGAATCTACGGTTGGGTTAAAGGAATCAACAACACGGCAGTAACTTACGAACAAGACATCAATGAGTCTTGGGGTAACGTACAAACAGCGTATCAAAGACGAAATGACTTGATTGGCAACTTGGTAAACACAGTGAAAGGAGCCGCTGATTTTGAGAAAAGCACGTTAACTGCGGTAATATCAGCTAGAGCCAAAGCAACTTCTGTAACTGTTGACCCAACGAATGTGAGCCCTGCACAATTAGCAGCCTTCAACTCGGCACAAAGCGGTGTAAGTAGCTCTTTATCTAAATTATTAGTATCAGTTGAAAAATACCCTGACTTGAAAGCCAACGAAAACTTCTTAAAATTACAAGACGAATTGGCAAGTACTGAAAACCAAATTTTAACCGCTAGAACACGTTTCAACGAAGCAGTTAAACCGTACAACACCCACATCAAAACCTTCCCTAATTCTATTTTTGCACGAATGTTTGGGTTTAAAGAAAAACCATATTTTGAAGCAGCTGTTGGAGCTGACAAACCTGTAGAAGTAAAATTCTAATTCAAAACAAAACCGACTCATGCAACCAGACACTATTTTTTTAAGCAAAGAAGACGAAAACGAAATTGTAGCCGCTATTCAATTGGCTGAAAAAAATACGTCAGGTGAAATACGAGTTCACATAGAACAAACGACTTCCAAAGTTCCTTTTGACAGGGCTTTGGAAGTTTTTTATGAATTAAAAATGAATGAAACGCAATTGCAAAATGGCGTTTTGATTTATTTAGCTAGTGCCGACAAACAATTTGTCATCTGTGGAGACAAAGGAATCAATGAAGTGGTAGCTACTGATTTTTGGGACAGTACCAAAGAAATTATGGCGGCTCAATTCAAACAAGGTAACTTCAAACAAGGATTAATAGACGGAATTACCCAAGCTGGAGAGCAGCTAAAAACCTATTTTCCTTGGCAAGCTGATGACACAAACGAATTATCAAACGAAATCTCAAAAGGATAATGAAAGCACTTTTACCTACTCCTACTTTTATTCAATTATTCGTTTGTTTATTATTTACACAAATTGGATTGGCACAATATACCATTCCAGAAAAACCGGCAAGTCAAACTTCGGTGTACGACTATGCTAAAGTACTTAGCGAAACCGAGAAAGCCCAACTGGAAGAAAAACTAGTACGCTATTCGGATTCTACCTCAACACAAATTGTCATTGTTACCATTGAAAGTTTGAAAGGTGAAGATGTAAGTCAACTAGCCACCAACTGGGCACAAACCTGGGGAATTGGTCAAGCCAAAGAAGACAATGGTGTCATTATTTTATTGGCGAAAGCCGAAAAGAAAATCGCCATCCATCCGGGTTATGGTTTGGAAGATCGATTGACCGCAGGAACGGGTGGAGAAATCATTCGAAATATTATTATTCCGGAATTCAAAGCGGGAAGTTATTTTAATGGTTTGGACAAAGGAACCACGGCTATCATTGATGTTTTCAAAGGTAAATACAAAGCAACACGAAAACAAAATAAAGGAGAGAAATTTCCAATTCTTCCTTTTATAGTGATTATCGTTATTGTCTTAATTCTTTTTTCAAGAAATAAAAAAGGGGGCGGCAATTCAGGTGGATCAGGTGGTTTTGGCGGAGGCCCAAGCATTTTAGATATTCTGGTTTTAAGCAGTCTTGCTAGCGGTAACCGAGGTGGTTTCGGAGGTTCGTCAGGTGGTGGATTTAGCGGAGGTGGCTTCGGAGGCGGTTTTGGCGGAGGAGGATTCTCTGGAGGAGGATCCAGCGGAAGTTGGTAAACTCAAATAATAAATAAAACAAAAAGCGTTACTTTAGAGTAGCGCTTTTTGTTTTATTATCGAACTTTGCTTTTCAATACCACTTTATGCAAATACTTGGGTAAAAATCGTTTTAAATAGATCCCTAACACTTCTTTCTTCCCAATATACACCTCAAATTTCTTTTGTTCCATAGCTCGAACCATTTTGGGAATGAAATCAGAAACTAACATTCCATTAGCAGTGGTTTCACTATTTTTAACTTGCGGACTTCCATCAGCGGTTAAGGCATTAATAGCAACGTTAGTTTGAACAAATCCGGGACAGACTAAAGTGACAGCCACACCGTCTTTTTCATGTTCCATTCGCATCACATCAAAATACCCATGCAACGCGTGCTTGGCTGCGCAATATCCGGATCGATAGGGTGAACCGAATTTCCCCATTAAACTAGTCACTGTTACATAATGGCCGGATTGATTTTTAATAAAATGTGGCAAAAGCGCTTTGGTTAACGCAATTGTTCCAAAGTAATCCACATCCATTATTTTTTTGTCAACAGCAAAATCCGTTTCAGCTATCAATGAACGCTGACTAATTCCGCCATTATTGACCAGAACATCTACTTTCCCATAAAACGAAATGGCTTTAGCCACTATAGCTGGAGTAGTATCAAAATCCAATAAATCAAAAGGCAATACTTCAATCAAAGCAGAAGGATAATTGGTCTTGATAGCCTGCAATGCCGCTTCATTTCGAGCCGATATAATTAACCTGCTATTTTTTGCAACTAAGGCATGTGCTAACGCCTCTCCTATTCCGCTGGAAGCTCCGGTGATCCAAATGACTTTATTTTGTAAACTCATGCTATAATTTTTATAAAAATAAGAATTAATAATTAATTTGTTTCTATGGGTAGTTCTGAAATAGGTAAACCGAATATTTAAGTTATAAAGCAAGTGTTTAATCCTAAAATCTATTTCAACAAAATTAAAAAGCTAGGTATAAATGACCTAGCTTTTTGTATTATTTCTCTCTGATATAAATATCGATAGGCACTCCGGAGAAGTCCCATTTTTCTCTGATTTTGTTTTCCAAATACCTTTTGTACGGTTCTTTTACATATTGTGGTAAGTTAGCAAAGAACACAAATTGAGGCGTTTGCGTAGGCAATTGCATGCAATATTTAATTTTCACATACTTCCCTTTAGTCGCTGGCGGCGGATATGCCTCCACTACTTTCAACATGAATTCGTTGAATTTAGAAGTTGGAATACGTTGTTGTCTATTTTCATACACCTGAACTGTTGCTTCTAAAGCTTTTAACAAACGTTGTTTAGTCAAAGCCGAAACAAAAAGAATTGGCACATCGGTAAACGGCATTAATTCTTTTCTGATTTTTTCTTCGTAATCGCGGGTTGACATGGTGTCTTTTTCAACCAAGTCCCATTTATTTACCAAAATCACCACTCCTTTTCGGTTTTTTTCAGCTAGCCAAAAAATACTTTGGTCTTGTCCTTCAAATCCGCGGGTAGCATCGATAATCAAGATACATACATCGGCATGTTCAATCGCTCGTACCGAACGCATTACCGAATAAAATTCCAGATCTTCTTTTACCTTAGCTTTACGACGGATTCCGGCCGTATCCACTAAGTTAAATTCAAATCCAAAACGGTCAAATTTAGTATCAATTGCATCACGTGTCGTTCCTGCAATATCAGTAACAATATATCGATCTTGTCCAATCAAAGCATTGATAAAACTGGATTTTCCTGCATTAGGACGACCTACTACTGCAAAACGAGGCAAAACTACTTCTTCTCCTGTTGGTTCGGGTTTAATTGGGAACGCATCAATTAAGGCATCCAATAAATCGCCTGTCCCACTTCCTGAAATACTAGCAAAAGTATAATAGTCACCTAAACCTAGGTTGTAAAATTCAATCGCATCTTTTTCACGCATCGCATTGTCTACCTTGTTTACGGCAAGCAATACAGGCTTAGTTACTTTTCGAAGTAATTTGGCTACCGCATCGTCCATTGGGGTAATTCCTTCTTCGACATCTACCACAAAAATGATTACATCGGCTTCATCTATAGCTAATTCAACTTGTTTGCGAATTTCACCTTCAAAAATATCATCGGAACCACGTACATAACCACCGGTATCAATAACTGAAAACTCTTTTCCATTCCATTCACTTTTTCCATAATTTCGGTCACGGGTTACCCCTGAAACTGAATCTACGATAGCTTCTCTTCTTTGGATTAATCGATTAAAAAGAGTCGATTTTCCTACGTTAGGTCTTCCTACTATGGCTACTATGTTGTTCATAATCTAATTTCAAATATTTTGCAAAGGTACACTATTATTTTGTAAGCTACTACAGTGGTGCGTGAAGGATAGGAGTAAAAATCCTTTGTTGCCCCCTCTTGGGCAACAAAGATTGCAACGGATAGCCTGACCCTTGTGGTCACGCCAAAAAATTAGTTGTTGTAGCCAAAACGTTTTAGCATATTGGCATTGCTACGCCAATTTTTATTGACTTTGACATACAATTCAATGTGAATTTGTTTGCCAAAGAATTTTTCTAAATCGGCACGCGAGTCCATTCCTACTTTTTTCAAAGCAGCGCCTTTGTGACCAATGATAATTCCTTTTTGGGTATCGCGTTCCACCATAATTAGGGAACGAATGCGAATAATATTCTCGTCTTCAAAGAATTCTTCGGTTACGATTTCAACCGCATACGGAATTTCTTTGCTGTAGTTCAACAAGATTTTTTCACGGATGGTTTCGTTTACAAAGAAACGTTCCGGTTTGTCCGTCAATTGGTCTTTAGGATAATAGGCTGGCGATTCAGGCAGTAATTCGATAATGCGACCAAAAACCTCAGGCACATTAAAATTTTGCAAAGCGGAAATTGGGAAAATTTCGGCATTCGGCACTTTTGCTGTCCAAAAAGCCACTTGCTCTTCCAATTGTTCTTGATTCGAATTATCGATTTTATTCAACAACAATAATACTGGAATTTTGGCGTGTATAATTTTATTAAAAAAGGCATCGTCTTTTAATTCTTGTTCGCCAATTTCGACCATATAAATCAAAATATCCGCGTCTTCAAAAGCCGACTTCACAAAGTTCATCATCGATTCCTGCATTTCATAGGCCGGCTTGATGATTCCAGGCGTGTCTGACAAAACCAATTGAAAATCTTCTCCATTCACAATTCCCAAAATTCTATGACGAGTGGTTTGTGCTTTAGAAGTAATTATGGACAACCTTTCGCCTACGAAAGCATTCATTAAGGTTGATTTTCCTACGTTTGGATTTCCTATGATGTTTACAAAACCTGCTTTGTGTGCCATTTACTGCGTTTTAATTTTTGCAAAGGTAGTTATATCAAGCTAATAGAAGAAATAAAAGATTTTTAATTTTTTTTGTTGCAATAGTCAAATTTGGTTGTATATTTGCACTCGAAACATCGCGGGATAGAGCAGTAGGCAGCTCGTCGGGCTCATAACCCGAAGGTCACAGGTTCGAGTCCTGTTCCCGCTACTAAGGAAGCCATTCAGAAATGAGTGGCTTTTTTATGCAATAAACTCAGTGATAGAAGGTTGTAACAACCTATCAATAAGTAGATAACTATTTCCTTTGATTGACTTATTAATCAAATACTGACAAAGTTAGAGTACTAATATACAAATACTGACAGTAAAACTGACAGTAAATCGTATAAAAAAAGCCAAAAAAAACTAATGATTTTTCCAAAATACTGACCCCACCCTGTTAGAAAATTCTGTTTTTCTTTTTGACTACCTAATTGAAAAATGGGGGTGTAATGTTAAGCCTAATTATAACTAATTCAAACTTAATCCCATATAAATTAGTCGGCGTTATTTATCAAAACACGCAGGACTATTCAGTTAATTGTATAACTTAAGAGGACAACAATTTAAATATTGTTATGGATGAAAATTTATATGCGCCTTTACCTTATTTATTTTTTGGGTAAATCAAAATTGAACAAATAACTCGGTTTTATTTCTAAAGTTCTGATGATTTTAAACAATGTGCTGATAGTGGGATTTGTTTTTAAGGTTTCAATTCTTGCAATTTGAGAAAGTGTTAATTCAGAACGATAAGCTAATTCTTCTTGGCTAATACCTTTTTCCAATCGGATTTCTTTTAGGCGCTTAGACAATAACCTTAATCCTTCTTCATCAAAAGTGTGTATTCTTGGTAAGATATCATTCTTTTTCATCTTCCAAAATGAAGATAAATATCAGTCTTATATTATAGCATATTTGCTATAATTTGTTATTTTTGTATAGTAATCAAATATTTAAATATCAAATGAAAAAACTTTATTTCCTACTATTGTTAGCTCCATTTATTTCTTTATCCCAAACTACCTATTATAAATATGCTCCAAGAAAAGAATCAACTACTGTTATTAAAGTTGAAAATAGTAACAGCCAAAAGTCATCACAAGTAAATTATGCTAAAGTTGGTCAAGACTTTAATAATGCATTAAATAATGTTCTTGCAAAAAGAGAAGAAAATGCAAGAGCTCTAGGTTGGTCCTCTGCGGCTGAAATGGATGAGGCAAGAAGAGCAGAAAAAAGGAGAATAAGAATAGAAAAGGCTCTAGAAAAAGAAGAAAGAAAGAGAAGAAAAAGAGAAGAAAAAGAAAAAGAAAAAGCTCTTGAAAAAGATAAAAAAGAGGAATTAGGTAATTAAAAAGATATTTTTCTAATTATTAGAATATAAAAAATAAAGTGGGTAAGCTGAAAACCGAACAGAGTAAGCACCAAAAAAATCAAATGAAAAATATATTTCTTTTATTGACTTTACTGTTTTTAGTTTGTTCCTGTAGTAATAATAACTCAAGCTCAAGCTCAAATTCGCAATTATTTAGAGATAATTATAACAACACCTCTTGGGCAGACTCTTGGGGTGATGTTTATACATTTAAAACAGGGAAATTGTTTTATATTAATCTGAAAAATCAAGGTTCATTTTTTTATAATGTTGGAACTTATAACAATATTAATTATGACAATTGTATCTATAAAACTGTAAATAATATATTAGTTTCTGAAGATGCAGATACCTTTTCAATTAGACAAACAACTAGTACAGGAATTGGGAGTAATTGCCCGGCTACATCGGTAATATTTACCTTTCAAGTTTTAAATCAAAATACGATCGAAGTTAAAACTAACTATGACGGTTCAATAGATTCCTACATAATTAACAAAGTAAATAGTGTTTCTACTCAAAATGCTGTTGATGGTACATCAGCAGGTCTCCTTTGGTAGTATATTATTTTAATAAAACTTTGAAATAAAAAAATAAGAGACTAATTAAATAATCGAGCAAAAAGATAAAAATTTCAGAATTTTAAAAATTAATACTCCATTATTATAAAATTGATTTTCGTTCAAGAGGCTAATGTCTTAAAGCCCTATATAGTCTAAATAATATTCATAAGTATTTAAAAACATAGTATAATTTTTTTTGTCCAAAAATAGTTCTTAGTAATTTAAAATCAGATGATTAACACATCCTAATTTGTGTACTTTGTAAATGTAATTATTGTCGGTAATATGTAGCCTCGTGCCTTAAAGTGTGGAATAAAAAACAGGGAGCATAAACTCCCTGTAAATCGTAACTGTCGTAACTGTCGTAATGTATTTTGATTACGTTTCTTCGAATTACTAAGTTTATTCGTAATATCGTAATCTATTTATTCTACGATACCTACGAATGCTACGAGCTGTGTTTTTTTAACCAATTTCTGACAGTTCCCTCACTTACATTCGTTTGTTTAGCAATTTCAACATTTGAACGTCCTTGTTTATTCATTTCAATTACTTTTGCAATCATATCACTTTTATCCTTTTCTGAAACTATTCGCAAATGTTTTTGTTCACTATCATACCCCATATGTTCAAACAAAAGGAATTTATCATATTTTTTTATTTGACAAAGTATAATATTATTAGAATCATATTCTGCATTAGTATTCCTAACTTTTATTTGTTTTAAATAACGTAATCCATTCTTTTGAAAACTCTCCCCAATTGCAAAAGAACTATCGCAGAAATTCATAAGCATTTTACTTCCTGATAAATCATTTTTAGTAATACCTTTTGAAGCATCTCGCTTTGGTGTGTGAGCAAGAATTAATAAAGATAAACCGTACTTGTTTTTGATCTGCTTTAATTTCTTCATTAAAGGCAACGCATCCCTTGCTTTTTCATTCTCGGAACTTAAATAAGTTAAATTATCAATAATTAATATTCTTGCTTTTGTATCCTCAATTAAAGTAATTATCGAAGTAACTAAAGAATCCTCAAAAGGAACATTCTCTTCAAAAATTGAATCTGAATTTATTTCAACCCTGATAAGATTTTCATCAAAATCAAAAGTTTGATTTTCATCATTAGTATAACGAATTTGGAACTGTTTATCCGAAAGCTCAAAATCAAAGTATAAAACTTTTTGACTTTCTATTTCTAATTCAAAACCTTCTACATTTTCACCTTTACTTATACTATGACTAATTTGCATTGCAAGAATCGATTTTCCCACATTTGTATCAGCAAATAAAATACACACCTCATTTTCAAACCAAAATGTACCAAATAATTTTTTTGGATTGGGTCTTAACTTTGCCGCCTCTAGCCATTCATTTGCTTTTTTATAGGTTAAAACTGAATTTGATTTTACAGAGTTTAATTCATTTATTGAATTAGTTACAAGAGATTTACGTTCGAATTTACCTGCTTCAAACGAATTATTCTTGTATGCACTTTTTATTGCTGTTTCGATTTCATCTACATTAAATGAATCGTCACTATAATTTAAAGCATATCCAATAGTCTCATTTTTAACAATACCAAATCGGTTTGCATTACAAGCAAAAAGATGTATGAAATTATTACGCTGTCCTTCGACGAACTCAATTTTTTTAGATGTGAAATTCCATACTTCAGAAATACTTGGTGAACTATTTAAATAACGAAAAATTTCTGATGATTCATTCAAATATAAATTTGGATCGAAAGAAACAAAACAGAGCCTTGTGATATCTTTAACAGACTTATCAGATTCAATACCTAAAATTCTATCATAATAAGCTCTAATTTGATTAAAAACTTCTGTGTGCTCTTTAGGTTTAGAATCAGTTAATACGAATACTTTAATTCCATTTCCTGATGGGCTAATAAATGCTGAATATGTATAAGGAATACTAATAAGGATATCCTTCATAATTTCAACATTATCAACTTTATCGTAGTCTAAATGTAATATTCCTGAATAGGAATCTATATTTTCTTTTTTTCGTCTTTCATTAAAAGTCCCTGATGGTGTAAAAGCGGGGAGTGTCTTTTTCAAAACACTTGACTTCTCATTTTCATTTCTATTAATCATATCTCTAATTTCATTAACCTGAGTTTGCCAACGACCATTTTTTATGTGTTTCAGTATTAAACTTATATCAATGGACTTCATTTCAGTCCCATTAATGTTTCGGTAAATATTTACTTTTTTCATTTTAAATAATTTATTTGATTAATTGGTTTGCCGAATCTGCCAAATCTTCCATTTATATAGAAGATGAAACCTCAAATTTGGGCAGAGTTATTCCTGCTCCCATTATGGGAGTTATTTTTTAATTAGCACCATACTATTGTTCAGGAGCGATATTTTGGGGTATAAATACTTTATTTCATTGGCAAAAGAATTATGCCAACTTTTTGATTTAAATAAAGAATTCCGTATATTTGAAGTGTGTTAAAACTACAAAGTCAATGGGTTCTGATTTCGGTCAAATCTGTTGGCTTTTTACTTTTACAAAGTTTTACATTAATTCCTACTACAACAACAAAAACAGCTTAAACTTATCAACAAAGTAAATTTAAGTATCTGTGAATCAAATGTTTAAAAAAAGTACAATACTTGTAAATAGATAGTATATTAAAAGTATATAACTTGTCAATCATTAGTAAATAACTTGGATATACCATTTGTAAATAATGAATATTTAAATTAAATATTAATATAATATTTTATATCTAAATTATTGTTAGTCAAATATTTAATTAATTAAATATCTATTTAAAAAATTATCTGTAGAATTATTTAAATAAAATTGAATTAATAAAAAAAACATATATTATTTGTCGAGCCTAAAAAAAGAAAGAATTGGCTTATATTTTAGAAATTGTTAATAATAAAATATTTACATTTGATGAAATTCAATTATTATGACAACTAACAAACAAATTGTAACTGCAATTAAAAAATCCCTTTCAAAAATTGATTTTTCAAAAACATATGAAAAATGTACTAATGAAGCACAAACTAGATTATATCTTATTGAACCAATTATTCAAGTTTTAGGTTATAGCAGTTTCGATGATATGCTCACTGAAATTAATGCAGGTTGGGGAGCTAAAAATGACAGAGCAGATATTGGATTGTTAGTAAAAGACAAAAAAAATCCTGAGATAATTGTTGAATGTAAAGCTTTGGGTAAAAAGTTAACAGATAAAGAAGCTTCTCAACTAAATGGTTATTTTATAAATACTAAGAACTCTAAAATTGGGATATTAACAAATGGATTAGAATGGCGATTTTATTCAATTAATATCTCTACAAAATCTCAAAATTTATTTGAAATACCATTTTTAATCCTAGATTTTTCAGAAATAAATGACGAGTTAATAGAACAATTATCAAAATTTCACAGAAACTTCTTATCTACTAATTTGAATGAACTTCTTGAGGAAACTCAGGAATTTTATTTTATGCAAGGCTTTGATAATGCATTTGCTACTGAACTTTTTGAACCATCAGACGATTTTATTAAAGCAATTTTTAATAGAATGGATGGGAAAAGAATGACTGATACCGTTAAGGATAAAATAAAATCATTAATTAATTCAAGCTCTATTCAAACCGCATTAATCAAAGTCATTGAGGAAGAATCCAAAAGCGGAAATATGATTATTACAACAGCTGAAGAACTTAAAATTTATCATACTGTTAAAACTATATTAGTACATAACAAAAAAATTGATGCTGATAGAATTACATATCGTGACCAAAAAAACAGTTTTAATATTTTAGTTGATGATAACAATAAAAAAATTGTTTGTAAGATTACATCTGCACGAAATAAATATTCGATTGAAATAAATAATAGAGATAAATATGAATACAATGGAATTGAAAGTATAGTTAATATTAAGAAACAACTTTTGGAATCTGCGCTTTCATATTTTGAATAATTTTATTTAATATTATATGAGAACTAAACTAATACCTTTATTTGCACTTTTTCTATTTGCCATTTCGACTTATTCTCAAGAAAAGCAAATAGTCCCTATTCAAAAGATTCAAACTACTGACAATACCATTTATCAATTATTTCCAACATCTAATATTTGGACTTTTATAAAATTAGACACTCGAAACGGCAAAATATGGCAAGTTCATTTTAGCATAAAATCGAATGAATATGAAGGTCAAATAGAATTAAATTCATCTCCATTAGTAAGTGAAATAGATGAGGCAAAGGGTAGGTTTACACTTTATAAAACTGAAAATACATATAATATGCTGTTGCTTGACCAAATTGACGGAAGAATATGGCAAGTACAATGGAATAATGAACTTTCAATGAGATTTATTAATCGAATATATTAAACTACTATTTTCTTAATTTAATAATCTCATAGAATAAAACAGATTACACAAAAACAAGAGTAATTATGGAAATCCTTAATGATAAATTAAATAATGTTTATCTTATATCAATAAAATTAAATGTAAACAAAAAGTCAATAAATGCAGTTGTTTCAGAGGTTTTAAAAAAAGATTTTATAAATATTTTCTCAATTGCAAAACAAGAAGAAATAATTCTTAAAGATATGCTTGTAGATGCTAAAAAATATCTTTCAGAAAATTTAAATCCCATTTTATTTTATGAAGCCAAACTTGATGAAAATGAAAACAAGGATGATTTAAAGAAAAAAATTAATAGTATTAATATTTGGGAACGTGAGTTTGAAAACAAAATTAAATTATTTGAATATTCTTTGGGTTCTGCATCTTCTAATTTATATACTTATTCCATAATTAATGAAAGTAATTTTCAAGGTGAAAATTTAAGTAGTTTTTTGTTTTCAGATGAAAGTAAATTTAATTGGATTGGCAATAGAAATGATAATGGGGTTGATACTAAAATATCTATTTTAAACGATGATAATTTTCAATATTTCTCAAAAATTATTTACACTGAAGAGTTAAAGCCTCATTTAATTCTTAATACAGGTACATATTACAACGTTTGGGTAAACAAAGTAATTGAAGAGGATGTTAAATATTATAGAACGATTAATGGAACCTTCAACGTAAATAATAAAAAAGAGGAAAAAGAGAAAAAAAAATTATCAGATGTGATAAATGAGCAATATGATTTTAAATGGGAAGTTTCAGATGAAAATGATTTGGAGTTTTTTATAAATAAAATTAAAGAGGTTAATCTATTAGATAAATTAAATCAAAATTCATATGATAAGTGGTTAGATTATAAAAATCATATTGGACTTGAAGAATCTAAGTTTAAATATTTTTTTGACATTATGGATTTCTATTATTTTTTTTATTTGGAAGGAGAAGACTTTCAAAAAGTAATTGAATCACCTAACCATTGTACTAAAAAAAGGCAATGTAAATTTTGTCACTCAATGACACACGCGGATTTTGATGTTTGTTATTTTTGTTCATACAACGAAACATTAAATTTATTTAACAAATTAAATGATAATATAAATAATTCAATTATTAATCTATACTATACTTATTTACTTAAATACAAAGAAATAATAAAGCTTAAAAAAGAACTAAACTTTTTAACTCGAGAGAGAGATGCCGAATATAAAGAATCAAAAAAATGGTATAAACTCAATATAGTTAATGTAGATAAATTTAATAATACTTCCGAATATCAAAAACGAATTGATAAGATATTACCTGAAATTGACCACATCGAAAATATTTTAGAAAAACTCAAAATTAATTTAAAACAAAAAGAGTCTCTTGATTATTTAAATATGAATTTATCAGAAGTTATGATATAAAAATTCGAAATTTAATTTTGAAATCATACTAATTTACCATAGGCATATCATCCTCGTTCAATTCAGAAACCTCTAAACCTCTCAAATAGGTTAAACTTACATTAACTGAAGAATGTCCCATTGCCTTTTGTAGTTTAGTTAAAGAGCCTGTTCTTTTAAAGATTTCAATTGCTCCTGAATGACGAAATGAGTAAAGAGTTTGATCCTGTTGCAATGAAACAGATTGTCTCTTAAATCGACTCCAAAGTGTTTTAAAATAGTCTTCATTTAATGGTTGGGGGCTAGAAGAGAAAATATTGTTATTCGGCTCACCTTTAACTAGGATTTCTCGAATATATGAAGGCACGGGGACTATTCTATTTCGCCCTGATTTGTTTCTGCTTCCTGATAAATTTATGAAACCTAAATCCTCGGAAAAATCTGCCCAAGTTAATTCTCTTATTTCTCGATGAGGTCTTAATAAGCATCCATAAGTCATTAAACAACATATGTATAAATGATTATTGTATCCTTTAATTTCTTCAAGAATTTCATTTATATTTTCAAAAGGTTTATGAAGTGAGGAGGTTGGTTTTTTAAGTTTAACATTGTTCAACAAATTAGGTTTAAAATCACTAATAAGTGGACTTAAAGTAGATTTAACAGTTCGCTGTGTTTTTGGGCTCCAATTTGATCTAACTAGAAAATTTCTAAAATGCGAAGCTTGTAATGCTTCAAGAGTAAGGTTCTTAATATTATTATCACTTTCATATCGTTTCCAAAGAATAACAATCCTTTTTGCATCTTTAATAAAGCGTTCAGAGCATCCCTGTGATATTTTTGTTTCAATACCTTGATTAAGGGCTTGAATCACTGTAATAGGTATTTCTTTTGTCTTTTTATTATTTGATTTTGGCCTCCACCCCTCTCTAAGCTTTAATTCAAAAGCTGCTTTTAATAGGGATGGATTATCAATACATCTTAAATCAACATCAATAGCTTTTCCATTCCAAAAGCGATAGCGTTTATCATCGTAATAAACATTAATAAATACTTGTTTCTTGTCTTGTCCAATTGTTACATTAAATGTGTTCATACTGTCAGTTATTGCTGTCAGTATTGAAAAATTAAAAGTTAATTAATTAGGAATAAGTATCTTGCAGTAGGCAGCTCGTCGGGCTCATAACCCGAAGGTCACAGGTTCGAGTCCTGTTCCCGCTACGAGTTAAACCAAAAACCTCAAGAGAAATCTTGAGGTTTTTTTATGGGTTTAAATAAAGAAGAAAATATTTTATAAGTTTTTAAGCTGAAGCTTATAAACCAAAGCGGGATTTAAGTGCGTTAAAGTTTGTGCTTACTTCTAAATCAGATAACGCTCTGCTATACATATTTACGGTTGAATAGTCGCCATAGACGCCATCACCCATATCCCAGCGATGGGCAATGTAATAGCCTGTTGTAGATGCTCGCAAGTTTATGTTTGTAGTTCTAGAGCCTAATGAAACTCCATTTCGGTAAAGTGTTAATACAGAACCGTTATAGGTAGCCACAATGTGAACCCAGTTATTTAAATCAGACCCATAATTTGTAGTAGGTTCAAAAGTCGACCAACCGCCCATGGCTGCGGTGTATCTATAACTATTGTGAGTCGCACCTGACCAGGCCCTTGCATTATAGGCCAAAGCCATATTCACTGTTCCTGATACTTTTTCAGAAAATATACAAGGAGCATAATTTGAACTCGTTAGCGGATTTTGATCTCCTTTAGTTCCAGCTGATTTTACCCAAACTTCCACAGTATACGCTGTTAGGTTTGCAAATCCCGTTGTAGATTCAGCAAAGCCACCCGAACTAGGGAATCGTATCACTCCACCATCACTATTTACATAGGAACCACTGCTTAATGAGAAGCTAGTAACAGCATTCCCAGTCACTAAATTGGTCCAGGTAGACCCAGTTCCCGAATAACTTGCCGGGTTTGCAGCATCTAAATTTAAAATCAAGCCTGCTTGTACGATGGCTGGTGCCTGAAATGGAGGAACGGCTAGTGTCGTAAATTCCATAACTGGTCCATAACCAGTTCCTTTACTATTCGTGGCATAGGCTCGAACTTTATAGGTCACGCCTGCAGTTAAGCCCGTAAGTGAACTGCTGAATGTCCCTACGCTCAATGGCCCGTCCGTGGTTTTACTATCTGAAAGGGTGGGTGCACTGGAAGTGGAACTCCAACAAATACCTGATGCAGTGATGGGCGCACCACCATTGTCTACGATGGCCCCCCCGCTACTAGCTGTGGTTTGTGCAATAGATGTAGCAGCGCTTGTGGCAGATAGATTAGGGACTAGGATCACTGGCCCTACGTAATTGTTATTTCCTCTAAAAAAGGATTCCTGAGCGTTAGCGATAAAGGCTGCGAATAATAATAAGAAGAAGATTGATTTTTTCATATGTATGGATTTATAGCCCGAAGCGGGATTTAAGGGAGTTAAAGTTTTGCAATATTTCATCAGGGGACAAGCATCTTTTATAAATCAAGGCCGTGTTTATGTCCCCATACCAATAGTTGTCAGCCATTCCTAAAAATTCATTTGATGAGGATTGATATTGTTGTAGTGGAGCACTTGTTGTACTTCCTACTGATACCCCATTCAGGTAATATCGAATGGTGTTAGCATCTTGTGTAGCTGCAAATACATACCACTGATCTGTTACGAGGGACACAATATCACTTAGCCCCCAAGATCCTGCTGAAAAGTGAATTTGATAATTAGATCCGTCATTATAAATATATAAATTAAAATTGCGCGGACTTAAATTACCAAATAGAGCTCTGTATCGAATGGTTCCAAAATTCGCATCCATTTTAGCTGCAACTATCACTGTTTTTCCTGTATAGGTAGTATTAAATTTGGAAGAGACAAAACTTACATTACTTGAAGTACCATTAAATGTAAATTTTTCGGGTGTAGTGAAAGTATTTGCAATCGTGTTCGTTCCTATCGTTCCATTGTTGGAATTTGTACTTAAATCATACCATATATTTCCAGTACCTGGATAACTACTAGGGTTTTCTGCATCCAAGTATAACAATAAATCAGTAGTGGCAATCGCAGGAGCTTGAAATGGAACTGCAGCCGGCGCCACGTACTTATTCTGCCCTCCAAACATAGTGCGCTGCGCATTCGAAATAAATGCGTAGAAGATGAATAATATGGTGATTAATTTTTTCATAACTAGTTTATAAACCGAAGCGGGATTTAAGTGCGTTAAAGTTTTGCAAAATTTCAGCATTCGATAGACCTCTTTTATAAATTAGGGCTGTGTTTATTTCCCCTTTCCAATAGTTATCCCCTCCTCCTAATCGCTCTCCAACTATTGTTGTTTGATATTGCAGAATTGTAGTACCAGATGTTGTACCTACTAATTGCCCATTTAAGAAAAATCTAGCTGATGTTGCATCATGGGTAAACGCAAACACATACCATTGACCTGTGGCAAGTTGTACAACATCACTTTCCCAGCCCATTTGGTTGACCCAATTGGGGCCGGTGGAAGAAAAATGAAGTTTATAGCCTGCTCCACTTTGCATAAGATAGAAATTAAAATTTCGACCATCTGAAGAACCAAATAGTGCTCGATATGTATTACCACTTGCATCCATTTTGGCAGCAAACATCACTGTTTTTCCAGTATAGGTTACATTAAATTTAGCAGTATTAAAACTTACATTAGTTCCTGAGGTACCATCAAAAGTGAATTTTTTGGGTGTTGAAGCTGTATTAGCCATCTGATTGTTTGATATGGTACCATTGTTTACATTAGTACTTAAATCATACCATATATTTCCAGTACCTGGATAACTAGCAGGGTTGTCTGCATCGAGGTACAACAATAAATCTGTAGTAATTAATGTTGCAGGAATTTCCGGCGCCACATAATTATTATTTCTCCCAAACATAGTTCTTTGCGCATTGCAGATGAATGCGGAGAAGATGAATAATATGGTGAAAAGTTTTTTCATAACTAGTTTATAAACCAAAGGTTGATTTTTGGGCGTTAAAGATGTTTGTAATTTCAGTTTGGGTTAAGGCACTGGAATACACCATGGCTGTTGCTATTTTTCCTGTAAATGCTCTTGAAGCTTTAGCACTTGGATCACAAGCAATGAAAAAGTTAAGTCCCGATAAAGCGGCATGGGTCACTGTATTGGTAGCCGTTGTAATTCCACTTGCATTGCAGAGGTAGGCAGTTGCGGTAGAGGCACTTACAGTCACCGCAATCATTGACCATTCATTATTGGGCACGTATAAATTGGAATTCCAATTGTAGGTTGATACATGATCAGCCCAGTGATATCCAACAGAATTAGAGGTATACAAATCCAAACCGGTAGCAGGCACAGTACTTCCGCCAAATCCATTTCTACTAAAAATAACTCCAGTATAACCCCCTTGTGTTTGTGAAGGATTGACCCAGGCCACAAAAGTGGCGGTAGACAAGGCTACATCACTTTTTGTAGTGGTGGCGATCACATTTGGCCCAAAGGTAAAGCTGGGAGGATTGGAACTATAGACTGGGTTACCCTCCAAAGTCGCAGTATTGTTTTGCGTACTATTATCATTCCAGGTAGGTCCAGTGCCAGCATAGGAACTTGCATTTAGATATAAAATAAGGTTAGTGGTGGGTACTGTAGCTGGAGCCACCGGCGCCACATAATTATTATTCCCACCAAACATAGTTCTTTGCGCATTGGAGATGAATGCGGAGAAGATGAATAATATGGTGATTAAATTTTTCATAACTAGTTTATACCGAAGGCCGATTTTTGTGCGTTAAAAATCGTAGTGATATCTGCAGTTGATAAACCAACAGAATAAACCATGGCTGTTCCCATTTTTCCTTTGAATTGTCTACCTGGATATGGATCAAGGCCAATATGAAAATTAGTGGCTCCTCTACTAGTTAAAGAACCATGTCCCCTATCATTGCTTATAGAATTTATTCCACTTACATTACATAAATAGGCAGTAACTATTCTACCTTTTACGGTTATTACAATCATGGACCATTGATCATTAGGCACTAATAAATCGGATCTCCAGGACCAATGTTGGTTGTCCCAATCATAGTGTAAATTATTACCTGATATAAACATACCAGTACCCCCACCATCATAACTCGTTCGACGAAAAATAACGCCAGTAAAAGCAGATTGTGCTTGAGATGGATTTACCCATGCTATTAAGGATATCTCACTATCAATAGTATACGTCTTTGATGTTGAAGCATTCATATTATCACCAAATGTGAAGCTGCCTGAACTAAAGGGAGGATTACCCACTAAGGTGGCCGACCCAGCAGGCAATTGCCCACTTATATCATTCCATGTCGTACCTATACCTCCATAAGAAGCTGACTTAGTTGCATCTAAATATAAAATTAAGCCATTTGTGACAGGTGTGACCGAGTTAGCTAAAATTAGTCCTCTTTCGTCCACACCATATTTACTACTTATTTCACCTGAAGTGGCTACCATAGTTGTCGAAGCTGTAATGGGTAACATCTTTCCTTCGGGTGTTTTAGCACAGCTATAAATGGTAGTTACTGTGCTAGTATTGGTACATGACCCACTCGTTACTTGAACTTTGTAATCGCCGGCTATTGTAGGGGTATATGTTCTTACATTTGCACCGGGAATTATTACATTGTCTTTTTGCCAAGCATAGGCAGTTAACCCTGCGGGAGTGCTTAAGGTGGTTTTATTCACACATGCGTCTCCACTTACTGTAATAACTGGAGTGGCTGGTCCTGCATTCACAGTAATTGTTATAGGAGTAGAACTTACCGCAGTTGCACCGAAGCGGTTTTTAAGGGCGTTGTAATTCGTTGTAACTTCAGCGCTTGATAAAACTCGATTGTACATTTTATACACGGCACCTTTTCCTTGGAAAAAACCTGTATTCCCATACGCTTGCCCTAAGTGTATATTTGATGTTCCAATATAAGACTGAATAGTTCCGGAGTTACCTTGATCTACGCCGTTTTTATACATTTTAGTCGCCCCAGTGGCTTTATCGAATGTAAACACAATATGCCACCAGTTATTGGTTGTTACTGAACCTATATTTGCATCTGAAGAGTAATGGCCCTGATGAATGGTACCACCTCTAAAAATTAGATGAAGACCTTGCCTAACTGCTGCTACCTCATCGCCAAACATCCCCCGATCACCACCTAAGTCAGTGGGATAAACCCAAGCATCTGCCGTGTAAGAATTATCGTAAATACCTATTGCAGTAGCATTTTTATTTAAATTAACCTTACTGGTTGATCCATTGAATACAAAACAGCCTCCGCTATCTGAACTATATGTTGGTAGTGTGGCACCTGATAATGTCCCATGATTCCCATTGCCACTTAAATCATTCCAAGTTGGTCCCGTCCCAGAATAAGAAGCACTATTTCCAGCATCTAAGTTAAAGCGCAATCCATCTGTAACGATCGCCCCGTCACTAGCAGTACCTTCCGTTACTCTTACATATACCTGAACCCCATTTGTTAAGCTAGTAGACGAATAGGTGGAGGATGTAGCTCCCAAAATTGCTGTTCCATTTCCATACCATTGATAAGAAGGATTTGTAAAACCAGTTGCATTAGCAGTAAATGATACATTGGCGCCAGAACATACAGTACCAGATGCACTTGAAGTAATATTTACTGTTTGCGCATTAGAAATAAATGCGGAGAAGATGAATAATATGGTGAAGAGTTTTTTCATGGATCTATTTTGCAATGCACCTTACACAATACCTGAAACTATACCAGTTGGCATTTCGTTCTGCGCTCAGAGTAGGCGAAAACCTTATTTCCCTTGAACTATAGCCATCTAATCGATCTGTTGTCCAATAAACTGATTTGGTAGTGATTAACGTGCCTGAAAACCCACTTCCTTCAATGACTCCCGCTTGAGGAATTTTAAGAAATGAATTAAATACGCCTGTTGTAGTGGTTACTATACCTGCACCGTTCATCCCATTCAATTCAGCGGTCCACTCTGAATCAGTTGGCACCCTAAATCCATTTGGACAAGGATTGTTTACACCCCCGTCTGTATTATTCCAAGGTTGTACATTCCAAACACCTCCTGTTTGGGAATTCCAATCTGCTTGTGATGTCCAAGGTTGAGCACTAATCGAACTGGTGCTTCTTGATGAAATGTCAGTTAATCTTGTTGCTACTTGGGGAGCCGTTCTTAGTTGACCTCCATCCGTAGCTCTCCCCCATTGATATAAATCCCCATAGGAAGCTACATCATTAACACTTGTTGCTACTTGGGTTGCTCCTAAATTTCTATCCATCCAAACTTTTGCGGTGTAGGGGGAGGTCACTGTCCCATACGACCAAGGCTTAGCTACTAACTTTCCGGAATCGTCTACTCCAAAGCCATTATTAATCGCTCCCTCTTTACTTACAAAAGTGGTAGAGGTTTCTAGAATAGACATCTGACCATTTGCGGTCCTGCCACAAGTATAAATGGTAGTTGCCGTAGAAGTACTAGAACAAGATCCGCTAGTTACCTGAACATGATAGGCCCCTGCATCAGTAGGGATATAGGCATTACTTGTCGCACTTGAAATCGCCACATTGTCTTTGTACCAGGCATATGCGGAGGCTCCCGCAGGGGTGGTTAGGGTAGTTTTATTTACACAGCCATCACCCGTGATGGTGAGTGTGGGAGTAGAACCCGTAATGGATGCGGTAATCGTATTTGAACTATAACCAGTGGTTTTGGTAGCGAAGGCATCGTAGTTTTGTTGAATTTCAGCCAAACTTAATGCCCTGTCATAAAAATAGGCAGCGGCAAATTTTCCAGCATAATACCTTCCACCATCTCCTGGGATAGCACCTAAAGTTAAATAACCTGTGGGGGTAATTGGCGCCTCTCCGGGATAACCGGAAGAGGAACCTTGTAAAGCATTATCGATATAAATAAATGGAGTTGAACTCCCATTTAATACCATTGTTATTAAATGCCAACCTGATGTATAGTTGATACCTGTATTACTAATCCAACGTTTATTAGAAAATAACATAGTTACACTACTTCCAGCATTTTCAAAGTAATCACCAATCCCTGTATTGTAACCATTTCCATAGCCATTTGCAATAAACACACCTTTTGATGGCGTGTTAATATATACCCAGACTTGCATGGTTACATTAGTAATTGAATTATTAAAAAGTGGAACAGCTAAATATTGATTCGTACCATTGGTAACGATACTTGCACTAGCCGCATCATAGGTGGGGCTATTGTTTAAAATAGCATGATTGTTATTCCCACTCAAGTCATACCAGGTAGTGCCTGCTCCAGCATAACTTCCTGGGTTGCTTGCATCCAAGTTTAATTTTAATCCATTGGATACAATGCTACTAGGATTAATCCCGGCATTGACCCAAACTTTAATCACATCATTATTACTTAAAGTAGTCGACGAATAGGTTGAAGAATTCGCGCCAGGAATACCAATTCCATTTTTGGTCCATTGATAGGTAGGGGTTGATAATCCGGTTACGTTTGCCGTAAATGTGACACTTGTTCCGGCGCATACTGCTGCAGAGGCACTGGATGTGATGGTTACACTAGGTGCTAAAAAAATGGATTGGCTAGCTTCTAAGGCAGCTCTTTCAGCTGCACTTAGGGTTTTTGGAAACATGATTGTCTCGGAAATATTTCCAATAAATTGTCTCCCGGAAAAATTACCTCTAGAACCTACGTAAATTCTATCGGTGCTTCCATGAATAATGGATTCTGCCCCTCTAGTACCTTTTTGCGTACCATTTATATAAATAAATGAACTAGTTCCACTAGCAATGGTACCTATTGTACCCGTAACTATTTTCGCTTCAGACGTATGCTCATTTGAAAATGCTCCATTTCCACCTGCTGCGTCTACCCAATAACCTTTATGGTCATTATTGGTAGGGTTATAAATTAGTCCCCAACCTCCATTGTCTCCTGTTGAAAGTATACCTGAAATGTAATTGGTACTAGCCACGTCTTGAGCGGCCGCATTTACAGTTGCATGTGATTGTGAACTGTAATTCACCGTTGTCGAAGAAGTTAGGTAAGAGTTCGTGCCAGTAAAGTTGATGGTGGGTTGCCCATTCATGGTGTTCATATTACCCGCCGTTATGATTTTTGCATTCGGGTCCCACCTTAATACATGCACCCCATTCCCACTTTGATCGTACCAAATCGCTATCGTTGCATCTGTAGATCCCGAGATAATCGTGCTTAGGGCATTGGTACTTGCCGCAGCAACTCCATCATTGTAGTTGACGATAGCTGCCGATATTTTTGAAGTCAAACTAAACTTAGTGGTGCTCACATCGGGATATACATCGTAAAAATTACTTCCAACTTTTATCCTCACCAATGGGCCCGTATAGCTTGTACTTAATTGCCTTAAAGAATAGGCTACTGAAGCAGTGGTACTGCTTAACCCAGTAATTTTATCCAAGGTGTTTTGCGCATTACCAATATTGGTATAAAATAGTATTACCAATACAATTAATGCACACTTTAATCTCGTTTTAATCAATTCAATTTTCATAATTATTAATACGCATAATCAAATTGAACACGATCGTTTGAAACCAATGTATAACTATTATTATTTGCAGCAGTATATGTTACTGTTACACCGCTCACTGTATATGCGCCATTCTTAATTCTTGTTCCATTAATGTACATAAATACTTTTGCGCCTAATGGAGTTTGAGCAAGTGTAAACGTAGCAGTTGCACCTGTCTGTGTGGTTACATTAACCTCCTCATTGTTTAATCTTATTGCAGACTTTACATAAGCGGTTGTTGCTAATGCAGTTGAATTATCAGTTGCTGCTTGAGTAACTCCAATGGTACCAGTTGGTAAAGAAGGTGTTCCTGAAAATGATGGAGAAGCCGATAACACCAAATTACCTGTTCCCGTTGAGGTAGTTACACCCGTTCCTCCACTTGATACAGGAACTGTTGATAATGAAATGGTAGTACCAGAGATACTTAATGGACTAGTCGCAGTTGAAACACCTGTCACAGGTGCTGCAGACCAACTTGGTAAACCAGAAGCCAATGTTAATATTTGACCATCTAACCCTTTTGCTAATAAACTAGTAGCACCGGCAGCTGTTTGATATGGAATTGAACCAGCCACACCACCAGCAATATTAGTAGCAGTTGAGGAAGATGTAGCTGCAGTTCCATAACCCTGACCCACATTCCAGAAATAATTAGTTCCGTCGTAGTAGAAGTTAATGATGTCTTTAGCTCCTGCCGCCGTAGATAAGGCAATGGTCGTGGTAGAGGTGGATCCTAATACTTTGTTAGCCGTAGAAGGCAGGTTTAAGGTTCTCCCTCCTGTGCCATCTTGTGTCACCACTAAGGTTCCATAAGAACCAGCAGGTAAAGTTCCTGAAAAATTTAACGTACGATTACCCACTAAAGTTACCCCTGCATTTAATCCTAAAGCAGGATTCCAAGAAATAGGGGACCCATCCGTTAAAGTTTGAGGAGTTGATGCATAAATAGGAGCAGTCACAGCGCCACTCGTATTTACACTTGTCACTGAAGTATTACCTAATTGAATGGTATTACTAGCAGAAACAACTGCACCATTACCAATAGCGGTTGCATTGGTTAAATTATTTGTACCCACATTAGCTTGATATCCTAAGGCTGTATTGTTTGATCCCGTTGTGTTCTGAGATAAGGCAGACATACCTATCGCCGTGTTACTTGAGCCTGTCGAATTATTTACAGCTGAATTGCTACCTAGTGCACTATTATTTGAACCAGTTGTGCTACTATTTAGTGCATTAAATCCATATGCTGAATTATCAGAACCCGAGGTGTTTTTGAATAATGACGTTTGTCCAAATGCGCTATTAAAGTATCCATCTAGGTTAGCTGCAAGTGCTTGAGAACCAAATGCATTATTATAATTACCGGTAGTGTTAGCGTTCAATGCAGCTAAACCTACTACCGTATTATAACTTAGGCCGGAGTTTCCACGGCCTATCCTTATGCCATGCACCGTTAAATCATAGGCTCCTAGGTTTACCGCGCCAGTTGCGCCTGTATAAGGAACTCCTGAAGATGATGGCGTAGTCCAAGTTAATGTTCCACTTCCTGTTGTAGTAAGGACCTGATTAGAAGTTCCATGAGTATTTGGATACGTAACGTCTTTTAACGTTAACGTTCCTGAGGTTTTCACATTCGTTATTGCAGTAGTTATGTTCGGATTAGCGACCGTACCAATGTCAGTACCATCTGCACCCAATTGAATCGTATTGCTTGCAAAAACCCGAGCGCCATATCCGATGGCAGTCGCATTAGTAAAATTACTCGCATTAACTTCTGCCAACGAACCTATTGCAGTATTATAACTTCCTGTTGTATTTATCAACATACTAAACTTACCTATGGCTGTATTATCAGATCCAGTGGTATTATTTGACAAAGAATTAACCCCTTGAGCTACGTTACCGGTTCCACTTATATTCAAAGCAATAGCGCCATATCCCAACGCGGTATTATTAGACGCTGTATTTTTCCAAAGGGAATAAGAGCCAACTCCCGTATTTTTAATTCCTGCTATATTTTCATAAAGTGAGTTAAAACCTATAGCTGTATTATCGTTTCCAGTTTGGTTTCTGCCAAGGGAAAAAGAACCAGAAGCGGTATTACTAGCACCTGTAGTATTAGCAGCAAGTGTCGCATTACCAGTACCCGTATTGTTATTACCTGTTGTATTAGCCATAAGTGTCGCAGAACCAGTAGCCGAATTATTAGCACCTGTTGTATTAGCCACAAGTGTCCCATAACCAGTAGCCGTATTGTTAGCACCTGTTGTATTGGCAGCAAGTGAAGCATAACCAGTAGCCGTATTATTAGCACCTGTGGTATTGGCAGCAAGTGACGCATAACCAGTAGCCGTATTATTAGCACCTGTGGTATTGGCAGCAA
>DFXW01000042.1 GCA_002382495.1 Flavobacterium sp. UBA4098
ATTGGTTACAATTTTTTCTCCACTAATTTTATGAGCATCAATAACCAAGCAATGTCTTTCATCAGTAGTCACTTTTACATTAGGTAAAACC
The DNA here is from genome assembly GCA_002382495.1 of Flavobacterium sp. UBA4098. Lineage (GTDB taxonomy): Bacteria > Bacteroidota > Bacteroidia > Flavobacteriales > Flavobacteriaceae > Flavobacterium. The sequence continues at coordinate 92 of DFXW01000042.1, forward strand.
GTAAAAGCAGACTCTCCTACTCGTTTGGCAGCAATATGCGTAATGGTTTCAGTCATTCCGTAGGTTTCATAAATCTGAGACGCTATTGTAGATAGTTCGCTTTCTAAGGGCTTATTGATTTTGGCACCACCAATAATTAACTTTTTAATTCGGTGCAAGTCCTTCAAGGAGTTTCTGGCTTGCAAAGGCACCATTCCACAAAAATCGAAATCCCCTTTTACGCGTTCCATCGGATGAGAACTTGGCGCCACAAATTCCATATCCAAACCCAATATAAACGCTCTGACAAACATCATTTTACCGGCTACATAATCGGTTGGCAAACAATGAAGCACTTTTTGCCCCGGTTGTAAACCAAAAAAATCACCGGTGGCTAAAGCCGAATTGACCATCGCCTGTTTGTCGACACGGATAATTTTTGGAGTGCCTGTAGAACCCGAAGTATTCATTTCTAAATACGATTTTGGATCAAACCAATCCAGGATAAAAATTCCTAATGGTTTCTCGTACGACTCTCCTTCTTTAATAAAGGAGTAGGCTACGCGGAGTAAATCCTCTTTGGTAAAGCTAAAACCGTTTAATTTGAATTTGTTATGAACGTTTTGATAAGTTACTGTATTCATTTTTAAACTATTTAATTATTGATTGAAATTCGGCTTGTCAATTTTTCGCGCCAGTTGGCCCAATGGTATTTTTTAGCAAAAAGTAAAAGTAAAATCGGGAAAATGATACAGACTGGTAAAATAATATCTGATAAAGCACTTGGATCAGAGGTACTTTTCAAAATGGAATGGGTTTGAAATGCAGTCCAATCAGAAGTAACTAATAACGCCCCAATAAAATTATTAGCAAAGTGAAACCCTAAAGCCAATTCGATTCCGTCGTCCATCAAAGTGATTATTCCCAAAAAAAGTCCTGTTCCAATGTAATAAATCAATATACTGTATCCCATTTTATCGACCTCCGGATTAGCAATATGAAGCATACCAAAAATAAGTGATGTCATCAGTAAAGGAAACCATTTGTTTTTAGCCAAATTGCCAAAACCTTGCATCAGATAGCCTCTAAAAATGAATTCTTCGCAACCGATTTGAAAAGGAAAAAGCAATAAGCCTACTACAAACAGGCCTAAAAAGGGAATTAATTGAAACTGAACAATAAAATCCTCTGGATAAAGAAAATAAAAAATAAATGTGGAAAGGATCGAGATTCCGGCCCAAATGGAAAATGAAAATAGGATTCGGTGCCAATCTATTTTCTTTCTGGAAGTAATAATTTTTATAAATGATTGTTTGTGTAAAAACCGAACTACAGCATATAATTGAAAGAATACAAAAACAAATGATAGCAACATTAGAAATAAGCTAAGGTTGGGTTCTAAAAATCCCATTGTAGCTTCATAAGAATCTGGATAAGGAATTTTATCAGTAAATGATTTGATATATACACCCAACATAAAAGGAAACTGACCAAAAAGTGAAGCACAAAATAAGAGAACAGAACCAATTAAATATTTCCAAAATTCACTTTGCTTTACATTAATTTGATTTAAAAACATACTGATTGAACTATAAATAATAATGATCCTAAAATACGGTTTTAAATCCAATATTTTTATTACTTCGCAAAAAAATAATTTATGATACAAATATACCATAACCCGCGCTGTGGAAAGTCAAGAAATTGTTTGGCTCAGGTAACCGAAAAGGAATCGGATGTTAGCATTATAAAATATCTTGAAACCCCTCCTACAGAACAAGAAATCAAAACTATTTTACAAAAATTGAATTTCCAACCCATTCAATTGGTTCGTGTAAAAGAAAGTATTTGGGTTAACAGCTATAAAAACAAATCACTTACTGATGAAGAAATTATTCAAGCTTTGGTGGCACACCCAATACTAATTGAAAGACCTATTCTAGTCAAAGGAGACAAAGCCATCATTGGACGAATTCCTGAAGAAGTGGCTCAATTTCTTTTGCGATAGGTGAATTTATTTTTTATTTGACATTCTTGATGTAACCTTTTAGGTATTTGTCAGTCTAACCACCCGTAACTAAAATCATTATTGATGAAAAAATTAAATGCGATTGCATTAATTGTACTGTTTTTAAGCAGTATACTAAGTTTTGGCCAACAACCACCAATGGTAAAAGCCAAATTAAAAATAACTGGAAAAGTTATTGAAAAAACAAGCAAGCAACCTTTAGAATATGCTACTATTACTCTTCGGTTACCCAATAATCCAAAAGCAATCACAGGAGGTATTACCAACAACAAAGGGGAATTCTCTGTCGAAGTTGCTGCTGGTACTTATGACATTACAATAGAATTTATCTCTTTTAAATCTACCGAAATCAAAGGAAAGACTATTGACTCCAACACTAATTTAGGAACAATAGGCTTAGCAGAAGACGCCGCTCAATTGAACGAGGTGGTTGTTCGTGCTGAAAAAACCACTGTCGAAATCAAACTAGATAAAAAAGTTTTCAATGTTGGAAGCGATTTAATGGTCAAGGGAGGAACTGTGAGTGATGTTTTGGGAAACATTCCTTCAGTATCTGTAGATGTAGAAGGAAATGTGAGTTTAAGAGGAAACGAAAATGTAAAAATATTAATTGATGGTAGACCGTCTAACGCGATTAATATAGTGGAAGCCCTTCGAATTATTCCTGCAGATGCTATTGACAAAGTAGAAGTAATTACCAATCCATCGGCGCGCTATGATGCAGAAGGTGGCGGAGGAATTTTAAATATCGTTTTGAAAAAAGGAAAAAATTTAGGTTTTAATGGAACTTTTATTGCAACTGGCGGAATTCCTGATAATAATGGATTAAGTGGAAATGTCAATTACAAAACTAAAAAGGTGAGTTTATTTACTACTCAAGGATACAGTTTTAGAAGCAATCCTGGAAACATGATCAATGAAACTACCTATTTAAACTCGAATAATTCGATTCGTAATTATATTGTTGAACCTAGAGAAAATGATCGTTATGGTAAAGGATATAATGGGAATTTCGGTATTGATATAGCGCTGGACGAAAAAACGTTTTGGACAAATACATTCAACTATCGTAACAATAATAGTGACAATACGGATAGGGTTTTTCAAAATTATTTCACTTCCACAAAACAATTTGATTATACGAGAAACCGAATCAACAAAGAAGACAGTGATAGTGAAAATATAGAATACACTACCAATTTTATAAAGAACTTCAAAAAAGAAGGGCATAAATTCACTATTGATGGGTCTATTTCATCAAATGATGATGCTAACACTGCGATAGTTACCGAAACTGGAACAAACACCAGTACTACAAAATTAGACAACACGATTAATAATCAGAAACAAGACCGAGTTTTGATTCAAAGTGATTATGTTTTGCCATTAGGCAAAGGAAGTCAGTTTGAAGCTGGTTATCGTGGTGATTTTTCAAAATTAGTCACTGATTATCAAGTGAAAAACGATGGTATTATTAATCCTAACTTTACTAATATTTTAGAATATAAAGAAAAAGTAAACGCGGTTTATACTCAATATGGATTCAAAAAAAATAAAGCATCTGTGCTTTTAGGATTGCGTTATGAAGATTCAAACATTGAAATAAATCAATTAGCTACTTCAGATTTTAATACTAAAAAATACGGTAACTTATTTCCAAGTGCATTTTTTACTTATGAGTTATCGGATAAAGCAAGTACTTCTATAAGTTACAGCCGAAGAATTCAAAGACCTAGAGGTAGAATGTTAAATCCATTCAGCAACTTGTCTAGTAACATCAATATATTTGTTGGTAATCCTGATTTAGATCCGTCTATGACTGATGCCATCGATTTTGGATATATCAAACGTTGGTCAAAATTAACCTTAAGTACTTCATTGTATTACAACAAAACAACCGATGTGTTTCAATTTGCAAGAAGAGAATCAGGGAATTTTGTAAACGGCACACCAATTATCATCACTTCGCCAATTAATATTGCCACCGAATTTAGAACCGGATTCGAGTTTACCTTAAACTATTCACCCTACAAATGGTGGAAATTGAATTCTAACTTCAACTTCTTTCAAAGTGATACCAAAGGAGATTTTGTATATACTAACTTTAAAAATGTAGTAGTAACACAAAAATTCAACAACAACGCAACTTCTTGGTTTAGCCGTTTAACATCTAAAATTACATTGCCCTCTAAAATTGATTGGCAAACTAATTTAATGTATATGGGAGGACAAACTAATGCACAAGGAAAAGTATTAGGAAACTTTAGTGCCAATTTGGCCTTCAGCAAAGATGTATTCAAAGACAAAGGAACTTTTGCGCTAAATGTAAACGATGTTTTTAATGGTAGAAAAAGAATTATGGAAACCTACCTTCCTGGTGTTTTAAGCTCAAGAGCTGAAATGCAATGGAGAGTAAGGCAAGTAACTTTATCGTTTACCTATCGTTTCAACAAAGCTAAAAACGAAAGAGAAAAACAACCTAAGAAAATGAACGAAGGTGGTGGCGGTGAAATGGAATATCAAGGATAAATAAATAGGAGACTGTCTGAAAAGGCAGTCTTTTTTTTTGCATAAAAAAAGCTCCGAATCTCGGAGCTTTTTTACTATCAAACAATCAGATTAAGCTGATTGTTCTTCTTTCTTTTTTGCTTTTTTTTCTTTGTAAGCTTCCCAAGAAGCTCCACCAACCCAGTACGACACGAATCCAACTAAGAAAAACATTAGCCAAAATCCCATTGTCAAAATGGTTAAGAAAAGTAAAAAGCCTAAGTACTGTGAAAAAGTAAACATATTTTCCGGAATTTGTTTGTATACAAGCACAAATGTAAGTTTAATATTTTGGCCAGACAACAAAAAAATTAAAAACTAGGCCAACTTTTTTTATCAGGTATCAAAATTTGAAAATTACCTTTAGTTGGTATGCTTTAGAATTTACTTAAATACGGTAGGAATATAATATTGAGCCAATTGATTTCCAATGAATTCACTCGTCTCCTTAGGAATTTCAATTGTAGCATCTGGCACTGCAACTACCACAATGGCTCCAGGGTGATGTAAGTCAACTTCCTTGTTTTCATTAGGTAAATAACCATAAAACGGATCTTGCGGAGTAGATTGACGCAGTGTACAAGCAATGGAATTCGTACTCATAGGATTCAAATCGGCTACAACTCGCAACTTGCCGTCTTTGGTATTCAACAATTCTTGTGAGACAAGCACTGATTTTCCATTAATAGAGGAATTAATAATACAGATATCTGAAACTGTAGTAAAGGATTTTAAATTAATTTGTTCAGGAGAGTCAATGAAAGTATATACTGCTTGGGCATAATTTTTAGAGAGAAAATCATCCGAACTTACTTTCTTTATTTTTAATGCTTTCATAATGACCTCCGCTCCTTCTAAATTAGCTTCTGAACCAATAAATGTAATTTTCAATGGAGGCAAAACAGGACGCTTTAAATACGATGTCAATGACGTTTTATCTGAAAAAGTAGCAATGACAGGTAATTTAAATAATTCAAATTTAAGTCCGAAAGCACGAAAAGCATTATACGTTCCTACAAGACTGGTCAAAGCATCCAATGTAAATAATGGATTCACTTTCTTGATTAAATCCGTAACAATTAGATACTCTTTGCCAAGAATTACAATTGATGGAGCAATCGGGTTGATTCCTATCAAAACATCACAATCTGTAATATCACTACTAACTGTAATCCCTTTTGATTCATATTCTTCGTCAGTAAAGATTCGATTATCTGAAGATTCTACTCGAAATTCCAACTGTGGATAAAGCAACTTCAATTCCTCCAATTGTGTTGGAGAAAAAGCAACTCGACGGTCTAATTCCTGATTTAATTCTTTTACAATCCCGAATTTTAAACTCATTATTTATTATAATTATACCTTTTAAATTTTCTAATAAATTAGAAAATCATACTATTTAGACTTAAATTTTAATTCCAATTAAAATAAGACTCCTTGAAACCCAATTAAATACCATTTTAATAACATTTTGTTGTGGATAAATAATTCCTCATATTCGAAAAAAGCCTTCCTAAAAGCGATGGAATCAATATATTTGTGATTCAAGTACCACTACACAAATGAATTATTTTAAGAAGGCAAATATACTACAAATACTGGTTTTATCTCTTGTTTTAAACTCTTGCGGTAAAAACGAAACTGATTCTGATATCAAAGATTCGGAACTTCCCGAGAACGTCTTACCTAAAATGAGACCTTTAACTAATGAGGAACCAAAACTGAGTGAATCCTATGTAAGATCTACTCGACAAAAAATCGCTCATTTTTACAATAAAAATTGGCCAGGAAATAGTGCAAATGGCGCTTTTCTGGTAGCTAAAAACGGCCAAATTGTTTTTGAAAAATACGATGGATTGGCTAATCTTAGCAAAAAAGATAGTATAACACCCACGACTCCATTGCATATTGCTTCCGTGAGTAAGGTGTTAACTGCGGCAGCTGTATTAAAACTGGTTAATGCAAATCGACTGAAATTAGATCAAAAAGTCAATACCATTTTAAAAGAATTTCCATTCCCAGAAGTGACTGTCCGAATGTTATTGAATCACCGTAGCGGATTGCGTAATTATGCTTATTTCACTGATCGGGATGATGGCGTTTGGGACCGCCATAACCGTTTGACCAATCAAGATATTTTGACGCTTTTGGCGACCAAAGATATTGGACTCGAATCACGCACTAATACTCGTTTTGCCTATTGTAATACCAACTATGCCATGTTGGCACTGATCATAGAGAAAATAACTAAAAAGAGCTACAAAACTGCGATGACTGAAATGATTTTCAAACCTCTTGGAATGAAAGACACCTTCGTTTTTGACTATGAAAAAGATAAAGACCGAATTGTTCCTTCGTACAAGACTAACCGAGTAGAAATTGGTAAAGACTACCTTGACGAAGTGTATGGAGATAAAAATATTTATTCTACCGTAAGAGACCTATTGAAATTTGACCGTGCTAGAAGTAGAAAAGATTTCTTGGAGCCGGCATTGGCAAAACAAGTTCATGTTGGTTATAGCAATGAAAGAGAAGGGGAGAAAAATTACGGTTTAGGTATCCGAATGATCAATTGGAAAACAGGTCAGAATTTTTATTTTCATAACGGTTGGTGGCATGGTAATACTTCAGCTTACATTACACTTCCTAAAGAACAAGTTACCATAATTGCTTTATCAAACAAAATGAATAAAAGCACTTATAATGTTAAAAAAGTGGCGCCACTTTTTGGAGACTACCCTTTTGAAACAGATACTGACGAATAATCTCATATAGAAATTACGATTTCAAATACCCAAATCAATTCGTTTTATCCCTTAAAATGATTTACCTTTGCCACTCGGTTTTTGGGTTAGTTATTGACTTTCCTATAATCGAAATGGGGTCGACTGGTTTTGACAGCAGGTCGAATTGAAAAGTAAGCAGGTCGAGAACTGAAGTAATTCTCGTTAATAAAAGGCTTCACACTTTTTACACGGCGAAGGAAACTACGCTCTTGCTGCATAATCTGAATCATAGTAAGATTAGCCTCGTCCTACCAGGTAGGAAAGCAGGATTCTCCTCAAAGGCTTTGGTTTATAGCATTTGATCTAGGGGAATCGTAAATATAAACCTAGATTTTCGTTGGTTTCGGGCGATTTTCGAAAATAAAGAAGCTAAGTGTTTTGTGGCTGTTTCTGGCCTAGCAAAACATCGAAAATTCAATCAGGAAATAAGCCTGTAGAAAGCTCTTTAGTTGCTTGTTTGGACCCGGGTTCGATTCCCGGCGACTCCACTTTATTCCTTTTCAGTGATTACGGAGGTTCCTCCCGGAACCTCCTTCATCCTGAATCTTCATCCCAAGATTTCATCCCGAGACCCTTGTTTTAGGTCGTTCCTTAAGATTTTCATTTAATACCAATTAAATTATGTCTCTTTATGTGTATATAGATACCGATAACCCTCCAACTCAAAAAGTAGGAACGGCACTTACGACAAATTCTATTGATATTACATCTTTAAAAGCTGCTACTTTGTATTATTGGAAAGTTGTAGTAAAAGATAACAAAGGCGGAGAAACTAGTGGACAGGTTTGGAGTTTTAAAACAATTTAAATTTAATAATATAAGCTTATATATAGAAATCAAAAACTTTTAATTAACTACAAAGAATTCCTAATAATTAAGTTACATTTATTTTCTATTTTCTCATTTTGACCAATTAAAATCATTTGAGCCACTATTTTTCCCATGTCTTCAAAATTAGTTGAAATAGTAGTAATGCCATTTTCAACTACTTTCTTTAAAGGAGTTTCATTATATGAAATAATACCAAAATCTTTTCCGAGTTCCAATTGTTGCCGCTTGGATTTTTCGAGTACTTTAACTAGATCCCTGTCGTTAGGTATAATAAAAACTTGTCCTCTTTCAATAGTCCAATTTTCAAATTCAACTATTACTTCGCTTTCAAAATTAAAATCTGTTGTAAAATTCAAAAAACCCTCTTTCATACCTACTGGTTCTCTAAATCCAGGAAAAATTAAAATTAATTTGTTATATTTTTCTAGGCTATTTTTACCTTTTTTTAAACTATTATAAATATCGTTTCTAAAATTTTGATACACAGCAGGGTATTGTTTCAGATCTGGATTAGTCTGATCTAAAATATAAACGTCTTTACTAGGAAGTGTTGCAATTAATTTCGCTGCATTTTCTAGATAGGTAGGCATTATTACATATTTAGTATAATTTCCATTACTTTCGTTGATGTGTTTTTCAAAAACTTTAGTGTTAAAATGATGAAAGAAAATATCAATTTGAGCCTCTTTACCCATATGTAAAATAAAAGAATTGTAAAGATCTTCTTTAAAACTATTTAGTTCGTCAAAAAGTAGAAAAACCCTTTGTTTAATATGTATTTCAGAACTTCTAATGTAATATCCTTTTCCGAAAATAGCGTAAATAATTCCTCTTTTTTTTAATATATCATAAGCAAGTAAAATAGTATCTCTTGAAAGAGTAAACTCTAAAGCAACTTTATTAATAGAGGGGAGTTTGTCATTCTTTTTCAACACTCCATTATCAATATTTTTCTCAATTGACACTATAATTTGTTTGTATTTAGGAACACTACTATTTTGATCAATATTTATTAGTTTCATAACAGAAATTTTTAGCAATATAATAAAAAACCAGTAGGTACTAGTATGATTAATTTCAAATTTAAATTTAAATTTGTTTTTTGTTAATCCTATTTTTTTTGTAGAAAAAAAACCAATTATATAAAATTAAGCGCCTTAATATGAATAATATATCAAATACGATTAAAAAACCAACGTATTCAACACTATCAAACAAATACGGTTTAGAAATCAGTATTTCTAACTTTGGAGCAAGTCTTACTTCATTAAAAATTCCATTACCAAGTGGCGAGAAAATTGATGTGGTTTTAGGTTTTGATACTGTTAACAATTATAAAAAATCATTTGATCTACCTTCGGCTCCTTATTTCGGATCGATTGTAGGACGATATGCTGGTCGAATAGCTAATGGAAATTTTGAATTAGATGGCAAGCAACACCAATTATTTCAAAACAATAACAGGAATTCCTTACATGGCGGAAAAGAGGGCTTTAGCCAAAAAAACTGGATCATTATTGATTCAAAATCAACTAAAAATTCATCAGTAACTTTAGAATATACAAGTCCTTCATATGAAGAAAACTATCCGGGTGAACTTAAGGTACTGGTAACTTATACCTTATCTGAATCAAATGAGTTGGCTATTGAATATAATGCTATTTCTTCTGAAGATACTATAATTAATTTAACTCATCATAGTTATTTTAATCTTGATGGACATGCTAGTACGATTGAAAATCAAAAATTAATGGTTGCTTCTAATACTCTATTAGAAACTAATAAAGATAATATTCCAACAGGAAGTTTTATTGATTTATCAGATCATGAATTCAATTTTAATGTTCCCAAAAAATGTCCTATTGTTATTGACAACACATTTGTTATAGCCGACAGTGGAGATGTTGTTTCGGCAAGTTTGTTTAACCCTAAAAATAATTTAAAAATGGAAGTAATTACAAACCAACCCGGAATTCATATTTATGTTGGTGGAAATTGTTTCGGAAAAATTAAAGGTAAAGAAGGTGCCCATTATCATCCTTTAAGCGGTATATGTTTTGAAACACAAAACTATCCTGATGCACCCAACCATGATAATTTTCCTAATGCCGTAATAAAGAAAGGCGAACGCTATTATCATAAAACTATTTATAGATTTAAATTTGAATAAAAGAAAACTAACATACGAAAAACACATACACATACTATAATGAATGATATTTTAATACAAAAAACCGTAGCTTTTTTTAAAGAACAATTTGACACCATACCTACCAAAACTGTACTTTCTCCAGGAAGAATAAATATTATTGGTGAGCATATTGACTATAATGATGGGTTTGTTTTGCCGGCTGCAATTGATAAAATTATTTGTTTTGCTTTTGAGAAAAATAATACTAATACCTCAAAAATAATTGCGATTGATCTTGATGATGAGTTTGAAATAAATTTAAATGAAACTGTTCAATTAGAAGATGAAATTTGGACAAATTACTTACGAGGAGTCATTAATCAATTAAAAAATAATGGATATGTTTTTGAAGGTTTTAATTGTGTTTTCAGTAGTAATATTCCAGAAGGCTCAGGTTTATCATCTTCAGCAGCATTAGAATGTGGATTTCTTTTTGGGATTAACGAACTTTTCGATTTGAAAATTAAACCTATTGAAATTGCATTGATGGGTCAAAAAGCAGAACATTGGGTTGGCATTAACTGTGGAATTATGGACCAATTTTCGAGTGTAATGGGATTAAAAGATAAAGTATTAAAAATAGATTGTAGCACATTAGAATTTGATTATCACGATGCTAATTTTTGTGATTACTCATTAGTATTATTCGATTCAAATGTAAAACACTCTTTAATGGTATCAGCCTACAATCAAAGAAGATCTCAATGTGAAGAAGGAATTTTAATGCTAAGAACAAATTTTCCAGAAATTAAAAATTTTAGAGATTGTACAGAAAGTCATCTTTTGAGTATGAAAAATATAATGAGTCCAGAGGTTTATAAAAGATGCTGTTATGTAGTTAAAGAAATCAACAGGGTTATAAAAGCCTGTGAAGCATTGGATAAAGGTCAAATGGAAGAATTAGGAAAATTAATGTTTGAAACTCATGAAGGATTATCCTTGGAATATGAAGTTAGTTGTAATGAATTGGATTTTTTAGTAGATACCGTAAAAAAAGAGAATGCTGTAATTGGTTCGCGATTAATGGGCGGAGGTTTTGGAGGTTGTACTATAAACTTAATAAAAAAAGGAGAAGAAGAAGTTATAAAATCAAAGCTATCTAAATTATATAGGGAGGCATTTGATATCGAATTAAAAATTTATGACGTTAAAATAAATAACGGCACAACACTTTATAATAATTAGAATGAAAAGATTTGAAATTAACGAAGATCCACATAGACGCTTTAATCCATTAATTAATGAATGGGTTTTAGTTTCACCTCATAGAGCTAAAAGACCTTGGCAAGGACAAAATGAAGCTGTTGCTGATGATGACAGACCAGAATGTGACCCTACTTGTTACTTATGTCCGGGTAATGTTCGTGCTAATGGTGAAGTTAATCCGAAATATAATAGTTCATTCGTATTTGAAAATGATTTTGCGGCATTAAAACAAGAGGAAATTGTTTTTGACAAAAGTGTAATGAATCCATTCTTTATAGCTAAACCTGAAAGAGGTATTGCTAGAGTAGTATGTTTCTCCCCCAAACATAATATTACATTACCCGAAATGGATTTGCCAACAATTGAAGATATCATAAAAACTTGGCAAAAAGAATATTCAGATTTAGGAAATATAGATTATATCAATTATGTACAAATTTTTGAAAATAAAGGAAGTGTAATGGGGTGTAGCAACCCCCATCCACATGGACAAATTTGGGCACAATCTTCTTTACCAACACAAATTGAAAAAACACAAAATAGTCTAAAATCCTATTTTGATAAAAACAAAAGCAACTTACTTTTGGATTATTTAGCTAGTGAATTGGAGGCAAAAGAACGCATTGTTATTGAAAACGAACACTTTGTTGCCTTGGTTCCTTTTTGGGCTATTTGGCCATTCGAAACAATGATAATTTGCAAACGTCATATAACTAAAATTACGGATTTTAATAATGAAGAAGTGGCGGCATTCGCTATACTTCTGAAACAGCTAACGGCTAAATACGATAATCTTTTTGAAACATCATTTCCATACTCTTCAGGAATTCATCAGGCGCCAACTGATGGAGAATCGCATCCTGAATGGCTATTTCATATGCACTTTTACCCGCCTTTATTACGTTCAGCTACTATTAAAAAATTCATGGTAGGCTACGAAATGATGGGTGAATCCCAACGAGATATTACCGCTGAAAAAAGTGCTCAAATGCTAAGAGATTTATCTGACACACATTATAAAACAACTAAGCAATGAAAATATTAGTAACAGGAGGGCTTGGATATATTGGTTCTCATACAGTTGTAGAGTTACAAAACAAAGGATTTGAAGTTGTAATTATTGATAATCTTTCAAATTCATCAGAAGATGTTTTGAAAGGAATTACTGCTATTACTGGGAAAGCCCCTAGTTTTGAAAAAATAGATTTAAGAAACAGAATAGCTGTACTAGAATTTTTTAAGAAAAACAACGACATTAATGGAGTGATACACTTTGCCGCTTCAAAAGCGGTTGGAGAAAGTGTATCTAACCCCTTATTGTATTATGAAAACAACATTTTATCTTTAGTTCATGTTTTACAAGAATTGCAACAAAAACCTGAAGCAAATTTTATTTTCAGTTCTTCTTGTACAGTTTACGGCCAAGCTGATGTAATGCCAATTGACGAAAATGCAGCTATAAAACCTGCAATGTCACCTTATGGAAATACCAAACAGATTGGAGAAGAAATTATAAATGATGTTTCAAAAGTTAGTAATATAAATGCTATTTTACTTCGCTATTTCAATCCTATTGGAGCACATCCTTCTGCTGAGATTGGGGAATTACCAATTGGTGTACCTCAAAATTTAGTGCCATTTATTACACAAACTGGTATGGGTTTACGAAGTGAATTGATGGTGTATGGTAACGATTATCCAACAAAAGATGGCACTTGTATTCGTGATTATATTCACGTGGTCGATTTAGCCAATGCACACGTAGTAGCTTTACAACGACTTTTAGAAAATAAAAATACAGACCCTGTAGAAATATTCAATCTTGGAACTGGAGTTGGAAGCTCCGTACTTGAAGTCATTTCTAGCTTTGAAAAAGCAAGTGGAAAACCATTTCCATATTCTATAACTAAAAGAAGAGAAGGCGATGTAACCAAAACTTATGCTAGTACAGAAAAAGCAAATAAAGTGCTAGGTTGGAAAACCAAATCCTCTTTAGATGAGGCAATAGAAAGTGCTTGGAAATGGGAACAAAAAGTTAGAAATAACTAACATTATATAAATTTTAATTGTATTCATCTTATTTTTCATAGTAACCAAATAAATTATTTAATTAACAAAAATCATTTTATGAACACATTACATCTTGCTGATTACATGGTCTTCCTAGTATACTTCTTTATAGTGTCTGGATATGGCTATTGGATTTACAAAAGGAAGCAAACCGCTACAAACTCAGCTTCACATGATTATTTTTTAGCTGAAGGTTCATTAACATGGTGGGCTATTGGAACCTCTTTAATTGCATCAAATATTTCATCAGAGCAATTCATTGCCATGTCTGGAAATGGATTCAAAATGGGATTAGCTATCGCTACCTATGAATGGATGGCTGCATTAACATTAATTATTGTTGCTGTTTTTTTTATTCCAGTTTACTTGAAGAATAAAATTTTTACAATGCCTCAATTTTTGAGAGAAAGATATAATGGAGATATTGCCATGATTATGGCCGTTTTTTGGTTATTACTATATGTAATAGTAAACTTAACTTCCATTCTTTATTTAGGTGCATTAGCAGTAAATGGTATATCAGGTATTAATTTGGATTTATGCATGTATGGATTAGCATTCTTTGCAATTATTATTGCATTGGGTGGTATGAAAGTTATTGGATATACCGATGTTATTCAAGTAGTTTTTTTAATCTTTGGAGGTCTGGTTACTACATATTTAGCTTTAGATAAAGTAGCTGAACTAAATGGGCAACACGGAATGATAAATGGATTTAACTATATGTTGAATCAATCTGGTGATCATTTTCATATGATTTTCAAAAAAGATAGTCCTAACTTCCCTAGCTTACCTGGACTTAGTGTTTTACTCGGTGGAATGTGGATCGTAAATTTAAATTATTGGGGTTGTAACCAATACATTACTCAAAGAGCGCTGGGTGCTGACTTAAAAACTGCCAGAAGCGGTATTTTATTTGCAGCATTTTTAAAATTATTAATGCCTGTTATTGTTGTTTTACCTGGAATTGCCGCTTATGTCATTTATACAAAAGGTGGATTGCAAACCGAATTACTTGGGCCTGACGGAGTTTTAAATCCAGACCGCTCTTATCCAGTTTTATTAAATTTATTACCTGTTGGATTAAAAGGATTGTCATTTGCTGCCTTGACTGCAGCTGTTGTAGCTTCTTTAGCAGGAAAAGTTAATAGTATATCAACCATTTTTACTTTGGACATTTTTAAGAAAAAAATTGACACAAATGCTAGTGAAAAGAAAATGGTTAGAGTTGGTAAACTAACTGTTTTAGTAGCTATGCTTTTAGCAGTTATAATTGCTCCGCATTTAGGAATTGATAAAAAAGGTGGATTTGAATTTATCCAGGAATATACCGGATTTGTGAGCCCAGGTGTTTTTGCCATGTTTATAATGGGATTCTTCTGGAAGAAAACTAGTTCTAATGCAGCGATGTTTGCTACAATTGGAGGATTTGTATTATCTGTAATTTTCAAGTTCTTACCTCAATATGTAAATTTAGAGTTTTTGCACTCCACTGGATTTTCAGTACTAATTCCTCAAGAAAATGGATCAAGTATATATGAAATTCCATTTATAGACCGTATGGGTTTTGTTTTTGTAATCTGTGTGCTTTTGATGATAGTCATAAGTATAATTGACCAAAAACGAGGAATAAAAACAAATGGTTTAGAAATAGATTCATCCATGTTTAAAGTAAACAGCGCATTTTTAGCAGGAAGTATATTTATAACAGGAATATTGGTAGCGTTATATTCTATATTCTGGTAGAAATAATTAATGCTAAAGCATATAAAACATTTATAAACTAGTTATTTTCAATTTATACAATTCTTAATAAAGAGTTTAGATATGATCCGGTATTAGTTTCTGGATTCAAAGAAGAATTTAATAACACATAAAAATGGTTGATAAGGTATTTCAATTGTAATTTAAAATAGAACTATTGTAATTTATAGTACAATGATTAAAGTACATTTTAGTAATTACTGAATACTAATTCAAAAAAATAAAATAAATACAATAAATAAGTGGTTTGTTTTTTTGTATTTAACCCTCCTTCATATTTCATGTTGGAGGTTTTTTTATAAAAATAATTTGTCTTGATAAAATTGAAAACTATCTATTTTGAAAGTAATATAAAAAATAACTTAAGCTATAAAAATACCTTATAGTTCTTATAAAAAAACCAACTATAAAACCTCCCTTATAAATAAACCGAAACAAAAAAAGTGCTATAAATTAATATAGCACTTTTGAAAAAAGTATATAAAATTCACTTAAATGATTATTCCGAAGGGGATTCACCTAATTTGACAACTAAACCTGCAGTGTGTTGAAAAAAAGATGGCGCATAAGGCATACCATTAGTAATTCTATCTTCAAAAGATTTTTTGTATTTAGTTGCTAACTCTAAACCAATATGTTTTGAAAACCATATTGTTACTCCAAGTCCAGGATTTATTGTTCCAAAACTGGATCCTTTAAGAAAATTATATCCACCCCCTATAGAAAGTGAGGGATCAATCATTTTAGATTTAATTGCAGATTGAAAAGTATATCTAAATGTTGCATCAATTCCGTAATAGGTTAAATCCCCAGGATTTGAAACCACGAAGCCTCTAGAATCATGACCTAAAGCTGCAGGATTAAAACTTACAAATTTGGACATTTTATTTATATATCCAGCAACTCCAAAAGTTACATTGTCTTTAATATATTTAGATATTCCAACATAGGATACAGTAGGCATAATATTCCAATTATCCTTTACGTCAAAAGGTTGAGAAATATGACCGTCAAGCCAATTTTTACCTCCTCCCGCACTGGTTTTTGTATCAATGGCATTAACTCCAAAAGAAATTGCCCAAGGGTTTTTACTGTCTTGAGAATGAGAATTTAAACTCATAAAAATCAATACAGCAACAAAAATTTTGTCAAGATTTTTCATACATGTTTTTTTAAATTATTTATTAGTGTTACCTAACAAATATAACATCTTAACGTCAAATAAAAAAATTATATTAGCCTAAAAATCATTTAATTACATAAAAAAATGAATAAAATTGCAACAAATTATTTAATAAAATAAAAAAGATTAAAAAACAAATCATCATCCTTTATAAATATAAAAAAACAAGGTTGAAATGTTATTTATTTGAGTACGATTAAACAAAAATATTTAATAAAGTATGCTCTATTTTTTATCAAAAAAAAAACAAAAAACGAATAGATTTTAATTTTTCAAAAAAAGCATACTATTTTATCTATTTTTTTATATTTTATAATTTGTAAAAATAAAATAGTGATGTACTGTAGCGTATTTAAAAAACTGCTATTTTTTTTATTTCAGAAATAAGCTGTCCCTCGGGTGTAAATCCTTCGATGTGAATCTTAATTTCTTTTTGGTTCCCTTTCGGAAACTTAACTTCAAAATTTCCGCTGTCGTTCAGCATTATAGTTGGCGTCCAATTTAAAGTTCCAAAATAAAAAAACTCTTTTTGGTTTTCAAAATAGGAATTTTTAAATTCTATATTTTTAACAAAGCCATTCGTTACAATCATTGAAGAGTATTGGGTCTTGAAATATTTGTTACTACTCCCCCCTTTTTTTAAATACACTTTTATTGTGCCAACACCTCTACTAGAATTATCAGAAAAACCGGATTTATCAATATATATTTCATCAACCTCACTGAGTTGGAAATTGAATAAAAAATTAAAATCGGTTTGTTCAATATCATCAACATAAACCATTGGAGAACTACTAGAATTTGCATTATATGAAGTTTTAATATAGGCTTCGTTAGTTTCGAAATCAACTCCAGTTCTATAACCATGTCTACCTATAAAATCAAAAACAGTTCCTTGTTGTCCTTCTTCAATTTTATAACCTTGCGCATTCATGCTCATTTTATCTTTATTGGTAAGAGTTTCTTTTTTGAAGTTGTTTTGCAATATCACTTCATTTAATTTTATAGGGGAGTCTGTTTTTGAATCTGCAAAAGTGAAATTTGTGTTTGGATTTTTTAGGACTGGACAATTTGAATTATCAAACGGAATTGATAAATACATTGGTGACGAATTGGAAGAAACCATAGTTGTCATTTTAGTATATAATGATTTGTTTTTTATATCCATCATCTGCAAGATGAATACGGTGGAGTCTTTGGCATAAAAGTTTTCGAACTTAAATTTATTTTGTTCATCAATAGTTGTTTCTTCATAAACATTGTCTTTTAAGGAAAAAAGAAAAATTTTATATTTAGAATTTGGTTTAAGCTCCTTATCTATCGTCCCACTAATGGTAACCCCTTTATCAAAAGTATAATTTATTTTTGGGGGATTAGACTTAATATTATTCCATTGGTATTTACTTTTGGTTTGATTCAACATTAACATCTCCATCTCTTCTTTCCACTTTTTATTTTCAATATCATAATAGGGATAATTGTTTATTTCTGGCTTTTCTAAATAAGCATTGAGTAAAAAAGTACCCATAATTGTCCTTTTTTGATCAGCACAAACAGTATTGTCTGGAAGTACACTAATGCTTATATTGGCTAAATTACCATCCATTTTTCCTAATAATACAATACTATCATTAACAATTGTTCTTGCTTCAAGTGTAGTAACCGATTTAATTGTACCATAATTATAAATTAAACGTTCCGTTATTTCATTTAAGTTTTCATCAATCAAACGAATACTGCTAACGCCGTTTGATAAATATTTTTTATCTATATTGACTAATTGATTGGTTTGTTTATTATTAAAGGTTATTTCTTTTAAAATTGCTTTTTTATTTTGTTGAATCAGGAGGTCGTATTTTTTATTTTGGTATAATTCAACCCCTTTCTCATTTGTTTTGACATTAATTAATAAATTTTGTCCATTTAAATTATTGTTATAACTAATCACAATCCCTGTTTCTTGAATACTGGGTAATGGTTTTGAAATATTTATTTTATCCGATTTTATTTTTAAAATATACGTTTCTTTTATGTCTGGATTTATATAAAAAATACCATTTCCCGAGTGGTTAGTTTGAAAGCGTGAAATTTCATTTGATTTAGAATCCACTATTATTATATCACTTATTTTAATTCCTTTTTGGTGGCAATCTGTAATCTTAACGCCAACAATATTCATTATATTATTTATTAAAAATCCCCCCTCTGGGAATAATCTAATTTCAGCTGTTTCCCAATTGGGTTCCTCCGAATCAAAATTATATATTTCCTTTTTATCTATAATTTCAATTGTTTGCAAGAAAGAATCATCTTCTATAAAATTGTGCATCCAATTGGTGAAAAAATGAAAATAATAGTTACCAGCTTTGAATTTGTCATCCAAATGAATACCACCTTCAAAAGTACCTTTATTGGCAAAAAGCAATTGTTTTTGAATGATTTGTTTTTGACTATCATAAATTACTAATTGAATATTAGTCGTGTTTTGGGCTAATAGGCTACTGTTTAAGCTAGTAATATATCCTTTAAAAGCAATGTCTTCATCGTTCACATACTTGTTTTTATTGAATTGAACGTGTATAATTTCCCTGTCATACTGAAAATAACTCTCAAGGTAATTCTCTATTGCTTTTTGGGAATTGCTATTTTGGGCATTGGATTGAAAAAACAAAAAACTGCAAATTATTACAAAGGTGAATCTCATTTCTAGAAATAGTATTGGTGGTATGTTAAAATTGTATAGTTTAGTATATTCGATTAGAAAAAAAACTTAAGTCTTAAAAACGGTTATAAATCTTTATATTGATAAAAAAAATAAAACGCTACTTTTTTAATACTGTTTGGATGAAAAACCTGACCACTCGGATAGATCACCTTACAGATACTGGCTAGCGCGGAATTACATTCTTAGCCTACCTAAGAGAAAAACAACAATACCACAGATGGCGTAAACTTCTGGCCCATACTCCACGCAAGAAAATAGAGGGCAATACGATTTCCCGTAGCCCGAACACTTCCATGCGAACTGCCGTGCAACGTCTCCCGAATTTGACCTCATAACTATGAGGTTTGATTGATGATTCGTTACTATTTGTCAGCTACGCATCTAAATCCCAAATGTTCCATTGAAGAATCGGCTGAACTTTTCATTCTTGCCGAAACTCTATAACCGCTGCAATATGATTCATTGCATAAAAAAGAACCGCCACGCATTGTTCTTTTGGGAACAGAAGGCTCGTCTGGATCAAAACTTTTTGTAGGTCCTTGAGGATTCTTCGCCAGTTTTACATTCTCAAATTCATCGTAATACGAATTAAGATATAAATCAGAACACCATTCCCAGACATTTCCAGCCATATCATATAATCCGTATCCATTGGGCTCAAATGATTTTATGGGAGCTGCCCCGGTAAAATTATCAACGCCATCATTTTTATAGGGAAAACTTCCCTGAAAATAATTGCAATGAATTTTACCTTCATCTACTTTTTGATTTCCCCAAGTGAAAATATTATTTTCTAAACCGCCTCTTGCCGCATATTCCCATTCTGCTTCTGTAGGCAATCTTTTCCCTGCCCATTTACAATATGCATTTGCATCGTCCCAACTGACATGAACAACGGGAAGGTCATCTTTCCCGACAATGTCACTACCAATTCCTCTGGGATGTTTCCAATTGGCGCCATGCGACCAATTCCACCATTGACCGTAATCTTGTAAATTAACTTTACCCACCGTTGGCACAAATACCAAGGAAGCTGCTTTCAAAGTTTGCGCATCCGGTTTAGGGGTATCTGCGGGCATTTGCTTTTTTATTTCCTCCCAATCAATATCTTTTTCAGCCGTGGTGATATAACCGGTAGCGGCTACAAATTGTGCAAATTGTGAATTGGTCACTTCTGTAGCATCCATAAAAAACCCATTCAGTTCAACGGAATGTTTCGGAAATTCATCCTGGCGCGCTTGATTATTGTCGCCCCCCATACTAAATACTCCTCCGGGAATCCATACCATGCCTTCGGGAGCTGTGGAATTTGAATTGGATTTATAACGATTTGGAATAGCGGTTGTACAACAAGATTTTGTAGTATCGGCCGGTTTGCTTATAGTTTTATTTTCTGAAGAGTGGAATATTTGTGCATAAGATTTCATCCCTCCAAAAAGAAGGATTGTGGAAATATAAACTTTAAAAGAAACGTTCATCATAGGCTTTTTTATCTAAACTACTGGTTATTTTTTACTAAGGATTCTCTTATCTTTAGGAAATACAAATTTTATGACAAAACTAAAACTCTTTTACAGATGAAAAATGGTAAACAGTGTACGTTTCATATTTTTCACCAGGTTTGAGAATCAATGTTGGAAATGTTTTTTGATTTGGAGAATTATAGTCTTGGGTTTCTAGTGCAAATGATTCTCTAAAATTAAATGGTTTCCCCATTTTTCCAATATCGTTACCTTTAAAAAAATTGGCACTAAAAAAATGCAAACCCAAATTAGTAGTCAAAACTTCTAATTTTCGTCCGCTTTTTGGATCAACAACCGTAGCCGCTAATACAATTTTAGCACTTTGTTTTTTCTTTAAGACATAACTTTGGTCATAACCCATGCCAATTTTCAGCTGTTCATTAGTATTTTCTAAAATGATGTCCTTACCAATGGGTTTTCCTTTTCTAAAATCAAATGGTGTTTCGGCAACTTTTAGAATCTCTCCTGTTTTAATTTTGTCGGTATTCACGGCGCAAAAATAATTGGACGGGATCGTTAAAACATGGTCTAAAATAGTTCCATTTCCTTCGCCAGAAAGGTTAAAAAAAGCGTGATTGGTCAAATTTACAATAGTTGTTTTGTCTGTTGTAGCCAACAATTTCAAGGTCAATTCATCATTTGAAGTTAACTGATACGTTGCTTCAACTTCTAGAGTCCCAGGATATCCCATTTCTCCATCAACAGAAATATAAGACAATACAAGAGAACTATCTGTAACCGTTTTTACCTCCCAAACTTGATTATGAAAACCATTGGATCCTCCATGTTGGTGATTGGCACCATTATTTATAGGAAGAGATTGCGTTATTCCGTCTAGTTCAAAGTTTCCATTAGCAATTCTACCGATTACCCTTCCAACAATAGCACCATGATATACGCCAGTAGCCTTTAAGTAATCGTCAATGCTTTTGAAACCTAAAACTACATCGTCCTTTTGACCGTTTTTGTCTGGAGCGCAAAGACTAACAATGCGACCACCATAATTAGTAATGGCGGCAGTTAGATTTCTATTTTTTAGAAAAAACAAACCCACTTGTTTTCCATCAATCACCTTATTAAAGTTTTCTGGATTAAGTGTAGCGCATTCGCTATTGTTTAAGCTACCTTGACTAATGGCTTTCAAACAAATGAATAACGTAATTAGTACTAAAAAAATAGATTTTTTCTTCATTGTTATTTCAATTCTATTTTTTCCACATTTTTATAACTGTTCCCCCGAATCAATTCGAAATTTTTCATCAATTCTTTCAATTTTTTGGGTTGGGCTTTGGCAAGATTATTTTTTTGACCGATATCCTTCTTTAAATTATACAATTGAAACTCTTTGTCATTTCCCATTTCAATATTAACTTCTTCCAGAATTGCATCGCCAGGATAAGGCGGAATCATCATCCAATCACCTTGTCGAAAAGCTGTTTTAGTGTTGGCTTCAATAACCAAGTTTGTTCTTCCTTTAGCGCTTTTACCTGTAAAAACATCTAAAAGTTCCTGACTGTCTGTACTTTTAACTTCAACATTGACCAACTTGGCAATGGATTCCAATAAATCAATTTGGCATACCAAAGCATTTGAAACTAGAGGCTTAATTTGCCCTTTCCAATAGGTGAAAAACGGCACTCGTGTACCAGCTTCCAACAAACTGTATTTTCCGCCACGCAAAGGACCATTTGGTTTATGATTACCCAGTTTTTCAACAGCATCATCATAATAGCCATCATTCAATACCGGCCCATTATCGCTTGAAAACACAATTAAAGTATTGTCTAAAACCCCTTCTTCTTTTAAAGTTTTTATGATTTCGCCCACGCAATAATCCGCTTCCAATATAACATCTCCACGAGGTCCCATGCCTGATTTTCCAACAAATCTAGGGTTAGGAGTACGAGGTACGTGTGGCTGATTTAAAGCATAATACAGGAAAAACGGATTTTCTTTATGTGTTTTTACATAGGTTTGTGCTTTGGCCAAGAAATCATCTGCTAAATCAACATCACTCCAATTGGCACTAGCTCCACCAGAAACATAACCAATTCGTGGAATACCGTTTACAATCGAACTGTTATGACCATGATGCCATTTCATAGAAAGCAATTCAGGATTTTCTTTTCCTGTGGGTTGACCGGGAAAATTTTTATCATAATTTACCGAAATGGGATCCTTGCTGTCTAGATTTACTACTTTACCATTATCGATATAAATAGTAGGAACTCGATCTTGCGTGGCGGCCATAATATAAGAATAATCAAAACCTACATCATTAGGACCTGCATCTAATTGTTGATTCCAATCTACAATTCCTGTTCCTAAACCCAAATGCCACTTGCCAACAACGGCAGTTTGGTATCCTTTTTCTTTTAACATTTTAGGGATGGTGAGTTGCTCTTTACCAATCAATAATGGCGCTGAACCCGGAAGAATTTTAGCGTCTTTATTTCTCCAAGGATAAACCCCGGTAAGCAGGCCATACCGACTTGGGGTACAGGTTGCCGAAGTGGCATATCCATTTGTAAAACGAACTCCTCCATTGGCTAAAGCATCAATATTGGGTGTTTTTATTTCGGTTGCTCCATAACAACTTAAATCGCCATATCCTAAATCGTCTAAATAGATGAAAACAATATTCGGTTTTACTGTTTTATTATTCGTTTGACTACTGCTTTTAAAACTTATGGTAAAAGCTAAAAAACTTAAAACTATATATTTGATTTTCATTGATTAATGTGTTTTTACCTTTGCTTTTTTTGCTTTTTTTACTAAAGGAAAAATTTCAGATTCTACTCTGGCGGTTTGCGCTATTTTTAAAAACTCTGCTTTGAATTCTGGCATTGTTTCGGCTAAATTATTTTTTTCAAAAGGATCTTTGGCAAGATTGTAAATTTCAATATTTTGTTTTTGGGTTGCCTTATCGTAAACAATATCTGCCTTCATATCCCCTTTTCTAATGGCTTGACTTTGGCTACGTTCCCAATACAAATAATCGTGTTGTTTTTGCTTGTCCGTTTTTCCTAATAGTGTAGGTAAATAAGAAATTCCGTCAATATTTTCTGGTGTTTTCACCTTTACAATCTCTGCACAAGTAGGCAAGAAATCCCAAAAAGCGGAGATATGATTACTACTGCTTCCAGGAATAATTTTCCCTTTCCAAAAAGCAATTAAAGGGCTTTTAATTCCGCCTTCATACACTTCAGATTTTCTTCCTCTTAAATCTCCACCAGTACGCAGATAACTATCTTGTTCTTTGGTAAGTGCCGATCCGTTATCACTTGCAAAAATGATTAAAGTGTCATCCAATAGATTCAGTTCTTTTAATTTGGCTACAATTTCGCCAACTTCTTGGTCTAATCTCGAAGTTAATGCCGCATATTTAGGAACACTGAAATCTTCTGAATGAGCATCTCCTATCGGAAATCCTGTTTTTTTGGCATAATACTCTAATGTTTTATCATCGGGTTGGTGATACGGATTATGAGGTAAAGTAGGACAAAAATACAGGAAGAAAGGATTGTTTTTATTGGCTTCAACAAACGCTAATGCTCTATCTTTAATGATATCTGCTTATAGCGCAGATATCATTAAAGATAGAGCATTAGCGTTTGTTGAAGCCAATAAAAACAATCCTTTCTTCCTGTATTTTTGTCCTACTTTACCTCATAATCCCTATCACCAACCCGATGATAAAA
>DFXW01000012.1 GCA_002382495.1 Flavobacterium sp. UBA4098
TAATGTACACTGACCATGTTCTTGACGTCAGGAAAAAGCCTCAAACGGTGGATATTATTATTCCCGATGAAGGAATGATTTTGCAACCAGGTATTCTTTATCTTGCCTCCACGGTCGAATATACGGAGACACTTCGCCATGTTCCAATTATTCAGGGCAAATCGAGTTTAGGAAGATTAGGTTTATTTGTTCACATAACCGCAGGTTTTGGAGACACGGGATTTAAAGGACACTGGACATTGGAACTGGCTTGTATCCAGCCAGTAAAGATTTACCCTGGCATGAAAATAGCACAAATCTGCTACCACGACATTTCAGAAATGCCTTACACTGATTATGCTTCAAAAGCCGATGCGAAGTATAAAAATCAGGGAAGTGATCCAGTTGCCTCAAAAAACTATTTAAACAAATAGCCATGACAGAAAAGCAAAGAGACAAATTACACGAACTAAATTTTTATATATGGTTTTTCGTCGCTGTATTGACTGGTTTAGGTCTATTTTCCGATTTGATTTATTATTTAGTAAACAAATAGCCATGACGGAGGAAGAAGAAAAAGCAAGAAAGAAAGCTTATAATGAAATGTATCGAAAAAATTTAAGCCGTTTCCAAAAAGAAAAAAGAAGGCTTAAAATGCAAGAGTACAACAAGCAAAGAAATAGCAATTTAACGCCAGAACAACTTAAAGAAAGAAGCGAAAAGTATAAAGTTTATTACTATGAAAATAGAGATAAAATTTTATCAAAAAAAATTGAATACCGTCAAAAAAATGCAGATAAAGATAAAGCCTATCAGGCTGAATATAGAAAAAAGCAAAGAGAAAAATATGTAATAAGTGGTATTTATTACGCTGAACATCGTGAAAGGCTATTAGCCAAAAGAGCCGAATATCGAGAAAAACATAAAGATGAAATTAAGGCTTATCAAGCCGAGTATCGTAAAAAACAAAAAGCTAAAAAATCATGTTGACGGAAAATGAAAAACAAAAATTAACTAAAGAAATAGCACTCCTCATTGTAGCCGCTGGAGGATTATTAACGCTATTTTATGCCATTTACTTTATTATTGACACCTTAAAAAAATGGTACTAATGTATTATGAAATTAAATGGAAGTCAGGTAGAATAATCACCAAAGCTCCTACAGTTGAAGAAGCGATAGAGAATTTTAAGAAGCTAAAGATTGAGGTACCGGATAAAGAAATTACGATAAGTAAGTTTGGTGAGTAATTAGTTGTTAAAAGTGTTGTTTTTGATCCCATATCATTCGGTATGGGATTTTTTTTTAAATAAATACATAAATATTTTTTTTTATAAATAATGTTTTGTAAATTTACTTATCGAAACAAGGAAACGATTTTTTACCACTAAAACAACAACAAAATGGCAACAATAGCGCAAACTTTAGAAAACAACGCCAGAGTTAAGGCACTTAAAAAAATAGCTCAAACTAAATGGGTTGGAAATACTATCCATGATAACATGGATAAATGTTTATGGGCAATTAGTTTTTACAGTAATAACTCTGGATTATTTAATCCTACAGCAACAAGGATAAACGGCTTAACTGGATGGTTTATGATAAATCAAGATGGTTCAATTTTTTGTGAAGCAAGGGTTATAAAAGAAGATGAAAAACAATTCAAAATTGAATATATGACTGATGAGGCATGGAATGATTTTGAAAATCTTTATTGCGAATTTATAGAGGAAAATTAAATAAAATAAAAAGGGCAGTTTGTTAGCTGCCCTATTTTTTACCACTAAATTTTAACAAATGGAAAAGCAAATTTATTCAGTTATGTACTTCGGTAACGCAAAAAAGTATCAAGATTTATGTCAAGAAATTGCAGCTTATTCTAAGCGTCATGCTGTTGAAATATTTTACGAAAAAATGCTAAATCAAAATTATTTCCCTGAGGATGAATTTACATACGGAGGACTTGTAAAGGATTGCGACGGAAACGTTATTGCGGATGCTAATGACGAAAGCATTGAGTATGATGGAGGTTATTTCTACGCGGAACCAGTAATCTAATAATCATGAAAGAGCCAATTATCGAGACATACGTCCCACAAAATAAAAGACTGCCTTATCAGGTAGCCGCTAGCATTGGAGTAGCTTTTGTTGTTGGGTTGATTTATTCACCAATAAACACGAATTACAATTACACTTCTTTTATTCCCGTAATTAAGCATGATACCGTTTACGTTCATAAAATAACGTCCCTTACTATCCAGGGCAAAGATGAAAAAAAAGAAATAAATGAAAGCGCCTACGGATCTCGTTCATACGGCTGGGAGGTTAGAAAATTATCAGGAGAAGAACTTAGAAAAACATTGGAAGGTAAAGGTTTTCGTAACCTTGCAAAAGTTGACCTGGCAAAGCTTCGTCGTATATACCTTGCTTATTGCTACGAATCAATGTTAATGAACGTTCACGTTTTAACCGATTTCCCTGTATCAATGATTTATAGTTTCTTTATCATTGAGGCAACGTCTCAGGGAGTTGAAACTGAATTGTGGCGCAAACACGCCAACGCTGGAGGTGTCAAGGCTCTTAAAGGTCATGACTATGTGACTTACAAAACACGCGAAGTTATTAGAGGTAAAAACAAGTTTATCAGGGCAAAATTTATGAGTGCCGAAACCACCGAAGAAGGCATGGAGTTATGGGCAGGTGTTTTAAATTCTGGAAGGTACGCGGCTTGCAAAAAGGCAAATTACAGGATTAAAGGGATTAAACTTTACGAATCAATTTGTAAATGTGTTTATAAATCAGGGTATCACACCGACACCGATTACAAATTTAGAGCGTCATTAATGGCTGAATACTGGCAAATCAAAAGGGATAATTTTCCTTTGAAGAAAGAATACAATCAATTTTAAACCAAAAAAAACAAAAAACAAATGGAAAAGAATTTCACTAACACCCAATTCAAATGGACATTTGAAAGTATATCGGATAACATTCCTACTATCATGCTGATAACTATCCTTTTGACGTATGGCATAAACGCCTATCTGACTGCGATATTTTTACCCTTAGATTTTTGGTTGGCTATCATAGCAGCCTCTATTCTTCAGTTAGGGCGATTTGCCGTCGTTTTCATGGACTTTTTAAACCCGACTAAAGGTAGAAGTACTTACCCACCTAAAATAGCCTTAGGCGCGACTATTGTGGCTTTAATAGAAATATTCTTTGGATTGCAAGAACACTACGAAAGTGGGGAATTTATAACTATGTTTTTATTTGTTGGAACTATTATAGTTTTTGGCTATCTTTTAGAAATTAATTTCGTTGACAAAGGAGTAGAAGCCTACGGTATTAATGAGCCAAAAATCATAAAGCGTAGAAGGCGTAAAATTATTGTTAAGAATGCCAATGAAGAAGCACCTAAAAACATTAGAAGAAATATTACCTCATATCAATTATCGCTATTTTGAAAACATATATAGGAGTTGACCCTGCCATTAGATTAAACGGTATGGCAGCTTGCTTTATTAAGCCAAACAAAGAGGTTGAATTTAAAAAGTACAAAAGATTTGTAGATTTTATCCTTGATGTTACAAAGTGGAAACAATATGAACACCCGGTTATACTCGTGGAAGATTCCAGCCTTCAAAATTTAACTTTTCACAATTCTATTAATCGCGCTATTCTTTCCAAGATGTCCCGTAATGTAGGCATGAACCAAGCCGCTTCGAGAATAGCCTACGAATGGATTAAAGAAAATGGATGTGAAGCTTATAATATTTCACCTTTACAAAAAGGGAGTAAATGGACAAAAATATCATTTATGAAAGTCTTTCAGAATGAAGGCTACAAATTTGAACCAAATTTTAAAACCGCCAAAATAAGTCAAGACGAAATAGATTGTTTTACCCTTGCTTTACAGGCTAAAAATTACATGAAAAGATGATTTATATATGTGAAAATTGCAAATCCGAAAGCAATGATATGGATTTCGGACAATGGTGCGAAAATTGTGTTGATAATTCAAGGGAAAAAATAATGCCTGAGAAAAGGGAATATACTCATGATTTGATATTTAAAAAATATCTGTTTGATAAATGTCCAGTTTGTGACGGAGAAGTTAAAGATGATTCTTTTTATTCTCATATAGAAAATGGGGGAAAATGTATGGCAAAGTATTTTGAATGCTCAAGTTGTTTAAGTCGTTATACTGTTGGGTACAATAGAGATAGACATCCTATAATTTCAGAAATAACGTATAATTCTATATATTAAATTAACAAAATATGAAAACAAAGGCAAAAGGGCCCGCATTTCCTTTAATAAGCGACGAAGGATATATTATTAATGCAGGTTTAACTAAACGCGAATATTTCGCAGCAATGGCATTGCAAGGATTGTTAACCGATAACGAATCACCGAATAGTAGAGAAGAATTTGCAGGATATGCTGTAAAATTTGCAGATGCTTTAATTGATGAACTAAGCAAAACAAAGACAAATGAAAAAAAATAGTGAAATGATAGACGGCATTAGTGTAGCTACATGGAAGGAAATTGAAAAAATTTCTAGGCAATATCCTAAGCCTATCAGATATGCTGAAGGTACAGTAGCAAGAATAACAATGCTTAAATTTTACATGGAACCTTTAATGAAAGATGAAAGGGCACCAATGGACATGATGGAATCAGGGAGAATGATTACAATAGCGTACAAAATTTATAAAGAGTCAAATGGAGATAATGTTAGAGAATTAGCGTTAACTTTATTAAAGAAATATATAAGTTAGGTTGATTACATTTTGTTAATTAGTGGTAATAAGAGGGGTAACATTTGCGTCGCCCCTTTTTTATTTAAGCATTTAGTA
>DFXW01000016.1 GCA_002382495.1 Flavobacterium sp. UBA4098
TTCGAATCCTGCTCTCCCCACAAAAAAGTCCCGATGTATGTCGGGACTTTTTTATTGGAAACAATTATAACTTTCCTAATCGCTGCAAAACAAACAGCACTATAATTGGAATTGTCAATAATACAACCATTTCAGTATGATCGATTAGTAATTGAGGCTGCTCAATTAATGTAATAACATACCCTCCAACTGCACCTCCAAAATGAGCTGAATGTCCAATATTGTCATTTTGCGATTTCATTCCGTAAATAGAATACAGCAAATACAAAATACCAAATAGGTAGGCTGGTATAGGAATTACAAAGAAAAGCCCTAACATCATATCGGGTTGTAACAAAATGGCTGAGTATAAAACCCCAGTGACCGCTCCAGAAGCACCAACAGCTCGATAACTATAGTTGTTCTTATTAAAAAGTAAAGTCAACAAATTGCCGAAAATTAAACTTCCCATATAAACTAGTACAAAAGTCCAGTTTCCTAAATAGGCTAAAACCAAGGGAGCAAAAAACCAAAGCGTTACCATATTAAAAAATAAATGCCCCATATCGACATGTAAAAAGCCCGAAGAAATCATTCTGATTTGCTCTCCTTTCAGAATGCTCCCAACATGGAATTCAAATTTTCTAAAAAAAGAAAGATCGTTAAATCCTTTATAGCTAATTAGAACTGTAACAGCTATGATTACAATCAAAAGTATATTCATTATGTATCCATTTTAGTGAATGGTAAAGATAGTAATTCAGCCAAATTGCAGTTGTTCTGGTTCTTATTTATATTTCAACAATTATTTTGATTTATATTTGTAAAAAATTACCGCATGCAATTTTTGATTTATAGTATTAGTTTCCCTTTTCTTTGGATTATCTCAAAGTTACCTTTTCGATTATTTTATTGGTTTTCTGATTGTATCTATATTCTGGTATATTACATTATTGGTTACCGAAAAAAAATAGTTCGAAACAACATATTAATTGCATTACCGCATTTAAGTGAAGAAAAACGTTTGTTGATAGAAAAAAAATTCTACCATCATATGTGCGATATGTTTTTAGAAATGATAAAAACCATGTCTATTTCTTCAGAAGAAATGAAAGAAAGATTCAAAATCACCAATATTGAATTGCTCAAAGAATACGAACAAAAAAACAAAAGCATCATTTTATTAGCAGCTCATTACGCTAGTTGGGAATGGTTATTGTCCATTAACGAGAGTACTTCTTTCAAATGTTATGGAGTGTATAAAAAAGTAAATAACAAATACTTTGATGCCAAAGTGAGAGCCATTCGATCTAAGTTTAAATCAGAGTTAGTTACAACCGATAATACCATTGCCTTAATTAATGATAATGAAAAAAATAGGATCATAAGTCTTTATGGTTTAGCAAGCGATCAGTCGCCTCAAGTACATAAAACATTTCACTGGCAGCAATTTATGGGCATCACCGTTCCTGTTCACACTGGAGCCGAAATGTTAGCCAAACGCTATGATTTAGAAGTGGTTTTTGCCAAAGTAAAAAAAATAAAAAGAGGCTATTATGAGGCCACTTTTGTTCCAATTGCTACTGATCCTAAATCAATACCTGATTATGAAATTACAGATGCATATCTTAAAGAAGTGGAACAACAAATACTAGAGGCACCTGAATTTTACTTTTGGACACACAAAAGATGGAAACATCGCAGATAAAAAAATCCCCTTTCTTTTAGAAAGGGGATTTTTATTTTTATTTGCAATCGGATTAGATTCCCGCAATCACTTTAATTTCATCAATAATGCGCAAGGCCAAAACATCGGCTGCTTGCTGTGAAGGCGCTTCCGTATAAATTCTGATAATAGGTTCTGTATTGGATTTTCTCAAATGCACCCATTCAGAAGCAAAATCAATTTTTACTCCATCTATTGTAGTGATATCCTCATTTTTATACTTATCAGTCATGGCAACCAAAATAGCATCTACATCAATTTGTGGTGTCAACTCAATTTTGTTTTTGCTCATATAATATTCAGGATACGAAGCACGTAACGCAGAAACTTTCATTTTTTTGTTGGCCAAATGAGTTAAGAATAAAGCAACTCCCACCAAGCTATCACGCCCATAATGCAATTCTGGGTAAATGATCCCACCGTTTCCTTCTCCTCCAATAATAGCATTATTTTTTTTCATTAACTCCACTACATTCACTTCTCCAACAGCACTCGCTTCATAATTTCCTTTGTGCGCGTTGGTAACATCACGCAACGCACGAGAAGAAGACATATTGGAAACCGTATTACCTGGAGTTTTACTCAACACATAATCCGCACAAGCGACCAAGGTGTATTCTTCGCCAAACATTTCGCCATCTTCACAAATAAAAGCCAAACGATCTACATCTGGATCTACTACAATTCCTAAATGAGCTTTTTCTTTAACAACCAATTCTGAAATATCAGTCAAATGTTCTTTCAATGGTTCTGGATTGTGTGGAAAATGACCGTTGGGGTCGCAATATAGCTTCACTACTTCAACGCCCATCAATTCTAATAATTTAGGGATGATAATTCCTCCCGAAGAATTCACACCATCAACCACTACTTTAAATTGAGCCGCTTTTACAGCCGCAACATCTACTAAGGGTAAATTCAACACCTCGTCAATATGAATGTCCATGTACGCATCGTTTTCTGTCACGGTTCCTAATGCATCAACATCGGAGAAATCAAATGCTTCGGCTTCAGCTATTTCTAAAATTTTCTCCCCTTCTACTCCATTCAAAAACTCTCCTTTTTCATTCAACAACTTCAAGGCGTTCCATTGCTTTGGATTGTGCGAAGCTGTTAAAATGATTCCACCATCAGCTTTTTCTAAAGGCACCGCAACTTCCACTGTGGGTGTCGTCGATAATCCCAAATCAATCACATCGATTCCAAGCCCTACCAAAGTATTCACAACCAAATTATGAATCATAGGTCCTGAAATTCGAGCATCGCGACCAATTACTACAGATAATTTTTCTTTACCTGAATAGTTTTTTAGCCAAGTTCCATATGCCGAAGCAAATTTCACTGCATCTACTGGAGTCAAGTTATCTCCTACTTTACCTCCTATTGTTCCTCGAATTCCTGAAATTGATTTTATTAAAGTCATCTATGTCTGAATTAAATTTTTATTTTGAAATACAAATATAAAAGTTCGCTTTTAGCTAGACGACAAAATCATCACCTTTTTTTTACAAAATGAAAATCTAAAATGAACTGAACTTTGTATATTTGAAAAGAAACAACTCGAACAACAAAATGAATTTCCTTGCCCACATTCATCTTTCTGGCGATAACGAATGGATCAAAATTGGCAATTTTATGGCCGATGGCGTTCGAGGTAAACAGTATGAAAATTTTCCTATGGACATTCAAAAAGGAATTTTATTGCATCGAGCGATTGATACCTTTACGGATGCCCATCCTGTTTTTAGACAAAGTACAAAGAAACTGCATTCGCGTTATCATCACTATGCAGGAGTTATTGTCGACATGTATTACGATCATTTTTTAGCTAAAAATTGGTCCTCCTATTCTGAAGAAACTTTGGAAAATTATTCCGCTCGTTTTTACCAATCTTTACTGGACAATCCCGCGGTATTAACTACCAAAATGCAGCACTTATTGCCGTATATGATTCAGTACAATTGGCTTGTCAATTATCAATATATCAATGGTTTAGAGCGAATTTTAAGTCAAATGGATCAACGTACCAAAAATCAATCGTTAATGCGTTTTGCTACCGAAGAATTGGTCGCAAACTACGAAGAATTTGAATCCGATTTTACACTGTTTTATAAAGAAGTACAACTATTTTCAAAAAACAAACTCAACGAATTATGAAAACAACTTTTCGTGTTTTTTTTATTATATTATTGGTATTAGTAACCAATATATCGCAGGCCCAAAAAGGGCTAATCGCTGACAAAGCCATGGTAGTTTCCGCTCGTGAAGAGGCGTCTAAAATTGGAGTTGCTATTATGAAAAAAGGCGGCAATGCATTTGATGCCATGGTTGCTACCGAATTAGCTTTGGCAGTGGCTTATCCTTATGCAGGCAATATTGGCGGTGGCGGATTTATGGTCTATCGCAAAGCCAATGGTGAAACTGGAACACTTGACTATCGAGAAAAAGCACCTTTATCGGCAACTAAAAATATGTTCTTAGACAAAGCAGGTAATATACTACCCGATAAAAGTACGGATTCTCCTTTAGCTATCGGTGTACCAGGAACGATAGCGGGTGTATTTGCAGTGCATGAAAAATTAGGTTCTTTACCCATGTCTGAAATCATGAAACCAGTAATTGAGCTAGCTGAAAAGGGAGTCATTGTGACCAAAAAACAAGAAAAAAGTTTAAACAATTACCGAGAATCCATTATCAAAGCGAATGGGAATACAACCAAATTTGCGACTGTTTTCAAAGAAAACGATACCATTAAATATCCTGCAATAGCGGAGACATTAAAACGAATTGCTAAAAATGGAAAAGACGAATTTTATAAAGGAGAAACGTCACAACAATTAGTTCGTTATTTTCAAAAAATTGGGGCTATAATTACCCAAGAGGACTTGGCTCAATACCAAGCAAAATGGAGAAATTCGCTAGAGTTTAACTACAAAGAGTTAAAGATAATTTCGATGGCACCGCCTAGCAGTGGCGGCATTTGCTTAGCACAAATCATGAAGATGATTGCTCCTTTTGATATCAAGAGTATGGGACAGAATTCAGCGGAGGCAATTCAAGTTATGGTGGAAGCAGAACGAAGAGCCTATGCCGATAGAAGTGCCTTTTTAGGCGATCCTGATTTTGTGAAAATCCCACTAAAAGAGTTAATGGACTCTGAGTATCTAAAAAACCGAATGGCAACATTCAATTCAGATAAAGCTACTTTATCCTCTGACATAAAGGAAGGTAAAGTAAATTACAATGAAAGTACAGAAACTACACATTATTCCATTGTGGATTCTTTTGGAAATGCCGTAGCAGCTACAACTACTATTAATGATGGTTTTGGATCCAAATATTATTGCGACGAATTGGGTTTTTTCTTGAATAACGAAATGGATGATTTTAGCTCCAAACCGGGCGAACCTAATATGTTTGGATTAATTGGAAATGAAGCCAATAGCATCGCTCCCCAAAAACGAATGCTAAGCTCGATGACACCCACGATCGTTGAAAAAAATGGAAAATTATTTATGGTGGTAGGTTCTCCTGGTGGATCCACAATTATTACTTCGGTTTTACAAACTATTCTAAATGTATACGAATACAATTTAAGTATGCAAGAGGCCGTGAATGCTCCTCGCTTTCATCACCAATGGCTGCCTGACATTATCACTTTTGAACCCAATGCTTTTAATGCCAAAACTTTGGGAACTTTAAAAACAAAATCCTATTTAATCAATGAAAAAACTACGCCTGTAATTGGCAAAGTTGATGCCATTTTAGTTTTATCAAATGGAAAATTAGAAGGTGGTGCTGATTTTAGAGGAGATGACAAAGCTGTTGGATTTTAATTGATGACCATGAATTTTATTACCGAATTAGAAACCGAATTCAAAGCCAAACAGCATGCTGAAAATGCTTTGCCAATGGCCAAATACATGAAAGATTTATTCCCATTTTTTGGAATTAAGACCGATGAAAGAAGAGCTATTTTTAAATTGGTTTGTAAAAAACATCAGACCGAAATCGACACCAATACCAGAACAATTGGTTGGGAGTTATTCAAAAAAAACGAAAGAGAACTTCAGTATTGCGGAATAGAAATTCTTAGTAAGAATTTGAAAAAAAAGTATGTCATTGAAGACATTGTTTGGATCGAAAAATTGTTGATTACCAATTCTTGGTGGGATAGTGTTGATACGATTTCAAAATTCATTTTGGGCGACTATTTGCAACAATTTCCTGCTGAAATACCAACAGTTGTGGCACTATTTTCAGAGGCTGACAACATTTGGTTGAACCGAAGCGTGATCCTATTTCAATTGGGTTATAAATCCCAAACTGATTTTAAACTTCTCAAATCATTGTGCATAAAACATAGTAATTCTAATGAATTTTTTATCAGGAAAGCGATAGGTTGGGCGCTTCGTGAATATGCCAAAACAGATCCAGAAGCCGTTCGTAAATTTGTATTGCAATCCAACTTAAAGCCTTTGAGTAAAAAAGAAGCATTAAAAAATATTTAATTGTAATTTAGCGCGCTGAAAAAAATACCATGTTTAAGAAAATCATACTCCAAATAGAAGGCACGATCGCTTGGTCCAGATCAAAATTAGGTGATAAGCAATTTATCTTTCTATCGGCTGTACTTGTTGGTATTTCTGCTGCCTTTGCAGTAATTCTGTTAAAAGCTTTTGCCCACTGGGTTTTTACTTTTGCCACCTATGTAAGTCGGATTTTAAAATTAGGTTTTTTCAATAGTATCTTACCTATCATCGGGATATTACTTACCGTTTTTGTAATCAAAAAATTCTTAGGTGGAACCATTCAAAAAGGGACTTCACAAATCCTGTATGCAGTAGCCAAGAAAGCTAGTATTATTCCAGCCAAACAAATGTATGCACAAATCATAACCAGTTCCTTAACGGTGGGTATGGGTGGTTCTGCCGGTTTAGAAAGTCCCATTGTAATTACGGGTGCTGCCTTTGGTTCTAATTTTGCACAGAAATACAGATTAAGTTATAAAGACCGAACGCTACTGATTGGTTGCGGGGTTGCAGCTGGTATTGCAGCCGCGTTTAACGCACCTATTGCCGGAGTATTATTTGCTATTGAAGTACTTTTAGTAGATGTGAGTATTTCGGCATTTACACCCATTATGATCGCTGCAGCAACCGGCGCTTTAGTCTCCGTGATTGTGCTAAATGAGAACATCTTACTTTCGTTCAAACAACAAGAAGATTTTAATTATCATTACATTCCGTTCTATGCCTTCTTAGGTATATTCACCGGTTTGATTTCCATTTATTATTCCCGAAATTTCCAACGCGTAGAACATTTTTTTAGTCGTTTAAAACTTAGCCCTTATAAAAAAGCACTTTTTGGTTCAACTCTTCTAGCCATTTTAATTTATGTTTTTCCAACTTTGTTTGGGGAAGGTTACGAAAGTATTCGAATTCTATCAGAGAGCGATCCGGGACAATTATTAGAAGATACACTATTTAGCGGATTCAGAAATAACAGCTGGGCACTTTTGCTATTTGTGGGCTGCACGATGTTACTCAAAGCTTTTGCTTCCATTACCACCACTACCAATAGTTAGACCGGAAGCAAAAGCTTTGAGTAACATC
>DFXW01000007.1:0-11167 GCA_002382495.1 Flavobacterium sp. UBA4098
GTAACCAAAAAAGCATTGTCTTTCTTAACATCTATAGTTAACAAACTACAACGATCATTGTATTCTGCAGGAATAACTTCATTGCTATAAAAAGCAACAAAGCCTGCCTTCTGAAGATTTAGTTTAGTTAAAGTTGCCAAACGATATTGGTTTTCTGTTTTCAAGAAATCGTATTTCAATGGAATAATAACAGCTTTATAGTTATTGATATTTTGCGAAAAGGCAACGGTTGAAAACAATAGGATTACAAATACTAATTTTTTCATAATTACAAATAGTTTTTAAGTTCTAATAAATGGTTTATAGCAATAATATTTTCTGGAGTATTCTCTTTATTCGGATTAAAAAATAGCGCATCAATTCCAAAATCCAATGCCCCTTGTACATCGGCTTCCAAACAATCACCGATCATGATACTGTGTTCTTTTTGGGCTTGTGCCAAATCTAAAGCATGCTGATATATGATGGGATTAGGCTTCTTCACTCCTGCCATTTCAGAATTGGTAATCGTTTTGAAATAGGTATCAATTTTTGAATTGGCTATTTTTTTATATTGAACATTCGCAAATCCATTCGTGATAATATGCAATTGGTATTTGCTATTCAGATATTCTAATATTTCAATTGCACCTTCAAACAAATGATTATTATCGGGCAAAAAAGTAATATAATCCTCTGCCATTTGATGGATAGCATCATCTGAAATGGAATAATCCAAAGCGTCAAAGGAATCTTTGAGTCGTTTGTAACGCAATTCCTCGTGTGTAATTTTATCGTACTGATACAACTTCCAACAAGCCTGATTAATTGGCGCGTATTTTTCAATAAAATCGGCTATAGCAATTTCTGGATGATGTTGTTTGAATATCGTACCAAAAGCCATTTCAGAATTTTTATCAAAATCCCAAAGGGTATGATCTAAATCAAAAAAAACGTGCTGTATATTTTTATATTTCATTCGTATAATTACAAAATTCCTTGGTCAACAAAACTAAAATAACTTTTTTCCGTTACTATTACATGATCCAAAATGGCTATTTCTAAACTCTCTCCAGCTCGTTTTAATTTTTGTGTAATTTGGATGTCGGCATCGCTAGGTTTTAAACTTCCAGAAGGGTGATTGTGACACAATACAATAGAAGTCGCTCCATATTCTAATGCCATTTTAAAAACCAATCGTATGTCTACTACCGTTCCAGTAATACCGCCTTTGCTTAATTGTGTTTTTGAAATCACCTTATTGGAATTATTCAAATACACGATCCAAAATTCTTCGTGAGGCAATTCGCCAATTATGGGTTGCATTACATCAAAAATTACTTTGCTTGAAGTAATTTTAACCAACTCAACCGTCTCTTCTACCCTGCGTCTTCTTCCTAATTCAAGGGCGGCAATTATGGTAATCGCTTTGGCTTCGCCAATTCCTTTAAATTGCATCAATTGCGACAAACTCAGTTTGCCTAACGCATTTAAATTTTGGCTAACACTGGCCAACATTCGTTTGCTTAAATCGACTGCCGTTTCATTCCTGCTTCCAGATCCAATTAAAATCGCTATCAATTCGGCATCACTCAAGGCATTTTTACCTTTAAGCATCAATTTCTCCCGAGGTTTATCATCTTCGGACCAACTACTAATGGGAAAGGGGGCGTTTTCCATAGGTGTACTATTTAAGTTGCTATTATTCGATCAACTGCTTGACTTCGTCAAAATTCAATCCGCCGTAATTTCCAGAACTCATTAATAATAAAGCGGAATTATCTAAATTTCGATTGAATAAATACTGTTTGAATTCGGCTGGATTAGTATAAATAATTAAATCATCTCGATTGAAGGCTTTAGCAATTTGCTCATAAGTCACTTCTTCCAATTGTTTGATTTTTACTGCATCTGGCGAATAAAAAACTACCGCCTCATCCGCATATTCCAACGCTCCTTCGTATTCCTTCAAAAACTCAGCATTCAAACTACTATAGGTGTGCAACTCCAAACAAGCAACTAAAGTACGATTAGGATATTGTTCCTTCACCGCTTTGGTAGTCGCTGCTACCTTACTTGGCGAATGCGCAAAATCTTTATAAGCCACTCTACCTTTTCCTTCGGCAATTTTTTCCAAACGTTTTGATGCCCCTTTGAAACTCGCAATGGCTTCGTAGAAATCGGCTTCATCAACGCCCATATTTTGACAAATCCATTTGGCTCCAGCCAAATTATTCAAATTATGAGCACCAAAAACTTCAATTGGCATTGGTCCTTCAGGCGTTTCCAAAAGAGTTACTCCATCACTAACCGTATAAGCAGGCGTACTGTAAGGCAATTTACGAATCGGATTCGTAGCGGCTTCTGATACTCGTTTTACCTCAGTATCGTCTTCATTGTAGACTAAAATACCACCATTGGTAATTTTGCCAATGAAAATTTCAAATTGCTCCACATAGTTTTCATAGGTTGGAAATACATTAATATGATCCCAAGCAATTCCTGAAATCAAAGCAATATTGGGTTGGTACAAATGAAATTTAGGACGTCTATCAATGGGTGAAGACAAATATTCATCTCCTTCCAAAACCATAAAATCATTTTCTTCTGTAAGGTGCACCATGGTATCAAATCCTTCCAGTTGGGCTCCCACCATATAATCTACTGCAATATTATGGTAATGCATGACATGCAAAATCATCGAAGTAATAGTTGTTTTTCCGTGAGAACCGCCAATAACTACTCGCGTTTTGTTTTTAGATTGTTCGTACAAAAATTCTGGATACGAATAAATTTTCAAACCCAATTCTTGTGCTTTCAACAATTCAGGATTGTCTGCCTTGGCATGCATCCCTAAAATAACAGATTCAATATCAGTCGTTATTTTTTCAGGAAACCAACCCATTTCAGCCGGCAGAATTCCTTTCTTTTCTAATCGGGATTTAGAAGGTTCAAATATCGCATCATCACTTCCTGTAACTTGATATCCTTTGTTGTGTAGCGCCAAGGCTAAATTGTGCATCGCGCTTCCGCCAATAGCAATAAAATGTGTTCTCATTCTTTTAGTTTATGAGTTTAAAGGGCTATGTATTTATATGTTTAAAAACAAACCTATAAACTCTTAACCTTTTAAACTATTTTTCAAATTGTTCTTTTAATTGTTGGGCTTTTTCTGAATTTTTCAACTTGTACGCATACAAATTGTATAATTTCTGAAATGCTATTTTTGAATTATTTATTTCCAAAGCTTTGAGGTAATTTATCTCCGCTTTTTTATTTCGACCAAAATATTCGTCAATATATCCTTTGGATAAATACCCTTCCAAAGGCGACAATCGCATTAATTCATTCGAATACGCCACTGCTTTTGTTTCGCTACCGCCAATAATTCCGGGCAATTCTAGATACAGCATTACTAATGCCCAACGGGATTCTTTGTGTTTTGCGTCTAGAGCAACAGCCTTTTCAAAAGACAATTTAATCTCGTCAATCATTCCTAATGCTTTGAATTTATTTACTGTTTTTGCTTTCATTCCCAAAGCGCCACCGTATTTATAATGGTACTCTGCATTATTGGGTTGTAATTGTTTAATTTTCTTATAATACACAATGGCCTTATCCCAATTTTTATTTTGACCTGCAATATCTCCTAAATATTCTAGAGACTTAATCTGAGATGGATTTTCTTTTAGTACATTCTCAAATGCAATACGAGCTAGTTCTGTTTTTCCAGATCCCATAAACTGAACCCCTTTCTCAAAATTAGTTTGAGATAAAAGCATAGTTGGAATAAAAAACAAAAGAAATACCAGTCGAATCATATTTCAAAAATAAGGAAATAAATACTTCTATTTCACTCTAATCAAAAAGGTTTTTTATAAAAAAATCCGTTTCATCAGAAACGGATTCGTATTGTAATTAAAAAGGAAACCTAGTCATTCAACATGGCCCACAATTTATCCTTTAATTCCGTCAAACCTTGTTGTGCCACCGAAGAAATAAACATATAAGGAATGTCCTTGAATGCCACATCTAATTCGGCTTTTAATTCGGCCTTTAATTCTTCATCCAACATATCAATTTTTGAAATGACTAACAAACGTTCTTTGTCTAACATTTCTGGATTGTATTTGGTTAATTCGTTGACCAAAATATCGTATTCGGCTTTAATGTCTGGTGTATCCACCGGCACTAAAAACAATAAGGTAGAATTTCTTTCGATATGACGTAAGAAATAATGTCCCAATCCTTTTCCTTCTGCTGCACCTTCTATGATACCGGGAATATCAGCAATTACAAACGATTGATAATCACGGTAGGCTACAATTCCCAAATTGGGTTTTAAAGTAGTAAATGGGTAATCGGCAATCTTTGGCTTAGCCGAAGTCAAAACGGATAACAAAGTTGATTTACCAGCATTTGGAAAACCTACCAATCCTACATCGGCCAAAACTTTTAATTCTAAAATTACGTCCATTTCTATACCCAACAACCCTGGTTGTGCATAGCGTGGCGTTTGATTCGTAGAACTTCTAAAGTGCCAGTTCCCCAACCCTCCTTTTCCACCTTGAGCCAAAATGCGTTTTTCTCCGTCCTCGGTAATTTCAAATAAAACCTCTCCTGTTTCTTTGTCTTTAACCACAGTTCCTAATGGAACTTCAATGTATTTATCGTCTCCATCAGCACCTGTGCTTCGGTCTCCTCCTCCATCACCACCGTGGCCGGCTTTGACGTGACGTGCAAATTTTAAGTGAAATAAAGTCCAAAGTCCTTTATTACCCACTAAATATACGTGTCCTCCACGACCACCATCACCACCATCTGGACCTCCCTTTTCAATAAATTTTTCTCTATGTAAATGCGTAGAACCTTTTCCTCCTTTACCGGAAGAAACAAATATTTTAACGTAATCAACGAAGTTACCTTCTGTCATTGTTCTTTATTTTATAAATCTTTCAGTGTGGTGATTAATACTTTATCAATCTTCACACCATCCATTTTTTGAGCTTCAAACTCTAATTTATTCCAAATCAACTTATCGCCTTCTTTTGGAATAGCACCTAATTCGGTGATAATAAATCCACTCACCGTTGTCACTTCATAATCAGTAGTTAACTCATCCATGTCAAAATACGTCAAGAAATCGTGTAATGAATATTGTCCATCCACTAACCAAGATCCATCTTCATTGGCAATCAATTTGTATTCATCGTCATCAAAGTCAGCAGCGTCACCTACCAATGCTTCCAAAATATCATTCAAGGTAATTATCCCTTGGAAAACCCCGTATTCATCTGTAATAAAAGCATAATGAACTTTGGTTTTCTTGAAATTTTCTAAGGCTTTATAGGCTGAAGTATGTTCGATAAAATAGGAAGGTTCTTTGGCAATGGAACGCAAATCAAAGTTGCCTTTTTCAAAATTGGCAAATAAATCCTTCAAAAACACCACACCCACAACCTCATCTAAATTCTCTTCACAAACCGGATAAACCGAATGCAATTCGTCTAACACTTTTGTCTTAATTTCGTCTAAAGTATCCTCCATAGAAAGATAGACCATCGAACTACGATGTGTCATCAAGGAATTCACTTTTCGATCACCAATATGAAACACACGCTCCACAATATCTTGCTCGATTTCTTGAACTTCACCTACTTCAGTACCTTCTTTAATAATAGCTTTTATTTCTTCTTCGGTTACTTTACCGTCTGCGGTTGGTTTGATTTGCAGTATTTTTAATAAAAATTCTGTTGAAGTAGTTAACAACCAAATAAATGGCGCCGTAATAATTGAGATGACTTTCATGGGCATCGCCATGGCCTTGGCAATTGATTCTGGATGATTTAATCCGATGCGCTTAGGCAATAATTCGCCTAAAACCAAAGAAAAGAAAGTCAATACTACCACTACAATTCCCACAGCAACTGAGTGAGCATAAGGAGTAATTGCCTCAAATCCACTCACAAAATATTCAACGTCTTCGGTAATTTTATCACCACTATAAATACCAGTCAAGATACCAATAAGAGTTATTCCTATTTGGACTGCCGATAGAAATTTATTGGGTGAATTGGCCAAATCTAATGCCGTCTTAGCACTCTTACTTCCTTTTTTAGCAGCTGTTTCCAGTCGGCTCTTTCGCGAAGAAATCAATGCGATTTCCGACATAGAGAAAACGCCATTCAAAAGAATTAAGAAAAATATAATGAGTAGTTCCAATGGTATGTTTTTAAAAGTTTAAAATCAGATGTAAAGAAAATCGATTACCGAATATTACTTTAATCCAAGGTTCCAAACATTTTTTTGTTAGTATTATAAATTATCGATTACAGCACTTAATCGTTCTGTNNGGAGCTGTTTTTTCATTGTATTCTTGGTAACGGTTTCTGATTTTTTCTTCATCTTGATCGTCAGGTCTTCCAGAAGTCTTCCCTCTTTCTAATAAACGTTGAACCAAGATTTCATCATCAGCTTCCAAAGCTACCGTAGCAGTAATTTGTTCTCCTTTTGATTCTAAAAAACGATCCAAAGCACCCGCTTGAGCAATCGTTCTTGGAAAACCATCAAATAAAAAACCAGCTGAATCCGGATTAGCATCTACCTCAGATTGCAACATTTGGATTGTTACTTCATCCGGAACTAAATCGCCTTTGTCCATATAGGTTTTGGCTAATTTTCCTAATTCCGTTTCATTTTTGATATTGAATCTAAAAATATCCCCTGTCGAAAGGTGAGTTAAATTGTATTTTCCTTTTAAAAATTCGGCTTGCGTTCCTTTTCCTGCACCTGGTTTCCCAAATAAAACAATATTAATCATTTTCTAAATCTATTTTTGTGTGTTGTAAATATGGTTATTAATTAGTCTTTCAATTGATATACTTCTGGAAGATTTCGACCCAAACCATCGTAATCCAATCCGTAGCCTACAATAAATTTATTCGGAATTCGAATGCCTACATAATCGATTGGTAAGTCCTGTTGATAGGCTTCTGGTTTGAAAAACAAGGTTGCGATCTTGAATTCTTTTACTTTTTCTTTTTCGAATAAAGCTTTCAAAGCTACTAGTGTGTTGCCGGTGTCTACGATATCCTCAATCACAATTACCGATCTTCCAGTCAAGTCTTGATTCAAACCCAATAATTGTTTTACCTCCTCAGTAGAAGAAGTCCCTTCGTAAGAAGCCATTTTGATAAAACTCACTTCGCATGGCGATGAATAGCGTTTCAATAAATCGGAAACTACCATAAACGCACCATTCAAAACCCCAATAAAAACAGGTATTTCATTCGAATAATCAGCTGATATTTTTGTAACCAATTTAGTGATCGCAAGATCGATTTCTTTGGCTGAAATAAACGGAACAAATTGCTTATCGTGAAGTTGAATCATTATTTGAATTTAAAAATAAAGAGCAAATATACTGAATTCGGATTGGACAATCTATAAAAGACGGGGAATTTGTAGTTTTAAAATGACGAATTATGCATTATCAATTGTTAATTATCAACGGACTAAGTATCTTTGCACACCTAGGCAACAAAAGCCCAGCAATTGAAGTAATAGAGAAAACAAATGAATTATTTTTCTTCTGATTTTAAGTTAGGAATTTTAGGCGGTGGTCAATTGGGCAAAATGCTCTTGTTTGACACCCGAAAATTTGACATTCAAACCTATGTTTTAGACCCAAGTGAGGAAGCTCCATCTAAAATTGCTTGCAATCATTTTGTTCAAGGCGACTTGATGGATTTTGATACTGTGTACAACTTTGGCAAAAAAGTAGATGTATTGACTTTCGAAATCGAATTGGTGAACCTAGATGCTTTAGTAAAATTAGAAGAGGAAGGAGTACCCGTTTATCCTTCTCCTAAAACGTTGAAATTAATTCAAAACAAAGGCATTCAAAAAGATTTTTATTCCCAACATAACATTCCCACTGCAGCTTACAACCGTTTTGAGACAACAGCATCACTAAAAACCGCGGTTAAAAATAACGAACTTAGTCTGCCCTTTGTTTGGAAGTGTACCGAATTTGGTTATGACGGAAACGGTGTAAAAGTAGTTCGAAAAGCAACTGATTTAGACGAATTACCCAATGTAGAATGTATTTCCGAGGCTGTGATTCCGTTCAAAAACG
This sequence comes from Flavobacterium sp. UBA4098, assembly GCA_002382495.1. Lineage (GTDB taxonomy): Bacteria > Bacteroidota > Bacteroidia > Flavobacteriales > Flavobacteriaceae > Flavobacterium. The sequence goes on from DFXW01000007.1 coordinate 8,117, forward strand.
AACTGGCGGTAATTGTTTGTCGCAATCCTTCGGGCGAGATCAAAACCTACCCTGTAGTAGAAATGGAATTTCATCCCGAAGCCAATCAGGTGGAATATGTGATTTGTCCTGCGCGAATTGACGAGGCTGTAGCCAAAAAAGCAAGAGCCATCGCATTGAATGTTTCCCAACAATTCCATCATGTGGGATTATTAGCTGTAGAAATGTTCCAAACAGAAGACGACGAAATTTTAGTCAATGAAGTAGCGCCAAGACCTCATAATTCAGGACATTATTCTATTGAAGCCAGTTACACTTCACAATTTGAAAATCATTTGCGAGCTATATTGGATTTACCTTTAGGAAACACCGATAGCAAAGTAGCCGGAATTATGGTAAATTTGGTAGGCTCAGAAGGACATTCAGGACCAGTAGTTTACGAAAATATTGAAAAAATATTAGGATGGAATGGGGTTACGCCTCATATTTACGGTAAAAAACAAACACGTCCCTTCAGAAAAATGGGACATGTCACTATTGTAAATGAGGACGTGAACGAGGCACGAAAAATTGCCGAACAAGTAAAAAATTCGATTAGAGTAATAAGCTAATTAAAAGATTGAAAAATTGAAAGATTGAAAAATAAATACATCTTGTGATGTGACATTTAATACCTCTTTAAATTCTTAAATCTTTAAATCTTTAAATAAAAATGAGTAAAGTAGCCATCATCATGGGAAGCATTTCGGATATGCCGGTAATGCAAGACGCCATCGACATTTTAAAAGAATTTGGAATCGAAACCGAAGTCGATATTGTTTCGGCGCACCGAACTCCTGAAAAATTGTTTGATTTCAGTACAAAAGCACACGAAAGAGGAATTTCGGTAATTATAGCAGGCGCTGGTGGTGCGGCACATTTACCTGGAATGGTAGCGTCTATGAGTCCGCTTCCAGTTATCGGAGTGCCCGTGAAATCAAGTAATTCGATTGACGGTTGGGATTCGGTTTTATCGATCTTGCAAATGCCAGGCGGAGTTCCAGTAGCTACAGTAGCTTTGAACGGAGCTAAAAACGCAGGAATTTTAGCAGCTCAAATCATCGGAAGTGCAGATGCTACTATTTTAAACCAAATTATTGCTTACAAACAAAATCTAAAAGAAGCGGTCATCAAAGCCTCTGAAGGATTGAAAAAATAAATTATTAAACATCTGTAAGGGATCAAGAAAAATTAAGAAATGTCAACCGTTCTTATCTATTCTTGATCCCTTACTTATTTAAAAAAACTGTTGTAAATGACTATCTTAACCTCAACTTACACAACCCCATATAACTCGGCGCCCTTTGCTCAAATTCAAATGAGCGATTATCAAGCTGCTTTTGAAACCACTATTGCAGCAGCGCGTGTCGAAATTGACACCATTACAAACAATCCAGAACAGCCTACATTTGAAAATACCATCGAGGCCTTGGATTTTTCAGGCCAAACTTTGGATCGTTTATCGTCGATTTTTTTCAATTTGAATTCGGCTGAAACTTCTGACGAAATGCAAAAAATTGCACAAGAAGTATCGCCTTTACTTACTGCTTTCAGCAATGATATTTCATTAAACGAAGGATTATTCCACAGAGTGAAAGCCGTATTCGATCAAAAAGACGAACTGACCTTAACACCAGAGCAAGCCACATTATTAGATAAAAAATACAAAAGTTTTGCTCGCAACGGTGCCTTACTTTCCGAAGAAAAAAAGTCTCGTTTACGCGAAATTGACACTCAATTAGCTAAACTAAAATTGACTTTTGGCGAAAATGTATTGGCCGAAACCAATAATTACGAATTGCACATTACTACCGAAGCCGACCTAAAAGGTTTGCCAGAAGGCGCGATTGAAATGGCTCGTTCTTTGGCCGAATCAAAAGCAAAAGAAGGATGGATTTTCACCTTAGACTTTCCAAGTTATTTACCTTTTGTCACCTATGCTGACAATCGTGAATTGAGAAAAGAAATTAGTATTGCTGCAGGAAAAAAAGCCTTTCAAAACAATGAATTCGACAATCAAAAAATCACCTTACAAATTGCCAAACTGCGTTACGAAAGAGCTAATTTATTAGGGTATGAAACCCATGCACACTTTGTTTTAGAAGAGCGCATGGCACAACATCCTGATCAGGTTAAAACGTTTTTAAATGATTTGTTAGCCAAAGCCAAACCGGCTTCAGAAAAAGAGTTAGCGCAATTAACCGCTTTCGCGAAAGAACTAGACGGCATTGAGCAATTAGAAAAATGGGACGGACCCTATTATTCAGAAAAATTGAAACAAAAACTTTTCAATTTGGATGATGAAATTTTAAAGCCGTATTTCCAATTAGAAAATGTATTACAAGGCGCCTTTACAATTGCCAATAAATTATTTGGATTGACATTCAAAGAAATTGACACCATTGAAAAATACCACGCTGACGTGCAAACTTTTGAAGTTGTTGATGACAACAACGAATTAGTTGCTTTATTCTATGCCGATTTTTTTCCAAGAAAAGGCAAACGCAACGGTGCTTGGATGACTTCGTTCAAACCGCAATACATTCAAAATGGTGTAAACGAAAGACCGCATATTTCTAATGTTTGTAATTTCACTCCGCCTACTCCAACCAAACCTTCGCTATTAACCTTTAACGAAGTGACTACTTTGTTTCATGAATTTGGACACGGTTTGCATGGCATGTTAGCCAATACTACCTATCCAAGTCTATCAGGAACGTCTGTGTTTTGGGATTTTGTTGAATTGCCTTCGCAAATGATGGAAAACTGGTGTTACGAACCGGAAGCTTTGGCATTGTTTGCCAAACATTATGAAACAGGCGAAATCATTCCGCAAGACTATGTCGAAAAAATCAAAGAAAGTGCGAGTTTCTTAGAAGGGATGGCTACTTTACGCCAATTGAGTTTTGGCTTATTAGACATGGCGTTTCACAGTACTAATCCAACGGATATTACAGATATTAAAGCTTTTGAAAAAGCGGCATTTGAAGGTACCAGTTTGTATCCAGATGTAGCCGAAAATTGTATGAGCGT
>DFXW01000007.1:11186-14498 GCA_002382495.1 Flavobacterium sp. UBA4098
ACAATATCTTATCCAAAGGCGGTACCGAGCACCCGATGACATTGTACAAACGTTTCAGAGGGCAAGAACCAAAACCAGAGGCGTTGTTGAAACGAGCAGGTTTGATTTAAACTATTGCTATTGCGTTAGGGATTGAGGCGGCATCCTCGAAGTGCAACGTAGAGATACAGCCGAAAGCCCGACCCTGTCATTGCGAGGCACGAAGCAAACAGGGAACGCCCAAAAACTAGACTTTCAAAATATTCTTTAATAGATTGATTTGATTTTTGGTACGATTTAGATTTTGTTCCGGATAGCTGCATTGGTAATACACATCTCCATTCAAATAATCGGTTAAGAAACGCAAGGCCTGAATATAAACGATAACCTGCGGCGCATAGGATAAGTTTTCCAATTCGACTTTGGTTAAGAAACTACGTGTTTCAGACAAAAACCCATCAGTTAATGCACGATACAAGTCGGCATTGAACACTCCTTCTGGATTGGGATCGTCTTCTAGTTTTGTGTTGGTATACGAACGAATCATATCGCCGTAATCGTATAAAATGGTGCCCTGCATTAAGGTATCCCAATCGATAATCGCTTTGGGTTGGTGGGTAAGGGAGTCAAAAAGCACATTGCTGATTTTTGGATCGGCATGAATGAGACGAACAGCCAACTCTTTTTGTTCCTGAAGTTGTATCCATTTTTGTGGTAAGTCTAGGTGTTTTACCATCCATTGAATTGGTTCATTGGCTTCAATTAAACGCGAAGAATCGGCCGAATGCAAGGCAAGTTCAAAAGCAACTAGCCTGCTTTTGGTATCCAAAAAATGGGGCAAAACCGCTTGGATTTGGTGAAGATCAATTCCGTTTAAAAAGGTGTAGAATTGACCAAAAAAAGCCCCAACAGCAAATGCCTGTTCCGGATTTTGAACTACATTGATGGTGTAACTATTTTCAATTTGTTTAAAAAGTCGCCACGTACCACCATCATAAACTGTTTCAGTTTCCCCTTCAACTGTGGGACATAATTCCAAGACAGGATGGGGGTAGTTTTTTGATTTTAAATAGTTACTTACTACAGTAATATTGGCTTGAATCGTTTTTGGATTTTGAAAAACAGCCGTGTTGATTTGTTGCAAAATATAGTTACTACACTGCTGCTCATTTTGTATTTGCACACTAAAAGTAGTATTGATCAAACCACCTAGGATGGGTTCAATTGTCACCTCTTTTGCATGAGGGAAAAAAGCCTGTATAATTTGGAATTGATTTTTCATTATTCCCATAAATTACTAGGATATAATTGATTCTCGACACATTCTGAAATAAATCCAACCAATTGCTCTTTGTCTTCGGGATAGGTAATTCCATGCCAACGATCTAAGGTATGTAACACTTTTACTTTGACACTTTTGGAGTCGATCAATCCCTGTACTTCAGTTGGAATATATATTTCAGAAGTAGGCTCAGGAACCGCTTTTAAAAAAGCATGAAAGGCCTTCTCTAAATCTTCAAAAACAGTTGGATGAAAGCCCCAAAAATTCATGGAAACTAAAGCATCCGAAGCTATAATTTCCTTTTCTCCTTTTTCAATAAATACAATAGTATTTCCTTCTCGAGCAATTTTGGTTCGTTCAATTACCTGTTCTAAGTAACCTTCATTTGACAGTGTACAAATTCCTCTTGATACAGCTCCATTTTCGCTTAAAGTAGCCGATACTGGATAAGCAACCATAGCAAATTGATTCTGTTGAATATGTCCTTTATTGATATATTCAGCCATTTCTATAAAGGCTTGCTTTCCGTAATAATCGTCGGCATTAATTACTACAAACGGTTCCTGAATAGTTTCTTTGGCACACAAAATAGCGTGAGCAGTTCCCCACGGTTTTTGTCTTTCTTGCAACAAATAACTAAATTCTTCCGGAATCAACTTGTCAATTGTTTGGGACACCAGATGAAGTTCAAACTTTTTTCGAGTGGCAATATTAGTAAGTCGGGCTAAATATGATGCTGGGAGATGTGAATTAATTATAATAACGATTTTGGTAAATCCTGCAGCTATAGCATCATACATAGAAAATTCCAAAACAGTGGCGCCATCAGAAGTGATGCCGTCTACTTGCTTCAAACCTTGGTAGCGACTCCCTAATCCACCTGCCATAATAAGCAGTGTTTTTGGCGAACTAAAATGCTCCATCAAATCCAAATACTGGTTTTCTTGATTGCCAAGCACCTTTAGTAAAATCAGGAATATCAACTACTTGACCGTTCTTTTTAATTGATTTTTCACTTAATGGTGTAATTGCATACCAAGTGGCTAAATCATATACATCTAAAGGAAATTCAATATTGCGCTTGATGCATTCTATAAACGAATTGTCTACAAAAAAATCCATGCCGCCATGCCCAGAATTTTCAGCATCTTTAGCATAACGCTGCCAAAGTGGATGATCGTATTCTTGCAACCATTTTTCAGTATTGTCCCAACGATGCGAATGTTTCATTAATTTTTCAAAATAAATAAACCCTTGATTATTGTCGCCCCAACCAAAGTCTTGCCAAATTCCATCAGTTCCTTGCACTCTAAATCCTAAATTATATGGGCGCTGCAAAGAAGTGTCATGCGTTAATAAAATAGTTTCACCATTGGCACACTGAATTTGTGTGGTTACAATATCGCCTTGTTGGAATTTTACTTTTGCATTGGGATGGTCTTTCCCTCCTTTTGGGTGTTCTTCGATGTACTTTGTTAGTCCTCTCGATTTGGATGAAAAGGAAGAAAGACGCAACAATCGGTTACCTCTATTGATATCAAACATTACTGCAACTGGACCCAAACCATGGGTGGGATACAATTCGCCATTTCTGTTTACATAATGATTCGTTCTCCATTTGGCCTCGCTAAAACCTTTGGCTCCAAATTCGACACCCGAATTATAAGCCGTTTGGCCGTCATTAAACAACACCCCTCTTAAATCATGTTCGTATCCTCCTTGACCGTGAATTAACTCTCCAAACATTCCTTTTCGTACCATGTTTAGTACTGCCATTACATCACGACGGTAACAAACATTTTCCATCATCATGATAGGAACTTTGGTTTCTTCATAAGCTTTCACATACTCCCAACAATCCTCTAAGGTCATAGCACCACAAACTTCCATGCCTACAATTTTTTTGGCGTACATGGCTTCTACCCCTTGAATTTTATGCCATTCCCAAGGTGAGGCAATAATCACCGCATCAATAGTAGGATCTTTAAGTAAGTTTCTAAAATCGTAATCGCCATTAGCATATTCCTGGGCAGGTTGTCTATTAAATTTAG
>DFXW01000001.1 GCA_002382495.1 Flavobacterium sp. UBA4098
TCTTTATTTAGCTAAAAGAGATGCGATTTTATTGCGTAAATCAGCTCCTCTTAAATCTTTTGCAATTACTTTTCCAGTGTCATCTAAAATAAATGTTGCTGGTATAGATTCGACATTATATTGTCTTGCAATTGGTTCGTCCCAAAATTTTAAATTAGAAACCTGAACCCAGTTCAGTTGGTCTTTTGAAATTGCTTCTTTCCAAGCTTTTGCTTCTTTGTCTAAAGATACACCTATGATATTTAACCCTTTTGAGTGAAACTCTTTGTAAAGGGCAACCATATTCGGGTTTTCTTTGCGACAAGGACCACACCAAGAAGCCCAGAAATCTACAATAGTTATTTTACCTAAACTTTCCTTTAATGAAACTACTTTTCCTGCAGGATTAGGTGCGGAAAAGTCAGCTCTTCATTTTGCTCCGCCAATAGCTGGTGGTGCAGTAGGAACTGATTTTAACTTCGCCAAAGCTTCTTTTACCGCTTTTCCAGGTTTAGTGTTTTGAATTTTTTCTTCTAATGAATTAAACGTAGCTTCAGCTTTTTTAACATCAGTAGTTGGGTCATTTAACATTCCTTGCAAAATAAGAACTGAAATAAATGATTTCGGATGTGATTCAGCATACGTCTGATATTTTGTTTTTGAGGCTTCTCCAACTTCTTGTTGAATTTTACCAAATTCTTGCATTAATTTAGTAATTGCAACAGTGTCTTTTGCTTGTTGAGCCGCTTGCATTGCTGGCGTATTCTTAGTTTGGAAATCAACTAATTTCTTTTGAATTGTAGCNNAGTTCTTCTGTGAATTTTACGTACTCGTCATTATTATACGTTCCAGAAACTTTTGATTTTTGAATACTATCTTTATTGATTTCGATAGTAACTTCTTCACCATCTTCTAAGATAAATGGAATTGGGGCAGGAGCTCCCTCCAATTTAATAGTGTAAAAAGCAGGTTCATCGATTTTACCTGTCATTTCAAATTTACCATTTTCAACTTTCACAGTATCTTTAGCAATTAAACCAGTTTCATCTTGTGTTTCAAGAATAATAGTTTTTCCGTTTTCAACTCCTTTTGCCGTTCCAGAAATTACATATTCTCCTTTTCCAGCTTTGCTACAAGCAATTAAAACTACTGCTGCAGAAAGTAATACAATTATTTTTTTCATTATAAGTTTGTTAAATGATTTAAGTTGACAAAAGTATTTAAAATTATAAAGTATCACCACTTTTTAGATCTAAATTTTTGTTGCAATCAATAAAAATGAACGAATACTTTAAATTATCTTAATTTCAAAACAGTTTAAAATAAAAAAGCACACTGATTAGTGTGCTTAAATTATTTGAATGTACTTGTCTTAGTCTTGGTTGATTGTTTTTCTCCAAGTAAANNTTGCTTTTGGTACACTAATGTATTCATACACACTTCCGTTTGAGAAATTGATAATCAATCGTCCGTCTACAAATTTATAATCTGTAATGGTTGAAGTTGAAATAGTTTCGGTGTATTCAGGTAAGTTTTGTTTAATCGTTTCTGGATTAATACTTACTAAAAAGTGATACGCTTCAATAATTAATTTACTATTTTCTTCTGCCGCTTTTAAACCCGCTTCATCACCTTGAAATTTATCAGGATGCGCATCTTTCATTGCATTGCGATAAATGGTTTTTAAATCTTTTAAATCGACAGTTTTGTCTACATTTAATAACTTACGGTATTCAACTATTTTTTTCATAAATAAAGATAACTATTTGTCTTTTCGTTTGTTTGTAATGGATTATTGTTCCAAATCGACAAATTTTTTGCAAAGGTACACTTTTTTTTAAGTTTTTGGTTTGGACCAAAGAAAATTCTTAACTTTTAGGAAGCATAGTAATTGTTATTCCTCTTTGTAATTGGCTTTGTCAAAGTTTTTCGATTTTTTAGGATATTTGTCATAGCTAATATCACTTGGATTTTCTATTATGGATTTAATGGTAATCCAATCGCCAATGGCATGATGGGTAGAAGCTAATTTATAATCCAATAGGTAGTCTCCACAAAAAAAGTTACCATTTTCATCCTGTTCCATTTTTCCTGTAAAAACTCCCTTTTGAAGCATTTTATCGTGTGAAGATTTTGACATAATCTTGTATTTTTTAATTATTAGACTGCAAACTTAATCAATTATTGTTTGGTTAGGCTGAAAAGCAGATTCTACTTACTTTTGTGNNTGAAACAATCCTTTCGTCCAAGCCCTAATTCATTCAAGAATACATTCTGTGTATTTCATGAAGTACCTCTTGATGCTATCGATGGTTTAGAGGTTCAATATGCAAGTAAGGCAGGTAGTTCTTATTATTATACCAAAGAAGGAATGTACAGATTGTCCAATCACTGGGGAAGATTGGCTAATAGTAAATGGCGTTTAGAACCTATGCAAGAAACATCGCCTTCAAAACAGAAATTGGGTTTTGCACTTTGGACTAGTTTTTATCCAGATAACGCAGAGGATAAATTGTATTATTTGGAAGCTAATTTTGACACTAAAACGGTACAATACCAACATAAAAACAATCCTTCCTACGATCAAAAAGCGGTGCTTAGAACGAGTTTTGAAACCGCAAAACGAATTAAACAAGCTCGAAATTTATTTGAATTGACTTCTTGGGCAAAGTATTTTGAATACGATGATTTGGATAACTTGCGAATGAAAATTATAAATGGACTTATTTATACTAATAAGTCTTTGGAAGAAATAAAAAGCGAACAACGCTAAATCAATTATGGGTAGAAATAACGAACGAAATATCAAAAAGCATAACGACAAATTGCACAAAGAGCAAGACAAAGCCAAAAAAGCGGCTATGGCTCGGAAAGAAAAGTTGAAGCAAATTGTCAAGCAATTCAATACCAATAAACCTGAAGATACCACTAATTAATGACCTTATGGAAAATAACGATTTCAATTTATTACAACAAGAAGTGCAAAAAATAATCGATTTAATTGCCGCTAAAAACGGAAAAGAAGCCAACAATAAATTGGTAGAAATAAGCCAGCAACTGGACGATTTTCTTGATTTTTCAGACGATGATGCCGACTTAATTGAAATAAGTCGTTATCAAGTACTCCTAAATCAATTGCATCAAAAAATTAACGAGTTAAATTAAATGGTGACTCAAAGTTGTTATTGTGGGTCGGCTATTCCTTTTACACAATGTTGTGAGCCAATACTCGTAGGCAATCTAAAAGCAGTTACTGTAGAAATACTGATGCGATCACGCTATTCTGCCTATGCCACTCATAATGCAGATTATTTGATTGCAACAACGCATTCCAGTACAAGAGCTACTCATTCNNAGAATGAAATTTTGTATTGGGCAACAAGTAATCAATGGCAACGCCTTGAAATAATTCGTGTTACTACAAATACGGTTGAATTCAAAGCTTTCTATTTCAACCCCAATAAAGAGTTACAAGTACATCATGAACATTCCCGTTTTGTAGAAGAAAATGGCGAGTGGATGTATGTCGATGGCGATTATTTTGAAACCTAGATTTAGTTAATTTTATCCAACTCTAGATTCAATCGGTTTTGTTCTAATTCTAAGTCTTCCAATTCTTGTTCAAAATCAACGATTTCTTGTTTGATTTTTTTTAACTCCTCAGTTTTTTCATTCGAAGTTCGTAACACTTTGAAATCACTAGCTTTGGCTAATTTTTCTTTAGCAGTATCTAAATTATCTTTGGTTANNTACGATCGATTATCGTTTGTTTTTTCTCTCGGGCTGTTCGTTCAGCTTCCGCTTTTTCTTGCTCTTCAATTAATTTTTTTTGAGCTTCAATTTCTTTTTGCTGTAATAAAAATTGTCTGTTTTCTAATTCTGTTTTTTTGTTTTTAGCTTCTAATTCTTCACTACGAATATTTTGAACAATATTAATCGCAATAGTTGAACTTACTACAATTAGTACTATTACAATAATAAAAGTATTTTTTGAAAGTCCTAAAAAAGCAGCATTACTAGTTGTTTTTGGCGCTTGTGGCGCCACAGTTTCTTCTACTTGAAATGGAGGAGGAGTAACCGCAACTAATTCGTACAGTTCTTCTACATCTCCTACATATTTCCACTTTTCCATTCCCTCAAACCAAACGGGTGTGGTTTTAGTAATTTTCATCGCTCGTAATTCGTCAAAGCTAAAAGGACCTGAGCTTTCGGTTCCGTTATGTAAAAAATATTTTTTCATAGACTGTTGTAGTTTTATTTTCCGATACAAAAATTAGCAAAAATGTTTCCAAGTAACTCATCATTAGTCACTTGACCAGTAATTAATCCGAAATGGTACAAAGCTTCTTTAATATCCAATGCCATTAAATCGCTGGATAAATTGGATTCCAATCCAAATTTAACTTTTTGAATTTCGTCCAATGCTTTCAGTAACGAATCATAATGACGGGTGTTGGTTACAATAGTTTCATTATTTC
>DFXW01000010.1:0-3681 GCA_002382495.1 Flavobacterium sp. UBA4098
ACGTATTTATCCATTAAAAATTCATCCAAATAAGGTTTTACGTCTTTTGCAGTTGGGCTTTCTGGGGAACCAAGGTTAACTAATAATACTCCTTTCATTTTTTCTTTTTTATACTGTTGTGTTAATTGACATTAAATATTTTTTTGGGGTAGTAGCAAATTTCTTTTTAAAGGCTGCAATGAAATGACTTCCGGTGCTGTAGCCAATTTTCAATCCTACTTCATTGACATTATAGGAGCCGCTATCCAATAATTTTCGAGCGTAGTCCATTTTGTAATCAAAAAGAAAACCATAAACAGTGTCGCCATAAATTTGTTTGAATCCCATTTTTAATTTTTTCAAATTCAGCCCCACTTGGTCGGCTAATTCCTGCAAACCTGGTGGCTCAGCCATATTGGCAATGATTATTTCTTTGGCTTTTTTGATTTTGAACACATTGTCTTCGTCAATTAAAAACGGACATTGCTCGGCGTTGGGGTCTTCGCTTTTGTTGAAATACAAACTCAACAATTCGTAACCCTTGCCTTTGTAATACAAGTTTTTGATAGAAGGATGCAAGCTGTAATGGAACAATTGGCTCAATACAATTGCCATAGACGGACTGATATTGCCTTCGTTATAATACTTTTTATCTTTATTATCAGGACTTAAAAAAGTGATATAGTTGGCTTCAGTCGAAAACAACGCATGAAATTTTTTGATGGAAATAATTACAGAAATCACCCAAGAGTTGGGTGCCAATTCTAAATTCAGCGGCAATTCTTTTTGCGGATTGTACAAAAGCAGCGATTTTTCTTCCTTTAATTCCAAAGCATAATTGCCTTGATTGAAAATAAATTTGGCGTTGCCTTTAATTCCAAAATGAAACTGAATCAGCCCACTACCTACTTCACGTTGCGCATGAAACGGTTCGGCGCTGTCATTTTGAAAGCGGATGAGCGTAAAGTCGTCTTCAATGGTTATTACTTCTTGTGAACCCATAGCGATATTTTTTAAGCAATAAAAATCAATTTAATTCCAAGTGTCCCCCTCAAAATTATTTTAAAACGAATTTTAAAACAACTTGATAATAGCACAAAAATAGATTTTTTTACTATAAAAGTGCGAATTCAATTCAAAAAAACATTCAGCGACACATTTAGACCTTATAGCGTTACTTTTATCAACACCTTAGTGATATTTTTGTACCACTTTTTAGAAAAGTATACTTTATGGAGCAACATCATACATCAAAACCTCATTCGTTTTATGCCGTTGGCTTGAGCTATAAAAAAGCTGATGCTGAGATAAGAGGGAAATTTAGTTTGGATGCAGTTGCTAAAATGCGCCTGTTGGAGCAAGCAAAAACCGAAGGAATTGAAAGTTTGATCGTAACTTCAACTTGCAACAGAACCGAAATTTACGGTTTTGCTGAACACCCTTTCCAACTGATTAAATTGATTTGTGAAAACAGTCAAGGATCTGTTGAAGCCTTTCAAAAATATGGTTTTGTATATAAAAATAAAGAAGCAGTTGGCCACCTTTTCAGAGTGGGGACTGGTTTAGACAGTCAAATTTTAGGCGATTTCGAGATTATTTCTCAAATAAAAACCAGTTTTTTTCAAGCCAAATCTGTCAATTTAGTCAATGCTTTTCAAGAGCGTTTGATTAATGCGGTGATTCAAGCCAGTAAAAAAATCAAAACAGATACCGAGATTTCATCGGGAGCCACTTCGGTTTCTTTTGCTTCGGTGCAGTATATTTTAAATAATGTAGAGGAGATTGGCGACAAAAATATTTTGCTTTTTGGTACCGGTAAAATTGGAAGAAATACCTGCGAAAATTTAGTCAAACATTCCAAGCACGAACAGATTACGTTAATTAACCGTACCAAAGATAAGGCTGAAAAACTAGCGCAAAAATTAGATGTGGTGGTTAAAGATTATGCCGACTTGCAATTGGAAATCCAAAAAGCAGATGTTTTAGTAGTGGCAACGGGCGCTCAGAACCCAACGGTGGACAAAACTATTTTGAATTTGAAAAAACCTTTGTTGATTTTGGATTTATCTATCCCGAAAAATGTGAATGAAAATGTAGAAGATGTAGAAGGCGTTACTTTGGTTCACATGGATTATTTATCCCAAATTACGGATGAAACTCTAGAAAACAGAAAGAAACATATTCCCGCTGCTGAAGCTATTATTGAAGAAATCAAAGAAGAATTTTTGACTTGGTCCAAAGGGCGAAAATTTGCTCCAACGATTCATGCGTTAAAAGAAAAATTACATTCGATTAAAGATGGCGAATTAAATTTTCAACGAAAAAAATTAGCCGATTTTAACGAAGAACAAGCTGAAATCATCAGCAATAGAATCATTCAAAAAATCACTAATCATTTTGCCAATCACTTGAAAGACGAAGAAACGATGGTGGACGAAAGTATCGAGTGGATTGAGAAAGTGTTTAATATTGGCGAAACCACAAAATAATGAGCAAGACCATACGCATAGGAACTCGTGATAGCGAATTGGCACTTTGGCAAGCCCATACCGTTCAAAATAAACTGAACGATTTGGGGTATACCACAGAAATTGTGGCCGTAAAATCACAAGGAGATATTATTCTTGATAAACCCTTGTATGAATTGGGAATCACAGGCATTTTTACCAAAACCTTGGATATTGCGATGATCAATGGTCAGGTAGATATTGCGGTGCATTCCATGAAAGATGTCCCAACGGCTTTGCCGCAAGGTATTGTTCAGGCGGCTGTTTTGGAGCGTGCGAACACCTTGGATATTTTGGTACACAAAGGCAATTTGGATTTTCTTACTACTACAGGAACTATTGCTACCGGAAGCTTGCGTCGTCAAGCGCAATGGTGGCACAAATACCCAAATCACCAAGTGGTTGATTTGCGAGGTAATGTAAATACCCGCATGCAAAAATTAGCCGAAAGTGATTGGAACGGTGCTGTTTTTGCCGCAGCAGGCTTGGAACGTATCAATCTTAAACCAGACAATTACATCAATCTGGATTGGATGATTCCAGCTCCAGCACAAGGCGCAATGTTAGTTGTGGCTATGGCGAATGACGAATTTACCAAAGACGCTGTGAGTCAGTTGAACGATATTGAAACGGAGATTTGCACCTATATTGAAAGACAGTTTCTAAAGACTTTAGAGGGAGGGTGTACTGCACCAATTGGCGCTTTGGCACAATACGATGAAGAAAAAGATACGATCGAATTCAAAGGGGTTTTATTCTTGGTGGATGGAAAACAAAAAATAGCAATCGAGAAATCAGTCGATATATCGGAGTGGAAAAAATTAGGATTCCATTCTGCTCAAGAAATTTTGAATAATGGCGGTGCTCAATTGATGTCGCAAATCAAAGCAACATTAAAAAAATAATGGCAAATCCAACACGCATACTTTCAACAAAAGTGCTTTTGAGTCATCAAAAACAAGTCTTGACGGATGTTGGTTTGGAAGTGTTGGAATCCAATTTTATTGAAGTGGCAACCAAGAACTTCGAGCTAAAAGGAATCAAAGACAATTTGATTTTTACGAGTCAGAATGCGGTTCGCAGTTTATTAAGTCATTCCCAATTTGAGGAATTACAATCGGAACTTCAACAAAAAAAAGCCTTTTGCGTAGGCGTAAAAAGCAAAACGATTTTAACCGATGCCGGTTTTGAAGTC
>DFXW01000010.1:3798-19947 GCA_002382495.1 Flavobacterium sp. UBA4098
CCAGTTATTTGAAAGACAATACCATTAAAAAAGAATTGTGCTTTTGCATTGGCGAAACTACCGCCGAGGCCTTGGGAAAAGCGACTAAAAATATCATTGTTGCGCCACAACCTTCCATTGAAGAGTTACTCGCTGATGTGATCGAAGAATACAATTAATTTCAAATCCTTTTCAGGATAAAAAATAAAACAAATGATTAAAAACGACCTTTTTTTAAGAGCCTTAAATAACGAAAAAGTAGAACGTCCACCGGTTTGGATGATGCGTCAAGCGGGAAGATATTTACCAGAATTCAGAGCTTTGCGTGATAAATACGATTTTTTTACGCGTTGCGAAACACCTGAATTAGCAGCCGAAATTACGGTACAACCCATTCGTATTGTGAAACCCGATGCGGCGATTTTGTTTTCTGATATTTTGGTGGTACCAAGAGCTATGGGAATTCACGTGGAATTAAAAGACAATTTAGGTCCGATAATCCCGAATCCAATTCGCACCATGGAACAAGTGAATCAAGTATTTGTTCCAGATGTCAATGAAACCTTAGGTTATGTTTTTGACGCCATCAAATTGACTAAAGAAATGTTGAACGATGAGGTGCCATTAATTGGTTTTGCAGGTTCGCCATGGACTATTTTTTGTTATGCAGTAGAAGGAAAAGGCTCTAAAAGTTTTGATACGGCTAAAGGATTTTGTTTTTCTAATCCAGTAGCGGCGCATACTTTGTTGCAAAAAATTACCGATACCACCATTTTATATTTGAAAGAAAAAGTAAAAGCGGGTTGTAATGCCATTCAGATTTTTGATTCTTGGGGCGGCATGTTGTCTCCGGTAGATTATCAAGAATTTTCTTGGCAGTACATCAACCAAATTGTAGAGGCATTAGCAGACGATACCAAAGTAATTGTTTTTGGAAAAGGCTGTTGGTTTGCTTTAGGCGAAATGGCCAAATCGAAAGCGTCAGCTTTAGGAGTTGATTGGACCTGTTCTCCAAGAAATGCACGCTATTTAACAGGCGGCAACATTACCTTACAAGGAAATTTTGATCCAAGTCGTTTGCTGTCACCCATTCCAACGATCAAAAAAATGGTGCACGAAATGATTGACGAATTTGGCAAGGACAATTACATCGTCAACTTAGGTCACGGTATTTTACCCAATATCCCGGTGGATCACGCTAAAGCCTTTGTGGAAGCGGTGAAAGAATACAATAAATAAGCTGATAGCAGATAATTGTACGTAATTCTAAAAATTATATTTCAATAAAACTGTATTGTATAAAACACTTTAAAAGAAATGAAAGCAGCTATTTTAAACAAAAACGATTTAAACATAGACATTAANNGAGCAAGTTTCTGAATTATTCCGTCAATTAAGTCCAAACAAAACTCAGTTAGATCTTGAACAAATATTGGATGATAAAAACCAAATTACAGTTGCATATTGTGAGGATAATAATAAAATAATTGGAATTGCATTAATGTGTACTTACAAAGTTATATCTGGAAATAAGGGTTGGATAGAGGATGTAGTTGTAGACTCAGCTTCACGTGGAAAAGGGATAGGAAGAAAACTAATAAATTTATTAGTTGAAGTAGGTGAAAAAAAAGAACTTTCTGAAATACTTCTATTTACCGAAGACCATAGATTGGCTGCAATAAATTTATATTCGAAAGTTGGATTTAAACTTAAAGAAAGTAAAATATATTGTAAGAAAAAATAAGAAGAACTACGCACAACTGTTGTGAATCGGCAGAACACAATTAGCTTTAAGTTTAAAAAAATGAAAGACCAATTTTACCAATACATACAAAACTTACAAGATCAAATCTGTNNGGAAGAACGCGGGTGATAGAAAATGGTTCCGTATTCGAAAAAGGCGGCGTCAACATTTCAGCGGTTCACGGTAAATTACCCGACTCCATGCAGAAATTATTCAATGTGGGTGAAGCCGATTTTTTTGCCTGCGGATTGAGTTTGGTCATTCATCCCAAAAATCCCATGGTGCCAACGGTTCATGCGAATTGGCGTTATTTTGAAATGTACGATGATAACGGAAAGGTAATCAATAGTTGGTTTGGCGGAGGCCAAGATTTGACGCCCTATTATTTGTTTGAAGAAGATGCAACACATTTTCATCAAACCTGTAAAACGGCTTGTGACAAACATAATTGGGAGTTTTATCCGAAATATAAAAAACAATGCGATGCCTATTTTTGGAACGCCCATAGAAATGAAGCGCGTGGAATAGGTGGTTTATTCTTCGATTATTTAAAAGCAAGCGAAGAACAATCGATGGAAGATTGGTACAATTTTGTTACTGAAGTTGGGAATTCATTCCTTGACGCGTATTTACCAATCGTGGAAAAAAGAAAAGACTTGCCTTTTACACCAGAACAAAGAACTTGGCAAGAAATTCGCCGTGGACGTTATGTCGAATTTAATTTGGTCCACGACAAAGGCACTTTATTTGGATTAAAAACCAATGGCCGAATAGAAAGTATTTTAATGTCTTTACCTCCCCATGTGCAATGGCATTACGACCATCATCCAGTGGCCGGAAGTGAAGAAGAAAAAGTAGTGAAAGTATTAGAAAAACCAGTAGATTGGTTATAAGCTGTCAGCTTTTAGCGATTAGCTAAATGTTGATAGCCAAAAACTTCTTTTTCAAATAGAAGAAGTCAAAAAAATGTTAAACGGATTAATAACAAAGTTAAATAAAGCTAACAGCTAAAGGCTGAATGCTATAAAGCTAAAAGATATGTTCCCATTACAAAGAGGTAGAAGATTACGCTTGAACGAAAGCATTCGTTCTTTAGTTCGTGAAACGACATTAAGTCCAGCCGATTTTATGTTTCCCATGTTTATCGCCGAAGGAGAAAATAACCAAGTCGAAATCCCATCGATGCCAGGAATTTACCGTCGTTCGATTGATTTAACCGTAAAAGAGGTCCTAGAATTATTTGCTTTAGGCATTCGTGCCGTAAATATCTACGTGAAAGTAAGCGAAGATCTAAAAGACAATACAGGCAAAGAAGCTTGGAATCCCAACGGATTGATGCAACAAGCCATTCGTGCCATCAAAGCCGCTTGTCCAGAAATGATTGTAATGCCTGATGTGGCCTTGGATCCGTATTCGATTTACGGTCACGACGGAATCATTGAAAAGGGCGATGTAGCCAATGATGCAACTAACGAGGCGTTGGTAAAAATGGCGGTTTCTCATGCACAAGCAGGAGCCGACTTTGTAGCGCCAAGCGATATGATGGACGGACGCGTTTTTCGTTTGCGCCAAGGTTTGGATGCAGCAGGATTCGAAAATGTGGGGATTATGAGCTATTCGGCTAAGTATGCGTCGGCATTTTATGGTCCGTTTCGCGAAGCCTTAGACAGTGCGCCAAGAGAATCAGATGTTGTGGTTCCCAAAGACAAAAAAACCTACCAAATGGATTATGGCAACCGCATCGAAGCCATCAAAGAAGTCCTTTGGGATGTTGAAGAAGGTGCCGATATGGTGATGGTAAAACCCGGAATTGCCTACTTAGATATCGTTCGCGAAGTAAAAAATGCNNGCCGAAAGAGGTTGGCTCGACAACGACAAAATCATGATGGAACAATTAATGTGCATCAAGCGTGCCGGAGCTAGTTTGATTTCGACTTATTTTGCCAAAGAAGCCGCAATATTATTAAATAAATAAGAAGCTTATCCTGCTATTCGCTCTATCTTTCCTGCCCAAAACCGGCAGCAAAGGATGCCGCTACTATCAGGGCTAAATAATAAACCATTCGATGACTCGAGTGGTTTTTTATTTTGTACCAAAATCATTTATCTTTATCCAATGGAAACAACTTGCTTCAAAACCCCTTTAGGAATTGCCACTATCACAGGAGACGAAAATGGAATTGCAAAAATCGCAATTGCAGATGAAGGATTGATTTCAAAAGTCATTCCGTTGGTGCTACAAGAAGCAGTTTCACAATTGAAAGCCTATTTTGATGGACAACGAACACATTTTGATTTTCCTATGAATCCCGCCGGAACTGAGTTTCAGCAAAAAGTGTGGAAAGGATTGTGCGAAATCCCTTTTGGGAAAACCATGAGTTATTTGGAATTAGCCAAACAACTCGGCGATGTCAAAGCGATTCGCGCGGTTGCCTCGGCCAATGGTAAAAATCCTTTGTGGATTGTAGTGCCTTGCCATCGCGTTATTGGAACTGACGGTTCACTTACCGGTTATGCCGGTGGCTTATGGCGTAAAAAGTGGTTACTAGAACACGAAAGCCCAAGTACGCAACAAAGCCTATTTGAATGAGACATTTAGATTTTTAGATTGTTAGAAATTTAGATAGATTTTAATCTTAAAATATCGGCAGTTTAGTATATTTATTTTATAAAACTCTAATCCCCTAATAAGTCTAACTAATCTAAAACTCTAACCATCTAACTATTTAACCCCTATATCCCATGATCGAAAAAATTAACCTCAATCACATTCTCTTTTTAGACATCGAGACCGTTCCAGAAGAAGCACATTTCCATTCGTTGGATGACGAAATGAAAACGCTTTGGGAACAGAAAACCCAATACCAACGAAAAGATGATTTTAGCCCCGAAGAGTTTTACGATCGCGCTGGAATTTGGGCTGAGTTTGGTAAAATTGTCTGTGTTTCCGTAGGCTATTTTGTAGTAAAAGGAGACATCCGTAATTTTAGAGTAACTTCTTTTTTTGGAGACGAAAAGAAAATCTTGCGCGATTTTAATAATCTGTTGAACAATCATTTTAATCAAGCACAACATATTTTGTGCGGGCATAACGCCAAGGAATTTGATATTCCGTTTTTGGCGCGCCGCATGATAATTAACCAAATTCCCATTCCAAACAAGCTGAATTTATTTGGTAAAAAACCTTGGGAAATTCCGCATTTAGATACTTTGGAATTGTGAAGATTTAATTTTTAATATATAAATTTTACCTTTATCTTCTATTTTAATATTTTCATTTTCAAATTCCCCTAAATCTTTTAAATACATATTTAATTTAACCTCATAATTATTACCTAACCTCAACACTTCAATATTTTTAATATATTTTTTTAAAATTTTATCTTTATCCTTTAATCTACTTATATTAAACTCATTATTTAAATCATTTTTCATTAATTCTAAATAACCATCTACACTATCAACATATTCTTTTCTATTCTCTTCTTCTTTCAATCCATTTAATTCTTTCTGAATTTCAATAATTTCAGAATCTATTTTATTTTTAACATTTATAATTACGTCTTTTTCTAATTCCCCTAAAAACTCCACTATGTAATTAATTTTCTTTTCATTTAAAACATTTATTTTATTTTCTAAAAATTTAATGTTTGACTTAAACCTTTCTTTTCCGCCCTTCCCATCTTCAAACCTTTTTTTATACTCTCTTTTAACATCTTCACTTTTATTTAAAACTTCAAACAATCCATTCCAAATCATTTTTTCCAAACCATCAATATTTACAGTATTGTACTTATTTACCTTACTTTTACAGTTAAATTCTAAATCTCCTCCTTTCCTTCTTTCTTTATTAATTTTCATATAAGTACTACATTCATAATATCTATATTGATTTGATTTTTTAACCCACATTTTTTCCTTACAATCACCACACACTACCTTACCTTTTAAAAGAAAAAAATCTTTTTTATTACCTCTCCATATACCTTTACCCTCATTTATTTTAATTTGAGTTTTTTCCCACAACTCATCATCAATTATTTTATCTAATTTAATTTTATACTCCTCACCTTCAAAATTACCAACATATAAGCCATTATACTTTTTGTCTTTTAAAATTCTCCCAATACTACTTTCACTTATTTCACCATTACCATACACCTTTAAAATTCTTTTAAATACTTCTCCATAACTTTTCACAACCTTATAGTTATAAAATTTAAATATGTCTTTTATTAGCTTTGCTTCTTCTTTTATTACTATAACCTTTTTTTCTTTATCTCTATCAAAACCATAACCAACCCTCCCTAATTTACCTCCATCTTCAATCAATCTTTTTTTTCCATCATCCATTCTAACTTTAATTTTTGATCTTTCAAAATCACTAATCACATTTCTGATATTAAACTCAAAACTGTCACTACTCTCTACCAACTTCTTTTCTTCAAACCCAACAAAAAATCTAAAATTATTTTCAAAAACAAATTTTTTAAATTCTACACCAACTCCTACATCTCTACTTATTCTATCAATATCATATACCCAAATCCCATCTAAATTTTTATTAATTAATTCTTCTTTTAACTTATCAAACTCTGTCCTTTTAAAATTCCCACCACTTTCTACATCTTCAAATATCTCATATTCATATTTATTCATTTTGCAAAACTCAATCCCCAAAATTTTCTGAGTTTGAAGAGATGAATTGTCTTTTTGATTTTTAGTTGAGACTCTAATATATAAACCTATTTTCATACAAATAATTTTAGATACTAAATATAAGATTTAATTTTAGTATATAAAAAAAGAGAATATTAAATTCTCTCCTCTTTATAATTTCTTTGTAAATAACTGCTAATATCAGCTTCTCTAAACCTTACATTTTTTCCAATTTTTATATACCTAATCTTATTTTCTTTAATCAAACCATCTACTTTTCCAATACTAACTCCCATCATATCGCACAAATCTTTTTTTTTAAACAATTTTAATTCTTCTTTCATATTTTATACATTTTATTAGCTTTTTCTACACTTCAATATTTTTATTTCCCAACAATTCTACCCACTTATATAACATTAACAGATCTTCTTTTTTATTACTTTTTTTAACTACACCTAATTTAAATCCATAATCTAACCACTTTCCAATATCGTTTAAATTATACATTTTTTTTACATTACTATTTAACACCCTTTCTTCTACTTTCTCCATATCATTTATAATTAACTATTACTATATTTTATTATAAATAGACATAAAAAAAACTTCCAAAATAAAGTTGGAAGTTTGATATTAAAGTAATAATTTTATGTTGCTAAAATCCAATCTGTTTATAATCAATTACTTATATACAGTTTTTACAACCTAAAATTAGTAATTTAATTATAAAAAAACAACTATCACCTCAACATACACATTGCTGAAAAACCTTTTTATACACTTATTTAATTCTTTTATACACAAAAAAATACCATCAATATCTTTTTACATATTAATGGTATTTTATTCAATATTATTATTGGAGGGAAATAAACTAACTAACTTTATTTAAAAAAACACCCTATTCTTTATTCAGATATATTTACAAAACTCGCAGTACCGTTTTTGTCAATACTAAAACCATATTTCATTTTATCATCACAAATATAACATACATAATCTTTTTCATTCATATTTAGTATCTCTAAATATTTACATTCC
The DNA here is from genome assembly GCA_002382495.1 of Flavobacterium sp. UBA4098. GTDB lineage: Bacteria > Bacteroidota > Bacteroidia > Flavobacteriales > Flavobacteriaceae > Flavobacterium. The sequence continues at coordinate 11,225 of DFXW01000010.1, forward strand.
TTTTTTATTGAATCAACAATATCTGTATAATCACCATACTCTTTTATCTTTTCACCATTTTCATCAAAATCTAATTTTGTTGCTCTATAAAATTTCAAAGACCAATTAACCACCAACCCTTTATACTGCCAAAATATTCCATATTTTAAACCTCCTCCATATTTACCTTCAACTTTCTTAAAAACTACTACATCTTTATTAATATCTAAATCCTTATCATCACCGTCATATTTATAACTTTGAAAATTATTTTCGATCATTACTTTTTTAAAGTCATTTACGGTCTTTATGCTTCTCAACTCATTTAATGTCTGAGATGTTGATATAATTGGTATTAGAAACAATATTAAAGGTAAAAACACTTTTTTCATAATCTATAATTTTAAAATTTATAACTTTTACTCCTCACAAATATACATATTTTGAATATTATTTTTCATCATATTATAAACACTACTCATATACCATTTATTTCCATATTTACTTTTTATTCCTTCTTCATTTAATCTGTTACTTATTTTACTCCAACTATAACCTCTACTTCTCAATCTCTTTATTCTACTTATCACTTTCAACTCTTCTTCGTTTTTTACCAACTTTCCATTTAAATCATCATACCCATACATTAATCTTCCACTTACTAAACCTTTACTTTTCTTTTCTCTTTTAACATCTCTTATTCTCTCTCTAATATTTTCAACCTCAAATTCATTTATGCTACTCATTATATTCACAATCAAACTTCCAATTTTATCTTCATTATTCAGATTTTCTTTTATACTATAAAAACTCTTTCCGTTTCTTTTCAAAATATCCAATAACCCAATTACATCTTTCATTCTTCTACCCAACCTACTTAAACTATAAACAACAACACCATCAATATCATTATTCATTAAATAATCCAACATATCTTTATAGCCATTTCTTTTATCGATGCTCATCCCACTAATACCTCTATCCTCATATATCTCTACTAAATCATAATCCATATATTTACAATAATCCTTTATCTTATCATTCTGATTAATTAAACTATACCCTTTAATCTGAATTTTACTACTTACCCTTACATAACCAATTACTTTCATTATCTCATTTTTTATATTACTATTAAAATACTACTATAAAATTAGCCCATATATAACATTTAAACAACTAATATTCAATATATTATGTAAAAATAATTCAAAATTAGGGGATTATTTTAAATTAAATTATTCAGTATAAAGCAAAAAAAACCCCTAAAAATTAGGGGCTTATTTAAATTAAATTATTCAGTATAAAGCAAAAAAAAACCCCTAAAAATTAGGGGCTTATTTAAATTAAATTTTTAACCATTTCAAATTCATTCTCTTTAAATTTATTATAATGTTTAGTAATATAATAACAATAATCTTTTTCATTATTATATTTACTTATTTCACTTAAACCTTTATTTTTCCAATTTATTTTAACTAATTTATTAATCTCTTCTTCATCTAAATCACTTTTTAATATTATATGATGATGAATATTATAATAATTAATATCATATTCATTTAAAACAAATCCATCTATTTTATTATCTAACTTACTTATATTTTTAAACAAACAACTAACATTCTTTCTCCACCTATTATTTCTAACATTATACTTATTACTTAAATTAATACAATAATTCCAATCTTCTCCATAATTTTTAATACTATAATTTTTAATAAAACTACCTAATTCATTTCTTAAATTATAATTACTATTTTTATACATATATTTAAATTTTAACAATATAAGGTTTAAAGGCTATTTAAAAAAAACACCTTTATATTAATAATTTACATCTAACCAATTAGATTTTTGGTTATAATATAATATACAAAAAATAATTTTAAATTGCAAATAACCCTTATTATATAGGGGATTTAAGGTAAATTAAAAAACTTTAATAGCTAAATTATTATACGTCACATTAATAACTAAACTGAGATTAAATTTTTTATATATCAAATATTGAAACTTTGGAAATTTGGCGATTACAAGCATTTCACTTCCTTGAAATTAATGTGTAAGGTATTGGGAATTCCCTCCTCAAAAGGCGATATCGACGGCAGTCAGGTAGGACATGTGTATTATGTAGAAAAAGACATCGACCGCATTGTGACCTATTGCGAAAAAGATACCATTGCCGTTGCACAGATTTTCCTTCGCTTGCGCCGCGAAGACTTATTGATTGAAGACGAAATTAGTCATGTTTAATTTAGTAATCTTATGAATACAACCCAACAACTAGCCAAACATTGTAGAGATGTTCATTTTGGAGGCAATTGGACTTTTGTCAACTTGAAAGACACATTGGCCGATATTACTTGGCAAGAAGCCACTACCCAATACCAAGACAGCAACACGATTGCCACCTTGCTTTTTCACATCAATTATTATATAAATCCAGTAGCAAGAGTGTTACAAGGCGAGCCTTTGAACGCAAGCGATAAATTCAGTTTTGATTGTCCAACAATTACTTCTCAGGAAGAATGGGAGCATTTAATTCAAAAAGCGTTAGACGAAGCAGAACAATTTGCAAATGAAATTGAAAAATTGGAGGAATCGAAATTATTTGAAGTATTCTCAGATGAAAAATACGGGAATTACTTCAGAAATTTGTTAGGAATAATTGAACACACGCATTATCATTTGGGACAAATTGCGTTGATTAAAAAAATGATACGACATAAAGACTAATGACAAACTCTTGGTTGCAATTTGACATTGCAATTGATTTATTACATTTACAAAAAATATAAATTATGGTATTAAGTAGATTTTGGTTGGTCATTTTTATTTCCTCTATTGCCTTTATCGTTTTTAGTTTGTTTTCGGGTGACAATTATACAATTGATCATTTATTAAACGGAAAAAAAGACGATCCTATTTTAGTGGCTGAAAAGTATTTGGAACAAGTTCCAGCCGTTATAAAAGACAGCATTACTAAAGCACCAGATCAGACGATGGTTATCAATTCCGACACTACTTATGTGTACCAAAATAAAACCGTAAAAATCTACAGTGGCGTTCAAAAATCAGACGGTTTATTGGCCACTTGTAAAAGCACTTTAGTCGATTTGATTTTGCCTCTTATTGCTTATTTAGCCTTCTTTTGTGGCTTGATGGAATTGCTAATTATATCAGGCGCTTCTGGAAAATTAGCCCAAATATTGAGTCCGGTATTTGTCAAAGTTTTCCCTTCTGTTCCAGAAAATCACCCTTCCATTTCGTATATGACCTTAAATTTTGCTGCTAATTTCCTAGGCTTGGATTCGGCAGCTACTCCCTTTGGTTTGAAAGCAATGGAAAGTTTACAAGAACTCAATCCGGAAAAAGACAAGGCGAGCGATGCGCAAATCATGTTCATGTGTTTGCATGCTTCAGGACTAACCTTAATTGCCACTTCTATTATTGGCTATCGTGCGGCCGCTAACGCTAGCAACCCAGCCGATGTGATGTTACCCTGTATTATTACGTCATTCATTGGAACTATTGCTGCTTTTTTAATCGTAGGAATTAAACAAAAAATCAATTTCAAAAGCGCTTCTTTAGTAGTCTCATTAATGGTATTAATTGCCGCGATTATTGGTTTGTTATTCTATGTAAACCAATTGGATTTGATTGGCAAAAACTATTTCACCAGCAATCTTTCTGCCTTAATTTTGATTGCAATCATTGCTTTTACCTTGGTATTTTCTTTTGTCAAAGAGAAAAAATTCACAGAAGCCAACACCACCGTTTTTGAATCCTTTGTGGTTGGGGCTAACAACGGAATCAAAACAGGGGTCGTTATTTTCCCTTATGTTTTAGCCATGTTGGTTGCGATTTCTTTATTTAGAAATAGCGGTTTGTTTGAAATAATTAGCAATTGGATTGCCTTTATTTTTTCTAATATGGGTGTCAATAAAGAAATTACTGATGCACTTCCTGTAGCCATGTTACGCCCATTTAGTTCGGCTGGATCCCGTGGATTTTTAATTGATTCCATGAATACTTTTGGCGCCGATTCATTAACAGGACGTTTGAGTAGTATTTTTCAATGTAGTGCCGAAAGTACTTTTTATGTGATTGCAGTTTACTTTGGTTCAGTCAATATTAAAAACACACGCTACGCTTTAGGCACTATGCTTTTGGTAGATGTAATTTGTGTGATCACTGCCATTTTTGTGGCGAGTTGGTTCTTTTAATAACCAATTTTTGCTCGGAATATAAGTTCGAAAGACTCACAACAAGTATAGTAATTTAGCAAATTAATCCAAGGGTAAATGTCAAACATTCCGTAACTTTACTCCTCTAAAAATTCAATAATGGACTTTATATATCAAGACCCGTATCCCATTTTAAAAGACGATACGCAATACAAAAAATTGACTGCTGACTTTGTACAAGTGGAACAATTGGGCAACAGAGAAATTCTTACGGTAGATCCTAAAGGATTGGAATTGTTAGCGCAAGAAGCCATGAACGACGTTTCGTTTATGTTGCGTACGGCGCATTTGCAAAAACTAAACAACATTTTGAACGATCCTGAAGCCACAGACAACGATCGTTTTGTGGCGTACAATTTATTGCAAAATGCAGTCGTAGCCGTAGAAGGTCAGTTGCCTTCTTGTCAAGATACCGGAACAGCGATTGTTATGGCTAAGAAAGGCGAAAATGTATACACAGGAGTTGATGATGCCGAATGGTTGTCGAAAGGAATTTTCAACACCTACCAAAATAAGAATTTAAGGTATTCGCAAATTGTTCCGATTTCGATGTTTGAAGAAAAAAACTCGGGATCAAATTTGCCAGCACAAATCGACATTTATGCTAAAAAAGGAGCCTCGTATGAGTTTTTGTTTTTAGCCAAAGGAGGAGGTTCTGCTAATAAAACCTTTTTGTACCAACAAACTAAATCCTTGTTGAACGAAAAATCAATGGAGACTTTCGTTCGTCAAAAAATCAAAGATTTAGGAACCTCCGCTTGCCCACCTTACCATTTGGCTTTAGTAATTGGAGGCACTTCTGCCGAAGCGAATTTGGCCGCTGTCAAAAAAGCTTCAGCAGGTTATTTCGATCATTTGCCTACTTCAGGAAACATGGCAGGTCAGGCTTTTCGCGACTTAGAATGGGAGAAAAAAGTATTGGAATTTTGTCAAGAGAGTTCTATTGGAGCTCAATTTGGTGGAAAATATTTTGCTCATGATGTACGAGTGATTCGTTTGCCACGTCACGCTGCTTCTTGTCCAGTTGGATTGGGAGTATCGTGTTCTGCCGACAGAAATATCAAAGGGAAAATCACCAAAGAAGGTGTTTTCTTAGAGCAATTGGAAACCAATCCGCAACAATTTTTACCGGCAACGCCGCCGCATTTAGAAGCACCAGTTGAGGTCGATTTGAACCGACCAATGGCAGATATTTTAAAAGATTTGTCACAATACCCAATCAAAACCCGTTTGAAATTGAACGGGACTTTGATCGTAGCGCGCGACATCGCGCATGCTAAAATCAAAGAATTATTAGATTCAGGTAAACCGATGCCAGACTATTTTAAAAACCATCCAATTTATTATGCAGGACCGGCTAAAACTCCAGACGGAATGCCATCAGGAAGTTTTGGACCTACAACTGCTGGCCGTATGGATGTGTATGTAGAAGAGTTCCAAAAAGCAGGTGGTAGCATGATTATGTTAGCCAAAGGAAACCGTACCAAACAAGTAATGGATGCCTGTAAAACGTATGGCGGATTCTATTTAGGTTCTATTGGAGGTCCAGCTGCTATCTTGGCTCAAGACAATATCTTGAAGGTAGAAGTGGTAGACTTTGAAGAATTGGGTATGGAAGCGGTACGTAAAATTACCGTAAAAGATTTCCCAGCATTCATAATTACCGATGATAAAGGGAATGACTTCTTTGAGAATTTATAACCTACTTTATAAAACAAAAAACCCGCTATATTTAGCGGGTTTTTTGTTTTATTGAAATAACAAGGGAGCAAACTCTGATAAGTAATCACGCCAGTTCGACCAAGTATGGCCTCCAGAAGTTTCGTGATACTCGTATTTGAATTGTAAGCTGTCTAGTAGTTTACGGTATTCGTTAGATCTTTCAAAAAGGAAGTCTGAGTTACCAATACCGATCCAGTACAATTTGAATCCGTTATCTTTTTGAGTTTTCAGTTTGGCAGTAAAATCAGCATACACTGCTGCTTGCGAATCTTTGGGTTGTAATAGGGCCGAAGAAAATACACCAACATAATCGAAGGTGTTAGGATAATTTGCCGAGATGACTAAACTGTGCATACCACCCATAGAAAGTCCTGCAATGGCACGAGCTTCTTTTTCTTTCTTTACACGATAATTGCTTTCAATAAATTGGATTATGTCTCCAAAAGCCGCCTCTGTTTTACCTGCAAAAGTAGCGGGACGCATAAAAATGGGTTTTACAAAACCTTCGCTAGATTCACCTGGAGTGGCGGTTTGATCAGCATTACCATTCGTCATTACCACGATCATCGGCTTTGCTTTGCCTTGAGCAATTAAGTTGTCCATGATTTGCGCTGTACGACCCAATTCCATCCAAGCGTTTTCATCGCCACCAGCACCATGCATTAAGTACAAAACAGGGTATTTTTGTTTCCCATTCTCATAACCTGCAGGAGTATAAACAGTCAATCGACGTGTGCTTTCTAGTTTTGGGGAGTGGTACCAACGTTTAGCCACCGTTCCGTGAGGCACATCGGTTACTTTGTATAGGTCGGCTTTTCCACCACCTACTAAAAATACGTTGACTACTGTGGACACATCACGAATTAAAAAGGCATTATTGGGGTCGAAAGCTTTAACACCATCCACATAAAATGAATAACTGTACAATTCTGGATTGAGCTTTTTGGTAGTTAAGGTCCAAATTCCGTCTTCTCCTTTGGTTAATAAACCGCCTTCAGGAATACAGTCTCCTTGTACTTTTACTTCTTTGGCATTTTTGGCATCCAATCGAAAAGTAATTGTATGGTCTGCGTTTATTTCTGGCGAAATAATTTCTTTCTTTTTAGAAAAGTCAACGTTTTCTTGGGCTTGTATGCCAATGAAAGAAAAGAGTAAAACTAGAATTAGTAGGTTTTTTTTCATTTTTGGTTTAGTTAATTAGCATTTCAGGAATTTCTCCTTCAATGATGAGGTTTGCTTCTGTGTTTGTAATTATATGTTCAACACTAACACCTGGCGCGCGTTCCAATAATTTGAATCCATTTGGAGTTACTTCCATAACGGCCAATTCGGTTACGATTTTTTTGACACAACCAACACCTGTTAGCGGCAATGTACATTTTTTAAGAATTTTACTTTCGCCGGCTTTGTTGACGTGCATCATGGCCACGATGATATTTTCGGCCGAGGCGACTAAGTCCATCGCGCCTCCCATTCCTTTGACCATTTTACCTGGAATTTTCCAATTGGCGATGTCGCCATTTTCGTCCACCTCCATAGCACCTAAAATAGTTAGATCGACCTTTTGACTTCTAATCATTCCAAAACTTATAGCCGAATCAAAAAAACTGGCCCCAGCAAGTGTGGTTATGGTTTGTTTTCCTGCGTTGATTAAGTCGGCATCTTCTTCACCCTCAAAAGGGAAAGGGCCCATACCCAACACGCCATTTTCTGACTGAAATTCAACTGAAATATCATTGCGCACATAATTAGCCACCAAGGTTGGAATTCCAATTCCTAGGTTTACATAGTAGCCGTCTTTAACTTCTTGTGCGATTCGTTTTGCGATTTGATTTTTATCTAGTGCCATTTATTTTCAAATTTTCAAATTGAATAATTTTCAAATTATTTTTTACGAGTAGTCCGTTGCTCAATTCTTTTTTCAAATTTTTCTCCTTGAAAAATGCGTTGTACAAAAATCCCCGGTATGTGAATTTGGTTCGGATCTAGATTGCCGGCTTCGACTAATTCTTCTACTTCGGCAATGGTGATTTTTGCAGCACCTGCCATACACGGATTAAAATTACGAGCGGTTCCTTTGAAAATAAGATTGCCTGCCGTATCGCCTTTCCATGCTTTTACGATGGCAAAATCGGCTTGGAAAGCATGCTCTAAAACGTGCATTTTTCCGTTGAATTCTCGGCTTTCTTTGCCGTTTGCTACTTCCGTCCCATAACCTGCCGGAGTGAAAAAAGCTGGAATTCCATTTTGGGCTGCGCGACAACGTTCGGCCAAAGTACCTTGTGGAATGAGCTCCACTTCGAGTTCACCAGAAAGCATTTGGCGTTCAAATTCGGCGTTTTCTCCTACATAGGAAGAAATCATTTTTTTGATTTGTTTGTGTTGTAATAATAAACCCAATCCAAAATCGTCAACACCTGCGTTATTGGAAATACAGGTCAAATTTTGGGTTTGTTTTTGAACGAGTTCAGCAATAGCATTTTCGGGAATGCCGCACAATCCAAAGCCACCCAAAAGGAGAGTCATGCTATCTTCAATGCCTTGAAGCGCTTCTTGTGCGGAGGATACTTTTTTGTTAATCATGTGTATTAGTATTAATTCATGAATTTAAAAACAGTATTTAAGTTGCGATTTTCCAATTGAAAACACAACCCTTAGCCCCGGCAGTAACGGCATCCTTTATGGCTAGGTTTTAGCCATAAAGATACAGTGAATGGCGGGAAATAGCTCCTGTAACAGAAACTATAATTCGAACTCTTCGGTGCTTTGTTC
>DFXW01000013.1 GCA_002382495.1 Flavobacterium sp. UBA4098
TATGTTCCTGCTGAAGAGAACAAAAAACAAAATGCTGCAATTGGAACCATTTTTACAGACTCTATTTTTACTCCGGTAAAAAATGTAAAATATGCTATTGAAAACTTCCGTGTAGAGCAAAAAACAGATTATGAAAAATTAGTTTTTGAAATCAAAACTGATGGTTCTATCAATCCTAAAGATGCTCTTACTGAAGCGGCTAAAGTTTTAATTCACCATTTCATGTTGTTCTCAGACGAAAGAATCACTCTTGAGGCTGACGAAATAGCACAAACAGAATCATACGATGAGGAATCATTACACATGAGACAATTGCTTAAAACTAAGCTTGTTGATATGGATCTTTCTGTTAGAGCATTAAACTGCTTGAAAGCGGCTGAAGTTGATACACTTGGTGATTTAGTATCGTTCAATAAAAATGACCTAATGAAATTCCGTAATTTCGGTAAGAAATCGTTAACTGAACTTGATGAGTTGGTAGCGGTGAAAAACTTGACCTTCGGAATGGACTTGGCAAAATACAAACTAGATAAAGAATAATCTAATCTCCTTAGGGTAGATTACATTTCATAAAGCAATGAGACACGGAAAAAAATTCAATCACTTAAGCAGACAGACTGCACATAGAAAATCTATGTTAGCTAATATGGCTTGTTCTCTAATCGAGCACAAACGTATTAATACTACTGTTGCTAAAGCAAAAGCGCTTAAACAATTTGTTGAGCCATTAATAACAAAATCAAAAGCGGATACGACTCACAATCGTCGTATTGTTTTTTCATACTTACGTAGCAAATATGCAGTTACTGACTTGTTCAGAGATGTTGCTGCTAAAGTAGGTGACCGTCCAGGTGGATACACTCGTATCATTAAAGTTGGAAATCGTTTAGGAGATAATGCTGATATGGCAATGATCGAATTGGTAGATTTTAACGAACTTTACAACGGAGGTAAAAAAGAAGTTAAAAAAGCAAAAAGCCGTCGTGGTGGAAAAGCTAAAAAAGCAGACGAAGTAGAAGCAGCTCCAGTTGCAGAAGCTCCAGTTGCTGATGCTGAACCAACAACAGAAGCTGCTGAATAATTATGATTATAATTATTCAATAATAAGAAAAGGATAAACTAATTTTTAGTTTATCCTTTTTTTTTGAATTTTTTAATTTGAAAATCGTCAACCAATTTTTTGCATCCGCTGTATTAATGAATTAAATTTGCAGCATATTAAACTACACATGAAATACACAACTAGACAAAGTGCCATTCTATTACTAAGCGATGGGACTATTTTTCACGGAAAATCAATCGGAATTAGCGGAACTACTTTTGGTGAAGTATGTTTCAATACGGGTATGACAGGATACCAAGAGATCTTTACGGATCCTTCTTATTTTGGACAAATCATGGTAGCTACTAACGCCCACATCGGAAACTATGGTGTGAATGATAAAGAAGTAGAATCACAAAGTATTAAAATTGCAGGTTTGGTTTGTAAAAATTTCAGTTTTAATTATTCTCGTCCTGATGCATCGGAAAGTTTAGAAGCGTATTTTACCAAGCAAAATTTGATCTGTATTTCAGATGTGGATACTCGTGCATTGGTGAGTTACATTCGTGACAATGGCGCTATGAATTCGGTTATTTGTACCGATGGTACTCCGATCGAAGAATTGAAAGCGGCTTTGGCTCAGGTTCCAGATATGAAAGGATTAGAGTTAGCCTCTAAAGTTTCTACTACAACACCCTATTTCTTTGGAGAAGAAAATGCAACCTATAAAATTGCTGCCTTGGATTTAGGAATTAAAACGAATATTCTACGCAACTTTGCTAAGAGAGATTGTTACATCAAAGTATTTCCATACAACGCCACTTATGCTGATTTGGCTTCGTTCAATCCAGATGGGTTCTTCTTATCTAACGGTCCTGGAGATCCAGATCCTCTAACAAGTGCCATTGGAGTAGCCAAAGAAATCATTGCCAATGACAAACCCTTATTTGGAATTTGCTTAGGACACCAAGTTATTGCTTTGGCCAATGGAGTGTCTACTTATAAAATGTTCAACGGTCACCGCGGAATTAATCATCCAGTTAAAAATGTGATTACCTGTAAAGGAGAGATTACCTCTCAAAATCACGGTTTTGCTGTGAATAAAGAGGAGTTAGAAAAGCATCCTGATCTAGAGATTACCCATTTGCATTTGAATGACGAAACTGTAGCCGGAATGCGTATGAAAAATAAAAATTGTTTTTCTGTACAATACCATCCGGAGGCGAGTCCAGGTCCGCACGATTCATCGTATTTGTTCGATCAATTTATTGAGAACATGAAAAAATAAAACACATCTATTGAAGATGTTAGGAAAGCGGAGTAGAAGTACTCCGCTTTTTTTATCTAACATTTTGAAGTGTTTCAGTGGTATTTTATTTAAAACTTTGAGAATCACTTTTCACCGTTAAATTTTTACATAATAATTACAACGTTTTCGTTAATAAGATTGATTTTTTTTGTGTTTTGATTGCGAAAGATGTAATATATTTGCGTTCAAAATAAAGAGTTCAACATTATAAAATAATTGATTATGAGTATTATCGTTAAAATTCACGCAAGACAAATTTTTGATTCTAGAGGGAATCCTACTATTGAAGTTGATGTTATCACTGAAAATGGTGTTTTAGGTAGAGCAGCAGTTCCATCTGGAGCTTCAACCGGAGAACACGAAGCAGTTGAGTTACGTGATGGTGGAAAAGCATTCTTAGGAAAAGGAGTTTTAAATGCAGTGAACAATGTAAATACTCTTATCGCTGATGAGTTAGTAGGTACTTCTGTTTTCGAACAAAATGTATTGGATCAAATGATGATTGATTTAGATGGTACGCCAAATAAATCGAAATTAGGTGCTAATGCTATTTTAGGAGTTTCTTTGGCTGCTGCTAAAGCGGCTGCTAATGAATTAGGATTGCCATTATACCGTTACGTAGGTGGTGTTTCTGCTAACACTTTGCCAGTACCAATGATGAACATCATCAACGGAGGATCGCACTCTGATGCGCCTATCGCATTCCAAGAGTTTATGATTTTCCCAGTAAAAGCAACTTCTTTCTCTCACTCTATGCAAATGGGTACTGAGATTTTCCATAGTTTGAAAAAAGTATTACACGACAGAGGTCTTTCTACTGCTGTAGGTGACGAAGGTGGTTTTGCGCCTAATTTAGCTGGTGGTACTGAAGATGCTTTGGATACTATCAAAAAAGCGGTGGAAAATGCAGGATATACTTTTGGTGACGAAATTATGATTGCTCTAGACTGTGCAGCTTCTGAATTTTATGTGAACGGAAAATACGATTACACTAAATTTGAAGGTGAGACTGGTAAAATCAGAACTTCAGAAGAACAAGCGTCTTACTTGGCTGAATTAGCTGCTA
>DFXW01000014.1 GCA_002382495.1 Flavobacterium sp. UBA4098
GCACTATCCGAAATATTATTGCAACTGGTACAATGTTTAATGTCTGAGCGCATGGTGACCAAAGCTTGTGACAAATACTGGGTTTGCTCCTGGGGTTGTTTCAACAAATGCAAAACCAATCGCAAAGCCGTACGCTTTCCAATTCCTGGTAATTGCGACATTTCGTTGACTGCTTTTTCTAAAAGTTTTGAAGAAAATTCCATGGATACAAAAGTAGTGAATTTGTAAAACGAATTGGCTTAGTATTGATTGGTAGCCAATAAAACCAAGGTACAGGCCACTTCAACTTGGATATCATTCAGTGCCAACAGTTGGTAAAATTCTGGGTTCTCCGTTCCTGGATTAAAGATAACACGCTTCGGATGGGCTTCAATAATATAATTGTAATACTCCCTTTGACGTGCCGGATTGAGATACAAACTTACAGTGTCTACACTTTTGATAGGCAGTGCTTTGGTCTGTATTTTTATTCCTGCGACTTCACCTGCATTTTGGCCTATCGCCAATACCGAATGTCCTTTGGCAACCAAATTCGTAATAGCTTTAAAAGCATATCGTTCCGGTTTGGTCGTAGCGCCAAGCACCAAGGTTTTTTTATTTTTCATTGATTTGAATTCTAAGCTGCAAAAGTAATCAAAAAAGAAACGATTATGTCAAATTATTCCGACTAAACCGAAACTGCTGGTAAGAAAATTTCGGCCATCATACAACGGGCACTACCGCCTCCACAAGCTTCAATGGTATCCAAATTCACTTTTAAAATAGTCAAATGCTCTTCGAGTTGTGCTATTTGTTTCTTAGTTAAACTTTGGTATGCCGAAGCGCTCATGACTAAATAACGACGTTCATTAGCGCCAATAACTTCCAGCATATTGCCCGCAAAATTATTCAACTGGGCTTCAGTGATCAAAATAATTTCTTTATCATCTCCACGGAGACTGTCCAAGACCATTTTGCGCTCTTTTTTATCGTCAATACAATCGGCACAAATTACCGCAAAGGTATCGCCAATACACATCATCACATTGGTATGATAAATTAGCTTTCGCTCGGTACCAACCGTTTGAAAGGCTTCAAAAATAACCGGACTGTATTCAAAATCTTCGCAGAACTCAATGAATAATTCTTCATCAGCGCGCGGAGACAAAGCACAATAGGCTTTTCCATTTTCACGATCTAAAACAATACTTCCCGTTCCTTCCAGAAAAAATCCTTCGGTTTCTGCCGAAGTGTAATCCATGATTTCGTTGACTTGAAATCCTTCCTCTTCCAAGATATCTAAAATATCTTCTCTACGCTCTAATCGGCGGTTTTCAGCAAACATAGGATATAGAACTACATCGCCATTTTCGTGAAACGAGATCCAATTGTTGGGAAAAATACTATCAGGCGTGTCCGTTTCTGTGGTATCATCTACCACAATCACTTGAACACCTACCCCACGTAATTGGTCAACAAAAGCATCAAATTCTTGTTGTGCTTTGGCATTTACCGTAGCAGGCAATAAACCGTCCAACACCTTTTGGTAGTAATTATTAACTGCAGTTTGTTCGTTCATGCGAAACGCCACTGGGCGAATCATCAAAATAGCGTTGGTGGTCTGGTTCATGTTTTATTTTGTTATCGGTTATCTGTACTTGGTTCACGGTTTACGAATTTCGGTTTACGATTCACGAATCAATGGTAAAGTCGAGCATCGTAACAAGCCTTCTTGTTTGGCTATTTCAGCATACGGAATTTCCTCTACAGTAAATCCATTTTTTCGAAGCCATTTATTCAATCTATGGAATTTACGTTCCGATACTACAACATCGGGCGCAATAGAAAACACATTAGAATACATATGATACATTTCTTTTCGCTTGATATGAAAAAGATTGTCGATCCCAAACAACTGTTCTAGAAATAAATAATCGGCTTCTTCTCGAAAACCCCGTTTGTAAATGATTGCTTTGTCTTTGCCTACAGGCTGAAAACAACAATCCAAATGCAAAGCATTGTCTCGGGCTTCTATTTTGGATTTAACCAAATCAAATTCCTTGACTATTTTGTTTGGAAACAATTTTCTAAGATATTCCACCCCTTGCATATTGGTTCGAGCTGTAATATAGTCTTTGTAATCACTTCCTTTGTAAGTTCCTACAAAAATGTAATTCTCCCACAACATAACATCACCACCTTCAATATGCACCTCCTCAGGTGGACGAACCACATGTGCGGGCTGTATTTGATCAATTACATATTGAATTGCATCCAACTCCCGTTCTCTATCCGGTAAAATATTGGATTTAATAAAGATATTGTCAATAACGAACCCAATATCGCGAGTAAAAATTTGATTGTAATCTGAAATCAATTGGGGACGAAAAACCGTCACCCCGTATTTTTTTAACACTGTTTCAAAAGCATTCATTTCTGGTACCATATCCGCTTCAATAGGATAGGTTCCTGCTTTGATATGCTCTAATGATTTTGGATCATAAGCCTCTTCGGGTTTTGGTGTAGGCCCATTGCTTTCTGCTGTTCCTAAAACCACTGCACGCAATCGCGAGGTCTCATCTTGTACATGTAATTGCAACATAAATTCGGGATTTAAGTGGGCTAAGATAACAAAAAAAGCTTCACTAGAAAGTGAAGCTTTGTAATTATTCTTGTTCGAATTATCGTTTGAATTCTCTCAAAGGATGCCCGATATAAATTTGTCTTGGTCGACCAATTGGTTCTTTGTTTTCACGCATTTCTTTCCATTGTGCGATCCAACCTGGTAATCTTCCAATAGCAAACATTACGGTGAACATATCAGTTGGAATACCTAAGGCTCTGTAAATAATTCCAGAGTAGAAATCTACGTTTGGATATAAGTTTCTTGACTTGAAGTACTCATCTTCCAAAGCCGATTCTTCTAATTTTTTGGCAATAGCCAAAATTGGATCATGAACGCCCAAAGTACTCAATACTTCATCAGCTGCTTTCTTGATGATTTTAGCTCTTGGATCAAAGTTTTTATATACACGGTGACCAAATCCCATCAAACGGAAAGGATCGTTTTTGTCTTTGGCCTTCGCCAAATATTTGTCGGCATCACCACCTGTACTAGCAATTTCTTCTAGCATTTCAAGTACCGCTTGATTAGCACCTCCGTGCAATGGTCCCCAAAGTGCCGAAACACCTGCAGAGATAGAAGCAAATAAACCAGCATGTGAAGAACCTACCATACGTACCGTTGAAGTCGAACAGTTTTGTTCGTGATCAGCGTGCAGAATAAATAATTTGTCTAAAGCATTAATAACAACTGGATCTGCTTTGTAAGGCCCTGTAGGCAATTCAAACATCAAGTGCATGAAGTTTTCTACATAACCTTTAGTATTGTCATAGTAATTCAATGGGAAGCCCATGCTCTTTCTGTACGTCCAAGTTGCAATCACTAGGAATTTACCCATCGTCTTACAAACTGCCTCATACATTTCTTTGCTGTTTTCTACATTCACCGACTTAGGATTAAATGCGGTCAATGCACTTGTCAAAGCAGACAAAACACCCATTGGGTGAGCTGTTTTTGGGAAACCGTCAATGATGTTTTTCATTTCTTCGTTTACCAAAGTATATTTTCTAATATCTTCCTCAAATTGGTGCAACTGCTCTGCAGTAGGCAATTCTCCAAAAATAACTAAATACGAAACTTCTAAGAAATTGGACTTTTCAGCCAAATCTTCGATAGAATAACCACGGTAACGCAAAATTCCCAACTCACCATCAAGGAAAGTAATTTCACTTTTGCAAGAACCTGAATTTTTGTAACCTGGATCTAATGTGATCAAACCAGAAACGTCACGTAATTTACTAATATCTATCGCACCCTCATTTTCACTCCCAACAATAACTGGAAGTTCAAATTGATTGCCATCGATTTCTAATGTTGCTATTTTTGACATAATATAAAAAGGAAATAAACTGTTTAAAAAAATAATTCCTCAAATTTAAGGAATTCAATATTAATTTGAAAGTGAAATCTGAGGCAAAAATGTTAAAATTCAAAAAAAAAGCCATTCACAATTAATGAATGGCTTTACAATTTTAAGATATCATTAATTATTTTATCTTGAAAGCATTTTTTCCAGGAAAATAAGCAGTATTTCCAAGCTCCTCTTCGATACGAATCAACTGATTGTATTTTGCCATACGATCAGAACGTGAAGCTGAACCTGTTTTAATTTGACCACAGTTCAATGCTACTGCTAAATCAGCAATAGTATTGTCTTCTGTTTCTCCTGAACGGTGCGACATTACTGAAGTATAACCAGCATTTTTCGCCATGTTTACAGCAGCAATCGTTTCAGTCAAGGTACCAATTTGATTTACTTTTACTAAAATAGAATTAGCAATTCCTTTTTCGATACCAGTTGACAAACGCTCTACATTAGTTACAAACAAATCGTCTCCAACTAATTGTACTTTATCACCGATTTTCTCAGTTAATAATTTCCATCCATCCCAGTCGTTTTCGTACATACCGTCTTCGATAGAAATAATTGGATATTTAGCAGCTAATTCAGCCAAGTAAGATGCTTGTTCTTCTGAAGTTCTAATTTTACCAGTTTCTCCTTCAAATTTTGTGTAATCGTATTTTCCGTTTACATAAAATTCTGAAGCAGCACAGTCTAAAGCAATCATAATTTCGTCACCAAAAGTATATCCTGCATTTTCTACCGCTTTTTTGATAGTATCCAAAGCATCTTCAGTACCACCAGCTAAATTAGGTGCAAAACCACCTTCGTCACCTACAGCTGTAGAAAGACCTCTGTCGTGTAATACTTTTTTCAAACTATG
>DFXW01000008.1 GCA_002382495.1 Flavobacterium sp. UBA4098
ATGTGATCGCAGAAGGATTCGAACCTTCGACCGCCTGCTTAGAAGGCAGGTGCTCTATCCAGCTGAGCTATGCGACCAGTATTGTTGTAGTCGGGGTGGCAGGATTCGAACCTGCGGCCTCCTGCTCCCAAAGCAGGCGCGATAACCGGGCTACGCTACACCCCGAAAAAGCAAAATAAAAAAGCGGAGAGACAGGGACTCGAACCCTGGCGACGATTGCTCGTCGACAGATTAGCAATCTGCTCCATTACCACTCTGGCACCTCTCCAAGCTCAAAGAACGTGTCCTATTTTGCGGTGGCAAATGTAGCACTTCATTGTATTAATCACAACTATTTTACGCCTTTTTTTACTTTTATTTCACGTTTTTTATTAAATCACTTAACAATCAAGCCTCTAGCTACAAATAAATTGACTCTATTCATAATACTGAAATCAAAATTTGAATTTCTATAAAAAAGAGT
The DNA here is from genome assembly GCA_002382495.1 of Flavobacterium sp. UBA4098. Taxonomy (GTDB): domain Bacteria; phylum Bacteroidota; class Bacteroidia; order Flavobacteriales; family Flavobacteriaceae; genus Flavobacterium. Next base: position 464 of record DFXW01000008.1, read on the forward strand.
AAATTTGCTACACCAACTAATTAAAGTACTATGAACAAAAGAGTCGTTATTGTAGCCGCTGCCCGAACTCCAATTGGAAGTTTTATGGGAGGATTAGCAACCACTCCTGCACCACAATTAGGAGCCATTGCTATTAAAGGTGCACTAGAGAAAATCCATCTCGATCCTGCTTTAGTTGATGAAGTGTTCATGGGAAATGTAGTACAAGCTGGTGTAGGACAAGCTCCTGCAAGACAAGCCGCACTTTTTGCTGGTTTACCTAATTCCGTTGCTTGTACTACAGTAAATAAAGTTTGTGCCTCCGGAATGAAAGCTGTAATGTTTGCCGCTCAAGCCATTCAATCTGGCGATGCTGAAGTTGTTGTAGCTGGCGGAATGGAAAACATGAGTTTGATTCCACATTACACCCATCTACGAGCGGGAACAAAATTTGGCCCAACCACCTTACAAGACGGAATGCAAAAAGACGGACTTACCGATGCCTATGACAACACTGCTATGGGAGTAAGTGCCGATCTTTGCGCTAGCGAATATAAAATTTCCAGAGAAGAACAAGACCAATTTGCTATTCAATCCTATGAGCGAAGTGCTAAAGCTTGGGAAGCCGGAAAATTTGATAACGAAATTGTTCCGGTAGCAGTGCCTCAGCGTAAAGGAGAGCCTGTAATCGTTTCAAAAGACGAAGAGTACACCAATGTAAAATTAGATAGAATTAGTAGCTTAAACCCCGCTTTTACCAAAGAAGGGACAGTTACTGCTGCTAATGCTTCTACCATTAATGATGGGGCGGCTGCTTTGGTAATTATGAGTGAGGAAAAAGCAAAAGCATTGGGTTTATCTCCGCTAGCGTATATCCTTTCATACGCAGACGCAGCGCAAGAACCAAGATGGTTTACAACAAGTCCAGCATTAGCATTACCCAAGGCCTTGAAAAAAGCAAATCTTACTATTGAAGATGTAGACTATTTTGAGTTTAACGAAGCTTTTTCAGTAGTTGGTTTGGCGAATGCCAAAATATTAAATATTGATCAAAACAAAATCAATGTGAACGGTGGTGCCGTTTCTTTGGGGCATCCATTGGGTTGTTCTGGAGCAAGAATCATTGTTACCTTATTAAATGTATTAGAACAAAATAAGGGAAAAATTGGAGCAGCAGCCATTTGTAATGGTGGCGGTGGAGCTTCAGCATCACTAATTGAAAGAGTCTAAATCATAACTATAAAGAGTCATCAATGTTTGGAATTTGTAATCTAGCCATTATCCCACTTCGAGCGGAACCTAGCGACAGAAGCGAAATAGTTTCTCAGGTCTTGTTTGGTGAACATTTTGAAGTGGTAGAAGAATTAAAACAATGGCGACGAATAAAATTACACTATGACGCTTATGAAGGCTGGGTTGATTCCAAACAATTCCAAATTATTTCTGAAGCAGCTTATAACACACTCTCAAAAGAACCAATCGTTTTAAATGCCGATCTGATTGATTATATCTCTGCGCCTAACAACATTTTACTACCAATTCCTTTAGGAGCCTCGCTGTCATTTTTACAACATGGTGATATCAATACAACTCAATTTGAATTTGAAGGAACTAAAACTAGCGGAATTCAAGACAAAAACCAACTCATCTCTACTGCATTTATGTATTTGAATGCGCCCTATTTATGGGGTGGAAAAACACCTTTTGGAATTGACTGTTCTGGTTTTACCCAAATGGTGTACAAATTAAATGGGTACCATTTGTTTAGAGATGCTTCACAACAAGCAACACAGGGTGAAGCCTTGAGTTTTATTGAAGAAAGCGAACCTGGAGATCTAGCTTTTTTTGATAACGAAGAAGGAAATATTATCCATGTCGGTATCATAATGGAAAACAATTACATTATACATGCTAGCGGAAAAGTTCGGATTGATCGTCTGGATCATTTGGGAATTTTTAATCCCGAAACACAAAAACACACCCACAAACTAAGAGTCATCAAAAAAATTATATAAATAAAAAAGCCGAATTTTTCAATTCGGCTTTTTTATTTATTCAAAGAATGAAAACTATTTTTTCATTTTAGCTTTCAATGCTTTTGCTTTTTCAGTCATTTCTAACGCTCTGTAAACACTTAACAAAGTTCCTTTCACTTCTTCATTAGTACCGTCTAATTCAGATGCTTTTTCTAAATAAGGCAAAGCAGATGTAAATACCGCTTCTCTTTGTTTTTTCAATACTTCGTAACGTTTGTTGTCTTTTTCAGAGTTACCTAATTTTTGAATTTCTTCAAATAATTTTTTATCAGCATCTAATTTTAAGATCGCCAAATTCAAATACGCATTCACGTAGTCTGGTTTGATTTCGATCGCTCTTTTGTAATATTTCTCAGCTTCTACTAAATTTTTAGCATTATAACTGATAACACCCAAGTTGAAAACTAAATCTGCATCGTCTGGACTTTGTGCCAAAACTTCCGTAATTAATTTTTTGTAGGTATCGTAATCTTTAGTGTCTAAGTACAAATTAGCTTCCGTTAAAATCAATGATTTATCATCTGGATTAGCAGCTCTAGCTTCAGCTACTGCTTTTTTAGCTTCAGCCACTTTTCCGTTTTGAACCAAAATCAAAGCCATGTTTTTGAAGATTTCACCTCTTTTAGAAGGAATATCTTCTGTTCTTGGTTTTTCGTGAGTACCTAATTTCACCATTTGGTCTCTTTCTTTAGCAGTTGGGAAAAATTGCTCTTCACCATTGATTTTATTCACTGCATAGAAATTAGTTCCTTTACCCGAATAGTTTAACTTTTTTAATTCATCATACGCATTATAGGCTGTTTCATATTCTTTGGCATTCACATAAGTAGAGGCTGCATAATACAAATTAATGGTGTCTTTTTTATCCAATAAATAGGCATCATATAATTTTTTAGCCCCAGCAGCATGTTTCTCTGCTTTGGAATCAGCGATAGCCGCATTGATTAATTTGTATTTAACATCAATAATTGAAGTTGATGCCTGGGCAGAAAATTTGGCTTTACCAGAAGTTTTCTCAATTGACAACACTTCTTGGTAGGCTTTGGCAGCAGCCAAAAGATTAGCATCTGTATTTTCATTTTTTGTAGCTAAAGCTAAGTGAGCATTCGCTTTTACAAATTGGAATTGTGCTTTTTCAGCATCTGGCGCAGCTGCAGACGAAGCTTCAACTCCTTGTAAAATGGTTATTGCTTCTTGAGCATTGCCTGCTTTTAATGCTTTTTCAGCTGCTTTAATTTGGTCTTTTTGAGCAAAAGTGGCAACCGATATCAGCAAAGCTGATGCTAGTAGTACATATTTACTTTTCATAGTATTCTAAATTTGATTGGTTTTATTTATTGTTTATTTATTCGTCAGAATCGTCTTCGTCTGCATCATCTCCTTCTTCGTCGTCCACGATTTCCTCGTCTTCGTCATCGTCATCATCAGCAGTTCCATCATCTTCTAGTACTTCTAGAACTGGTTTTACTCTTTCGATCACTTCGACTTCAATTGGATTACCGTCTTCGTCTAATTCTACTTCTGCAGGATCGTCTTTCATTACTTTGGTTACCGCAGCAATAGAATCGTTTCCTTTGATGTTGATTAATTTTACTCCTTGAGTTGCACGTCCCATCACACGAAGATCTTCCACCGCCATACGGATAGTCAAACCTGATTTGTTGATAATCATCAAATCATCAGCATCAGTCACCGCATTGATCGAAATTAATTGACCCGTTTTCTCGGTAATGTTCAATGTTTTCACACCTTTTCCACCACGATTCGTGATTCTGTATTCATCTAAACTTGAACGTTTTCCATAACCATTTTCAGCAACAACTAAAATTTCGCTGCTCATATCGTTCACCGTCACCATTCCGATTACTTCATCTTTATCGTCTTTCAAAGTAATTCCGCGAACTCCCGAAGCCGTTCTTCCCATTGGACGGGTTTTAGTTTCTTCGAAACGAACCAATTTACCAGATTTAACAGCCAAAATAATTTGACTTTCACCATTAGTCAATTGAGCCGCTAATAATTCGTCTCCTTCTTTAATAGTAATAGCAGCAACTCCATTAACACGAGGTTTAGAATATTTCTCTAAAGAAGTTTTCTTCACCTGTCCTTGTTTAGTAACCATTACTAAATTATGACTAGTTACATACTCTTTGTCTTTCAAGTCTTGTGTACAAATGAATGCTTTCACTTTATCATCTGACTCGATATTGATTAAGTTTTGTAATGCTCTTCCTTTGGCAGTTTTGCTTCCTTCTGGAATTTCGTACACACGCATCCAGAAACATTTCCCTTTTTGGGTAAAGAACATCATGTACTGGTGATTCGTAGCCACAAACATATGCTCTAAGAAATCTTGGTCACGAGTACCAGCACTTTTTTGTCCTACTCCACCTCTATTTTGAGTTTTGTATTCTGACAAGTTGGTACGTTTGATATAGCCCGCATGCGAAATTGTAATGACCACATTTTCATCGGCAATCAAATCTTCGATACTTACATCGCCACCAGAATATTCGATTTGAGAACGACGCTCATCACCGTATTTGTCTCTGATTTCAACTAATTCTTCTTTGATCAAGGCGATTCTTAAATTCACATCAGCTAATAAAGCTCTTAAGTGCTCGATTAACTTCATGATTTCTTCATACTCAGCACGCAATTTATCTTGCTCTAATCCTGTTAATTGACGCAAACGCATTTCAACAATAGCACGGGCTTGAATATCAGATAATTTGAATCTTTCGATTAATTTTTCTTTGGCTTCATCAGTATTTTTAGACGCTTTGATTAAAGCAATTACTTCGTCAATGTTATCTGAAGCAATGATTAATCCTTCTAAAATATGGGCTCTTTCTTCTGCTTTACGCAATTCAAATTGAGTTCTACGAATAACCACATCGTGACGGTGCTCAACGAAATGATGAATCATATCTTTTAGATTCAACGTCTCTGGACGACCATTCACTAAGGCAATATTGTTAACACTAAATGAAGATTGTAATTGGGTATACTTATATAAGGTATTCAACACTACATTAGGTGTAGCGTCGCGTTTCAAGATATACACGATACGCATACCGTTTCTATCCGACTCATCACGGATATTAGCAATACCCTCAATTTTCTTTTCGTTTACCAAGTCAGCAGTACGTTTGATCATATCTGCTTTATTCACTTGGTATGGAATTTCAGTTACAATGATAGATTCTCTACCATCTACTTCTTCAAAACCTACTTTAGCACGAATAACTACTCTACCACGACCTGTTTTGAATGCTTCACGCACCCCTTCATATCCGTAAATAATTCCTCCTGTTGGAAAGTCAGGTGCTTTAACATGTGTAATTAACTCGTCAATTTCAATGTCATTATTGTCAATATAAGCAATAGTTCCATTAATAACTTCTGTCAAGTTGTGAGGCGGCATGTTAGTTGCCATACCTACTGCAATACCTGTAGCTCCATTAATTAATAAGGTAGGCACACGTGTTGGCATTACCTTTGGCTCATACAATGTATCGTCAAAGTTCAATTGGAAATCAACTGTTTCTTTTTCGATATCAGCCATAATTTCTTCCGAAATCTTACGCATTCTGGCCTCGGTATAACGCATTGCTGCAGGACTATCACCATCGACAGAACCAAAGTTACCTTGTCCATCAACTAATAAGTAACGCATACTCCACTCTTGCGCCATACGCACCATAGCATCATAAACTGAAGTATCACCGTGCGGGTGGTACTTACCTAAAACCTCCCCTACAATTCTAGCGGATTTCTTGTGGGCTTTATTTGAAAAAACTCCTAAATCATACATTCCGTAAAGTACTCTTCGATGCACCGGTTTCAAACCATCTCTAACATCTGGAAGTGCTCTTGATACAATTACCGACATCGAATAATCGATGTAAGCTGATTTCATTTCATCTTCTATGTTAATAGGAATTAACTTTTCTCCTTCAGACATAAGTTATTATATTAAAAAATTATATTAGTTTCAAAACGTGCCAATATACGGAGATTTGAAATTTTTAATGGTATTTTTAACTACTTATTTCAATGATTTATTAACAACTTTTCCATGTGTTTTGGTTAATAAAATAAGCTGATTTATACTGCCTTTTTATTATTTTTTTTGTCAATTAGCTGACAGCAGTAGTTAAGGGTATGGTATTTGGTTTTCCAAACCCAATTAACTAAATTTACACTATCAAAAATAAATGTATGGATGATAATTTTTCGCCAAGAGTAAAAGATGTAATCACTTATAGTAAGGAAGAAGCCTTGCGATTAGGCCATGATTTCATTGGTACCGAACACCTAATGTTAGGAATTCTTAGAGATGGAAACGGAAAAGCGATTCATATTTTGAATACGCTTGCAGTAGATTTAGATCACTTGCGTAGAAAAGTGGAGATTTTAAGCCCTGCCAATCCTAGCATTGAAGTAAGTGTAGAAAAGAAAAATTTACACCTTACTCGTCAAGCTGAAAGAGCTTTAAAAACCACTTTTTTGGAAGCCAAAGTTTTTCAAAGTCCATCCATTAGTACCGCACATTTGCTTTTATGCATATTGCGAAATGAAAACGATCCCACAACCAAACTACTCAACAAGTTGAAAATCGACTACGATGTAGTTAAAGAACAATACGTAAATATGACTCCAGCAGAAGATGATTTCATGGAAAACTTGCCAAAAAACGAGTCGTATAATGACGAATCAGGACAAGATGACAGCCTTAAAGAAAGTAACTTTAACAACCCTACCAATAAATCCAACAAGAAGTCTAAAACGCCTGTTTTAGATAATTTCGGAAGGGATTTAACCGAAATGGCGGAAGAAGGAAAATTAGATCCTGTTGTGGGACGCGAAAAAGAAATTGAGCGTGTTTCCCAAATTCTAAGTCGAAGAAAAAAGAACAATCCATTATTAATTGGAGAACCTGGTGTGGGTAAATCAGCCATTGCCGAAGGTTTGGCTTTGCGAATTATCCAAAAAAAGGTATCACGAATATTATTCAACAAACGTGTAGTAACTTTAGATTTAGCCAGTTTAGTTGCCGGGACAAAATACCGCGGACAGTTTGAAGAACGAATGAAAGCTGTAATGAATGAGTTAGAAAAAAATGATGATATCATTCTTTTCATTGACGAAATCCACACCATTGTGGGTGCTGGAGGAGCAACAGGTTCTTTGGATGCTTCCAATATGTTTAAACCAGCCTTAGCGCGTGGCGAAATTCAATGCATCGGAGCAACTACTTTAGATGAATACCGTCAATACATTGAAAAAGACGGTGCTTTAGAAAGACGTTTTCAAAAAATAATTGTAGAGCCTACTTCGGTTCCTGAAACAATTACCATTTTGAACAACATCAAAAACAAATACGAAGATCATCACAATGTAACTTACACGCAAGAAGCTATTGAAGCTTGTGTAAAATTAACCGATCGTTATATGTCGGAGCGATTTTTACCAGACAAAGCGATCGATGCTTTAGACGAAGCAGGTTCAAGAGTTCACATTACTAATATTGAAGTTCCAAAACAAATTGTAGATCTTGAACGTCAATTAGAAGATGTGCGCGTTTTGAAAAACGAAGTAGTTAAAAAACAAAAATACGAGGAGGCAGCCAAACTTCGCGATGACGAGAAACGCATTGAAAAAGATTTAGCCATCGCTCAAGAACAATGGGAAGAAGATGCCAAAAATAATCGTATTGAAGTTACTGAAGACAATGTAGCCGATGTCGTTTCTATGATGACAGGAATTCCTGTTAATCGTATTGCTCAAACTGAAAGTAATAAACTAGCCCAACTACCTGAACTAATTGAAGGTAAGGTAATTGGCCAAAAAGAAGCAGTGCTTAAAATTGCACGTTCTATTCAACGAAACCGTGCCGGATTAAAGGATCCAAACAGACCAATTGGTTCTTTTATTTTCTTAGGACAAACCGGTGTAGGAAAGACTCAATTAGCAAAAGTAATTGCTAGAGAATTATTCGATTCGGAAGATGCTTTAGTTCGTATTGATATGAGTGAATACATGGAGAAATTCGCTATCTCAAGATTAGTGGGGGCTCCTCCAGGATACGTAGGTTATGAAGAAGGTGGACAACTAACAGAAAAAGTACGTAGAAAACCATATTGTGTAGTATTACTAGACGAAATTGAAAAAGCACATCCTGATGTTTTCAATATGTTGCTTCAAGTATTGGACGATGGATATTTAACTGATAGCTTGGGTCGTAAGATTGATTTCAAAAATACCATCATCATTATGACATCAAATGTTGGCGCAAGACAATTAAAAGATTTCGGACAGGGTGTTGGTTTTGGCACAGCAGCAAGAACGGCACAAGTAGATGAGAATTCAAAAAGTGTCATTGAGAATGCCTTGAAAAAAACATTTGCTCCCGAATTCTTGAATCGTATTGATGATGTTATTGTATTCAATGCTTTGGAGAAACACGATATTGATTTGATTATCGAAATCGAATTGAAAAAACTTACCGCTCGAATCGCTGACTTAGGTTATACATTAAATCTATCCGACAAAGCTAAGTCCTTTATTGCTGAAAAAGGTTTTGACAAACAATTTGGAGCTCGACCATTAAAAAGAGCGATTCAGAAATATGTAGAAGATTCGTTAGCCGAAGAAATTATAACTTCAAAGATTGGATCTGGTGATGAAATTTTTATGGATATTGAAGACGGCGCTCAAGAATTGACCGTTCAAGTTCATAAAGCCGAAGAGCCTACTAATAATTGATTTTTATTTATAATTATAAACTTCACAAATCCGTTACGTTTTAATAACATAACGGATTTTTTATTTTAATAAATTCTTACGTTTTTGCGTAATTATTAGAAATGTAAAACAAACTCAATGAGTGAAACTAAAATTATTCTTGGAAGCGAAGAGTGGTGCTCTTTTCCGGATTTAGGAATTCCATCTATTAAAGCTAGAGTAGATTCCGGCGCTAAGACATCAGCGTTGCATGCTATCAATATCGCACCTTTTGTTCGAGATGAAACAAATTGGGTAAAATTTGACATCAATCCGATTCAGAATAATGTGAGAACAACCATCCATTGTGAAGCAAAATTGATAGATAAAAGAATTATTAAAAGTTCAAACGGTTTCAGAGAACAACGCTACGTAATTCAAACACAATTAAACCTAGGCGATCATAGTTGGGACATCGAATTAACTTTAACAAATCGTGACTCGATGGGTTTTAGAATGCTTTTAGGTAGAGAAGCTATGATGGGACGAGTTATCGTAGATCCCGAGGAACAATACTTATTAAAAGAACCCACAGAAGAATTTTTAACTGAATTATACAAAGGAGCTGTAAAAGAAAAATCAGGTCTTCATATTGGAGTTCTAGCAAGCAATCCAGAACTATACAGTAACAAACGAATAATGGAAGCGGGAGAAATGCGTGGCCATGAAATGCACTTTTTAAACATTAAAGAATGCTATATAAAATTGGATGCAAAAAAACCTGAAATACATTATCGTGGTGGTAAAATACTGAACCAATTCGATGCAATTATTCCAAGAATTAGACCAAGTGCTACATTTTATGGATGTGCTTTAACGCGGCAATTCGAGGCATTAAAAGTATTTTGTTTGAACTCTTCAAGTGCAATTACGCAATCAAGAGATAAATTATATTCTTTACAATTATTACTCAATCATGGCGTAGACATTCCAACTACTGGTTTTGCTAATTCCCCTTTAGATACAGATGATTTAATTAAAATGGTGGGCGGACCTCCTTTAATTGTTAAACTATTAGAAGGAACACAAGGAAAAGGTGTTGTGTTGGCTGAAACCAAAAAAGCTGCCGAAAGTGTGATCAATGCGTTCAAAAGTATTAACGCTAATATTCTAGTTCAAGAATTTATCAAAGAAGCAAATGGAAAAGATATTCGCTGTTTTGTTATAGACGGCAAAGTAGTTGCCGCAATACAAAGAGAAGCTTTGCCAGGCGAATTTAGGGCTAATATTCATCTTGGAGGCACTGCTTCATTGATCAGAGTAACTTCAGAGGAAAAAAAGATTGCAATTAAAGCCGCAAAAGCAATGGATTTAAAAGTAGCTGGTGTAGATATTATTCGTTCTTCGAAAGGACCACTACTATTAGAAGTAAACTCCTCTCCAGGTCTAGAAGGAATTGAAGGCGCAACCAATATTGATGTAGCTGGAAAAATGATTAAAGCGATAGAAAAACATTTTAAACTATAAAAAAAGCATCTCTTTTGAGATGCTTTTTTTATAGTTATTTACGTATATCTTAAATAAATAAATTAATTACATAATAGGTTACAGCGGCTAAAATAGCTGAAACAGGAATTGTTAAAACCCAAGCCCATAAAAGACTTACCGTAACTCCCCATCGTACTGCAGAAACACGTTTGGTAACTCCTACTCCAATAATAGAACCTGTAATAGTGTGAGTTGTGGAAACCGGTATTTTAAAATGCTCTGTCAAAAATAAAGTTAAAGCACCTGCAGACTCAGCAACTACTCCTTCAAAAGCATTTACTTTAGTGATTTTTGAACCCATTGTTTTTACAATTTTCCAACCTCCACTCAATGTTCCAAGGGCAATAACTGAATAACATGTAATTGGAATCCAAGCAGGCATTTTGAATGAGCCATCCTCTTTTGGCAATTCTACATCTAACCAGTCTGGCAAATCAATATTACCGGCAGTTTTTACATACACTGCAACTGCAGCAGCAATAATACCCATTACTTTTTGAGAATCATTACCACCATGACCTAAACTAAAAGCAGCAGAGGATAATAATTGCATTTTCTTCAAAACAGCTTCAGCTTTAGAAGCCGAAAAAGAACTGAAAAACAAATTAAATACCGCCAAACTAAAAAAGATGATTGAAACCAAAAACCATTTAATATTGTGAGGTTCGGTTAACACACTCCATATCGGACTTTCAAATCTAGGTTTTTCAATTTCTTCGTAAGGAATCAAAACAGTAGATAAAAACCAAACTGCTAATCCCATTAACACAAGTGTTAATAGTTTAGGATAAATATTTTTCTTAGAAGAGTACATTAACCATAATGATATGAAATACGAAATTATCATACCCAACAGTGGTGCAAAAACAATAAATACTATTACAATTAATACACCTGATGGTAATAATTCCCCTTCTTTAGCTGCTTTTAACCAACTAACTATTTTTAAACCATAATGTTCTGGATCTTGAACTACTCCAGAAAAACCATGTGCTATTGCTGCTCCGGCAAATCCACCAATCAAAGTATGAGAAGAAGACGAAGGAATTCCTTTCCACCAAGTGAATAAATTCCACATAATGGCGGCAATAACACCCGCAAGAATCACTGTCAAATCAATACTACTAGTATGTGCGGTTTTTGCCACAGTATCAGCCACTCCAAAACCAAAAACCCAGTAGGCTAAAAAGTTAAAAAAGGCAGCCCAAAAAACAGCCTGATAAGGCGTCAAAACCTTTGTTGCAACAATAGTTGCTATGGAATTAGCTGCGTCATGAAAACCATTGATATAATCAAAAGCTAATGACAGTAGTATAATAATAATGAGTAAAGTAAAATCCATAAGTTGTTTCAGTAAATCTGATTAAATTAAGAGTGTTTAACTGCAATCGATTCCAAAACACCTGCAACGCTCTTACATTTATCGGTAGCCGACTCTAAAACAGACAATACTTCTTTGTATTTAATGATATTGATAGCGTCAGTTTCGCTTTCAAAAATTTCAAAAATAGCTTTGTTATACACTACATCTGAACTATTCTCTAATTTATTAATTTTAGAACAGGCACTAGTAATGTTTTTAACATTATTCAAATTATTTAGATCCTTAACTGCTGACTCAATTTTCAAACAAGCTTCTAAATTAATTTCTGTCATCTTACGAATTGACTTGGTAATTTTATCTACATGGTACAAACGCATTCTGCTTGCTGCGCCTTGAAGATTATCAGCAACATTATCAATAGAAGTAATTAAGGAGTGAATGTCTTCTCTGTCAAATGGAGTGATGAAATTTCTACTTAATTCCAAATTGGTTTCACGCGTAATTTCTTCACCTCTTTGTTCTAATTCGTCTATTTTTTGAAAAAGAGCTTCTCTTTCTTTCAATGGCAAATTCACAGCTTCATGTAAATGTGATGCCAATTGAACCAAATTTGTTGTTGCTTGTTCAAATAGAGGAAAAAACTTTTTGTCTTTAGGAACTAAAAATTGAAAAATACTGTTTAATGACATTGGTGTATAGTTTAGATATGCAAAATTAAATGATTATTTAGCGCTTGTGTTAAGCTATTGTTAACAATTGAAAATGAATTTTATTTTAAATAGTACTATATTTTTTAAAAAAAGAGGTTATAGTAATCAATCTGATACTTTACTAAAATACATGAAATTACCAATGTTGAACGATTACTCGAATAAAAACATAAATTAACTCTCTAAATAAGCGCTGTTCATCATCCACATTGACTCAAAATTTAAGCTTAAAATACGAAACCACTCAATAAACACAGTTTATAATTTCTAATTTAACGAATATCAATAAAATTAATAGCTCATTTTTAAAATATTCGTAAAAAGTATTTATAGGGTTCTCTTTTTTATAAAAAAATGTACTTTTGAACAATCAAATGACAAGCAACAGAAACACATATTCATCATCTATAACAACTTCAACTGAAGTTGCATTTTCTGTTACTTTTACTACTACAACAACTACTACCCCTTAGGGGTATACATTTTACATATAATCCTACTATACTTTTACTTTTCCTTCAAGGGAGAAAGTTCTTGGATGTATAGAAAATAGTTGCATTTTAAAATAAAACACACACAATGAAAGTATTAAAATTTGGCGGCACTTCAGTAGCCAATGCAGAAAATATAAAACGCGTTCTTACTATAGTTACCGAAAAAGCAAAAGACGAAAAATTAATTATAGTAGTTTCTGCTTTAAGCAAAGTAACCGACTTATTACAATTGGCCTCTCAAAAAGCAGCTTCCAATGACGAAAGTTATAAAGAAATCGTAACAGAGATTGAGAAAAAACATTTGGATACATTAAAGGAATTAATTCCTGTAAGTGAACAAAGTAGTTTGCTTAGCCATTTGAAACGAATTGTAAACCATTTGGAAACTTTATTAGACGGATGTTTTCTTTTGGGCGAACTTTCTCCTAGAACTGAAGATACAATTTTAGGTTTTGGCGAATTACTATCTTCTTACATTATTGCTGAGGCTTTAAAACAAAAAGAAAAAAATAGTAGTTATATCGATAGTCGCGAATTAATTAAAACCAATGCGAATTTTGGTAAAGCAATTGTTGACTTTGACACTACTAACCGATTAGTTTCTGATTATTTCAATGCAAACAACAATCAAATAGTTGTACTTCCAGGATTTATAGCTTCTACTATAGACAAAATTCCAACTACATTAGGACGTGGCGGATCTGATTATACGGCAGCTATTATTGCAGCTGCATTGAATGCGAAAGATCTAGAAATTTGGACAGACGTCAACGGAATGTATACTGCCAATCCAAAAATTGTAAAACAAGCCCAACCCATTGCTACCATCTCATATCAAGAAGCGATGGAATTGTCACATTTTGGTGCCAAAGTATTATACCCGCCAACGATTCAACCAGTATTGAGAAAGAATATTCCAATTCTAATCAAAAATACATTTGAACCAGAAGCTGTTGGAACCTACATTTCAAATGAAGTTGTTGTACAAACTAATCCTGTAAAAGGAATTAGTCATATAGACAACATTGCTTTATTGACTTTAGAGGGTCCCGGAATGGTTGGGGTTTCAGGTTCTTCAAAACGACTTTTTGAAGTTCTTTCACAAGAGAGTATCAATGTGATCTTCATTACGCAGGCTTCTTCAGAACATTCTATTTGTATCGGAATATTAAATTCAGATGCTGAAACAGCTGAAATAGCAATCAACAAAGCATTCGAAGTTGAAATAGTACAAAATAAAATCGATCCTTGTATTGTAGAAAATAATTTATGCATCATTGCCTTAGTGGGTGAAAACATGAAAAACCACCAAGGTTTGAGTGGTAGAATGTTCAGCACTTTAGGAAAAAACAACGTGAACATTCGCGCAATTGCTCAAGGGGCATCAGAACGAAATATTTCTGCTGTTATTAATGAGCGAGATGTCAAAAAAGCATTAAATACGCTTCACGAAAATTTCTTTGAAGAAAACACTAAACAATTGAACCTTTTTGTAATGGGTGTTGGAAATGTAGGGGAGAAATTCATTGAACAAATTCACCAACAGAAGAAATTTTTAAAAGAAAATCTAAAAATTAATCTACGAGTAATTGCCTTATCAAATTCTAGAAAAATGCACTTTGACGAAGACGGTATTTCTTTGAAAGATTGGAAAACGATTTTAGAAAATGGTGATGCTGCCAATCAAGAACAATTCATTGCTAAAGTAAAAGAATTGAATCTCAGAAACAGCATTTTTGTAGATATCACAGCGAACGAAAGTGTATCAAAAACTTACGAACAGTACCTAAAACAAAGTGTTGGAATAGTAACTTGTAACAAAATTGCTTGCTCTTCTGCCTATGACAATTATAAAAATTTAAAAAATCTATCCCGACAATACCATGCGCCATTCTTATTTGAAACCAATGTGGGTGCAGGATTACCAATCATAGATACCGTAAAAAATTTAATTGCTTCGGGAGATAAAGTGAATAAAATTCAAGCCGTTCTTTCTGGAAGTTTGAATTTTATCTTCAATAATTTTGACGAAAACAATTCGTTTCACGATGTAGTGAAAGAAGCTGGAGTACAAGGATTTACTGAGCCCGATCCAAAAATTGATTTGAGTGGAATAGACGTAGCAAGAAAAATCTTAATCTTAATTCGCGAAAGCGGTTACCAAATGGATATTGAATCAATTGCTAACGAATCGTTTATGCCTGCCGAATGTTTGGAAACCACATCAAACGAAGCCTTCTTTGCGTCATTACTAAAACATGCTGCTCATTTTGATGCGCTGTACAATGAAGCGAAAAGTAAAGAATCGCGTTTGAAATATGTAGCCCAATTTGAAAATGGCAAAGCATCTGTTGGCTTACAATTCATTCCGAAAGACCATCCTTTTTATAATTTGGAAGGAAAAGATAATATCGTTTTGTTTTATACCGATCGATATGTGGATCAGCCCTTATTAATAAAAGGCGCAGGTGCAGGAGCAGCAGTAACGGCTTCAGGAATTTTTGCAGATGTCATCCGAATTGGAAACGTATAAAAACTATTGTATCGCTTTAAAAGAATACAAAATGAATGAAATAAAAATATTTTGCCCAGCAACCATTGCCAACCTATCTTGTGGATTCGATGTTCTCGGACTTTGTCTAGACAATGTAGGAGATGAAATGGTGGTTCGGAAATCAGCTGAAAAAGGAATACGAATTACCAAAATTGTTGGTGCTGATTTACCATTGGAAACCGAAAACAATGTTTCGGGTGTGGCTGGATTAGCATTATTAGAAACGGTTAACCCTGACTTTGGTTTTGAGATTGAAATCTACAAAAACATCAAAGCGGGAAGCGGTATTGGAAGTAGTGCGGCAAGTTCAGCTGGAGCTGTTTTTGGAATTAATGCTTTATTAGGATTTCCTTACGAGACCAAAGACTTAGTCCAGTTTGCCATGCAAGGCGAAAAATTGGCCTGTGGTAATGCGCATGCTGATAACGTTGCCCCTGCCCTTTTGGGTGGATTTACTTTAGTTAGAAGTTACAGTCCTTTGGACATTATTAAGATTGAAAGTCCTTCCGAATTATATGCGACAGTAGTGCATCCGCAAATCGAATTAAAAACTTCAGATGCTCGTTCGGTTTTGAAACAAACCGTTTCTTTAAAAAGTGCCATCATGCAATGGGGAAATGTGGGCGGATTAATTGCGGGATTATATACTCAAGATTACGATTTAATTGGACGTTCCTTACACGATGAAATTGTAGAACCTTTACGAAGTGTCCTAATTCCAGGATTTGATTTAATCAAACAAGCTGCTTTAGAAAATGGCGCTTTAGGATCCGGAATATCCGGTTCAGGTCCATCAATTTTTGCATTGAGCAAAGGGGCAGCAACTGCCGAAAAAATTGCAAAAGCCATGTGTGAAGTATACGAAGCCATCAATCTACCATATGAAATTCACGTTTCAAAAGTGAATTCAGAGGGAGTTAAAATTTTAAGTCAACAATAACAATATTGCTTAGCCAAGCAATCACAATACAATGAAATATTACAGTTTAAACCACAACGCACCCAAAGTTTCTTTTGAAGAAGCGGTTATACAAGGATTGGCAACCGACAGAGGATTGTATTTCCCAGAGAAAATTACACCTTTACCTACTGCATTTTTTGATACAATCGAAAATAAAAGTAACGAAGAAATTGCGTTTCAAGCCATTCAACAATTTGTTGGGAATGAAATTCCTGAAACTGAACTTCGAGCGATCATTAAAGAAACCTTATGTTTTGACTTTCCAGTGGTTGAAGTAGAAAAAGGAATCTATTCTCTGGAATTATTTCACGGACCAACCATGGCATTTAAAGATGTAGGTGCACGTTTCATGTCACGCTGCTTGGGCTATTTCAATCGAAATGACAAAACATCCAAAAATACGGTTTTAGTTGCCACTTCTGGTGATACTGGAGGAGCCGTAGCCAGTGGTTTTCTTGGTGTCAAAGGAGTCGAAGTGGTCATTTTATATCCATCTGGAAAAGTAAGTGACATTCAAGAAAGACAGTTAACTACTTTGGGGCAAAATATAAAAGCTCTCGAAATTGATGGCGTTTTCGACGATTGTCAAGACATGGTCAAAAAAGCATTTTTGGACGAAAGTCTAAAACATCACAATTTAACTTCGGCCAATTCTATCAATATAGCTCGTTGGTTACCACAAATGTTTTACTTTTTCTTTGCTTATAAAGCATTAAAAAACCAAAACAAACCTTTAGTATTTTCATGTCCAAGTGGCAATTTCGGAAATATTTGCGCGGGTATTATTGCAAAAAAAATGGGATTGCCAATTGCACATTTTGTAGCTTCGACCAATGTTAACGATACGGTTCCAAGATTTTTGACAAACGGTATTTATGATCCAAAACCATCTATCGCGACAATTTCTAACGCTATGGATGTGGGTAATCCTAGTAATTTTATCCGAATCCAAGAAATGTATCAAAACGATTTGGAGCAATTCAAAACTGATTTTTCTTCGTATACTTTTTCAGACCAAGCCACATTGGAAGCGATGAAAAGCATATATGAAACCAATGAATATATTGCAGAACCCCATGGAGCGGTTGGTTACTTAGGATTAAAAAAAGAATTAGATAATTATCCAAATGCCATTGGAATATTCTTAGAAACGGCACACCCTATCAAGTTTTTAGATGTGGTAGAACCTGCTTTGAACGTAAATTTGCCTATTCCTACACAAATTGAAAGTGTTTTAGGAAAAGAAAAAATAAGTACCAAAATTAAAACGTACGAAGAATTGAAGTCGTTTTTGGGATAAAATTCCTAGATTTATATTGAATACATTCGTATTCTGGTTGATTCTAGTTTCAAAATAAAAACTTTAGTATGATTGCAAAAGTAGTAGCAGCAGATATTGCCTCATTAAATACACTAATCAATTCGGCCTATCGAGGCGAGATTTCTAAAAAAGGCTGGACAACCGAAGCCCATATATTGGAAGGTAGCAGAACCACTGAGGCAGAATTACTAGAAATCATTCAAGATAAGCACAATACAATTCTAAAATATTCAGAGAATAACAAAATTATTGGTTGTGTCCTTTTGAAAGCCAAAGCAAACGAATTGTATTTAGGAATGCTTACTGTTTCTCCAGAATTGCAAAATAGTGGTATCGGTAAAAAATTGTTGCAACAAGCTGAAGTTTTTGCCGCTGAATTGGGTCTCCAAAAAATTGTAATGACAGTAATATCCGTTCGTGAAGAATTGATTTCGTGGTACAAAAGAAATGGTTATGTGGATACAGGAGTAAGAGAACCTTTCCCTGTGAGTGAGGTTTTTAATCCTACAACTCAAGACCCTTTAGAATTTATGGTGTTAGAAAAAATAATTTCATAATTACTGACTCAAACTCAAATAGGCTTTACCTAAATACGAAATAATATCCGAAGCGATAAACGATTGATAACCCGTTTCAGGTAAGGCAATATCTGCAGTCAGTCCGTGAAGATACACCCCTAATAGCGCTGCACTGATAGGCTCATACGACTGAGCTAACAAACTGGTAATGATTCCAGTCAATACATCACCACTTCCGGCAGTTGCCAAAGCTGCATTACCTGTAGTATTTTGGTAGACCAATTCCCCATAAACAATATAGGTAGGCGCACCTTTCATTACTACAATTAATTGGTGTTTTTTAGAAAAGGCAATTGTTTTTTCAAATAGTTCAGCTTCCGAATTCCATTTCCCAATCAAACGTTCCAATTCTTTTAAATGAGGAGTTATAATTGTCTTTGGAGGTAATAATAACAACCAATCCGAATGCAATGCCAAAATATTCAACGCATCCGCATCAATGATTAAAGGAATTGAATTGTACTTCAAGAACTTGTACAATCCCTGTTGCGTAGCGATATATTGACCCAAACCAGGTCCAATACCAATGGCATCAGGAACAATATCAAAATGAATTTTTGAAATACAACTATCTTGATCATCCGTCAACACCATGACTTCAGGTACCGCTATTTGTACGATATCATAACCACATTTAGGAATAAATGCAGTCACTAATCCACATCCGGACTTAATCGCTGCTTTAGATGACAGAAATATTGAACCCATTTTTCCATAGCTTCCGCCAATCAACATAGCATGACCTTGAATCCCTTTATGAGTTGTAGCAATAATAGGTTGGTAAATTGAAGAAATTGTTTGCTTATCAACAACAGTAGAATGCATGATACAAAATAATTAATTAATTAAAGTTACAAAAAAGATTACCTAAGGTACGTAACAAATTCAAATAACATTATTTGCAGCACCATTCTACATCCTGAACACTAGTTGTCCCGCTATCCGCGCTACGCG
Source organism: Flavobacterium sp. UBA4098 (assembly GCA_002382495.1). Lineage (GTDB taxonomy): Bacteria > Bacteroidota > Bacteroidia > Flavobacteriales > Flavobacteriaceae > Flavobacterium. The sequence continues at coordinate 19,652 of DFXW01000008.1, forward strand.
GTAGCTTGCTGCTATCGGGGCTATTTAAGTCGTGGTGTATTTCAGTGGCAGTATCGCAGATTTTTCTAAAACAAAAAACCCCGTTTCGTTAGAAACAGGGTTTTTAAAAGAAATCGACATTTGAGCTTAAGAGGAGGAAGCCCAGTGGGCTTCAGGTATAAAACAAAAAAACTCCAACTTTTTCAAGTTGGAGTTTTTAAAAGAAAGGCGACGACATACTCTC
>DFXW01000019.1 GCA_002382495.1 Flavobacterium sp. UBA4098
GCATACTTATGGAAAAAAAGCAGCAACTGCTGCTTTTTTTCCATAAGTATGCCATCCTGAGGTAGAAGTTCCGTCAAATAAAGAAACAAATCCTTTTGGTACAGCAGTTTGTGCGTTTGTAGTTTGCATCAAAATAGTTACTAGTGCTATTTTAAAAATATTCTTAATCATTTTAGTTTGTATTATAATGTTAAATTTTTCCATCCTTCGCGGTAATCGCGTTTTACGAATTGATTTACTTCATCAAAATTAGTAATTCGCATAGCATCATTATCCCACAATAATTTTGCAGAACGACCTGGATACACATCTTCTCCTAATTCATCACGAACTACATCGTACCCTCTAATTGCTAAGTTAGCCATTAATAGAGCTTCGGTTAAAGGACCAGCAATTTCAAAACCTGAACTTACTTCTTTCTTTCCATAACCAGCAATTGCAGCTTCCACCCATTGTTTATAGTGACCAGCGTCTCCTCCTTCAACACGAGCATACTTTTGTGCTACTTGAAGGTTTTCATTTTTGCTTAATGGTAATAACCTTGGATTTAATCCGTAAGTATCACACATCATTTTTCCTTTAGTTCCAATGAAAAGGGTTCCGTTTCCACCATCTCCAAAAATTTCGTTTGGTCCTAATTCAGCAGGTCTTTCTGGTTGAATTCCACCGTCCATCCAGTGTACGGTAACATCACCTAAAGTTTTCTCTGTTTTAGGAAAAGTCAAAGTTACATGACTTGATGGCGGACAACTTTCTGGGAAATAACCGCGTTTGAATTCATCTACATAAACAGAACCAACACTACATTGTACATCTTTAGCGTATTTCAATTTCAAAACACTAAAAGGAGTTTCCAATAAGTGACATCCCATATCTCCAAGAGCACCTGTACCATAATCCCACCAACCTCTCCAGTTGAATGGTACTAATTTGTCTACGTAATTTTTATAAGGAGCAGTTCCCAACCACAAATCCCAATCCAATTCTTTTGGAACTTCAGGTTTTGCAGTTGACCAAGGAATTCCTTGTGGCCAAACAGGACGATCTGTCCAAGCATAAATGGTATGCACATCTCCAATTAAATCGGCATCATGCCATTCTTTAAGAATACGTGTACCGTCATTAGAAGCGCCTTGATTTCCCATTTGGGTAACCACTTTATATTTTTTAGCCGCTTCAGTTAATATTCTTGCTTCGTAAATATCATGCGCTAATGGTTTCTGAACATAAACATGCTTGCCTAATTGCATTGCTGCTAAAGCCGCAATAGCATGGGTATGATCCGGAGTTGAAACCGATACAGCATCAAAGTTTTTGTGTTCTTTGTCTAGCATTTCACGCCAATCTTTGTAAAATTTAGCTTTTGGAAAAGCATTTACACTATTAGCAGCTCTTCGTGTATCTACATCACATAAGAAACCAATATTCGCTTTGCCACTTTTGTGAAACATTGCAATATCTGATTGTCCTTTTCCACCAACACCGATACCTGCAACAACTAAACGATCACTAGGTGCGACAAAACCTCTACCTAAAACATGACGCGGTACGATCATAAAACCTGCAGCAGCAATAGCGCTCGTTTTTATAAAATCACGACGATTATTATTTGGTTTATTCTCTTCTTCTTTTTTCATGGTTATTTATTGTTAGTCAATACAATTAAATTAGTATTATTTTTTTAAACCTAAAATATATTGTGCCATCGATTTAGCATCTTCTTTCTTTAAAGAAGAGTGAGCTGACATAGGCATTGTGCCCCAAACACCAGATCCACCCTTAATAATTTTGCCTACTAAATAAGTTACATTTTTATCGTTGTTTGGGTATTTTTTTGCAATATCTAAATAAGAGGGTCCAATTAATTTTTTATCCAATTTATGACATCCCACACAATCCGATTTTGCAATTAGTTTTTCACCATTGTTAGTTTGCTCTACAATTGCAGTTTTTTTAATGTATTTTTTATCCCCGTCAATTTTTGAAAAAGATGTTAATGTGAATACGGCTAAGCCAAGAAGTAAAAAGTTACGTTTCATTTTTTGTTTTATTATAGTCCTAAATTTTTTCTATTCAATTGTGTATTGGTTTCTACCGCAGCAAAATCATCAAAGGCTTTATCAGTTACTTTTATAATGTGTTTTTTGATAAATTCGGCACCTTCACGAGCACCATCTTCTTGATTTTTAATGCAACATTCCCATTCCATAACTGCCCAACCTTTGTAATCGTATTGTGCTAGTTTACTAAAAATGGTTTTGAAGTCAATTTGTCCATCTCCTGGAGAACGGTAACGTCCTGCACGGTTGGCCCAACTTTGGTATCCACCAAAAGTACCTTGTTTTCCAGTTGGATTAAATTCGGCATCCTTAACATGGAAGGCTTTTATGCGTTCGTGATAAAAATCGATATACTGAATGTAATCCAATTGTTGTAATACAAAATGAGATGGATCATACAACAAACAAGCTCTTGAATGATTATTGACAGCTTTCAAAAACATTTCGTAAGTTTCTCCGTCAAATAAATCCTCTCCAGGGTGAATCTCATAACATACATCTACGCCATTTTTATCAAATTCATTCAAAATAGGTAACCAACGTTTCGCTAATTCTGCAAATCCTTCTTCAATTAATCCTGGTGGTCTCTGCGGCCAAGGGTGGAAGTATTGCCAAAGCAACGATCCACTAAAAGTAGCATGTGCATGAAGTCCTAAATTTTGGGAAGCTTGAGCTGCATATTTCATTTGTTGAACCGCCCATTCTTGTCGCGCTTTTGGATTGCCACGCAAGGCAGCAGGAGCAAAGCCATCAAAGAAATCATTATAGGCCGGATGAACAGCTACTAACTGACCTTGTAAATGAGTAGATAACTCAGAGATTTGTAAACCGTATGAGGCCACTTTTCCTATTAATTCGTCAGCATAGGTTTTACTTTCTGCTGCTTTTTGTAAATCAATAAAACGAGCATCTAAAGTAGGCATTTGAATTCCTTTAAAACCTAAATCAGCTGCCCATTGACAAATTCCATCTAACGAATTAAATGGTGCTTTATCTCCAATAAATTGTGCTAAAAAGACCGCTGGTCCTTGTATTGTTGTCATATTATAAAACGTTAGGAGTCCATTTTGTATCAGATTGTGCTGATAAGACTACATTATCAATAAATGCCATTCCTCTTAAACCATCTTCTACAGAAGGGAAGTCTAACATCTCAGGAGTTGGTTCAACACCATCAATTTTGCAACCTAAGGTTAAAGCAAAGTTTCTATAGATATTTGCAAAGGCTTCTAAATAGCCTTCTGGGTGTCCGCCTGGAGTTCTGCAATTATGTCTTGCAAATGAAGATAGATGTGCATAATTTGAACCTGCTCTTAAAATTTGCATTGGCTCATCCAACCATTTAACGATCAAAGAGTTGGGTTCGTGTTGCAACCATTCGATGCCACCTTTTTCACCATATACTCTAATTTTAACTGCATTTTCTTCACCAGCTGCAACCTGCGAAGCCATCAAGACTCCTTTGGCACCATTATCAAACTTGAGCATCACAGCACCGTCATCATCCATCACACGACCTTCAACTAAGGTATTTAACTCGGCACAAATATCTGTAATTTTTGAACCCGTAATGTATTCGGCTAGATGTGCTGCATGTGTTCCAATATCACCCATCACAGAACTTTTTCCCGATTTTTTAGGGTCAGTTCTCCAAGCCGCTTGGGCATTTCCTTCTCTTTCAGATAGTTTACTCAACCATCCCTGTGGATATTCTACCCAAACCTTACGAATTTTTCCAAGTTTACCTTCTCTCACCATTGCTTTGGCTTGTTTTACCATTGGGTAGCCAGAGTAGGTGTGGGTTAAACAAAGTGTTAAACCTGTTTCTTTTAATTTTTGTTCCAATTGTTTAGCCTCATCTAAAGAAAAGGTAATTGGTTTTTCAATAACTACATTGAAACCATGATCTAAAGCCATCATGGCAGGGGCAAAGTGGGCAAAATTTGGAGTTACAATAGTAACAAAATCAATTCTCTCTTCAGCTGGCAACGCGGCTTCGGCTTTGATCATTTCTTCATAAGTCAAATAGGTTCTTGATTCTGGAAGAAATAAGGCTTTACCTGAAGCTACTGCAATTTCTGGGTTGATACTCAAAGCACCACAACTTAATTCAATTAAACCATCCATATTAGCAGCTAAACGATGTATTGCACCGATGAAAGCATCTTGGCCACCACCGACCATTCCCATTCTTAATTTTCTTGTCATAATAATAGTAACCTAGATATTTTTTTTCTTTAATTCTTTAACTGCATAATCAGCTGCACGCGCCGTTAATGCCATGAACGTTAACGATGGGTTTTGACATGCAATCGAAGGCATACAAGAACCATCTGTAACAAATACATTATTTACCTCATGCATTTGATTCCATTTATTCAATACAGAATCTTTAGGATCGTTACCCATACGAGCGGTACCCATTTCATGAATAGCCATACCTGGATAGTAATCATTATCATAGGTTTGGATATTTTTCATTCCAGCTGCTTCTAACATTTCGGCAGCATCGTTCATCATATCTTCACGCATTTTGGCTTCGTTATCTTTTGTTTCGCAGTCAATAGCTAAAACAGGCTGACCCCATTTGTCTTTTTTCGAATGATCGATGTATACTTTATTTTCATAGTAAGGTAGCATTTCTCCAAAACCACCTAATCCCATTTTCCAATGATCTGCTGGTTTAGACATATTGTTTTTGAAATCAGCACCAAATGCTAATTCAGCCACATCAGCTTGCCAATTTCCACGACTTGCACCACCTTGGTAACCAAAACCTCTTAAGTAATCACGTTTGTCATTACCATAATTTTGGTAACGAGGCACATAGATTCCGTTTGCTCTACGTCCATAAGTATATTTATCTTCAAATCCTTCAGCAGTTCCTTCAGCACCACAACGGAAATGGTGATCCATCAAGTTATGACCTAATTGTCCACTACCATTACCTAAACCATTCGGATGTGCCTCTGAAGTAGAGTTCAATAATATAAATGTAGAACCTAAAGTAGAACCATTTACAAAAACGATTTTAGCATAAAATTCCATGGTTTCATTAGTCTCTGCATCAATCACCATAACACCTTTCGCTTTTTTTGTATCCTTATCATAAATGATATGATTTACAATAGAATAAGGTCTTACAGTTAAACGCTTAGTTGCCATTGCAGCAGGTAGAGTAGAAGACTGAGTACTAAAATAAGCCCCAAACGGACATCCACGACTACATAAATTACGGTATTGGCAATTGCCACGTCCTTTGTGAGGAACTGTTAAATTAGCCGTACGTCCTATAGTTAAAATTCTTTCTCTATTATAATGTTTTTCAATTCGTTCTTTTACTGATTTCTCCACACAGTTCAAATCCATAGGAGGTAGAAACTGTCCATCTGGTAATAAAGGCCAACCCTCATTTTGCCCACTAATTCCTGCGAACTTCTCAGCATAATCATACCAAGGTGCAATGTCCTTATAACGAATAGGCCAGTCATTTCCATGTCCATCCTTTTTATTGTCCTCAAAATTGACATCACTAAAACGGTAACTTTGACGTCCCCACATTAATGATTTTCCTCCAACATGAAAACCTCTGTACCAGTCAAAACGTTTGTCTTCAGTATATGGACATTCTAAATCATTAACCCACCATTTTTCATTAGCTTCTTGATAGGGATAATCTCTTTTTTGAACAGGGTGCGTCCTTTTTTGTTCTTCGGTCATTCTACCAGCATGTTTGAATTCCCATGGGTCTTTCATTGCCGATTCATAATCAGTTATGTGCTCAATGTTCATTCCACGCTCAAGCATAATAACACGTAAGCCTTTTTCGGTCAATTCTTTAGCAGCCCAACCGCCACTTATACCTGAACCTATAACGATTGCGTCATAAGTGTTTTGTTCTTTTAAATTCGTATTGATATTCACGATATATATTTTTAAGTTTAAACTAGTTTAATTGAAATGTGATTTAAAAAGTAGCCCACGCTTTTTGACCTGGTTCCAATGGAGCACTTCCGTCATATTTTCCAGGAATAGCAAGATACTCGCGAGCTTGTGTGCAACCAATTTCTGAAGAATAATATCCCAAAATAGTCAAATCTCTAGCGATTGTAAAGAAAGAAGGAGTTCTTTTATTTGCAATTGCTTCATCTCTTAACTCAGTAACAATAACTGTTTTTTCTTGATTTGACGCAGTAGTAAAGTTTTTTCCAAACTTTGCAAAACATTTATCATCCATTGCTTTTAAACCTGTTGCAAATACTGTTTGTAAATTAGAAGGATAACAATCTTGAATCATCATTGGAATAAATGATCCTAAACCAGCTGCTTTTGCACCTGGACAAGCCGAAGTTGTAGGTATAATAATTTCGGCAAATTCAGCTAAAATTGCTTCGTCAGATACAGAAAAATTAACCATTTTAGATTTGTCTAAAACAGTAAAACTTTCAAATAAAACGCCCATTGTTGTTGCTGAAATGGCTCCTCCCATTAAATAGGCAACTCTTTTTAGTGCTTCTCTTCTTTCCATTTGGTTTATTTTAATATGTTATTTAGTAGGTTAATAGAGTTTTGTTAGTTACTTACAATAATAATAAATAAAAAAACAGATTCGTTTTTATATTGTTAAATTATTGACAGAATTCAATTTTTTTCATTTTTTTAAGAGATTATGATTTAATTATATTGAATAATTTGAATTTTATCAATACATATTCATAATTACATCATTGCTCAGCGTCTAAATTTATCAAATATTTATTTATATATATAATATTTGTAGTCATTTACTTATATTTAAAAATTAAAAATAATCAAAAATTAAATCCAATGCGTTAAAATGACGTAATAAAAAAATAAATTATTTCAATATTGAGTTAGTACAAAAAATATAAATAGAAAGAAATCGATTTCGAATCTTGTTTGTAAAATTAGATGCTTTATGCATTAAAAAATGATGGAGTGGAAAAAAAGTAGAATAATTTATAATTTAAATCATTGTAATTCAATAGTTTAAATTATAAAAAAGTAATATAAAAAGTAGATATATAACTACAATAATTGAAGTTGACTTTGCAATCTTTCAATCAACATGGCTTTTATTCGTTTGTTACTATTGGAAATAGTTTTGGAATAATATTGGTATTCTTCAGTAGTAAATAATCCAATTACAATCCCTTTCAAAGTGTTTTGTAATTGGATATCTTTCGAAATTATAGTTGCAATAGAACTCATTTTTTTCTCCACAGTAAAACCATTAAATGGTAGCTTAATTTGGGTGACATAATTTTGAAAAACTAGTACAATTAAGTCATTTTGTAATTTCAAAATAGGTCGTAAAGTAGCGTTTTGAAATACTTCCTCTTCTGAAGATTGACTGGTGTTTTGACCCAATGTAGGTCCGCGAAATTCGTTCAAAAAGGAGTCTCTGGAATTCATAACTATTTCAAATATTTTTTATCCACATAAAAAGTTCCAAAAGGGAGTACTGATGCAATACTAACAATTGCTAGAGTTTTTAAATTCCAATTAGAGGCTATTTTTTGCATTACTGCCAAAATTAAATACGCAATAAACAGTAATCCGTGCGCCATGCCTATTGTTTTAACAAAAATGGGTTCTTGGAAAAAGTATTTCATTGGCATAGCAAAACCTAGTAATAGTAGGAGGGAAGTACCCTCAAGCAGTGCAATTAATTTAAAAAACTTCAACATATAGGTGTTTTAATGTATTTAATCTTCAAATTTAAGTAATAACATTGATTTTGGACACATGAATTCCTAAAGTAATTTACCTTTGTCAACTAAGTAGGAATAATTATGAGTAAACGCGATTTAAAAAAATATGTTTCGGAATTAAACAAAGAGCAATTGGAAGAACAAATTATTGATTTGTATGAAAAATTCCAACCAGTTAAAGTGTATTATAATTTTGTGTTCAATCCTAAAGAAGAATCCCTTTTACAAGATTCCAAGCTTAAAATTTCCAATGAATATTTTCCAATCAAAAAATTAGGTCGACGAAGCAAACCAAAAATGAGACGTTCAGTGGCACAAAAACTGATTAAACATTTCGTTGTTTTGGGTGTGGATCCTTTTGTTATTGCGGATGTAATGCTATATAATATAGAAATTGCTCAAGCGTATTCATCGGAAAATCTGATTAAACAAGAATTATTCTACAAGAGTATGTTCAATTCGTTTGAACAAGCAGTAGAGTTTATAATTTCAAATGGTATTTATGCCGAATTTAAAATGAGAATTGTTTCAATATTCCAAGAAACAGTAGATCAAAAGTGGATCAATCAATACGAATTCGAACGTATTATTTCGCGTTTGGAATTTTAAATGGATTAGCAAAACTTAATTTTTAAATCCGGACTATATTTTTAAAATAAAAAATAGCCAATTAACTGTTTTTTAGGTGTACTTTTGCAAAAATCCAAAATCACCAATGCCTCAAAACACTGTAGAAACCGAATTTGAAGAGCGAAAAGAACTCTATGATTACCAAAAAGGGGACATAGATGCCATTTTTGAGCGCATAGATAATGCATCACCGCAACATCATTTATTATATCAATTGCCAACTGGCGGAGGTAAAACAGTTATTTTTTCTGAAATAGTTCGCCGTTATATTCAAAAACACGACAAAAAAGTGGTGGTATTGACCCATCGAATTGAGTTGTGTAAGCAAACTTCAAAAATGTTGAAAGGGTTTGGAGTTAAAAACAAAATCATCAATAGTAATGTAAAAGAACTTCCGGATCAAAACGATTATTCGTGTTTTGTGGCTATGGTCGAAACACTTAAAAATCGTATTAATGATGAGAAGTTGCATTTGGATAATATTGGATTGGTAATCATTGATGAGGCACATTATAACTCCTTTAGGAAATTATTAAGTTCATTCAAAAAAGCCTTTATTCTTGGTGTTACAGCTACTCCTTTGAGTTCCAATATCAAATTGCCGATGCATCAAAACTACGATGAACTAATTGTAGGTGACACGATTCAATCGTTAATTAACAAAGGGTTTTTGGCCAAAGCTATTACTTATAGTTACGACGTTGGTTTAACTTCATTAAAAGTTGGAATCAATGGTGATTATACTGTAAAGTCTTCTGATGATTTGTATACCAATATGGCGATGCAAGAAAAATTATTGCATGCTTACACTGAGAAATCTTTAGGCAAGAAAACCTTGATTTTTAATAACGGAATCAACACTTCACTGTATGTTTACGAAACCTTTAGAGAAGCGGGCTACGATGTTAGACATCTTGATAATACCAGCAGTACAGAAGAACGTAAAGATATTTTACATTGGTTCAAACACACTCCTAACGCAATTTTAACTTCGGTAGGTATTCTAACCACTGGTTTTGATGAACCCACTGTTGAAACTATTATTTTGAACAGAGCGACTAAATCATTGACTTTGTATTTTCAAATGATAGGCCGTGGTTCAAGAAAATTAGAAAATAAAGACGAGTTCACGGTAATCGATTTAGGAAATAATGCGGCGCGTTTTGGACTTTGGAGCGATCCAGTCAATTGGCAACATATTTTTAAATCACCGGAATATTATCTAGAAAATCTTCGTGATGATGCTGAAATCGAATTGTATTTTAAATACGAAATGCCTCCTGAGTTGCGTGCCAAATTCAGCAAAACCCAAGTGGTAACCTTTGATGTTGACGAAGAACATAAAGTGGTGATTCGTCAAAACTTACGTTCTAAAGTGGTTTTAGAAAAATCGTTAGAGCAACACGCTGCTATGTGTGTTGATAATTCAGAGGAGTTACAAGATGCCAAAAGATTAGCCAAAGAATTGGACGAAGATATTGAATGTCGAGTAAAACGATTTTCAAAATGTTTAAGCCAATGCAGTAAAAATTACCGCGAATGGTTAGTTGAAGATTATAAAATGAAATTAACGGTATTAATAGGGAAGAAGTACCGAGAAAAAATAATGAACGAAGCCGATTAATTAGTTAATCAGTTAAAAATCTCAAAGCATGACAAAACAATTTTCTGAATTAGGACTTTCAAATCCAATTGTACAAGCATTAACCGAATTGAAAATTGTTGAACCTACAGAGATTCAGCAAAAAGTAATTCCGCAACTACTTGACACTACTACCGATATTGTTGGCTTAGCCAAAACGGGTACAGGAAAAACTGCTGCTTTTGGGTTACCACTTTTGCAGTTAATTCAAATTGAAAAGACAGCAATACAAGCCGTTGTATTAGTTCCAACACGTGAATTAGGGCATCAAATTCACTCCAATTTAGAGCAATTTTCAAAGAATATTGAAGGAATATCTATTGCAGCAACATGTGGAGGAATTCCGATTAAACCTCAAATAGAAAGACTTAAAACACCTACACATATTGTTGTAGCGACTCCTGGAAGATTGATTGATTTGATTCAACGAAAAGCAATTGATTTAAAACAAACTCAATTTCTGGTATTAGATGAAGCTGACGAAATGGTCAGTATCTTGAAGGAAAGTTTGGATGAAATTGTTGCCGAATTACCCAAAAAGCATCGAACACTTTTGTTTTCAGCGACTTTACCTGGAACCATAAAACAATTGATTCAAAACTACTTATCTAAAAATGTAGTTGAAATTAGTGCTAATATGGAAACTATTGGCAATCAAGGAATTGATCATCAATATATTGTAGTTGATCCAATTGAAAAATTGAATGTACTGATGCATTTTCTAAATTCTAGAGAAGGTGAACGTGGAATTATATTTTGTAAAACCAAAGCCGCTGTAAATAAGCTTGC
>DFXW01000033.1 GCA_002382495.1 Flavobacterium sp. UBA4098
AAGTGTAGAACCTGCAACAACTCCCGCAGCTGTAACTTTAAGATTATCATCTGCATGAGATTTCACATGAACGTGATCATCAACAATAATTGCTTGTCCTAATAATGAGGTTTTCTCCATTGAAAAACCTGCCTCTTTTAATTTATCTAATGCATCGATTGCTTTTTGGTGTGTATCATACACCGCTACTTGAGATTTCATATTCCTTTTAATTTGTTTAGTTAGTCAAAATTACTACTCTTAACTGTGGGGATAAATGATAAAAGTCAGCTTCTAATCTATTTTTTGATTATTATCGAATATTCTAACAACAACTGTAATTTCTTTTAAAAGAAGCAAATGTAAAATTCTGAGCTGTATTAAAAGGAGTTATATGATCTTCTTGAAATGAAGAAATTATCTTAAATGAATGCCCAAAAATAAGCTCTAACTGATTTATAGTGTATTGCTTAATAGCTATTCCACTGCATTTTAATGGGCCATTTTCAGAAAATGTTCCTATAATAAACCTTTCGGTTGTATGATTAGAAACTAATTCATTGTAATGTTGTATTTCTTGTGTCTCTGTTAAGAAATGGAAAACTGCTCTATCGTGCCATATAGCATATTGTTTTGTAGGCACAAATGTGTTGATGTCTGATTCTATCCACTGAACTAATTTTGCTTGGTCACCTAAACGAATTTTTGCTCTTTCAAGTGCTTTACCTGAAATATCAAGAACAGTCAAATCAGTATACCCCTCTTTTATTAAGCTATCTNNGCAGCATCTTTCGCTATATTCGCTTCTTTAATTAATCGTAAAGAGGTCGCAGGTATTTCCTGTGTCCAACTTACTTCTTGAGGGGTTTTATTTGCATAAATCTCTTCCCAATGTTTCTTAGTATCCATGAAGCAAATTTAATATGAAATTTAAAATTCTTTTGCTACTTAAGTTACACTGAAATTTCATAATTTACTTCAAATAACCTCTTTGTCGTAAGTCTTTTTGTATTGCTGCTATGTCGTCAGGTATTCCAAAATCTAATAACCAATTTAAATTTAGACCATGATAAATTGTCATTTTTATCAAACCAGGAATCTGTTCTATTTCTTGAGAAATTTCTTCTAACAACGTATTGAAATCAAATTGTAAATCTTCGTGTAAAGCCTTTACCTGTGTGAGTATTTTAAATATTCTTGCTACAATATATGTGTACAGTTTCTCTGATTCTCTTAGTTTAGAGTTATTCAGATGTTCTTTATTTTTATTAAGCGCTTTAATTAGCATGATGCAATTTAAATAAGGATCCCCATATTTATCTTTTGTGTTACTTACGTGCTCGTTTATAGTTCCACTTATATCACGCAAATACATCATCAAAACACCAGGAGAATAAAAATAGCCAGAACGGTTTGTAATTTCTTTACTAATTGCAAGTTCAATTTCTGTTCGTAATTCCTCAACAGATCGAGATTCCACTAATTGAAAGTACAATTGATTCGCTAATGAAATATCTTTCTTCAACAAACGAAGAATCAACTTGTCTTTTTCTTTACCCGGTAATCGAGAAATCGCATCTTTAAATTCTTGGTCAAATTTCATACTTAATCAACTATAAATTAATTAAAAATAGTGAATATTTTTTCAATGTTAATAACTTGAATTACGAAGGAAATTTTTATTGTAATTTTTCTATTTACTAACCTCTAAAAACCGAATAATTATCCCCAGGCAAAGAAAGTACAATGTTACTTAATTCCATTTGTAATAATAAGCCACTTAGTTGATGAACTGGCATTTTTAATTGAATTGAAAGTTGATCGATGTGCATTGATTGGGTGCTTTTTATGACATCAAAAACAGATTGTTCCAACGGACTTAATTCAGGGAACAATAACAATGGTTTAATTACTGAGGCTTGTTTATCCCAGTTCATCCATTTTAAAAAATCAGCAGCACAGGTAATTACTCTAGCAACATCTTTTTTAATCAACTCATTGCATCCTTTGGAAAAAGGCTGAAATACACTTCCAGGATAGGCGAATACATCTCTTGCGTAATCATTGGCTAATTCGGCAGTAATCAAAGACCCTCCTTTTTCACCACTTTCAATCACGATTGTCGCATCACACATTCCTGCTACAATACGATTTCTCATCGGGAAATTTTCCCTATCGGGTTTTGTTCCGGGTAAAAATTCTGTAATTAAACCGCCGTTCAATAACATTTTTTCTGCAATGGGTTGATGAAGTGAAGGATACAATCGATCTAATCCATGACCTAAAACAGCAATTGTTTGAATGTCCTGTTCCATACACTTTTGATGTGCGTAAATATCTATGCCATACGCCAAACCACTTACTACCAAAATTCCTTTATCTTTCAAATTCTCAATGAGTTCATTACAGATTTGTTTTCCGTAGTCAGTGGCATACCGTGTACCAATAATTGCCACAGTTTTTTCTTGGTTAACATTCATTTGTCCCTTACTGTAAAGCACTAAAGGAGCATCCTCACACTGTAATAAACGCGATGGGTAATTGGGATCATCCATATACAATGATTGAATCCCTGATCTTTCAATAAAAGGGAGGTAACGCTCTGCATCCATCAATGCTTGATCTCTATTCAACTGAACTATAAATTTATCTCCTACACCAGGAATGAGTTTCATTTTCTGTTTACTCATCTTAAAGAAAGTCTCGATATCACCTGCTTCGTTTATAATCCTTCTCAATTTCTTTTTTCCACCAATTCCTAATAAAGATAGCGCAACATGGTGATGACAATTTCCATTCATTTTTTAAGGTAAATAATTTTAAAATTTTCCGGTGAATCAAAATATTCGTAGTATCAACGACGTTTTATTTTGCATTTCTTACTATTAAAGTTACACTGAAATCTCTTTTTTAAGTACTTGGAAATAAATTTTATTATCCTTAAATTATATAAACCTACCAAAACAATTTTCAATCTTTCTGACACAGATAAATCGATGAGAATTTATTAATTTTACCTCATGGATCATGCAATAGAATTACGTTTTCAAGACTTAACTAAAACGTTAGAAGAAAAATTTGGCGAAGGATTGGATACACAAGCCATTTTGTTTTTAATCGGAGTACAGGAACTTGGATTGGGTTACAAAGAATTTACAAAGCAAGAAAAAACGGATTTATTGCATATTGCAGTGTGTACTTTACTAGAGCCTCATGGTTATTATGTATTTGATGGAAGAGATTTAGAAAATTGGCCACATTTCACACTATTGAAGCCATTGCCTGTACTAACGGATCGAGAACAACAACATTTAATCAAAGAAGCCATCTTAGATTATTTCGAACAACAAAAAGTGATTTGACGATTTTGAGTCAGTCAATTTGCAAATGGCTCGAAAATATCAAAAACCTTTTTTCTTTTTCACATTTTGTTACTTATCTAGTGAATTTTTATTGATATTCATTAAACTGCTTTTGAATTAACATTTTTTTCACGCTGAAGTCAATTCATCTTGTGGGTAGTGAATACTATATACTATATTTGCGCAGAAAAAAAAATCACCTATGGACATTTGGATAAAAGCAGCACAGTTTATATTATCGCTTTCATTATTAGTAATTCTTCACGAGTTTGGTCACTTTATTCCAGCTATATTATTTAAGACACGTGTAGAAAAATTCTATCTCTTCTTCAACCCATGGTTTTCTTTGTTTAAGAAAAAAATTAAAGATACTGAGTGGGGTATCGGATGGTTGCCATTGGGTGGCTATGTTAAAATTTCAGGAATGATTGATGAATCTATGGATACTGAACAATTAAAACAGCCTGCTCAACCTTGGGAATTTAGATCAAAACCAGCTTGGCAACGACTAATTATTATGATTGGAGGGGTTGTAGTAAACATCATTGTTGGATTTGTCATTTATATTGGGATTGTTAGTTATTACGGAGAAACTCGCATTGATTCAAGTGCCTTAAAAAAAGGAGTAGCCATTCATCCTTATCTTGAAAAGTACGGCCTAAAATCGGGAGATGAGATTCTTAGTGTTGATGGAGAGAAAGTAACAAACGTAATGGAAGTTTCAAAAGAGTTATTACTAAGAAATAAGCATTCATTAGAAGTGAAGCATTCCGATGGTCAAGTAAAAACGATTAAATTTCCAGAAGACATTGAATACGAGCTTTTTGAGCAAGGAGCTTTTCCAATGGTTTCATTGAGAACTAAAACAACCACCATTGATTCAGTAATTAAAGGAACGCCTGCTGACCGAGCGAAGTTGCAAAAAGGAGATCAATTTCTTTCCATTAATCAACAACCAATTACATTTTATGATGAGATTATTACTCAACTTTATTTAAATAAAGGGAAAAAAGTAGCTTTATCTGTTCTTCGTGCTAAAGACACGTTGGAATTATCAGGTGTAGTAGGTCAAGATGCTAAATTAGGTTTTCAAGTTACGCAAGGTGAATATATAGATGCTGATAAAATAAAAACTTATCACCCATCCTTTGCTGAAAGTATTCCAATTGGCTGCAAAACTGCCTTAAATACGTTGGGAGATTATGCAGCTCAATTAAAATTCTTATTCACAAAAAAAGGAGCTTCTTCTGTTGGTGGATTTGTTTCTATTGGAAATCTATTTCCCGCAGTATGGGATTGGGAAATCTTCTGGATCAATACAGCGTTTTTATCACTTGCTCTCGCGATTATGAATATTCTTCCAATTCCTGCATTGGATGGTGGACATGTGATGTTTTTAATTTATGAAATAATTACAGGTAAAGAAGCCCCACAAAAAGTTCTAGAATATGCACAATATGTCGGTATTGTACTATTATTAGGATTGATGTTATACGGAAACGGTAATGACCTTTTTAAAATTTTCTTTAAGTAGCAATAAAGTAATTTTTTAGCCTCGTTTTTTGATGACTTAAATTCAATACCCCTTTAATTAAAGGTTTTTTAATTTTTTAATTAAACAGCTATAAAATAGATAGTTAACAAAAAACTACTTAGTGCAGTTAAATAAATTATAATGTTAATAATCAATGATTTAAAAAAATTATTTCAAAGTATCACTTATTTCTAATAAAAATGTTTTTAATTTGTATCGAAAATATGTAACTTAATAATAATTTTTAATCTAATTTACGTTCATGAATTCAACACAACCAAAACCAAAAAAGTTAAAAAACATGTCGTTTGAGGAAATGACATTCGAACAAAAGATTATAGCTAATCTTAGAATCGTTCGTAAAGACAAAAAAATCACACTTGACAAGATTTACAAAGAGACAGGAATTCATTTAGCGCGTATCGAGAGTAAAAATCACAATATCACTCTTAGCACGTTAAAGAAATTGTGTGATTATTTGGAAATCGATGCATTTGATTTTTTATCGAAACTAGTTCGAGCATAATTTTTAACTTTCGAAAATTAGTATAGTCCTTTTGAGTATTCAAAAGGACTATTTTTGTTTTTATTGCTTGAAAATTTCATTTTAAGCAGTACAACTAATACATTTGTAGTAAATCAAGTAGAATTAGAATGGAAATTACCGCAGAGATAATTGAAAAATTAGAGAAAATTCAATCAAAATATGCCGCAATTGGAGAAGACTTCAATGCTTATTTAGAAGGTTTATTGTATGCAGATTCAGTTACCTACTGGGATTATATTGAAGTGGATACTCTTTTGAGCTTACAAAAACCAAGAACTAAATTTCCAGATGAAGTAGTATTCATCATGTACCATCAAATCACAGAATTGTACTTCAAATTATCTCTGAGAGAATTTGATCAGATTTCTGCAAAAGAAGAGTTGAATGGTAAATTCTTTTTAGAACGAGTTACTAGAATCAATCGTTACTTCGATGCTTTGACAAAAAGTTTTGAAATCATGATTGAAGGAATGGAAAAAGAACAATTCTTAAAGTTTAGAATGTCTTTGCTTCCAGCTAGTGGATTTCAGTCTGCGCAATACCGTATGATCGAAATTGCTTCTACAGATTTCTTGCGTTTGGTTCACAAGGACCGTCGCAATGAATTTACAGGATCAGAAGATATCGAACAATTGTTTGAACATATCTATTGGAAAGAAGGGGCAACAGAAGTAGCTTCAGGGAAAAAAACTTTGACATTAATTGAATTTGAAGAACGTTACAGAGATCAATTCATCGCGTTTGGAGAGAAGAAAAGAACAGTCAACTTATGGCAGTGCTATTTAAAATTGTCAGAGGAAGAACAAAAAGATCCAGCGATTATTGCTGCATTAAAACAAAACGACATCAACGTAAACGTAAACTGGCCGTTGGCTCATTATAAATCTGCAGTGAGGTATTTACACCAACCAGAAAGTGATATTGCAGCTACAGGTGGAACAAATTGGCAAAAATACCTACCTCCACGTTTTCAAAAAAGGATTTTTTACCCAACACTATGGAATGAACAAGAGCAAGAAGAATGGGGTAAAACTTGGGTGAAGAATATCTTGGATGAGAAGAAAAACTAAATAATTCAGAAATAAATGTCGGTTGTAGAAGATAAATTTTTAATTCAAGAAATCATACATTCCTATTCCATTCATCTTGACATTGAACGAATTGATGTAATTACGGAACTATTTGTAGAAGATGGGAAGCTTGAATTGAGAATTGGAAAAGCAAAAGGTAAAATTGAAATTACTAATCTATTGCAACAAATACTTCCACACACCAGAGGTAAACGACATTTTATTACAAATACATTGATTGAATGCGATGGAGATGAGGCTTTTGCTCAAAGTTATTTATTGGTGACTGAAGCCATTGAATCCAAAGAGACCGTATTAACTGGTGTGTATTTCGATACGTTTGTTAAAATAGACGGTACATGGAAAATACATACACGGAAATTGGTCGTTGATTTAAGTAATTAACATTATTTAAAAAAGTTGGAAACAATCGAGGTAAAGTTGATTTTAATAAACACATACCTTTGTAAAAATTAAACAAATGAAATACATTTATTTTATATTATTGAGCACACTGATTTTAAGTTGTGGTGTAAAAGTACCTTTCACGGACGATTTAAAAAAAGAATACGATTTAAATAATGCTGAAGTGATGAGACAAGTACAGTTTTTCACTTCAAATACCATTATTTTAGAACGCATTGTTACGAAAGGAACAAAAGCGAAAACAGACGAAGGGACGTTGGTAACCAACAAAAGTAAAGAACAAAAGAGAATCATCATACCAGTAAATACCAAATGTATTTTTGATTCTTACGATTCCAATGGCTCCATCAATGTGCGTTTTGAACTTGGATTAAACAAAACCATTAAATTTGGAATACGTGATAATCAAGTTACTGGAAGGTATTATTTTGTGGCTGATTGGTCCTACGATAAAGGGGGGGAAATAAAATACGGTGATGAAACCTATTATGCAAATGCTAATTCAGGAAATTCATTTTTGATGGTTGCAATCAAAAAACTACAAAAAACAAGACGTAAAGACCGTGTTGTNNAATTTACAATGAGTTATTTAGCCGTAAAAGCATTGCACATAATATTTGTCGTAAGTTGGTTTGCGGGACTCTTTTACATCGTTCGGTTGTTTATTTACCATACAGAAGCACAACTTAAACCTTCCAACGAAGCTGAAATATTGAGTGCACAATTCACCATTATGGAGAAAAAACTATGGTGGATCATCACAACTCCGGCGATGGTACTTACTGTAGTATTTGGAGTATGGATGTTGGTGTTGAATCCTGGACTGCTCTCTCTTCCTTGGATGCATATTAAACTTACGTTTGTTCTTTTGTTATTGATCTATCATTTTATTTGTCAACGTTTATTAAAAAATGTAGCGAATGGTCAATTTAATTGGTCGTCTACCCAACTTAGACTGTGGAATGAATTGGCAACATTGGTATTGGTGGCTGTTGTTTTTCTAGTTGAATTACAACATAGTATGAATTGGATTGGCGGTACTGTAGGATTTTTCGGAGTGGGAATTCTACTAATGTTACTCATTCGAATTTATAAAAAAATCAACTCAAAAAAGTAATAGTATGAAATAGCCATGATTAAATTCACAAACACGAATGAAGATCTAATAGGCGTATTCCATATGACCTTTAAAAAAAATTAACTACATATGAAAACATATACAAACTTATTGGTCAACCAAAAAGACAGTGTTCAACACATTGTTATCAATCGACCTGCTCAATTAAACGCGTTAAATAAGGAAACTATCGAAGAACTTCGTACTGCGATAGAAGAAGCGAATGCAATGTCCAGTGTGCGTGTAATTATATTAATTGGTTCAGGAACAAAAGCTTTTGTTGCGGGTGCTGATATCAAAGAATTTGCAGATTTCAATCAAGAAGAAGGAAAAAATCTCGCGAAAATTGGTCAAGAAAATTTATTCGATTTTATCGAAAATAATCGTAAACCAATCATTGCTGCTGTCAATGGGTTTGCACTTGGAGGTGGATTGGAATTAGCAATGGCTGCTCACATTCGTATTGCTTCAGAAAATGCTAAATTAGGACTTCCTGAAGTGTCCTTAGGTGTAATACCAGGATATGGTGGAACACAACGATTAACACAATTGGTTGGGAAAGGTAAAGCGAACGAAATGATTTTTACAGCAGGAATGATTACTGCAAACGAAGCATTGAATTGGGGGCTTGTAAATGATGTTTGTCCAATTGAAGAATTGATGGAACGTGCAGAAAAGGTTGCTTTTAAAATTGCGCAAAATTCTCCATTAGCAATTTCTAGTGCAATCAAAGCTGTAAATGCATCTACTAAAACAGGAATCAATGGATTTGATGTAGAAATTGAGGAGTTCGGAAATTGTTTTGGAACTACTGATTTCAAAGAAGGTACAACCGCATTTATTGAAAAACGTAAACCTGTTTTCATCAACTAATTTGAATCCACTTAAAAAGTTATTCAGTCAAACAGCCGTTTATGGTTTGTCAAGCATTGTTGGCAGACTTTTAAACTATTTATTAGTTCCGCTCTACACAGGTGTTTTTAACAATCCTGCAGATTATGGGGTTGTATCAGAATTGTATGCTTGGGTCGCTTTCTTAATTGTTGTACTCACCTTCGGAATGGAAACCTCCTATTTTCGATTTTTACAACAAAAAGAAAATCCGTCCGAAATATTTAAAACGAGCTTTTTGACCGTCATTGGAATAAATGTGTTGTTTTTTTTGATTGCTTTATTTTTCAATCAAAACATTGCCAACGCTTTATTGTACCCCGATCACAATGAGTACATTGTACTTCTTTTATTGATTGTTGGGATTGATGCAATTAGTAGTTTGCCGCTTGCGAAATTGCGTTATGAAGAAAAAGCAATGAAATTTGCTGGAATTCAATTTGCTTCAATAGGTGTAAATATTGGATTGAACCTCTTTTTTATGCTTGTTTTATTCAATCCAGAGCAACCAGAAGAAGGTGTTTTATTTATTTTAATAGCTAATTTAATTGCTTCTTTGGTGAAGCCCTTATTCCTATACAAGGATTTTCTTCAACTTCGTTTTAATCTTGATATTGATTTAGCGAAAGAAATGATCGTATATGCTTTGCCGTTAGTAATTGCTGGTTTTGCTGGGATTATTAATGAAACATTAGATCGAATTTTATTGAAACAACTCCTTTACTTTAAAGATGGAGACTTGAAAGCTGCTACTGCACAAGTAGGGATTTATAGTGCTGTTTATAAATTAGCAATGTTAGTCTCTATCTTATTACAAGCCTACCGATACGCTGCAGAACCCTTTTTCTTTGCCCAAGCAAAAAATCAAGATAAAAATAAGTTGTACAATAAGATGATGAATTATTTTGTTGCGACGGTTTGTGGTGTGTTTTTAGTTGTTACACTCAATATTGACATCTTCAAACATTTCATTCAGAATGAAAGTTATTGGGTTGGGCTTGGAGTTGTTCCTATTCTACTATTGGCAAATGTTTTTTTAGGAATTTATTACAATCAAAGTATTTGGTACAAATTGAGTGGACAAACTAAATTTGGGGCATATATCGCAATTGGTGGAGCATTATTGACCATTTTACTCAATGTATTATTTATACCAACATATGGCTTTTATGCATGTGCTTGGGCTACATTAATTGTTTATGCATGTCAAATGGTAGCTTCCTATTTGCTCGGAAAAAAATATTATCCAATCAAATACAATGTGCGTAAATTCTTTTTTTATTTATGCACTAGCTTACTTTTATTTTGGATAGCTAAGTTGTTAGATTTGGAAGGGACAGTTACAAAAATTGTTGTACATAACCTTCTTTTAGGAATTTACATTGGTTTGGTTTGGATGTTAGAAATTTCTAAAAAGGGGGTTACTCAATAGATTTCTTTTTTGTTACTTTATTTGGTAGTCATACCTTTGAAATTTATTTTACTTTTATCACAATGAAAATTACTAGATGGGTTTCATATTTTCTGTTATTTAGTTGTGTAGTACTTCTTACTCCACGAACTTTTTGGCATTCTTGTTCACATTCACATTCTTTAGAGAATACGAAATCTTCTAAAAAACACATTGTTTCATTTAATTCTAAAGAAGTAGCTTGTACGTTTTGTGATTTTGAATTAAGCTTGACAGAAGAACCACTTTCATTTCATTTTTCATTTCAACGATTTATCTTCCCAGTTTCAACTCAATACATCTCTTATTTACCTCATTATCAATTCTTTTTTCAAAATTTAAGAAGAGGACCTCCAGCAATTAGTTAAATAAATTAGGTTATTGAATAACCTTAAA
>DFXW01000011.1 GCA_002382495.1 Flavobacterium sp. UBA4098
AAAATTTGCGAAGGCGAAAATATAGGAACCGTAGTTAACATTTAATAAAAAAACAGAATCAACTTCTTAGATATTTAGACCAAAAGGATCTGAAAATCTGAAAAATAAATAATCTGAAAAATGACTGAAGAAATTGAATTTATATTAGACAGCACTAAAGAATCTATGGAAGGTTCTATAGAGCATTTAGGAAAAGCTTTTGTAAATATTCGTGCTGGAAAGGCTTCTCCAGCCATGTTAGGAAGTGTGTTTGTAGACTATTATGGTTCGGCTACACCTTTATCACAAGTGTCTAAAATCAGTATTCCTGACGCAAGAACGATTACGTTACAGCCTTTCGAAAAAAACATGTTACAAGCAATTGAAAAAGCAATTATGATTGCTAATTTAGGCTTCAACCCAATGAATAATGGAGATGTAATTATCATTAGCGTACCGCCTTTAACAGAAGAAAGACGACGTGAATTAGCAAAACAAGCCAAGGCGGAAGCAGAAGATGCTAAGATTGGAGTTAGAAATGCCCGTAAAGATGCCAATACCGATATCAAGAAATTAGAAAAAGACGGAACTTCGGAAGACGTTTGTAAAAGCGCTGAAGACGAGGTTCAGAACTTAACTAATGCTTACATCAAAAAAATCGACGAACTTCTTGCAGAAAAAGAAATAGAAATTATGAAAGTGTAAGGTTCGCCTACATATAAAATTAAAATCCGTCTGAGTTGTCAGGCGGATTTTTTTTATCTGTACTTTTGTATGGCAAAATTGGTTTTTATGAAGTACTTGTTTGGTATTCTTTTATTGTTCTCTCTTTCGGTTCAAGCACAATTTCAATTGAATGGGATTGTGAAAGATGCTGAAAATGCTAAAGCGCTTCCATTTGCATCTATTTCTACTTCTTCGGGTCAAAACACCATTTCAGATGTAGATGGTAAATTTACCATTACCACATTAGCTCCTATTCGTGAATTTACCATTTCTTATATAGGATACGACAAAAAAATAACTTTGGTTGAAAATGGCAAATCATTTTACATGATTGCATTGCAACAAAACACCAATAATTTACAAGAAGTTCTTATTCCGAGAGAAAATCCTGCAGTAGCCATTATTAGAAAAACGATTGCTTTAAAAACCCAAAATAATCCCGAAAAACGAATTCCATCTTTTGAATTCAAATGCTACAATTCGCTTGTAATTACGGCCAATCCCGATTCTATCAGTGCTAAAATTGACACTTTAATCACCAATAAAAAAAATGTCAAAATAGATTCTTCGAATTACAAATTCAAGAAAATGATTCAGAACCAACATTTGTTTCAAACCGAGAAAGTTTCGCAGTTCCAATTTAAAAACAACCACTTAAAAGAAACCATATTGGGCTCTAAAATGGCCGGATTAAAGCAACCTATTTATGAAATATTGGGCTTTAAACTGCAATCCTTTTCCATTTATGATTCGAATTACGAATTATTTGAAACCAAATACAACAGTCCTATTGCAAACGATGCGCTAAAGGAATACAAATACCAATTGCTCGATTCAACTGAAATTGAAGGTAGAAATGTGTACCTAATTCATTTTAAAAACAAGAAAAAAAACAAAATAAAGGGGCTTGAAGGCGTGCTTTATGTTGATCAAAACACATTTGGTATTGCGAAAGCAATTATGCGCATCAAAGGCGTTTTGGATATTAGCGGCACGCATGACTTTAATTTTCTACCTCAAGAAAATATCTGGTTTCCTTCTAAAAAATCGTTTAAAATAGTAAAAGGCAATAACGACGATAAGCTACAGCTTTTAGGAGGTACAGTACAATTTGAAGGAGACACCGAAAAAGACTTTAAACCAAGAAAAAAAGGAGCTTCTGATTTTATTTATTTGTTTTCAAAAAGTGCCAATTTCGAAGTTCAATTGAATCAACCCATCGAATTAAAAAAAGGGGCAATTGCTTTAGAAATCAGCAAAGAAGCAAGTGAAAGAAAAGACGAATTTTGGAATACCTATCGAAAAGACAGTTTAGACATTCGAAGTAAACGCACCTATACTGTTTTGGACAGCATTGCCAAAAAAAATAATTTAGAGCTAAAAATTACTGTAGGCCGCCGACTAATTAACGGCTTTATTCCTGCCGGACCAATTGATTTAGATCTTCGAAAATTTTTTAGCTATAATAACTATGAAGGATTTCGAGTTGGCCTTGGTGGAACAACCAACGATCGCTTTTCCAAGACCATTCGTATGGAAACTTATACTGCCTATGGAACCAAAGATGGGGCTTTTAAATACAATTTAGGAATTGGAACACGACTCAGTGAACCTACTAATTCTTGGATTGGAATAGCCTATACGGATGATGTTCGAGAAATTGCAAGTACCGTTTATGCTATCGATAAACGAGGATTTAAAATCTATGATCCCAGACCTTTTAATATTAGTACTTTCTATAATTACAAAAATTGGAGGGCTTATTATGAAACCAAATTGATCCCAAAAACCGAAAGCATTTGGGAAGTCGCCACGTCAAAAGTAGAACCGAAATTTGGCTACAGTTACCTAGTAAATGGTAAATCGTACACTAATTACAACATGACTACTGCTATGGTTTCTTTGAGATGGAGCCCTTTTAGTGACTATATGCAAACCCCCACGGGAAGAGTAGAAGTTGAAAAACGATTCCCCAACTTTACTTTTCAGTTGACAAAATCGATCGCTAGCGGCGAATTAAACGATTTCTCATTTGGTAAAATTGACCTGAAAACAGAATATGAAAAAAAACAGCTCAACGGACAAAAAACAAGTATACTGATTCAAGGAGGCTATACTTTTGGAGATTTACCAATAACCCATTTGTATAGTATTTCTCCAAATAATATTACCAAGGAAACAATTATGCAACGTATTACAATTGCGGGTAAAAACAGTTTTGAAACCATGTTTTATAACGAATTTTTCTCAAGCGAATACTTGTATTTTCAAATAAAACACGGCTTTCAACGCATCACACTTTTCAAAAAAGTAAAACCGTCTTTTGTTTTTGTAACGCGAATGGCGTGGGGAAATTTACATCATGCCGAGCGACATAAAGGGTTAGATTTCAAAACGCTTAATCAAGGGTACTTTGAATCAGGGGTTGAATTAAACCAAATCTATAAAGGATTAGGGCTCGTTGGTTTTTATCGCTATGGACCAAATGGATTACTAAAATTGGAAGATAATATAGCTATCAAATTGAGCTACATTTTAGACTTAGGGTTTTAAAATTAATACCGAAGGAACGCCGCTTAACCAATCGCTTTGAGAATCCACTAACGATTTCCAACTTTCAAGGCTAATCACCATAATATCTTGTGAAGCTAAGAACTCTTTCTTCATGGTGTCTTCTTCCATCAAATGAATATTATTAGGATATTTATTTTCCAATGATTCCATCGCACTTTGTACTACAAAATTAGTTGGGATGTCACCGTTCACATCAAA
>DFXW01000004.1 GCA_002382495.1 Flavobacterium sp. UBA4098
AATGGAACAACAGCTACAGCAACAGTTCCAGTTGCATTTGCAGCGCTACCCGCCGATGCAACAAAATCAACCATTACAGCATCGAGTTCGTCAATAGAAGCTGATGGTCTAACTACTTCGACCATCACGGTACAATTGAAAAACCGAATTAACAACAATCTAACTACTTCAGGTGAAACCGTTCTAGTAACCACTACAGCAGGAACTATTAGTAGTGTAGTGAATAATTCAAATGGAACCTATACTGCTACTTTAACTAGTAGTACAACAGTAGGAACAGCGACTGTAAGGTTTTCAATCAATGGAACAACAGCAACGGGTTCAAATAGTATCGCTTTAGTCACTTTTACAGGTTTAGATACGGATAATGATGGAATTGCAAATATTTTTGATAATTGTCCTTTTATATCCAATGTGAATCAAGAAGATTGGGATCAAAATGGATTGGGAGATGCCTGTGATTTGATTGAATTAGGTGTGCCAAATGCTTTTACTCCAAATGGAGATGGATTTAATGATAGATGGGTAATTTACAATATTCATAAACATCCAGGAACAATTGTAAGGGTTTACAATATTAGAGGAATTGAAATTTACTACTCAAATAACTACATGAATGATTGGGAGGGTAAATATGAGGAGATGAAATATGGTTTACAATCTTCGGAAGTTTTTTTCTATCAAATTGATTTGAACGGAGATGGCACAATAGACAAACAAGATTGGTTATATGTTTCCCGTTAATTAACATAATGGAAACCGATTAAAACAATTAAATAATTTTATGTTATATCATACTAATAAAAACAGAAATAGAAAACCAACGTATTAATTAAATAAAAATAAAAAAATGAAACAAAGCTTTTTAATTCTCGTATCGTTTTTAAGTGTTACTATGATGCAATCTCAAAAAGTTGCCGTTCCTATAAGTTCTTATGGGGTATGGGATCGTGGAGGAGGAGTTAAAGATTATTCCGATTCGAAGGCTGACTTTGTTTTGGGTATAGAAGTATCGGCTACATGGGCAGAGGTTCAACCTAATGGACCGGGCAAATTTGACTTTTCTGAATTTCAAAAAGTGTTAGATAAGGCGGCGAAGTATCATAAAATTGTGAAAATGAGTGTTAATGTAGGACCTAATTCACCCTTATGGCTCTATGATAATGGTGTGCCATTGGTAAAGGTAATTAGCGATAAACCTGAAAAGCACGATAAAAAATTTGGAAATTACCCCTACTATTTAAATGAAAATCATAAGAGATATTATTTTGAATTGATTAAACAATTCTCGCTTTTTTTGAGAAGTCAGCCCAAAAATAAATTTGATTGTATTGCCTTTGTGCAGGTAAAAACAGGAGCTACAGGAGACGAAGCGCCATACAAAGGAGAACCAGAAGACAAAAAGTTTGCTATCAACAAAAAAACAGAATGGGAAAAATATCGTATAGAGGCATTTACACAATTTAAGAAGTATTTTAATGATGTAGCGGATAGACAGATTGTTTTAACATTTAACAATGTTGACCCTGTAAAACATCCCATAGCCAACAAATGGGTAATGAATACTATCGACCCGACAATTGGTTTTGGTATTAAAGGAGGCGCCTACAACAGAGGACATCATTTAACGGGAGAACAATCATTCAAGGAACAATGGAATCCTTATTTAATCAATCCAAAAGGGATGAAACTATTCTCCGCTTCTGAAATGGATGAGTCATGGAAAAAACCAATATTTAATATCAATACAGAATTGGGATTTTATTGGTCAGCCCTTAGTGGAATTAATACGGGATTATCGTCCTATAATTGTACTAAAAAAGCCATTCAATATGCCATGGAACATCCTGAAATTAGAGACATTTTTAAAATGTATAACAAATATGCACAACAGGTTTACCCAGCCTCAGCTACTACTGCCTTTTCTGTTTTTCATGAAGGTCTAAATGCTGCTGATACGATTAAGTTTCCTGTGAAAACATTCGGACAAGCTAAAGAGAAAAATCTGGAACGCTATACTAATATCTGTAATGCCTATTCATCAAGAGGAGCAAAAATGGATGATTTAAAAGCAGTCTCAATAGGTCAAGTAAACCAAAGGGAGAGACAAAAAGGGTATAATGACGTAGGATGGGATATTGCCGAAGGGAATTACGAACGTTTCTTGACCCAAATAAATGCTGACAAAACGTCTATCGGATTATTTCGAGTGCGTGGAACATTAGATAAAAAGTCTTCCAAATACGACCGTTTTGCGCGCGCATTTGAAAATGCAACTGGCAAAAATACCATGTATTTTAAATTTGATGATGAGATGTTTGCCACTTCTAATCCCAAAAATTTAAAATTTACTATTACATGGTTAGATAAAAATGCAGGTTCTACCTGGGCATTACAATACAAAAAAGGTAAAGAAATGAAAACAGCTCTAGAAGTAAAAGGAAAGGGTGATAACCAGTGGAAATCTGTAACAATTGACGTTTCTGATATGCAGTTAAACCATAGTGGAGAATTTGAGTCTGACTTTACGTTGGTAAATACAGATTCAATTGATGATATTTTTAATGGTATCGAAGTGAATATTCAACGAAAATAAATTAATATTCTACCTTAATCTTTATAAAAAATGAAAAAAAGTTTTTATTTATTAGCATCCTCTTTCTTACTAACTTTAAGTCTTTTACATTCCGTTGAAGGAGTAGCCCAAAATAAGAGACCCAATATCCTTGTTATTATGGGGGATGACATCTCCAGAAATAGTATGGGAGTGTATGGTTCCAAGTACATAAAGACACCCAATTTTGATCGAATTGCAAACGAGGGAGCGCTTTTCACCAATGCCTATGTTTGTAATCCAAAATGTTCACCGTCTAGGGCTTGTTTCTTAACCGGAAGGTATTCTTGGCAATTGGAAGAAGCGGCTAATCACATTCCTGTTATACCGCCCAAATGGAAATTTTACCCTAAATTATTAGAAGAAAGCGGATACACAATAGGATATACTGGTAAAGGTTGGGGACCTGGAGTGTATTACGGAGAACACAATCCTGCTGGTTGGGAATACAATGAAATATCGCTAGTTCCGCCTTATAAAGGCATAAGTAAACAAGATTATGCGGCTAACTTTGATGCGTTTTTAACCAACAGAGACTCGGAAAAGCCATTCTGTTTTTGGTTTGGAACCCATGAGGCGCACCGTAAATATGAAAAAGATTCGTATAAAAAAGAGAATAAAGATTTGAGTAAAGTAACGGTTCAAGCCTTTTTTCCTGACAATGAATTAGTTCGTGGTGATTTGGCTGATTATGGAGTAGAAGTGGAATACCATGATCGTCAAATTGGTTTAGCATTGGCTTCTCTCGAAAAGCGAGGGTTGTTAGACAATACCATTATTATTGCTACATCCGATCAGGGAATGCCATTTCCAAGAATAAAAGGACAAATTTATGAAGAAGATTTTCATGAAGCATTTGTGGTACGATGGGGAGATAAAATAATTCCGGGTAGGATAGTAACGGATTTTATTAATTTCCCTGATGTTGCGCCAACACTTATGGAAGCTGCGGGATTAAAACTCGATAAACAAATGACAGGTAAAAGTTTTCTAAATCTTTTACTTTCTGAAAAATCGGGAAGAATCGATGAAAAACGTTCTTTTTCGTTATTAGGAAAAGAACGTCATGATATGGGTCGCATGGAAGGAGATCAAATAAATGTTGGTTATCCTGCTAGAGCAATTAGAACCGATAAATACCTTTATATTCATAATTACAAATCTAATAGATGGCCTGCCGGGGACCCAGAATATGGGTATAATAATGTGGATAATTCACCAACAAAATCATATTTAATAGAACTAAAAAAAGAGGATCCAGATTATAAATATTATGAACTATCATTTGGGAAACGGCCTATGGAGGAACTTTATGATATGGAAATAGATCCAGATTGTATTAATAATCTCGCTTCTGATTCTAAATATGAGGGATTAAGAAATCAATTAAGTGCACAAATGAATCAGGAATTAAAAAGGCAAAAAGATCCTAGAGCACTAGGAAAAGGTGATGTTTTCGATTATTATCCTCAAGCTCGAGAAGAAAAAATGAAAAAAATGTACAAAGAAAAGTATTATAATATGTTCGACAAGTTTTTTGAGGTTTTTGGTAAAAAAACAGTTCCAATCCCTTCAGGTTTTGTTGAAAAA
>DFXW01000029.1:0-6899 GCA_002382495.1 Flavobacterium sp. UBA4098
CTTCTGAATCGGTAAAAAATTCTTCGAAATCTTTTTCACCCGTTGTATCACTATTTGTAAATAAACAAGGCCATCTTTTTTGTTGAGGCAAAGAAGCCATCAAGTTTCTCGCTTCCTCTTCTGATTGACACAAATAAGGTTCGTATCCTAATTCTGCTAAATATTTTACTGCTATATCTGCGAAAGAAATTAAATGTAAATCTTGATTTAACTTCGGAAAAAACACATTTCTATTTTCGCCAAAAATACACGACATTAAACATAATTCCCCTGATTCTTTGGGTGTAACAAAATAGCGTTTAATATCATTTGGTGCTACAATTGGCTGTTGTTTTTGAATCCGTTGGTTAAAACCATGTAATAATGAACCATCTGAAAAAGCCACATTGGCAAAACGAGCAGTCGAAATTGTAATTTTTTGACTTAAACTCATTAAAAACATTTCCATAATACGTTTAGAAGCTCCCATCATATTGACAGGATTTGCTGCCTTATCTGTAGAAACGCAAAAATATTTTTTTGTCCCTTTTTCAATTGCTTGTTTAACTGTTTTTTCTGTGTTGAAAACATTCACATCAATCATTCGCATCAATGTAAACGGGTCTTTTTCACTTCTAACATGCTTTAATGCCGAAAGGTTTAATACATAATCGTATTTTCCATCTGATTCAATAAAAGCATCGTATT
This sequence comes from Flavobacterium sp. UBA4098, assembly GCA_002382495.1. GTDB lineage: Bacteria > Bacteroidota > Bacteroidia > Flavobacteriales > Flavobacteriaceae > Flavobacterium. Next base: position 688 of record DFXW01000029.1, read on the forward strand.
CAATAGATCCAATATCTAAGGCAAAAGTTTGAAAATCCCCATCAATATAACCAAAAGAACTTCTTAAATCACGAACCAATTCCACCATATTGTTTTCACTGATGTCAACAACATGAAGTTTGATTGGGTTTCTTTTAAAAATTTCCTTCGTTACCGCTTGACCTATTGAACCTGCCCCTCCAATTACCAAAAAAGAAGATTCTCCTACAATTTTAGAAAGTTCTTGTTCTTTGTTTGAAATATCTTTGGTAAATATTTCTGTATCTCGACCAATTAATTTAAGAATATTCATTTGTATTATTCAACTATAGTTTTTAAAAACCTTCTTCCAATCAAACCTAACACAATTAAAAATCCAGCTACAATTCCTCCCATCAAAATCCCTTTCGTTTTACCAAATTTATCTTTAGGCAAGGGCAAAATCGGTCGATCGATCACCTGAATTAGTGGCGTTTCTTTTCGTAGGGTAACTTTCGCTAATTCCGTTTGTTTGACTAATTCGGTTAAAATAGCAGTGTTCGCTTGAACATCTACTTGGCGTTTGGCCGAAGGTGCCCGGTTTACGTTCAAGGCAGGATTCAACATAAAAGTATTATCATTAGCTACAGCTACTCCAGTAATCGCACCGTTCAATTCGGCACGTATAGAGTCCGTTTGCTTTTGTAAAATAGCCATATTCATGCGGGCTTTCTTGCTTTTGGTGTACACATAAAAGTCAGACACTTGCTTGGCTAATGTTTCTGAAAAGGCTTTGGCAAAAGCCTCGTTTTCTGACTTAACATCGATACTAATTATCGATATCTTCTTGTCTTTTTGAGCTACGGTCAAACTGCTCTTAGACAAATCTTCATACATCTTACCCATAATACTATCGTGCTCCCTTGTAAAGTACTTGCGCTTAGTCAAAGGCGGAAATTGGATCGCTTTTAATTTTGGTTTATCATTCCATTTGTCTCTCCATTCCTGCGTACGAATGTACATTTCGGCTAAAGAAATGGTATCCGTTCCTGCTAGTACGGGTTGCATCAAGGTTTGTTCCACCATCGAGCGGGATTTGAACAATTCGGTCAAGTTAGCGCCTGAGAAAGCTCCTCCTCCACTTCCACCACCTAAATCCAATCCTAAAGAACTCGCCAGTCCTAAAGCTCCACTCATGCCTCCACCTTTTTCATCTTCTAAGGCAAAGGATAAGGTAGCCGTATAAATCGGTTTCTTAAAAATTGAATAGGTCAATCCTAAAGCCGCTCCTACTATTCCTGCTAACACAATAATCTTCCATTGCGATAGCAAATAGGAATACCATTCTTTGGCTTTCTCGAGTAGTTCTTTGAGGGTGATTTCGTCGTTTTGTGTTTCCATATGTTTTATTTCGTAATTCGTGAACCGTGATTTGTAATTCGTAATTACTTCGCTCCGATCGGCTGCGCCTCGGGTCGTTAATCTTACAGTCGCCAATAATTTTGATAATCGGCTTTATTCAGTACCCCTTTGATGTCGAAAAGATAGACGGGTCCGTTAGACAAGTCTTCAAAATCCTTAGGTTTCATATTTCGGTAGGCTTGATGCCCTACAGCTAAGACGATACTGTCGTATTTGCCTTCGGGAGCCGATTTTAAGTTAATATTGTATTCGTGAGCTAATTCGGCTGGGCTACCAAAAGGGTCAATCACATCTACCCCAATCGAATAGTCTTCTAATTCTTTGATTAGATCCACTACTTTCGAATTGCGAATATCAGACACCTCTTCTTTAAAAGTGATACCCATGACCAAGACTCTGGATTTTCCGGGATTTTTATCTTGCTCGATTAACGACTGTACAATACGTTTAGCTATAAACGACGGAATAAAATCATTCACGCGGCGTCCTGCTGCAATCACTTGTGGTTCAATGCCAATCATTTTGGCTTTGTGCATCAAATAAAACGGATCCACACTAATGCAGTGTCCTCCGACTAAACCGGGTTGGTATTGGTGAAAATTCCATTTGGTTCCTGCTGCCGCAATCACCGCTTGGGTATCAATGCCCATTTTATCAAAGATAATTGCCAATTCATTCATTAACGAAATATTAATATCGCGTTGGGTATTTTCAATCACCTTGGCTGCTTCAGCCACTTTAATGGATTCTGCACGATGCAATCCGGCTTTAATAATACTGCCGTATACACCGGCAATCAATTCCAAAGCTTCTGCATCATTGCCCGATACAATTTTTAAAATGGTAGTCAAAGTACGCACCTTATCTCCAGGCACAATACGCTCCGGACTGTAACCGTATTTAAAATCTATTCCGCCTTGCAATCCAGAAACGGATTCCAAAATGGGCAAACAATCGTCTTCAGTACAGCCTGGATAAACCGTCGATTCATAGACCACTACATCCCCTTTTTTTATAGCCGAAGCGACACTTTTCGTAGCTCCTAAAAGTGGATTCAAATTCGGTACTTTATTGGAATCAATATCCGTGGGTACGCCAATGATATGAAAATGGGCTTGTTGTAAATCGTCCACATCAGCGGTAAAGCTAATATCACAACCTTCAAAAGCAGCACTATCTAGTTCCTTAGAAGGATCAATACCTTGTTGCATCAAAGCAATACGCTCCTGATTGATATCAAATCCAATGACTTTAAACTGCTTCGCCAACTCTAACGCCAAAGGTAATCCCACATAACCTAATCCGGTTACGGAAATGCATTTCTCTTTGTCGATAAAGGGTTGGAGATTATAGGTCATTTTGGTTATCGGTTGTCGGTTTTCTGTTGTTCGTTGTTCGTTGTTCAACATTCCTTGTTCTAATGTTGTCCCGAAGCGCAGGGATTCAATATAGAATTTTGAATTATGAATGTTTAAATTCGTAGGTCGTAAATTATTACACACCCCTAGCCCCTCTCTAGAGGGGAATGTGTAGTGCTACTTACACTAATTGTTACATTTTCAAATTGGCACATTTTCAAATCGTACTTCGACCCGAGGCGAAGCCGAACGGAGCGAAGCTAAAATCGTAAATTACTTAAACGCATTTAAAATTAACAACGACAAACTCGTAATCACACTACCAATACTTACCCATTCGCCAGTAGACATTTTCTTAGTCAATGGTTTTTCAGGGACTACAATTTGAGAACCAGCAGTCACTTTTGGATAGGATTTGAAAAACAAAAACGAACCCGTTACGGCAGCTTGTCCGTTAGGATAAATGACATAGGCTTTTCTTTTCCAAGCTTTGGCATCGGTACCACCAACTGAACTCAAATAATAGTTCAATCCTCTACCGTTATTGTAAGGGATTTCCGAAGTCAATAAGACGCTTCCCGTTACTTTTACACTCTCGCTAAATTCCACCACTTCAATCTCATCGCCAGGCAACAAAGTAATATTGGTTCGGTTTTTAGGGTTATTTACAATTTTATTCCAATCCACAGGAATGGTAGCAAATTTTAACTCTTCTTTTAATTTTTTAAGGGCCGAATTTTTCACGGTATCTTTAGCAGTCAATGAAGCATCAATACTATTCTTGTTGACATCAAAATTGACGTTTTCTAATTCCTCAATTTGTTTGGCTTTGATTGGACGCTTGATTTTCATCCCTCTGTTATTAGCCAAAGGAGTTAGTCCACCAGCACGTTGAATCAAAGAATACAATTTTTCTTTTTTATCTACCAAAACGTATTTACCTGGGTAGTGTACCGCACCAGTAACAGTAACCATTTCTGGTTTTTCGTATACGGCCATACGGCGAATGTTCACCACATCAAAAGGAGCCAAAATAAAGTTTTCCGCTTGTTCGTTATTCTCAGGAGTAATTTCGATATTGAACAATTCGGCACGAGCTGAATTGTTTATATCAATATCTTCAGATTGAATCATACGCGCTACTTCCACTCTTTTCGAAGCCGATCCAATTAAACCCCCAGCTTGCACCAACAAATCATTTAAGGTCAAGGCTGGATTGTAGTCGTATTCTCCCGGTTTTTTAATTTCGCCATCAATAGTTACCTTAAACACTTCTTTGAAATCCAAGATTGAGAAAACGGTTACAATGTCTTCTTTTTTCAACAAAATATTGGCTTGAGAATCTCCTTCTAAGGCTTTCGCCAAATTCACTCCCACCGCTTCTTTTGTAAAATCCGATTTCAAACGTACAATAGTAGCACGCGCTGTATAGGCATCTTCTTTCAAACCATCGGCTTTGGCAATCAGATCAGCAATTCGCATGCCTTCGTAAAACGAATAGGTATTGGGTCTAAATACAGCTCCTTCAATTTTAATTCGGTTTTCAAATCGGTTTAAGATTTTGGACACCGTAAACAAATCACCTGAACGGGGTTTGTATAGTTTAAATTCAGTCGCTTTGACGTCTTTTACTTTGTATTCTTTGTCTGTTTTTTGCAATACATTCACCGATGCGGTAAAAGCCAACTCATTGAACCCAGAAGCAAAAGTTAACAAGTCTTGAAAACTCTCACCCGATTTCATCTCAAAAATACCAGGGCGTTTCACTTCGCCTTCCACCGTTACTCTTTGGCTGTAAGCCGGAATACGAATGACATCATTGTCTTTCAATCCTATATTATCCGACTGATTCCCATTCACCAAAAAACGATACAAATCGATCGTACGGTAGACTTTGTTATTTCGAATCAATTCAATGTTACGGTAACTGCCGTTTTTAGCTGGTCCTCCACCCAAAAATAAAGCATTGTAAACAGTAGCCAAAGAAGATATCGAATAATTTCCAGGTTGTTTGCTTCCAATCAAGGTCACTTTAATGGTACGAATGCGACTCAAACTAATACCCACTTGCGATTGTCCTGAACGAACCGTACTATACACACGAGCAATTGCATTTTTAATTTTTACCGTAGCGGCTTCAATGGTCATGCCCGAAACGGCAATTTGACCCACATATTGAATGTTCACTTTTCCTTCTAATGAAACAGGCACCGCATCACTAAATTCTTGAATCCCATACACACTAATTTGCAATTCATCACCAGGTCCTAGAACGTAATTGACTGGGGTAGCCAATTTTAAATTCGGCTCAAAATTTAGAGTAGGATTATCAAACAATTCGGATCCAAAAACCAAGGCGTTCAAACTGTCCTTTACTTTTTTATTGACAATTTTTTCTTGTTTTCTAGCATAGTCATCTTCAGAAAGTGTATCGTTATCAAACGAATACGAAGGTTTTAGTTTGGGTTTAGCATTGGCACTTTTCATACCCAAACGCGCTTTTAACTTAGCAAACTCATTAGCCGGCATTCCTTTGGCCAAAGCCGCTTGTTCCGCTTGTTCTATGGTAAGTTTATTCGTTTCCAATTGGGTGCGAATTTTAGCCACATCAGCATCCGATAAATAGTCTACTTTAAGCGTACTTAAATCTTGTGCTTTCATCAAATCTTGAGCTGAAGCTCCTGTGCTTTGTAGTAAAGCAACAAACAAAAAGGCGATAAAGAGTAATTTTTTCATATTTTTTTATTCGTAATTCGTAAAACGTGATTCGTAAATCGGAAATAGTATTTTGTTATGTATTAGTTCAATAAGTCCGAACCTTGTCGTTCCAACTCATTGTAAATGTATTTGACATCTTGGGATTGTTCTTTTTGCAAAATCAAATTGGCATCTGGTGTACTCACAAAAATGGTGTTGCGCATGCCGATAAAGGTCGAAAAAACATCAGTACCAATCACCATATTACCCTGGGCATCAACTGGATGACCTTGAGCAGCCAAATAATCATAAACAGATTCGAAAGAACCTAAATCGGACCAAGCAAATTGCGAAGCCACTACTTTGATTTTTTTGGAACGCTCCATTACAGCATAATCAATACTAATGGATGGAATTGCCATAGACAAGTCTAAATCCAATCGCCCATTTTGATTGGCTTCCCAAGCTAATTTTGATTTCGCATAGACTTCGGGTTCAAACGCTTTCAATTCGGCTAACAACACTCCTGCTTTGAAACAAAACATGCCGCTATTCCATAAAAAATTGCCTCTGGAGATAAAATCAATAGCTGTTGCTTTATTGGGTTTTTCTCTAAAGGCAAGTACGCTGTCTTCTTTGTGTTCGATATAACCAAAACCGGTTTCGGGTTTGGTGGGCACAATACCAAAAGTGACAATATAATCATCCTTGGCTTTGGCAATAGCTTCTACTATAGCAATATTATAGGCATCCATTTCGTCAATGATATGATCGGAA
>DFXW01000029.1:7025-10020 GCA_002382495.1 Flavobacterium sp. UBA4098
TGTTTGGGTTGGCTCTTACGAGAAAGCGGCCATAATCGGCTACCAACTCCTCCGGTAAGAATAACATGTATAATGGATGGATTCATTTTTTTATAAATTTTTCTGTTGTCTATCTTTGTTACAGATAACTAACAACGGCCAACTATTTCTTCGGTTGTTTGTCGGCTACTTCCTGACGTAAACTGCTGCTTGAAAATCGGTGTTCACGAACATTAAAACACAGTTCGATCCCTTTTTCTTCGCAATAGGTTCTTCCAGTGAAATTTTTATGCTGGTATTCGTCACCAATGATGCGAACATCAATCTTAAAAGCACGTAAAATATCTTCTAAATCTTGCTCGGTTGCATACGGAACAATTTCATCGACAAACTTGCATCCTTTCAACTGAATATAACGCTCCACTACAGATTGTACCGGACGGTTTTTTTCTGGGCGATCAATGGTTGGATCAGTTTGCAAGCCGCAGATCAAATAATCGCATTGTCTTTTGGCTTCTTCCAACATGGTGATATGCCCTGCATGTAGCAAATCAAAGGCACTGAATGTAATTCCGACTCTATGTTTAGTACTCATAATTGCAATGGAATTTAAAATTAAACAATTGTTAATTTCAGTTCACGGCTTCGCCCTTTCCAGTCACATTGAAGTACTGAAAAATAGGCGTTATTTGGAACCTTGCAAAAGTAATAAAAATAAACTAATCTTAGCTTGCATTCCCAAGATTCAAAGCTTACTAAATTATCAACAATTCCTTACAAAGTCCTAAAATACTAATACTCAATTAAAAAACACGCTAAATCACCGTACGATATATTGAAATATCACTAAATATAGTGACAGAGGATTTACGATATACGAAGTGCGAAGAACAATATAAAAGTTGAGAGGTATGTAAATTGAACTAAAAAGTCTTGATGGCACTAAACATTCCCCTGTTGAAATCGAAGATTCAACGATTCCAAAAAATCAAAAAAACTAGAGTTAGAGGAGTTAGAGGTATGTAATATTCTCATACAATCACTACCAACATCCAAACTACTAAACACCCTATTCACCCTAAACAATTCCCCTCTCGAGAGGGGTTAGGGGTGTGTATAATTTTATAAAATAAATTACCTTTATAATCCCAAATGCCAACCCAAATGTCAAAACGAAAAATCATCCCCTACAATCCAAAACTTACCGCGCTGGCCAAAAAGCTCCGAAACGAATCTACCGAAACAGAAATCTACCTCTGGTTAAAACTAAAAGGAAAACAAATGTATGGCTACGATTTCCACAGACAAAAACCTATTGATAATTACATTTTAGATTTTTTCTGTTACGACCTCCTACTAGGAATTGAAGTTGATGGTTACTCTCATGAAATTGTAGAAGTGTATAACAATGACAGGATCAAAGAAAAAAGAATGAATGAATTAGGAATAACCATTTTACGTTTCAGTGATTTTGAAGTTTTGAAAGACATGGAAAATGTAATTCGGGCTATAGAATTTTTCATTTTAGAATTTGAGAAAACCCATAAAGACGAATAAGTAGTCATGATTGAACACACCCCCAACCCCTCTGGAGAGGGGAATAATTTAGCATAAGTAAAAAAACTAGAAACACATTATGACTGGTTCAAACTTAAAATCGGAATACTACCTACCATTAGAAAAACACACCCCTAACCCCTCTCAAGAGGGGAATAATTTAGCATAAACAAAGAATTTTATAATATAAATACTAGCAACAAATTGGGCTTGAATAAAATAAGTTGAAATTATAAAACACTCCCTTAACCCCTCTCAAGAGGGGAATAGAAAAGTAGTAAAATAGAAAGAGTCCGTTTATTACAATTACCGACAACCAACAACTGACAACACTTACTTATGCTTCATCTTCAACACGCAACCCATGGATTCCAATACCAAAACATAGTGAGAAGCAGTTACTTCTTGCACTACTGCTTGTTGGTTTACAAAAGGACCTGAATCGACTTGAATGGTATCACCTACTTGATAGGTACTCACTTCAATCTCCGCAAGATCAGGAGCGTTCAACCATTTTTTGATGGTAGCGATTTCGTCTTCGCGCACCATAGCTGGTTTTTGTAACCAAAATAAAAAGCGAACGGCACCAGGCGATTGAAAAACCAACGCACGGTCTTTCTCTTCCAAATGCACAAAAACATAGGAGTTAAACAAAGGCATTTCGACCTTCTTTTTACGATCGGACCATTGACGCTCTTTGATCACCAAAGGACAATAGCAATCGATTCCCATCGCTTGCAATTGCTCGGCCACTTTTTTCTCCCATTTAGGTTTTGTGTAGAGTACGTACCAGTTCATATTGTTTGCCGAAAAGGCATGATATTAAGAGTAATTATTTAAAGTCGAAATCAAACGAAAACTAGGATCCGATTCCTTGGTATACAAACCCAATAGCTTCCATTTCAACACGATGCAACAAATTACGACCGTCAAAAACAAAGGCTGGTTTTTGCATACCATCGTATATTTTTTGCCAATCGTAGGTTTTGAATTCATCCCATTCGGTCAACACTGCAATCGCATGTGCTCCATGACAAGCATCATACGGACTAGCAAAAGATTGCAATTGTTTGGCATTGGCTTCCTTGGTACGACTTTCTAAATAATCCAAATCGGCTAGCGCTTTGGCCTGCGATACTTTAGGGTCGTATACTGCAATTTGGGCCTGTTCGTTAATCAAATCATTGGCTACATAAATCGCCGCCGATTCACGTGTATCATTCGTATCTTTCTTAAATGCCCAACCTAAGAAGGCAATTTTTTTTGCTGCGACTGTGTTGTACAAAGTTTGTACAATTTGAGTTGAAAAACGTCTTTTTTGATGGTCGTTCATGATAATCACCTGTTCCCAATAATCGGCAACTTCGTTCAAGCCATACGACTTGGCGATATAAACCAAATTCAAAATATCTTTTTGAAAACAAGAGCCTCCAAAACCTACTGACGATTTCAAAAATTT
>DFXW01000029.1:10075-10917 GCA_002382495.1 Flavobacterium sp. UBA4098
AGGTACCCAATTGGAATACACATCAACTAAGGCTTGAATCGCATTTTGTCCCTCAGGAGTGGTGTCACCACCAATTAGAATTCTATCGGGATGTAATAAATCTTCTACCGCGGTTCCTTCTGCTAAAAACTCTGGATTGGACAAAATTTGGAATTGCACTCCGTTTCCAGTATGATCTAAAATATTTTTGATTGCCTCGGCAGTACGCACCGGCAAAGTAGATTTCTCCACTACAATTTTGTTGTCTTTGGCCACTTGAGCAATTTGACGCGCACACAATTCGATGTACTTCAAATCGGCTGCCATACCTTTTCCTTTTCCGTAGGTTTTCGTTGGTGTATTTACTGAAATAAATATCAGTTGCGCCTCGTCAATTGCTTTATCTACCTCAGTAGAAAAAAACAAATTTCTACCTCTAGCTTCCGCAACGACAGCACTCAAACCTGGTTCGTAAATCGGAATATTGTCTTCATTGTCATCATTCCAAGCGGCAATTCGCTCTGCATTCAAATCGACAACAGTTACCTGAATATGAGGACATTTTTGAGCGATAACCGCCATAGTAGGTCCTCCTACATAACCCGCTCCAATACAACAAATTTTTGTAATCTTCATTGATTCTATCTTTAGTCGTTCGACTTCATTTTAATTGTTCTTGATGGATTTTTCAAAAGGAACACGTTGCAAAATACTGCGTCCTAAAGTCACTTCATCAGCATATTCCAATTCATCTCCCACCGAAATCCCTCTGGCTATTGTGGACAATTCCACAGGATAGTCCATAATTTGTTTGTAAATATAGAAATTAGTCGTATCTCCTTCCATGGTAGAGCTCAAGGCAA
>DFXW01000041.1 GCA_002382495.1 Flavobacterium sp. UBA4098
AGTTGTCGTTTTTCCGGTATTTGAATTTACGATGGTTTTTTCAAGTTTGTTTTTGGCTATTATCAATTTTTCGAACCCTATAAAAATTCCGGTTTTTGGTATTTTCAAATTCAAATCTGTCAAGTCAAAACGATTCCTAACAACCCCTTTTTGAAGGGTTACAATAAAATCTTTTGTAAGAAGTTCTTCGCCCGGAAAACCATTCAAATCCACTTTATAAAAATGTATTTTAACCGTGGCGTTGTCAATTCTACTGTCTGTTAAAATACTGACTTTCTTGATGTATTTTGTTTTTTTATACGCATTTTCGTAGGGGAAAAATTTCACGTCAATTCTCGGCCCGTTATCAAATGCTTCAAAAGGCGAATTGTTTATTTGTCCGATTTCTATTTTTTTAGTTTCAAATCGTCTTGCAATTACTACTTCGTCTAACTGAAATGAAATTGCTTTTAATTTTACATTTGAAACTTCCGATGCTTTTATGATTCTTTTTTCAAATCCTAAAATAGAAAATATCAGGTTTTTATTTGCGGAAGCTGTAATAGAAAACTCCCCATTTTCCTCAGAAGTAGTTCCAATATTCTCGTTTTCAACCCAAATATTCACATACGGAATTGGTTTGCCAGATTCATCAACCACAACACCTTTGGTTTGAGCGGAAACATAAAAACTCATTAAAAGTAATAACAACCAAAGTCTTTTTTCTTGCATCTTTTCTTTATTCTCTTTTTAATAAATTCGCAATTATTCTATCGTTGCTCAGCCTTGGAATTTTGTTTTGTCCGCCAAATTTTCCAATGGATTTCATATAGTCCTGAAACCCATTTTTAGCCACTTTAGTAATGACTAATTTCTGCAATACTTTCCCAGCAATCAAATCGTCATAATAGGTGTTTTGCAATCTCATTTCAGCGTCTATCGCTTCCGCAAATGCTTCTATGTTTTCTGGTTCTCCCGAACCATCGGGATCAAATTCTATGAACCATTCGTGGTAGGGCAAACCTTCTAGTGGCGTAATTTGTGGCGCAACAGTAAATTCGTTTATCTGAATAGCAGTATCTTTCATTGCTTGTTTCATAGCGCATTCTACCTCTTTTCCGATTACGTGTTCTCCAAAAGCCGAAATATAATGTTTGATTCGCCCGGAAACAATCACGCGATATGGTTTTAAGGAAGTAAATTGAACGGTGTCGCCAATATTATAGCCCCAAAGTCCCGCATTTGTTGAAATTATCAAAACATAATTTACATTTAATTCGACTTCGCCAATCGTATATCGTTTTGGTCCCGAAGTTTCGGAATCAGTATAAAACTCCTCCGATTTTATAAATTCGTAGAAAATTCCGGAGTTTAAAAGCAACAACATTCCTTCTTCATTTTTGATCCCGAAGTTTCGGGATTGATAAGCGAAAAATCCTTCCGAAGCAGGAAATAATTCAATGGAATCAACTTTTCTGCCTATTAAATTTTCAAATTTAGCGCGATAAGGCTCAAAATTTACACCGCCATAAATGAATAAATTGAAGTTTTTAAAGAGTTCGCCAACTGGTTTTTCTGCTTTTTGTTGTAATTTTTCAAAATACATTTGCACCCAAGACGGAATGCCCGAAATCACAGCCATATCCTCATTGATGGTTTCTGCCACGATGGCGTTTACTTTGGTTTCCCAATCTTCAATACAATTGGTTTCCCAAGAAGGCATGCGGTTTTTTTGTAAATATTTTGGAACAAAATGCGCTACAATTCCTGACAAACGGCCAAGATTAATTCCGTTTTTTTCTTCCAAAATCGGGCTGCCTTGCAAGAAAATCATTTTACCATCTACAAAATCAGCCTTGCCTGTTTCGTGAATGTAATGTAAAATAGCATTACGAGCTGCCTCGATATGATACGGCATGGATTCCTTGGTCAGCGGAATGTATTTGGCTCCCGAAGTAGTTCCTGAAGTTTTAGCAAAATACAACGGTTTCCCTTTCCAAAGTACGTTCTCCTCGCCTTTCACCACGCGATCAACATAGGGTTTTAATTGTTCGTAATCACGAACAGGAACTTGTTGAGCAAAATCAGACGGTGTTAGTATTTGGTCAAAATGATGGTCTTTTCCAAATTGCGTATTTTTCGCTTGACGAATTAATTCTTGGAAAACTTTGTTTTGGGATGCTACAGGATTGTTCGCCCAAGTGTTAGTTTTTTTCACTACTTGACGGGCAAATAATCGAGCTGCAATAGATTTTATAGACATGCTGTTGGTTTTATTTTTTCTTTTTGGAAGGAAGTTCTTCTTTGTTTACGCGTTTTCGTAATTCCAATTCTTCTTTTGAAGCCGACAAATCACCCTCTATTGGGGTTTTTTCTACAGAAGAAAGGATCGAATCTTTATTGAATTTGGCAAACTCTACTTCGCCTGTCAATACTTTTTTAAGCGATTTAATATAGGCTTCGTTATACTCCAAAGCTTGTCTTAAAGAATCTGATTTTAAAGCGAGTTCGGTAGCGTCTCTTTTTAGTTTAGAAGAGGAATAACCCGGGATAAACTCGCGCAATGGCGTGAAAGCAATAATAAAAGTAGTGATGAAAATGATGAAAATGGCACCAAGTCCTAGTACCACAAAAACATTCATCAAGGTCAGTTTTAAGGAAAACGTTTCTTCAAAAGTGTCTTCGTTTAAAATAATCAAACGCCTTTTGTTGAACAGATTTTCTTTTAATTGTTGTTTAAAAAGTCTTTTATTAAACATTAATTTTAGTTTATTGAACAAATATAAACAATTATACGTTTTATACTGTGGCTTTGATTTGTGCGAACAAATGCTGTTCTGTGGCATTTTAATAGAATTTTAACGCATCTAAAAACAAATAATTCGTGAAAAAAGAATTGCCATTCACTAATTCTATATACATTTGTACTTCATTAGTAAACAAATTTGCTTCGGCATTAAAATAGTAAATCATGGGAAGATTAGGTGTTACAGAAATCCTTATTATACTAGCAGTTGTGTTATTGCTTTTTGGAGGTAAAAAAATTCCAGAACTTATGAAAGGTTTAGGAAGCGGAATTAAAGAATTTAAAAACGCTGCTAAAGACGATTCATCTGCAAAGAAAGAAGAAGATACTAAAGAATAATTTTTTAGACATTCTAATAAAAAAACCCAAGTTGATTAACTTGGGTTTTTTTGTTTTTATAATATCATTGTTAATTGAATGCGTTTTCGATCCTCGTCGACTTCAGTTACTTTTACCTCAACGTGTTGGTGTAATTTGACTACTTCGTTTACGTCACTCACAAAACCCGCTTTGAGTTGGGAAATGTGTACCAAACCACTTTCTTTGATTCCAATATCCACAAAGCAACCAAAGTTGGTAATGTTATTCACAATGCCTGGTAAAATCATTCCTGATTTCAGGTCTTTTATGGATTTTACATTCGGGTCAAACTCAAATATTTTAGCGGATTTTCTTGGATCTAAGCCTGGTTTTTCCAATTCTTTGATAATGTCTTTCAAAGTTAAAATCCCTATTTCTGGCGTAGTATAATTTGCCGCTTTAATTAAGGCTGTTTTCTCTTTGTTTCCAATTAATTCTTGGACCGAAAGCTTTAAATCTTTCGCCATTTTTTCTACAATGGGATAGGCCTCTGGATGCACCGCCGAATTGTCTAATGGGTTTTTTCCTTCTTTAATTCGAATAAATGCCGCGCCTTGTTGGAAGGCTTTTTCGCCCAAGCGTGGCACTTTTTTCAGTTGTTTTCGGTCGTCAAACGGACCGTTTTCGGAACGGTATTGTACAATATTTTCGGCTAGCTTCTCTCCTATTCCACTCACATAACTCAATAAATGTTTACTCGCTGTATTGATGTTGATTCCTACCGAGTTCACACAGCGAATTACCGTAACATCTAATTCTTCTTTCAATTTATTTTGATCTACATCGTGTTGGTATTGGCCTACGCCAATGGCTTTTGGATCAATTTTTACTAATTCAGCCAAAGGATCGCTCAAACGCCGACCGATAGAAACCGAGCCCCGAACGGTAACATCATAATTAGGAAATTCTTCACGGGCGATTTTCGAAGCCGAATAGACCGAAGCGCCTGCCTCAGAAACTACAAAAACTTGAACCTCTTTGTCAAAAGCAATTTTTTTGACAAAAAATTCGGTTTCTCGGGAAGCGGTTCCGTTGCCTATTGCAATCGCATCAATTTTATAGGAATTGACCATCGAGCGGATTTTTTTCATGGCCATGGCGTCTTCATTTTGAGGGGCGTGTGGGTAAATCGTTTCATTGTACAACAAATCGCCTTTTTCGTCCAAACACACTATTTTACATCCAGAACGATAGCCTGGATCAATCGCTAAAATTCGTTTTTCACCCAAAGGTGGCGCTAGTAAAAGCTGACTAAGATTGGTTGCAAAAACCTGTATTGAATTGGCATCTGCTTTAGACTTAGCTTCTTGTAAGGTTTCGTTCGAAATAGCGGGAAGCAACAAACGTTTGTAACTGTCTTCAATCGCTAATTGAATGTGTGGCGTGGTATCGTTTTGCGCTTTTAAAACCAATTCGTCAATGATATCATAGGCCTCATCAATATCTACTTCTATTTTTAGCTTGACAAATCCTTCGTTTTCGGCACGCAGCATCGCCATTAATCGATGCGGTGGTGTTTTACCTAGTGGTTCTGACCAATCAAAATAGTGTGAAAATTTTTGAGCGCCGTCCTCCTCTTTTTTGGTTTTAACCACCTTAGTTGTAATGGTAGCCTTTCGCTGAAACAAGCGTCGCAATTGTTGACGGACCTGAATATTTTCATTAATCCATTCGGCAATAATATCTCGTGCGCCTTGCAAAGCAGCTTCTTCATTGATTACATTTTCATTGATATATTGAGTCGAAATATAATCAATGTTGTCGCTTTTTTGGGCGAAAATAATAATTGCCAAAGGCTCTAAGCCATTTTCTCGCGCTACATCTGCCTTAGTTTTTTTCTTCTTTTTAAATGGTAAATACAAATCTTCCAACTCTTGTAAATCAAAACTCTCTTGGATTTTTTTAGCTAA
Source organism: Flavobacterium sp. UBA4098 (assembly GCA_002382495.1). GTDB lineage: Bacteria > Bacteroidota > Bacteroidia > Flavobacteriales > Flavobacteriaceae > Flavobacterium. The sequence continues at coordinate 5,056 of DFXW01000041.1, forward strand.
TTCAGGTGAAAGTTGCCCTTGCTCCTCTATGGTTTTAAGTATGCTTTCTTTACGTTTTACAAGCTCGTCGTATTGCTTGTTGAGTTTCGCGATTTGTTCAATTACCACTTCGTCTAAATTGCCTGTTTGGTCCTTTCTATATCTAGAAATAAAAGGAATGGTGCAATCTTCGTTTAATAGTTGAACCGTTTTTTGAATATTAATTACGGCAGTTTGTACCGATTTTGCAATGAATTGAATGTTGGTCATGAGTGGTAAAATAATGTAACACGAAAATAATATCTTTACCTCAGAAACCTACTCTCATGCTGTATTTTTATTTATATTTTTTAATTGTTTCGCTAGTAAGCTTTGTTGTTGTGGGTTGTGACAAATACTTCGCTCGAAATCATAAAAGAAGAATTTCCGAAACCACTTTGTTGACATGGAGTTTTATAGGAGGAAGTGTAGGAACCAGAATTGGGATGTGGGCTTTTAAACACAAAACTTCCAAAAGAAGTTTCCTTTGGAAGTTGTATGGAATTATTTTATTTCAGCTTTTACTAGTGCTAGCACTCTATTATTTTGAAATAATTGGTATTTATTGACAAGCGATTTTATTCACTCGGTTTTGGTGTCTTCCCCCTTCAAATTCAGTATTTAAAAACGTTTCGACCATTTCTACTGCTTGCGGAACAGAAGTATAACGAGCCGGAATACTGATTACATTCGCATCATTATGTAAACGAGCTAAAGCGGCTATTTCTTTCATCCAACACAATGCGGCACGCACTTTTTGATGTTTGTTCACCGTCATTGCAATTCCGTTTCCACTACCACAAATCACAATTCCAAAATCTGCTTTTCCTTCCTCAACGTCTTTTGCTACTGGATGCGCCATATCTGGATAATCTACCGCTTCAAAAGAATCGGTTCCGTAATTTGTGATTTTGTGTCCTTTTGCTTCAAGCATAGCCACAATTGCTTTTTTGTATTCTGGACCGGCGTGGTCGTTTCCAATAGAAATTTTCATTGTTAGTAGTGTGTTTAATTCGTGTTCAAAAATAAGGAAAGATTTTGAGTTAGAATTCATAAATAGAGTGGTTTCTTTGTTTCTTTATTAACCAATAATTAACCGTATTTAAAGTAGCTTTAAAAAGAGGGTTGTCGTAAAAAAAATATTTATAAAAAAGTATAATTATGTAGCAATCAATATTGATTTTACATCTGTTTTGTTAAAATTTTGAATTGTTAATACCAATTTGTAATCTGTTGATTTTCAGATAACATTAAATTAACATACTGTGTTCATAACTCAAGATAGAAAATAAGAACTTTTTAGTAATTGAAAACAAAAAATACGTAATCCAAAACTGGTTTTAAAAATCCTAATTTAGTTTGTTGAATTTTTAGAAAAGTTATGAATAGAAAAAAGAAGTTTATTAACAGATTTTGAAAATTTACTTATTTACAAAACGAATCAATTTTAGGTTATAAACAGCTGTTAATTAAAATTAAGAAAGTCTTTGTTTTTAAATCTTTACCTATAAAAACAGATGTTGATAACTAAAAATAACTAGGTGAAACTTTATTTCAAATCCTTTTTAATAAAAATTATACTAACTATTAACACACTATAATAACCATTAAAAAATTAATTTAAATTTCTTTTTCTTTTTGTTGTTTTAAATAGATGTTGACAACTTTGAAGTATTTTAAAAATATTTTTTTAGAAAAATAGAGATGAAGTAAAAGTTATATTTTTACTAAATATGAGTCTATAAAAAGATAATCTAATTTCTTATTTGTAATTTTAGGCGTTTAAGAAAAAAATTATGGGAAAGCGTTTAAGAAAACCGCTCAAAAAAGAGAAGACATACTCTGAAAAAATTGTAAAAATACTATCTCAAAATGCTAATAAAGTATATAACTACAAGCAAATAGCAGCTATATTAGATCTAGATGATACACAAAGTAGAAATCAAATTATAAAAGATTTAAAAATTTTAGCCGCTCAAAAAACAATCATTGAATCAGAACCTGGTAAGTATTTAGTAAAAGCGATTAGTCAAGATTATTACGAAGGTAAAATTGATATGACAGGTCGAAAAACTGCTTATTTTGTTTGTCCAGATTTAGAAGAAGATGTTTTTATTCCAACTAATAATTTAAATAGAGCTTTAGATAAAGACACGGTTAAAGTGTATATCTATAACCGAAGAAAAGGACGTCGACCAGAAGGTGAAGTAATTGAAGTTATCGAAAGAAATAAAACCGATTTTGTTGGAGTGATTGATATACAAAAGAATTTTTCTTTTGTATCAACAGCAAATCCAAAAATGTATACTGATATTTTTATTCCAAAAGATAAAATAGGAGAGGCAGAACAAGGAGATGTGGTTTTGGTTCATATTGAAGATTGGCCTAAAAGAGCTGATAGTCCTTTTGGAAAAGTGATCAAAGTTCTTGGAAAACCAGGGGAACATAACACTGAAATTCACGCTATTTTAGCCGAATACGGTTTACCTTCAGAATTTCCTATTGAAGTAGAAACTTATGCTCAAAAAATTGATACATCGATTCAAGCTTCTGAAATAGCAAAGCGTCGTGATATGCGTGACACTTTAACTTTTACTATTGATCCAAAAGATGCAAAAGATTTTGATGATGCGCTGTCTTTCAAAAAGTTAGAAAACGGTAATTATGAAATTGGAATTCATATTGCTGATGTTTCTTTTTATTTAGAAGAAGGAACTATTTTAGATGATGAAGCCTATCAAAGAGCTACTTCCGTCTATTTAGTAGATCGAGTAGTACCAATGTTACCTGAAGTCTTATCAAATTTTGCTTGTTCGTTACGACCTCAAGAAGAAAAATATACTTTTTCAGCTGTATTTGAAATCAATGAGAAAGCACAAGTAGTCAATCAATGGTTTGGAAGAACCGTTATTTTTTCTGATCAACGTTTTGCTTACGAAGAAGCACAATATATTATCGAAACTAAAAACGATACTATTCCTCAAGAAATTTCTATCACAGGAGAATCGTATCAAGTTTCAGCACCAATTGTAGAAGCTACTTTAAAACTACAAGAATTAGCTAAAATATTACGTAGAAATAGAATGAACGAAGGCGCTATTTCATTTGATAAAGTAGAAGTAAAATTCAATTTAGATAAAGAAGGAGAACCAGCTGGAGTGTATTTCAAAATATCAAAAGATGCGAATCATTTGATTGAAGAATTCATGTTGCTAGCGAATAGAAAAGTGGCTGAGTTTATTGGTAAACAAAAGAAAACGTTTATTTATCGTATTCACGATGAGCCCAATGAAGATAAATTGATTGCGATGCAAACAGTTATTGCTAAGTTTGGTTATAAAATTGACTTTAGAAATAAAGGAGATATTTCCAAATCATTAAACAATTTATTATCTGAAGTTGTAGGTACTAAAGAGCAAAATCTAATTGATACACTAGCTATTCGTAGTATGAGTAAAGCTAAATATTCTACTGATAATATTGGTCATTATGGACTAGCGTTTGATTATTATTCCCATTTTACTTCTCCTATTCGTAGATATCCTGATGTGATGGTGCATCGTTTGTTGCAATTTTATTTAGATGGTGGAAAATCAGCCGATGAAGAAAGTTATGAAGCTAAATGTTTACACTCATCTACAATGGAAGGTTTAGCTACTAATGCTGAACGTGATTCTATCAAATACATGCAGGTAAAATACATGCAAAATCATCAAGATCAAGAGTTTTTAGGAGTAATTTCAGGAGTAACCGAATGGGGAATTTACGTAGAAATTATCGAAAATAAATGTGAAGGCATGGTTCGAATTAGAGATATTAAAGAGGATTATTATACTTTTGACGAAAAGCAATATGCTTTAGTCGGCGCCACTTCTCATGGTTTATTACAACTAGGAGATGAGATTTATGTCAAAGTAAAAAATGCCGATTTAGTAAAAAAACAATTGGATTTTCACTTTATCAGAAGAAACGAATAAGTCAATTTAAATTACCAATAGTATGAAAAAATTTGTATTTAGTTTATTATTAATCAGTTCATTAACCTTTGCCCAAACGGAAAAAAAAGTAGGAGATTTTCATAAAGTAACCTCTTTTGATCAAATTACAGTGGAGTTAATTGCTTCAGATGAAAATAAAGTAGAGCTTTCAGGGGTTAATTCAGACGAAGTAGAGCTTGTTAATAAAAATGGAGAACTTAAACTAAGAATGCCTTTAACGAATTTATTGAAAGGAAATCAAGTAAAAGCAAAGGTATATTACACCGATTTGGATGCAATTGAAGCTAACGAAGGATCACAAATTTCAAATAATGATGTTATTAAAGCTACTAATTTTGATATTATTGCAAAAGAAGGAGCTAAAATAGATATTAGTTTAGATGTTGCTAAAGCAACTGTAAAACTAACAAGTGGAGCTATAGTAAAAACATCAGGAACAGCTAAAAACCAAGATGTTTTAGTTTCTGCAGGCGCTATTTATAACGGAAAAGATTTAACTACCGAACAAACTAGTATTAGTAGCAATGCTGGTGGAGAAGCAGAAGTTTTTGCAACTGAATTTATTGACGCAAAAGCAAGAGCAGGAAGCGATATTATGATTTACGGAAACCCTAAACAAGTTACTAAAAAGACTTTTGCTGCAGGCCATATTAAAATAATTAAATAATTAGCTTACACCTAAACTAAACTTAATGATAAACGATATTCTAACAGGACTGCCTTGGGGAATTTTCCTTAGTTTTATGATAGGTCCTGTATTCTTTATTCTAATTGAAACCAGCATCACTAAAGGATTTCGTGCTGCTCTTGCTTTTGATTTAGGGGTAGTTTTAGGAGATGTTTTTTTTATTGGAGTCGCTTATTTAGGAAGCTATCGTTTAATTTCAAGTCTAAAAGACAAACCTGCTTTGTTTATTTTTGGAGGAATTGTAATGGTGGCGTACGGAATAATTTCATTTGTTAAATTAAAGAAACAAGCTAAAATTCAATACGAAGCGATTGAAGATGAAATTATAAAAAAAAATTACGGAAGCCTTTTTATTAAAGGGTTTTTCTTAAATGTTATTAATATCGGAGTTCTAGGATTTTGGTTGGCGATTATCATTTCAGTAGGACCAAAATTAGATATGCAAACCCCAAGAATGCTAACTTTTTTTACTTCGGTAATTCTAACCTATTTACTAGTTGATTGTTTAAAAATTGTATTAGCTAAACAATTAAAATCTAAATTAACACCTCCTAATATTCTTAAAATTAAAAAAGGAATTAGTATTGTTTTAATTGTATTTGGATTGGCTTTAATGGTTCAAGGTTGGTTTCCAAAAGAAAAAGAAATGGTTAAAAATGCCTTGGAGAAGATAGAGTAAACAAACCAACCCTTTTTTTCTTTACTTATCTTCAGATTCAAACTTTATCGGTACTTAATTTTCTAAAAAATAAACATAAAAAAAACCTCTCAAAAAGAGAGGTTAATTCAGAGGCATAGTCCGTCCCGACACTTCGGGAGAACCGGAGTAGGAGCATATAATTTAATTAATTTTTTCTAAAAATTAAAAAAAAACCTCCAAGTTTCCTTGAAGGTTTTAGAGGCATCGTCCGGATTCGAACCGGAGTAGGAGCTTTTGCAGAGCCCAGCCTAGCCGCTCGGCCACGACGCCAATTGTTATTGGGTTGCAAAGATAGCAAAAACTTTAATGTTTAAAAGTCTTCTGCTAAAAACTTTGTTTGAAATCAGATTTCTTTTTAGGCTTAGTTTCGATATTCTTCTAATTCAATAGTAACTGCTTCAACATCACCACCAATAGGCGGATTAATTTTAGAAACACCTAGTTTAATTCTCGAAACAGATGGCGCTTCAGCAAAAATACGAACAATAATTCGGTGCGCCACATGTTCTAACAATTCTGAACGAATCGCCATTTCCTCTTCCACGATTTGATTTAAAAGTACATAATCTACTGTATCGGCTAATTTATCGGAGATACACGATTGGCGTAAATCGGTTTTAACTTCTAAATCCACACGATAATCTGATCCAATTTTACTTTCTTCTACCAAACAACCGTGGTACGAAAAAGTGCGAATATTTTTAAGTTTGATGATCCCCATTGTTATTTTTTTCTAGATAAATATTTATCGTTTTGATGGGTTAAAAGTACAAAATGTTTTGTTTTTTTAGTTTTAAAACCGAATAAACAAGGGTACAAATCGCCGAATCATCAACAATTTTGATAACTTTGCCTTTCAAATTTTTTAAAATGGCATCAGAAGAAAAATCATTGCATTTCATAGAACAAATTATAGAAGACAGTTTAGCCTCAGGTTTTCCTCAGGATCAATTGCGTTTTCGTTTTCCGCCAGAACCAAATGGGTATTTACACATTGGTCACGCAAAATCAATTTGTTTGAATTTTGGTTTGGGTTTAAAGTACAATGCGCCGGTTAATTTGCGTTTTGACGATACCAATCCCGCCAAAGAAGAGCAAGAATACGTAGATGCTATTAAAGAAGATTTGAAATGGTTAGGATTTAATTGGACCGAAGAATTGTATTCGTCTGATTATTTCCAACAGTTATATGACTGGGCGGTTCAAATGATCAAAAACGGTAAGGCTTATGTAGATAGCCAAACTTCAGAAGAAATGGCCGCTCAAAAAGGAACTCCAACCCAACCAGGTGTTGATGGACCTTACAGAAACCGTTCAGTTGAAGAAAATTTAGCTTTATTCGAAGCTATGAAAAACGGAGAGTTTTCAGAAGGTACTCACGTTTTACGTGCTAAAATCGATATGGCTTCGACTAATATGTTGATGCGCGACCCCTTGATGTATCGTATATTACACCGTCATCATCATAGAACGGCTAACGAATGGAAAATCTATCCTATGTACGATTATGCGCATGGAGAAAGTGATTATTTGGAACAAATTTCACATTCGATTTGCACCTTAGAATTTGTAATGCACCGCGAGTTATATAATTGGTTTTTAGACCAAATTTATGACGCTAATCAAGTGCGCCCAAATCAATACGAATTTGCCCGTTTGAATTTGAATTATACTGTGATGAGTAAAAGAAAGCTCTTACAATTGGTTCAAGAAAACTATGTAGACGGTTGGGATGATCCAAGAATGCCAACTATTTCAGGTTTACGTAGAAGAGGCTATACCCCAAATTCCATTCGTAAATTCTGTGATATTATTGGTGTTGCCAAAAGAGAAAATGTGATAGATTATTCACTTTTAGAGTTTTGCTTGCGTGAAGATTTGAATAAAACAGCGCCTCGAGTGATGGCGGTTTTAGATCCTGTAAAAGTGGTTATTACCAATTATCCAGAAGGAAAAGAAGAATGGTTGGACGCCGAAAACAATCAAGAAGACGAAACTGCAGGGTATAGAAAAGTCCCTTTTTCTAGAGAATTATATATTGAAAGAGAAGATTTTTTAGAAGAAGCTCCTGCCAAGTTTTTCCGTTTGAGTTTAGGGAAAGAGGTTCGCTTGAAAAACGCCTACATCATAAAAGGGGAATCTGTAGTTAAAGATGCAAACGGAAATATTACAGAAATTCATGTTTCGTATGACGAAGACAGCCGAAGTGGGAGCGGGAGTGAAGCCAGTCAACGAAAAGTATCAGGAACCTTGCACTGGGTTTCAATAAAAGATGCCGTTGAGGCCGAAGTGCGTTTGTACGATCGTTTGTTTATTGACGAAGCACCAGACAGTCATAAAGAGAAAAATTTCTTAGAATTTATGAATCCCAATTCGTTGCAAATTAGCACCGGATTTGTAGAACCAAGTTTACAAACGGTTCAAGCAGGCGATAAATTCCAGTTCCAACGTTTGGGTTATTTCAGCGTTGATAAAGATTCAACGTCTGAAAAGTTAGTTTTTAATAAAACTGTTGGGTTGAAAGATGCTTGGGAAGAAAAAGGCAAGAAAGAAGAAAACGTATTAATGAATACTCAAAAAGAAATCAATAAATACGTTAAAGAAAAAGACGCTTCGGCTGCCAAAGCTATATTGAATACAATTATCGAAAACATCAAAACCATTGATAATTATAGTTTGGTCAATCAAACCATTGTAAAAAACATCAAAAACGACAACAATTCTTTATTGTTTGCTAATTTGATTTTAGAACATTCAGACAAAGTAAATCCATCTAACATTGATTCTGAAGCTTTGTCAAAATTATATACTATGTCTTTAAAAAGTCAATTGGCTTTAGTTCGAATAGCGGCATTACAAAATTTAACTCACGATGCGGTTAATTTAGAAAATTTCAAACCTACATTATTTGAATTAAAAGCAACGGAAAATAATGAATCGGTTATTTCACTTTTGAACCAAATTTAATTTATTCGCTTTTATAAATTCCAAACCCGCTTTATAGCGGGTTTTTGTTATTATAAATAGTTCTTATTGTGATTTTATTTTTTATTGGTTTAATCAATTAAAAACGGCTTAAATATATCAGCTTTAAAGCAGAATTTTTCTTTTTACAACCATAGAAGTCATTTTTAGAAAAAGAAAGCTATAAATGCAGCTATGTGTTTTTTACCCTCTATTAAGACACTTTAACGAGTTCTCAAGGACAAAAAGAAAATTATTGTTGTACCTTTAATATAGGAATCTTTAAACAATATAAATTATGTCAAATACTTCAGGAAATTCTTTGTTGGCACTTTTAACAGGCGCATTGATTGGAGCGGGAATTGGAATTTTGTATGCTCCTGATAAGGGAACAAAAACAAGAGAAAAAATCAAAGACGGTTTTCAAGATGCCAAAGACGATTTGAAAACGAAACTTGAAGAAGTTTCAGAGCAATTAAAAAGCAAGTTAAATAACTCTAAAGACAATCTAGAAGATTCGTTTGAAGAGATGGTTTCTCAGGCTAGTCACAAAACCGAAGATTTAATTTTGTTTTTAGAACAAAAGTTGGCCGAGTTGAAAGAGCAAAACGCCAAACTTCAAAAATAAGTTTCAACTAAAATATATCATTATGGCTTTTGAAGAAATAAAAAATCAAACCGAACAAATTCAAGAACATGCCAAAGGTTATGTCGAATCTTATGTTGAATATTATAAACTTCACGGTTTTAAAATCTTAATGCAATCTACCACTATGATGGTTAAGTTTCTTTTAATCGGGATATGTTTGGGTATGGTTATTTTGTTTGGTTCCATTGCTGTAGCTTTTGCAATAGGTGCTTATTTAGACAATATCGTTTTAGGCTTTTTATCGGTGGGTGGTTTTTATTTACTGGTTACAGCTTTATTGTTTTTAGTAAAAGACAAGATTGTTGAAGGACCTATTTTAGAAAGATTTTCAACCATATTTTTTAATGATTAAGTATGGCTAAAAAATATTCTTCCTACGACCAAATTAACGCCGACTTAGAAATAATTAAGTTGGAACGAGAAATTCATTTACAACATATTTTGTTGAATGTGGAAAAAACAAAAGAATCTATCCAACCTGAAAATTTATTTAAGGAAGCATTAAAATCGATACAATTTAAATTGTCAAATTCTTACGGAATGATATTGCAAATAGCGATCCCGTATTTTATCAATTGGCTTATCCATAAAAAAAGAGGCGATTAAGCCTCTTTTCTTTTTATATCACATCAAGAATTACAAACTAGCAATTGCTTTTTGAATTCGTTCAACGGTTGCTTCTTTTCCAATTAATTCAGCAATATCAAATAGGTGAGGACCTTTTAATGCGCCTACCAAACTCAAACGGAAAGGTTGCATCACTTTTCCCATTCCTATTTCGTTTACCGTCATCCAATCTTTTACAATAGTTTCAATTTTTGCCGCTTTAAAATCTTCAATTCCTTCTAAAACCGAAATCAAATTTTGCATTAAAGCAGGTGTTTCTTCTTTCCAGTTTTTGGTTGCTTTTTCATCATAGGAACTTGGCGCTTCAAAAAAGTAATCGCTCAATTCCCAAAATTCTGACACAAAATGAGCACGCTCTTTGATCAATGAAACAATAGTAATTAATTTGTTTTCTTCGAATGCAATTCCTTTTTCCTTCAAAATAGGAGCGAAGGCTTTCGCCAAATTAGCATCTGTTTGTTGTATCAAGTAGTGGTGATTGAACCATTTATTTTTTTCAGGATCAAATTTTGCCCCAGCTTTATGCACTCGGTTCAAATCAAAATTTTGGACCAATTCTTCTAAAGAAAACAATTCTTTTTCCGTCCCGTCATTCCAACCTAATAAGGCTAAAAAGTTAACTACCGCTTCTGGAAAAAATCCTTTTTCTCGGTAACCAGAGGAAACACCTTCTTCTGTTTTCCATTCTAAAGGAAATACTGGAAATCCCATTTTATCACCATCTCTTTTGGATAATTTTCCGTTGCCAATAGGTTTCAAAATTAGAGGCAAATGCGCGAATTCTGGGGCTTCCCAACCAAATGAACGATATATTAAAACATGCAATGGCATAGAGGGCAACCATTCTTCCCCTCTAATTACATGTGAGGTTTCCATCAAATGGTCGTCTACAATATTCGCTAAGTGATAGGTTGGCATTCCATCGCTTTTAAACAAGACTTTGTCGTCTAATAAATTGGTTTCAAATTTCACTTCTCCGCGAATGATATCTTGTAAATGTAAGGTTTCGTTTACAGGTGTTTTGAATCGGATCACATAGTCTTCGCCAGCCGCAATTCTTTTCTCAGTTGCGTCTTTAGACAATACTAATGAAGTATCTAATTTTTCTCTATTATGATGATTGTAGATAAATGTTTTGCCTTGTTCTTCGTGCTGTTTTCTTTGGGCATCTAAAGCTTCGGCAGTATCAAAAGCATAATAGGCATTACCTGAATTTATCAATTCATCGGCATATTGTTTGTACAGTTCTTTTCTTTCACTTTGTCGATATGGGCCAAACTTTTCATTCTTCCCAACGGTTTCGTCAGGAGCAATTCCTAACCAATTTAAAGCTTCCAAAATGTATTCTTCAGCCCCTGGAACAAAACGATTTTGGTCAGTGTCTTCTATCCGTAAAAAGAAGGTTCCATTGTTTTTCTTGGCGAACAAATAATTAAATAGGGCAGTACGAACTCCGCCGATATGTAAAGGTCCAGTTGGACTTGGTGCAAAACGCACGCGAATTGGCTTTGACATGATAGTTTTATCTTTTAATCTTTTGCAAATATAGCTTCAATTTGTGTTATTTCCCCATTCGTTTCAACAGTTTTATTTTCTTATAAATTAGTACTTTTAACGTTCGACAAAAACTATTATTTAATTTGTCGAAATCAAAAAGCACCAAGAATAATGTGTGTTATTTAAACTAATCGACACGCCGCCACTATCGTTCGTAGAATATTTTAACCGCATCTAAATATTTATCAGACAATCATTACCTTTGCGAACGAATTTAACAGGCAAAACAACAAAAGTATTTATAAAAATGATTGATTTTAATTATGAAACTGAGTTTGCCTTAGAAAACGATGAAGCAATTTCTTCATGGTTATCTCGGGTAATTATTTCAGAAGATAAAAAAGAGGGGGAGATTAATTATATCTTTTGTGACGACGAATATTTATTGAAAATCAATTTAGAATATCTAAGCCACGATACATTAACCGACATTATTAGTTTCGATTATTCCATGGGCAACGAGCTAAATGGGGATATTTTTGTTTCAATTGAGAGGGTTCGCGATAACGCCAACGACTTTAAGGTTTCTTTCGAAGAAGAGTTAAGACGCGTTTTAGTTCACGGCCTTTTACATTATTGCGGCTATAAAGACAAAACACCATCAGACGAGCAAATTATGCGCTCTAAAGAAGATGAAAAACTAGCTATGTTTCACGTGAAACAATAGTTTTTTTATTTAAAATACGCTTAAGATGTTTCATGTGGAACATTATATAATATATTCAATTCACAACCCGAGGCAGCGGGTTAAATCAAAAAGGAAATGTTTCTAAACGAGTATGATGTAATTGTTGTGGGTGCAGGTCACGCCGGATGTGAGGCTGCTGCAGCCGCGGCTAATTTAGGATCAACAACACTGTTGGTTACGATGAGTTTGCAAAATATTGCGCAAATGTCTTGTAATCCAGCCATGGGAGGTATTGCAAAAGGTCAGATTGTTCGCGAGATTGATGCTTTGGGTGGGTACTCAGGAATAGTTTCAGACCGAACCGCTATTCAGTTTAAAATGTTGAATAAATCTAAAGGACCTGCTATGTGGTCCCCGCGAGTTCAGAGCGATAGAATGCGTTTCTCTGAAGAGTGGAGAATGATGCTAGAAGGAACGCCTAATCTTGATTTTTATCAAGAAATGGTTAGTGGTTTGTTAATTGAAAAAGGTAAAATAAAAGGTATTCGAACTGCGCTTGGGATTGAAATCAAAGCTAAATCAGTTGTACTTACCAATGGTACTTTTTTGAACGGATTAATTCACATTGGAGAAAAACAATTTGGAGGAGGTAGAGCGGGTGAGAGTGCTTCTTACGGCATCACGGAAGATTTGGTCAAAGCTGGTTTTCAAGCGGGGAGAATGAAAACAGGAACACCCCCACGTGTAGATGGACGCTCTTTGGATTATTCTAAAATGAATGAAGAAAAAGGGGACGCTAAACCTGATAAATTTTCGTACTCAGACGTAACTTCGCCATTGATACACCAAAGATCGTGTCACATGACCTACACTTCGTTAGACGTTCACGATATTCTACGAGAAGGTTTTGATCGTTCTCCAATGTTCAATGGTAGAATTAAAAGTTTAGGACCAAGATATTGTCCGTCTATAGAAGATAAAATCAATCGTTTTGCCGACAAAGAAAGACATCAGTTATTTGTAGAACCTGAAGGTTGGAAAACTTGTGAAGTCTATGTAAACGGATTTTCTACCTCCTTGCCAGAAGACATTCAATTTAAAGCATTGAGCTCTGTAGCGGGTTTTGAAAAAGTTAAATTTTTGCGACCTGGATATGCGATCGAATACGATTATTTTCCTCCTACTCAATTAAAACACACCTTGGAAACCAAGTTGGTTGAAGGCTTATATTTTGCAGGACAAATAAACGGAACAACTGGATACGAAGAGGCGGCTTCTCAAGGGCTAATGGCTGGAATCAATGCTCATTTAAAAGTACATGAAAAAGCGCCTTTAATATTGAAAAGAGATGAGGCTTACATCGGAGTATTAATCGATGATTTGATTACCAAAGGAACAGAAGAGCCGTATAGAATGTTTACTTCTCGTGCCGAATATAGAACTTTGTTGCGTCAAGATAATGCCGATTTTAGATTGACGCCTATGTCGTTTGAAATTGGATTAGCATCGGAAGTGCGTTTGCGCCGAATGGAATTTAAGAGAAACGAGTCTGAAAAAATGGTTGATTTTTTCAAAGAAACAAGCGTTTCTGTCTCAGAAACGAATCCTATTTTGGAAGCAAAAGACACCGCTCTAATTACACAAGGAGATAAAATGTTTAAAATATTTTCACGTCCGCAAATTGATTTGGATGACATGCTGCGATTTGAAAAAGTAACTGCTTATATCGAAGAAAATAAATTAGATCAAGAGATTTTGGAACAAGCAGAAATCCAGGTAAAATATTCAGGTTACATAGAAAAAGAAAGAAACAACGCTGATAAATTAACGCGTCTGGAAGAGGTGAAGATACCTGAAGATTTTGACTATAATAAAATCAAATCAATGTCTATTGAAGCCAAGCAGAAACTTACCAAAATCAAACCAGCAACTATAGCACAAGCTTCACGAATAAGCGGCGTTTCGCCGAGCGATGTTTCGGTATTGCTGATTTATATGGGCAGGTAAATTGTTCCACGTGAAACTTTGCTGCCAAGCCCTGATTTTAAAAGGATTTAAAACAAAAGAATAGTATTTAATGGATATTTCAAACAAAAAACATTTTCTTACCGTTACCGATTATTCTGTCTCTAAAGAGGTTTTCGACTTATATTTAGACGAATCTTTGGATATGTTGATTACGCATCCACAACCTAGTTTGGAGGTATTAGGCAAATACTATGAAAGTGCCGATTATATTTCGCATACCGATAGTAAACGCTCTTTATTTGAAAAAGCGTACCACTTTGTAAAATCGATTGCCTTAAAAAAGAAACTAAATCTCATTAATTCGTTACAACCTAATAAAGGAAGAATTCTAGATATTGGAGCAGGAACCGGAGAGTTTCTTTCGGTGGCAAAACAAAACGGATGGGATGTAACTGGAGTTGAACCGAGTGATAAAGCAAAACAAATTGCAATAAACAAAGGAGTTTCTTTTGTAGAATCAATAGCTAAATTGGAAGATCATTCTTTTGATGTCATTACTATGTGGCACGTATTGGAACATGTTCCAGATTTGAATCACCAAATAAAAGAATTAAAAAGGCTGTTAAAACCATCCGGCTCATTAATTATTGCTGTGCCTAATTTCAAATCTTTCGACGCGCAACATTACGGAAAATTTTGGGCAGCTTATGATGTGCCGATTCACTTCTGGCATTTTTCTAAAACAGCGATCCAAAAGTTATTTCAAAAAGAGCAAATGGAATTGGTTAAAGTTTTACCTATGAAATTTGATTCGTTTTACGTGAGCTTATTATCTGAAAAATATAAAACGGGAAGAATGAATTATGTAAAAGCATTTTTCATCGGATTGTGGTCCAATATAAAAGCGCAATCTGACCTGGAGTATTCTTCACACATTTATGTCTTTAAAAACTGGTAAAAATCATTTTAAGCGCTTTTAAAGCGCTTTTTTATTTTTTGTAACGTTTGACTTAAGATTTTTTTGAATTCATTTTAAATCGTTTTATATGAAGTGAATTTTAATAATTTCAATTTATGTAAATTCTTTTTACGATAGCAAAAATCGATTCGTTAAATAATTCCGCATTTTTCTAAGTTTTTGTTGGGACTATCTATTTTTTTATATTTTTGTCTGATACACTTAAAATTTACAAATTCACAAAATGAAAAAAGTATTAGTAATTATTGCACTTTCAATTTCGGTTATTGCTTGTGACAAAAAAGCAGAAGTTAAAGAAGTTAAAACCGCTTACGTTGACACTTCAAAATTAATGAGCGAATACACAGAAGCAAAAGATTTAGAAGCTAAATACAAAGCACAAGCAGAGGAGAAAGGAAGATTGTTAGAAGCTGAAATTAATCGTTTCAAACAAGAAGCATCTAATTTTCAAGCTCAAGCACAAGCCAACGGTCAAGCTTGGGCACAACAAAAAGGTGCTGAATTACAAAAAAGAGAACAACAATTAGGTTACGCACAGCAACAATTGTCTCAACAATTGCAACAAGAAAGCGGAAAAGAAATGGATTCTTTGGTTTCTGGAGTAAAAAAATTCATCAAATCATACGGAAAAGAAAAAGGGTACTCTTATATCTTTGGAACAGGCGATGTGGCTTCAGTTTTATATGCCGAAGATCAATATGATATCACTAAAGAATTAATTGCTGCTTTGAATGAAAAATACAAAGCAAATGGCGCTAAAGAAGAAAAAGCCCCAGCTAAAAAATAATTGAAGTTTACTTCAACAAAATGCCTCTGTCTTAAATTAGATTGGAGGCATTTTTTTTGCCTTAATCTTCCCAAAGCACATTAATTTTCAATATTTTAGTATTCTCAAATCTACACGCCCAATGCAATCAATTTCCGAAGCAGCTTCTTATACCTTACGATTCATTAATCAGACGCAACGTTCCGTTTTTCTTACCGGGAAAGCTGGAACAGGAAAAACAACGCTACTTCGTGAAATTATAGCGACCACTCACAAAAATACAGTTGTAGTTGCGCCCACAGGGATTGCTGCTTTGAACGCAGGTGGCGTTACTATTCATTCGATGTTCCAACTCCCTTTTGGCGGATTTATTCCAGATAATTCGGCGCCTGATTTTTCAGAAAGTGCTAAGTTTGAAACGAGAGCTACTCTTCGGCGCCATTTTAAAATGAGCGGTTTGAAGAAATCGGTAATCCGCAATATGGAATTACTTATCATTGACGAAGTAAGTATGTTGCGCGCCGATTTACTAGACGCCATGGATTTTATGATGCAAACGGTACGCAAAAAAAATAATCCGTTTGGCGGAGTACAGGTCTTGTTTATTGGTGATTTATTGCAATTACCTCCTGTAATTCGAGACGACGAGTGGCGCATATTAAAGAATTATTACCAAGGAAAATTCTTTTTCCATTCACAAGTGGTGCAACAAAACCCGCCACTGTATATTGAATTGGATAAAATTTTCCGCCAGACAGACGATGCGTTTATTTCGGTTTTGAATAATCTTCGCAATAACAAAATCTCAAATGAAGACATCGTTGCTTTAAATCAATACGTTCAACCCAATTTTGATTTGAAAGCGAATAAAGGATACATCACCTTAACTACACATAATACCAAAGCAGACCTTATGAACGCGGACGCTTTGGACTCATTAGAGGGTAAAGAATGGCTGTATTCTCCTGAAATAATAGGAGATTTCCCAGACAAGATTTTCCCAGTTGAGGCACAATTACGACTGAAAGAAGGCGCCCAAATCATGTTTGTCAAAAACGATCTTTCTTTTGACAAAAAATATTTCAATGGAAAAATGGGTATAATCAAATCGCTTTCAGCAAAAGAGATTCTCGTCCATTTTCCTGAAGAAAACAAAACCATTGAAGTTGAAAAATACGAATGGCAAAACATTCGCTACAAAGTCAACAATACAACTAAAGAAATTGAAGAGGAGGTTTTAGGTACCTTTGTTCATTATCCGATCAAATTGGCTTGGGCCATCACCGTTCATAAGAGTCAAGGATTAACTTTTGACAAAGCAGCACTTGATGTTTCGCAAGTTTTTCTTCCTGGACAAGCCTACGTGGCTTTATCTCGTTTGCGATCATTACAAGGGCTTATTTTGCTTTCTCCGTTACAAATGAATGGTATTTCTAACGATCAAGACGTAATGGATTATTCCTTAAATAAAGCCACAGAAACGCATTTGCAAAGCGCTTTGCATTTTGAAACCAAAAACTTTATTCATCAGTATTTAGTTGAAACTTTTGAATGGTCCGAATTAGCACAAGAATGGCGCAATCATCAGTTTAGTTATAATGAAAAATCAGAGGTTTCTTCCAAAGCTAAATTTTCCTATTGGGCCAAAGAACAAACGGAAAGAATGGATAAAGTCGTTGAGCCTGCTAAAAAATTCATCCAGCAATTGAACGTACTTTTTAGTCAGGAAACGGTCGATTTGAATCACATTTCCGAGCGAATGCAGGCGGCGTATACTTATTTTTTCGCTCCAATGGACGAATTGGTTTTCGAAATTTTATGGAAACTAGAAGAAGTAAAACGTCTTAAAAAAGCCAAGGCGTATTTTGATGAATTAGTATTCTTAGAAGAACTTCAAACCAAAGCAGTTTTGCGCTTGATGAAAGCCAAATTACTCATAGAAACTGTTGTGGCGGGAGAAACAATTTCGAAAGAGAAATTAACATCTCCCGAAATTCAACTATATATAAGTAGAAAAGTGACTGCAATTCAAGCTACATTCAAAAAAGTAAACGCTAACTTAATTGAAGATGACTTGGATGAAGAGCGCTACCTTCCAAAAAAGAAATCAAAGTCTTCAACTAAGAAAACCACCATTGAAGAAACCTATGACTTGTGGAAACAAAACAATTCGATTGCCGAAATTGCTTCGATTAGAGTGTTAACCAAACAAACGATTTATGGGCATTTTGTCAAATTAATTCAGTCCGAGAAAGTCGCTATTGAAGACATTATTCCTTCAGACAAATTAGATGAACTTGCCGCTGCATTTAAAGGCTATAAAGACGAATCCTTGAACGCTTTGATGGAAAAACATGGTGACTCATTTAGTTGGGAAGAAGCCCGAATGTTTAAGGCCAGTTTGAATATACAGTAAATAAAAAAACCGCCTTGATGGGCGGTTTGAATTTTTATAATGATTCGATTAAAATCCAAGCTTGAGGATTTTCTTTAGCTCTAATTTCATTTTTCAATTTTTCAGCTTCAGCATAAGTAGTAAAACTTCCATAAAGCACCGGGTACAATCCATATTTGTTGCGCTCAATTCGTTTTGCTTTGTATCCTTTTTCACTTAAATTCTCAAAAACACGTTGTGCATTTGTTTCGTCTCTAAAAGCACCCGCCATAATGTGGTAAGGTAATTTTCCTTCTTTAACCGTAAGGGTTACTGCTGGAATTGGACTTTCGATAAAGAATGTAGCTTCTTGTATTTTATTTTGAACCTGTCTTTGAACAGCAGTTTCTACAATGATTTTTTGAGTTTCTATTTCATTTTGGTAAATAGGATAACCTACCGTAGCGGTTAATCCCAAACCTAATACAAAAACAGCGGCATACTTTAAGAAAGTAAATTTGTTTTTGTGTTCTGGTACCAATTGAATCGTATCGTTTTCTTCCAACGCTTCCAATTGTTGTTCGAATAGTTCTCTTTTAACTAGCGGAGAAACAAATGGACTCAACCCAAAAGAACTACTCAAATAATTAGTTTGTTCAGATGGAGTGAAAATTAAATTACTGTCCGCATTCAAGCGAAAATTCCCTACGTTTTTGATAGAGAAAATCCCAGTTTCCTGCAATGTTTTTTTCCAATTAAACACTTCGTATTGAATTGCGCTAACGGCATATTCGTAGGAAGTTTTTTCAGTTTGTGCTATGTGGTTTGCCAATAACCCATCGTTGTTTTTTAGATAGGCATTGAAAGAAATTAATTTCTTTGGAGGGAAAAAAGAGTGAGCGCTATCTACTAATTGTGCGGATTGAATTTCGGTTAAAAAGGCCCCAAATCCAGGAACAGTTACGCATTGGTAACGGTATAAAAGCTGTGCGATGTAATTTTCGATTTTCATAGTAACAAAGTTATGCAACCAAAATAGTTATCAAAATTTTATTCACAATTTTTATTAACAATCGGAATTATTTTTCCACCTATTTCTTTTCCAGGAAGTTAATAACTAACGGTTATTTTAAAAAAGAGTTCAAAATCAAATTTTGGCTTTATTTTTTATCAAAAACTAAAAGCATTTCAGACATTATAACTACTTTTAATCTCCAAATTGACCCCCAATGAATGACCAAGAATTATTTTATTTACTTGCTTTGCAGCGAGTAGAAGGCGTAGGCGATATTATTGCCAAAAAACTACTCACCCAATTTGGCTCTGCGGAAGCGGTTTTCCAAGCCAAAGTTTCGCAATTAAAAGCTATTGACGGAATAGGATCTGTATTATTAAATAATTTTAAAGACCAATCCGTTTTTGCGAAAGCGGAACGCGAATTGGAATTCATTTCATCCAATTCAATTTCCATTACTACTTTTCAAGATGCTAATTATCCAGAACGATTGAAACATTGTTTTGACAGCCCATCGGTATTATTTAGTTCAGGCAACATTAGTCTGAAAAATCAGAAAACGATAAGTATCGTGGGTACGCGTCAGATTACCTCTTATGGCTTGGATTTTTGTCGCAAGTTCATTGCAGAACTAGTCCCTTTGAATCCAGTAATCGTTAGTGGATTTGCTTATGGAGTAGATATTGTAGCGCATCAATTAGCGATGGAAAACAACCTACAAACAATTGGTGTTGTAGCCCATGGACTGAACCAAATTTACCCCAAATCACACAAAAGATATGTCGCAAAAATGGAAGAAAATGGTGGTTTTATGACTGAATTTTGGAGTTCTTCCAATCCAGATAAAGAGAATTTTGTGCGACGAAATCGAATTGTAGCCGGAATGACGGAGGCGACAATTGTAATCGAATCTGCTGAGCGGGGAGGGTCTTTGATTACCGCTAATCTAGCCAACGAATACAACCGGGATGTGTTTGCTGTTCCCGGCCGCGTAACCGATAAATACAGTCAAGGATGTAATACATTAATCAAAACTCAAAAGGCGAATGTGTTGACTAACGCTGCCGATTTGATTTATATGCTGAATTGGGATATCGATAAAGAAGTTAAATCGGTGCAAAAACAACTCTTTGTAGCCTTAGATGATGACGAACAAAAAATCTATGATTACCTTTTACAATCTGGAAAAGAATTACTCGATGTTATTGCCCTGCGCTGCGATTTTCCGATTTATAGAATTTCAGGAATTTTATTAAATATGGAATTAAAAGGTGTAATTCGACCCTTACCCGGAAAGTTATTTGAAGCAATTTAATTTTCGAAGCCCAGTTTTGCCCTAACTTTTGACAAAACCCCGTTGGCCACCGCGCTTGCTTTTTGAGCTCCTTTTCGAAGCAATTCATCTACTTCAGCTAGGTTGTTCATATAGTAATTGTATTGCGCTCTTTCGGTTTTGAATTTTTCTATAATTAATTCAAACAAAGCTTGTTTGGCGTGACCGTAACCATAATTTCCACCTAAATAATTGGCTTTCATGATTTCGATTTCACTTTCAGAAGCCAAGAGTTTATAAATAGCAAAGGCATTACAAGTCTCTGGATTTTTAGGATCTTCAAGCGGCGTGCTATCGGTTTCGATGCTCATGATTTGCTTGCGCAATGCTTTATCGTCTAGGAAAATGTTGATCACATTATTGGCTGATTTACTCATTTTTCCACCATTGGTACCCGGAATCAACATACTGTCTTCTTGAATTTTAGCTTCAGGAATGACAAAAGTTTCGCCCATTTGATGGTTGAAACGCGAAGCCACATCACGCGTAATTTCAAGGTGTTGCAATTGGTCTTTCCCTACAGGAACAAACTCGGCGTCATACAATAAAATATCGGCCGCCATCAGCATGGGATACGAAAACAAACCAGCATTGACATCGTCTAAACGATCCGATTTATCCTTGAAAGAATGTGCCAAAGTCAAACGTTGGAACGGAAAAAAACAACTCAAATACCAAGACAATTCAGCCGTTTGAGGCACATCTGATTGTCTGTAAAAAACTACTTTATCTACATTTAGTCCACAGGCTAACCATGCCGCTGCCGTACTGTACGTATTGGCACGTAAGGTTTCGCCGTTTTTTATTTGGGTAACCGAATGCAAATCGGCAATAAACAGAAACGATTCGTTTGCCGGATTATTGGATAATTCTATTGCAGGAATGATTGCGCCTAATAAGTTTCCTAAATGGGGAGTTCCTGTACTTTGAACTCCTGTAAGTATTTTTGCCATGGTTGTTTTTCTTGTGTGCAAATTTCGCAAAGTTTGCTTCATTTTCACAAGCTTTCTTTTCTTTTTTTAATGAAGCTAAAATTATAGCAAATTTGATTTCTCAACATTTAACTATTAAATCGATTTTAATTCATAAAAAAAGGCCTAGATACCTAGGCCTTTTTGATTGTAATATTATTTAATTATTTCATTGAGTAACTATTATTTTCCAATTTCACATCGGCCATTAAACCGCTTGGATCAAGAGTAATTTTTTTAATGCTTGCTTTAGGTTTTGAAACACTAAATTCAAAAGTAGGATACGCCCAAGCCCAATCGTTTAAAACAGTTCTTTTAATGGCAGGAGTTGGGTTTTCTTTTTCAAAACTCATCATGCGCAATGGGATATAGAAACTTTCTTTTGTGCCGTCGATATATTCTACCAAAACGTCCATTGGCATTGGCATTTTGCCGATTCGCTCAAGCGTTACCGTAGTTGCATCTGCATTGTCTTTTACTTCTTTAATTCCGTAATCGATCGTATTGGTTGTTTCGGTCCAGTCTACTAGATACCAATCTAAATTAGCGCCAGTAACACGCTCTGCAGAGCGTTTAATATCATTTGGTGTTGGGTGTTTGAATTTGAAATCCGCATAGTATTTTTTCAACGTTTTAAGTAAATTCTCTTTTCCAATAACATAGATTAATTGAGACAAGAACAATTCGCCTTTGCTGTAGGAAGTGATACTGTATACTCTGTTTTCATCAAAACGATCAGCATGGGTTCCTTGGGGCTGCTCTTTTCCAGAATTAGCCAACCAATTGTAACCTTTATAAGCTCCACCATATGGATTTTCTACTTTTTTATCGGCAATTTCATTTAAACCATAATCTTCTAAAAACGAAGTGAAACCTTCGTCCATCCATCCGTGTTTGGATTCGTTAGAAGCCAATACATGTTGGAACCAAGAATGCGCCATTTCATGAGCTGTAACCCCTAACAAACCATCCCAATCACCTTGCCCTAAAATCAACGTACACATGGCATATTCCATTCCGCCATCGCCGCCTTGAATAACAGAATATTGTTGGTAGGGATAATTTCCAACGGTTTTGTTATAGACCTCCATCAACTGCACTGTTTTTGGCTGAAGATTTTTCCAGTTTTGAATGTACTTTGGATTGTTTTTGTACAAAAAGTGAATGTCTACATCATTAGGTCCTTTTGCCACGTCGTGAATGTACTCTTTGTCGGCTGCCCAAGTAAAATCGTGTACCATTGGAGCCACAAAATGCCAAGTTAGGGTTTTGTTTTTCTTCGGATGAACTACCGTAATTCCTGCATCTTGGTAACCGTGACCAATTTCGTTTTTGTTTTGTAAATAGCCCGAACCACCTAAAATATAGTTAGAATCAATGTTTATTTTTACATCAAAGTTACCCCAAACACCATGAAATTCTCTGGCGATATAAGGATCAGCGTGCCAACCCTCAAAATCGAATTCGGCTAATTTTGGATACCATTGAGCCATAGACAATTCCACCCCTTCGGCGTTATTTCTTCCTGAACGGCGAATTTGAATCGGGACTTGACCGTCAAAATCCAAACTAAAAGTCGTTTTAGAATTGGGTAAAATTGGCTTAGCCAAAGTCACTTCTAATACTGTTCCTAATTCTTTTGCAATGGCAGCTTGCCCGTCTTGCTTGAAATTAGATATATGCAAATATCCAATTTCATTCGGTTTTAGGTTTTTGATGCGGCTCTCTTTCACTTCGGTTTCACCTACTTTGACTTTGTGCACCATTCTTCCATCTGGATCTTTAATACTTTGGATACGCGCATCCATTTCGCTTCCTGGCTGAAATGCATTGTTGTACAAATGGTAATACACTTTTCGCAAGGTGTCTGGCGAATTATTAGTGTATACCAATTCTTGTTTTCCTTTGTATTGATAGGTTTTGACATCCATTTTTACGTCCATTTTATAATCGACATGTTGTTGCCAATAGGAAGTGTTTTGTGCGATTCCAGTTACTCCAAAAGAAAAAGCAGCGATTAAAAAGAGATTCTTCATGGTATAAAATAAAAAAGGAAGGGCTTATACCCTTCCGTGTTAGTTTTGTTTTCGAATTATTTTTTTGACATTTTTTCAGCCATTTGTAAAGCGTTATAGGCATTTACAATTTTCCCTGATTTAGAAAGCGCTGAAAACGGACGTGTATCTGCTGGTTTTCCACCCACAATAACCTCGCTCTCAATAGCAACTCCAGAATCCATTAAAATATGTTTTACTTGTTTAGCTGATAATTTTGGATAATAAGAACGGATCAAAGCAGCTACTCCAGCCACGTTTGGCGAAGCCATTGAGGTTCCTTGTAAAAAGCTGTAGGTGTTTTTTGGAGTGGTAGCATAGATTTTTACACCTGGAGCAAAAACATCTACGTTGATTTTTCCAATATTAGAAAAACGAGCTACTAATTTATTTCCGTTTTCAAAGTTCAAGGCACCCACAGTAATCATGTTGTCAGCAAATTCAGTTACTTTATCGTCTGAATCATTTGGAAAATTATCATTGTAATCAATGTCTTTGGCATCATTTCCAGCAGCGTGAACAATTAATACGTCTTTCTTTTCAGCATATTTAATGGCATCGTACACCCATTGTTTTTGTGGAGAAAATGGTTTTCCAAAACTTCCGTTGATTACTTTCGCTCCATTATCTACAGCATAACGAATTCCCAAAGCAATGTCTTTATCGTATTCGTCACCATCTGGAACAGCACGCACAGTTAAAATTTGAACATTAGAAGCAATTCCGTCTCCACCGATATTGTTATTTCTAACTTGAGCCACAATTCCCGCAACGTGAGTTCCATGACGCGCCTCTTCTTTATCTGGACCAATAACATTGTTGTTTCCAT
Organism: Flavobacterium sp. UBA4098; assembly: GCA_002382495.1. Classification (GTDB taxonomy): domain Bacteria; phylum Bacteroidota; class Bacteroidia; order Flavobacteriales; family Flavobacteriaceae; genus Flavobacterium. Next base: position 29,174 of record DFXW01000041.1, read on the forward strand.
ACTTAATATTGGTAATGTCATTTGGATTATCACCTAATACTTTACGGTAATTGGTTTTAAGATTGTCTCCATTTAACAAAGCTAGGAAACCGTCCAATTGTTTTTGAACAACATCTTTCAGTTCCGACATTGGCATTTTATAAGATAAGATGCGTTGCATATCAGCTTTGCTTTTTAATACAGCAGCATCTTCAGATGTTATCGCGTTAACTTCTTCAACAGTATAGCTTGTTTTTCCTAAAACTTTACCAATTACAACCTGACTTTCGGCAAGCGTCACTAACATTTGTTCCAAGCGCGCTTTTCCTTGAGCAGCTTCAGCTACTTTTTTATCGTTCATTGCTTTAGCGGCCAAATAAGTTTTTTCATCCACCAAAGATTTGTCTTTGATAATACGTTCGTATTCTACATTTTCTTTTGTGATGTCTCCAAGAAAGTTCCATCCATGAATATCATCGATGTACCCGTTTTTATCATCGTCAATTCCGTTTCCGGCAATCTCTTTTTTATTGGTCCACACTACTGATTTTAAGTCGTCGTGTTCAATATCTACACCCGAATCAACAATCCCTACAATAACCGGAACTCCTTTTTTGCCTTTCAACAATTCGGCATAGGCTTTATCTACGCTCATTCCTGGAATAGTGTCTTTGGCTAAATCCAAATGACTCCATCGGTTCAATTCAGTTTCTGTAAGTTTTGCTTTTTTAGTAAGCGTTTGTGCTGTTGTCGTAAATGACAAACCAGCCATCACAACAAGTGATAATAGAGAAATATTTATTTTTTTCATCGAATTGGTTTTTAATGATTATTCAAAAATACTTTTATTTTGGGCAATTAATCGTAACGATTAACTTTATTTTAATATTTCGTCAGCAGAAAACGCATCTTTTAGGCGCACCCCTCTTTCTGTTTTTTCCACCCTAATGATTTCATTATGTGCGTCGTGTTGCAAGAACAAATAGTAATTGTTTTCGGCTGCAGAGTTCATAAACGTTGTTTTTTCAGGCATAGTTAACAATGGGCGTGTGTCATAGCCCATAACATAAGGAATCGGAATGTGTCCGGCTGTCGCTAATAAATCAGCACAGAAAACAATAGTTTTGTCTTGGTATTGGATGTGTGGAATCATCTGTTTTTCGGTATGACCATCTACAAATAGAATTCCAAAACCCAATTCAGATTTTACTAAATAGTCGTCTTCTGGTCTTTGTACAAATCGAAGTTGTCCGCTCTCTTGCATGGGAATAATATTCTCTTTCAAGAAAGAGGCTTTTTCTCTCACATTGGGTTCGGTAGCCCATTGCCAATGGTTTTCATTGCTCCAAAAAACAGCATTTTTAAATGCAGGTTCGTAGCCAGTTCGGTCTTTGTTCCATTGAATGCTTCCTCCACAATGATCAAAATGCAAATGCGTCATAAAAACGTCGGTAATATCATCTCGGTGAAATCCATATTTTGCTAGGGATTTATCCAAAGAATGGCTTCCCCAAAGGGAATAATACCCAAAAAACTTATCGGATTGTTTGTTGCCCATTCCGGTGTCGATCAAAATCAACCGATTCCCATCTTCAATTAATAAACAGCGGGCGGCAATATCAATCAAATTGTTGTCATCTGCCGGATTGGTTTTGTTCCAAATGGACTTGGGCACCACGCCAAACATAGCGCCGCCATCGAGTTTAAAATTGCCAGTTTCTATAGGGTATAATTTCATCGATTTTTGAATTAAAACAGCTGCAAATTACTAAATAGTTTGATTCCAATTCTTGAAATCAATTTTTTCTATACTAAGATTAGTTATAAAAATTTGAATGCGCATGGCATTTACTTTAAAAGGTATTATCTTTGCGCTTTATTTAGAAAAAATAAAAATAACAAAATTCAACACATGATTAAAGTTTCAGATACTGCCAGTAAAAAGATCATCGACATGATGAACGAAGACGGCTTTGATGCTGCCCAAGATTACGTTCGTGTGGGCGTGAAAAGCGGTGGTTGTTCGGGCTTGTCGTATGAATTGAAATTCGACAAAGAACTTACCGAAAACGACAAAGTTTTTGAAGACAATAATGTAAAAATTGCCGTAGAGAAAAAATCATTTTTGTACTTAGCAGGAACGGTTTTAGAATTTTCGGGCGGTTTAAACGGAAAAGGATTTGTGTTTAACAATCCGAACGCAAGTAGAACTTGTGGATGCGGAGAATCTTTTTCTTTATAAAAACCCCTCAAGGGTTTCAACCCAAACAAGGGTTAAACGATAAAAAATTATGAGTAAATATACTGAAGACGATTTAAAAATCGAACTCGAAAACAAGGAGTACGAGTACGGATTTTATACTGAACTTGATTCGGAAACTTTTCCGATCGGTTTAAATGAAGATATCGTTCGTGCTATTTCTAAGAAAAAAGAAGAGCCGCAATGGATGACCGATTGGCGTATCGAGGCTTTTCGTGCTTGGGAACAAATGATCGAACCTGAATGGGCCAATGTACATTATGAAAAACCTGACTTTCAAGCGATTTCGTATTATTCGGCACCCAAAAAAGCAGATCCAAACAAAACATTGGACGATGTAGATCCAGAATTATTGGCGATGTACAAAAAGCTAGGCATCTCAGTCGACGAACAAAAAATGATGAACAATGTCGCCATGGATATTGTAGTAGACTCTGTTTCAGTTGCTACCACTTTCAAGAAAACATTGGCCGAAAAAGGCATCATATTCATGAGTATTTCTGAAGCGATTCGCGAATACCCGGACTTGGTTCAAAAATATTTAGGCACAATAGTTCCGCAAAAAGATAATTATTATGCCGCGTTGAATTCGGCTGTATTTTCAGACGGCTCGTTCTGCTACATTCCGAAAGGTGTGAAATGTCCAATGGAATTGTCTACCTATTTCCGAATCAATCAAGCCGGAACAGGACAATTTGAAAGAACATTGCTAATTGCTGACGAAGGAAGTTATGTGAGTTACTTGGAAGGATGTACGGCACCAAGTCGTGACGAAAATCAACTGCACGCAGCGGTAGTTGAATTAATTGCCATGGAAGATGCTGAGATCAAATATTCTACCGTTCAAAATTGGTATCCTGGAAATAAAGAAGGTAAAGGAGGGGTGTATAATTTTGTGACTAAAAGAGGTTTGTGCGAGAAAAACGCTAAAATTTCATGGACACAAGTAGAAACCGGTTCGGCAGTAACCTGGAAATATCCTTCTGTAGTTTTAAAAGGCGACAATTCGGTAGGCGAATTTTATTCGATAGCTGTTACCAATAATTTCCAACAAGCTGATACCGGAACCAAGATGATCCATCTAGGTAAAAACACCAAATCGACAATTATTTCCAAAGGAATCTCGGCTGGTAAATCACAAAACAGTTACCGCGGATTGGTTCAAATTAGCCCTAGAGCTGATAATGCGCGTAACTTTTCTCAATGCGATTCATTGTTGATGGGAAATAGTTGTGGCGCACATACTTTTCCATATATCGAAAGTAAAAACCCAACCGCTAAAATAGAACACGAAGCGACGACCAGTAAAATTGGCGAAGACCAAGTATTTTATTGCAATCAACGTGGAATTCCAACAGAGAAAGCCATTGCGCTAATCGTAAACGGATTTAGTAAAGACGTGTTGAACAAGTTGCCAATGGAATTTGCTGTTGAAGCACAAAAATTACTAGAAATTTCGCTTGAAGGAAGCGTAGGATAATTTGAAAATGGAATAATTTGAAAATTTGAAAATGGAAGCAAAAGAGAACGTAATTATTAAACTAACTTTTCAGTTTGCTTTAGATATTATAAAATATTCTGAAGCTTTACAGGAGGGAAAAAAGTTTGTAATTGCAAATCAACTTCTAAAGTCAGGAACATCAATTGGAGCCAATATTAGAGAAGCTCAAAATGCAGAAAGCAAAGCTGATTTTATACATAAATTTAAAATTGCAGCGAAAGAAATAGAAGAAACAATTTATTGGTTAGAACTCTGTAAATTTTCAAATAATTATCCCAATGTGGACGATTTAATTGAACAAGTTAATAATATATCAAGAATAGTAAATAAAATAATAATTACATCTAAACAACAGTAATTTAGGAATTCCCAAATTTCCAAATTAACTAATTTCCAAATTAATTATGTTACAAATAAAGAATTTACACGCTTCAATCGGCGATAAAGAAATATTAAAAGGAATCAATCTTGAAGTAAAAGCAGGAGAAGTACACGCAATTATGGGACCTAACGGTGCCGGAAAATCCACTTTATCTTCTATCATTGCTGGTAACGAAAATTACGAAGTAACCGAAGGTGAAATTGTTTTGGCGGGTGAAGATTTAGCCGATTTAGCTCCGGAAGAAAGAGCGCACAAAGGCGTATTCTTGTCGTTCCAATATCCAGTAGAAATTCCGGGAGTTTCGGTAACCAATTTCATCAAAACAGCCATCAATGAAAAACGCAAAGCTAACGGTCAAGACGAAATGCCCGCTAACGAAATGTTGAAATTGATTCGTGAAAAATCAGAATTGTTAGAAATGGACAGAAAGTTTTTGTCACGTTCTTTGAACGAAGGTTTTTCGGGTGGAGAAAAGAAACGTAACGAGATTTTTCAAATGGCGATGTTGGAACCCAAAATTGCTATTTTGGACGAAACCGATTCAGGCTTGGATATCGATGCCTTACGAATTGTTGCTAATGGGGTTAACAAATTGAAAAACGAAAACAACGCTGTTTTAGTGATTACGCACTACCAACGTTTGTTAGACTATATTGTTCCTGATTTTGTTCACGTATTGATGGATGGAAAAATCGTAAAATCAGGTACTGCAGCTTTGGCTTTAGAACTAGAAGAAAAAGGATACGACTGGATTAAGGAAGAATTAGTTTAAACTATTTTTTGGTTTCCGTTTCCCAACGGACGACCGACAAATGACAACCAAAAAAATGGAATTAAAAGAAAAATTACTATCGTCTTTTATGGCTTTTGAAGCGCGAGTGGATGTTCAAACCGAACTTCACGACTTGCGCACAGCGGCTATAAAAAACTTTGAACATAAAGGTTTCCCAACCAAGAAAGACGAAGCGTGGAAATATACTTCGCTAAACACCATTCTAAAAAAAGACTTTAGTGTATTCCCTAAAAATGAAGCTACTATTGAATTCAAAGACGTAAAAAAATACTTTTTACACGAAATTGACACTCACAAAGTTGTCTTTATTGACGGCGTTTTTGCTTCAAATTTATCTTCTACCACACACGACGGAATTGATGTTTGTTTGATGTCTTCGGCATTGACTAAACCCAAATACAAAATGGTGATTGATACGTATTTCAATCAAATTGCAAACAAAGACGAAAGTTTGACTTCTTTGAATACGGCTTTCGCCAATGAAGGAGCGTATATCAACATTCCAAAAAGCAAAGTGGCCGATAAACCGATTGAGATTATGTATTTCTCTACCGGTTCAGAAGCAGCGCTTTTGGTTCAGCCAAGAAACTTGGTGATTGTAGGCGAAAATTCGCATGTACAAATCATTGAAAGACACCAATGTTTGAATGAAAATGCGGTACTGACCAATTCGGTTACCGAGATTTTTGCCCAAAAAAGAGCGATTGTGGATTATTACAAAATCCAAAACGACGCATTGGAAGCCAACTTGATTGACAACACTTACGTGTCTCAAAAACAAGAAAGCCACGTTTCGGTACAAACTTTTTCTTTTGGAGGAAACTTGACTCGAAACAATTTGAACTTTTATCATTTTGGTGAACGCTTGACAAGTACTTTAAACGGAATTACGATTATTGGCGACAAGCAACATGTAGATCATTATACTTTGGTACACCACGCACAACCAAATTGCGAAAGTTTCCAAGATTACAAAGGCATCTTTTCTGATCGTTCGACAGGGGTGTTTAACGGAAAAGTATATGTAGAAAAAGAAGCGCAAAAAACGAATGCTTTCCAAAAAAGCAATAACATTTTATTGAGCGACAAGGCCACAATTAATGCCAAACCACAATTAGAAATTTTTGCTGATGATGTGAAATGTTCTCACGGATGTACAGTGGGTCAATTGGACGAAACCGCTTTATTTTATATGCAACAACGCGGTATTCCAAAGAAAGAAGCCAAAGCCTTATTGATGTATGCGTTTTCTAATGCCGTAATTGAAAACATCAAAATTCCGGAATTGAAAAACCGAATCACCGCTATTATTGCTACTAAATTAGGAGTGAAATTAGGATTTGATTTATAGACGTTACACGTAATGAACTTATCTCATAATTACAAAGAGCGCAAAGGATTTACTTTGCGCTCTTTTTTATTTTACTTTTTAATGCTGCGAACAATTCCGCCCAGCAAACCGTTAAAATCAAATTCAGGATCTTCTTTGAGTCCCATCCTAACGATAACTAAATCATGACTCGGGAATATTGCGACCATTTGTCCTTGAAAACCACTGGCGAAATATAAATCCTTTGGCGCATCCGGAAAACGCCCACTGGAATTCAGCCAAAATTGACCTCCGTATTGTCCGTTGGATGTATTAGTTGGTGTGGCAACATATTTTGCCCAACTGGGTTTAAAAAGTTGTTCTCCGCGCCAATTTCCTTGGTGCAAATACAACAAACCAAACTTCGCCCAATCACGCGTAGTAGCCCATCCGTAGGACGAACCTACATAATTCCCTGCCATATCGGTTTCCACCAACATGGAGTGCATTCCGATTTTATCTATTAAAGCCGAATACCAAAAATCCAAGTATTCTTGGTGGCTTCTGAACTGTTTTCTCAAAATGCCCGAAAGTAAATTAGTCGTTCCTGACGAATAATTCCAATGCGCATTGGGCTGGAAAGCCAATGGTTTTTCGAGTTGCGAACGTGTCATGTCTTCGGCTTGAAACAACATGGTAGTCACATCTGAAATCGCTCCGTAATCTTCGTTCCATTCTAATCCCGAGTTCATGTGCAATAAATCGTTGGTGGTGATTTTTTTGCGTTCGTCTTTTGCCCATTCTGGAATAGGAGCGGCTTGATAAATATTATATTTGCCTTGTTTTTCTAGGATTCCAAAAAGGGTAGCCGTGATACTTTTGGTCATAGACCAACCTAATATTTTACTGTTTTTTGTAAATCCCGTATCGTATTTCTCGGCAATGATTTTGTCTTTATAAATTACAATGACAGAACGCGTACGTTTATTTTTTTGTCCTTTTTTGTCAAAAGCGTTGGCTACAGTATGGTTCAATTGATCGTAATCGATATTGGAAAAAACCGTGTCTTTTTGTTCGGCATCACCGTAAGGATATACTAAGTTAACTTTTGATCGATCTCTTTTTGGAACCAAATACGGTTTTGAAGCATCAAAATCATCGTTGATTAGTGTGGCGCCCAAACCTTCACGATAAATGGCTTTGCGTTCTTTCAAACCTTTTACTGAGGCAGTGGCAAACAGCCCCGCATCGTCGATAGTGTTTTGTGCCAAATCGATGAGGTCAATATCGTTGTCACCTTTTTCAATCATTTGTTGTGAACGATGGTCAATGAAATGCCCAGAAGCAATACTTTTAGCAGAGAAACCTGAAATTAAATCGAGTTTTGGATAGGTGGTAAAGCCAAAATACAACAGTCCGATAACTGCTGCAATACCAATTAATTGTACTACTTTTTTCATTTGGAGTAATTTGAAATTGATGCAATGTAAATAAAAATTGGGAATTATTTCCAACTGAAAAAGCAGTTGCGTGGTCTAGCCCCGATAGCAGCGGCATCCTTTTTGGACTTTAGGCCAAAAAGATAAAGCGAATAGCGGGACAAAATGCCTTTGAAAATCAAAACAAATGCTCCTAAAAACAAGCAAAATAATTTTGAAAAATCCACTGCAATTTTACTACTTTTGTATTTAGAAAAATTCTAAATAAATGTTTGACATTCAAAAAATAAGAGCCGATTTTCCGATACTTTCCAGACAAGTAAACGGAAAGCCGTTGGTGTATTTTGATAACGGAGCGACCACCCAAAAACCACAAGTGGTGATTGACGCGATTGCGACCTATTATCAGGAAATCAATGCCAATATCCATCGCGGCGTACATACTTTGAGTCAGTTAGCCACCGATGCTTATGAAGCATCTCGAACTAAAATCCAAAATCATATTAATGCCCAATTTGCTCATGAAGTGCTTTTTACTTCAGGAACGACTCATAGTGTGAATTTGGTTGCCAATGGATTTGCTTCGATTTTGAAAGCAGGCGATGAGGTGCTAGTTTCGGCTTTGGAACACCACAGTAATATTGTGCCTTGGCAAATGTTGTGTGAGAAAACCGGAGCGGTATTGAGAGTCATTCCGATGAATGAAAAAGGTGAATTGGTGATGACCGAGTATGATCAATTGTTATCAGATAAAACGAAAATCGTAACGGTGAATCATATTTCGAATGCCTTGGGAACCATCAATCCGATTAAGTATATGATTGACAAAGCGCATCAATTTGGCGCTGCCGTTTTCATTGATGGGGCGCAAGCGGTTCCGCATTTGAAACCGAATGTACAGGAATTGGATTGTGATTTTTATGCTTTTTCAGGACATAAAATATGCGGACCAACAGGAACGGGAATTTTGTACGGAAAAGAAGCTTGGCTCAATAAATTACCGCCTTACCAAGGTGGTGGCGAAATGATTAAGGAAGTTACTTTTGAGAAAACAACCTATGCTGAATTGCCGCATAAATTTGAAGCTGGAACACCTAATATTGCTGGCGGAATTGTGTTAGGAGCGGCTGTAGATTATATGAATTCAATTGGTTTTGAGAACATTCAAAAGCAAGAATTGGAATTATTGAATTACGCCACCGAGCAATTATTAGCCATTGAAGGATTAAAAATTTACGGAACGGCTGAAGAAAAAACTTCGGTGATTTCATTTAATATTGATGGGATTCATCCCTATGATATTGGAACGATTGTGGATAAATTAGGAATCGCCGTTAGAACAGGACACCATTGCGCGCAACCGATTATGAATTTCTTTGAAATTCCTGGAACGATTCGTGCTTCGTTTGCGTTTTACAATACCAAAGAGGAAATTGATGTAATGGTCGAAGCGGTGAAAAAAGCTAAAATGATGCTGTCTTAATTGGACATACAAATGAAAAAAACGATCGTTTTGTTGTTGGCCCTTTTGTTTTTTGCGGCATGCGCAGGAAAAAAAAGCACAGAAGACAATTCGGTTAAATTGGAATATAAAGCTTCTTCAAGAGGTTTTTACCAAATGATTCGAGTAGAAAAACAAATGGTTTTTGTAGCCAAAAGTAGAGAGGAAAAACCAATAGGGTATAAAATTAATAATGCAGATTGGACTACTATAAATACAGCAATTGAACAGTTGAATTTGGATTCGCTTACTCAATTGAAAGCACCTACCGATAAACGATTGTATGACGGTGCGGCTTCCGCCAAATTGAAAATAACAAAACAAGGGAAAACAGTCGAATCCCCAAGTTTTGATCACGGCTATCCACCGGTAGCAATTGAAAAAATAGTGAATAAAATGCTTTCTTTTGTAAAGTAAAAAGCAAAAATAGATATGACAATTAAAGAAATACAAGACGAGATAATTGACGAATTCGCGATGTTTGACGACTGGATGCAACGGTACGAATACATCATTGAATTGGGAAAAAACCTCCCATTAATCAAAGAAGAATTTAAAACCGAAGACAACATTATCAAAGGCTGCCAGTCTAAAGTATGGTTGCAGGGCGAACAACAAGGAGATACTGTTGCTTTTACAGCCGATAGTGATGCGATACTAACCAAAGGAATTATTGCTATTTTGATTCGGGTATTTTCGAATCAAAAACCAGCCGATATCTTGGAAGCCGATATGGATTTCATAGATGCCATTGGATTAAAAGAACATTTGTCACCCACTCGCGCTAACGGACTGGTTTCGATGATTAAAAATATTAAAATGTATGCTTTGGCATTCCAATCAAAAAACTAAAAATTATGACACAAGAAATAGACACTAACGAATTAGGAGAAGCGATTGTAAAAAAATTAAAAACGATTTACGATCCTGAAATTCCCGTTGATATTTACGAATTAGGATTGATTTACGACGTTATGGTGAATACCGATTATGAAGTAAAAATCTTGATGACTTTAACTTCTCCCAACTGTCCTGTAGCCGAAAGTTTACCAAGAGAAGTAGAAGAAAAAGTGAAGTCAATTGAAAACGTTAAATCGGCAGATGTTGAGATTACTTTTGATCCACCATGGAGCAAAGATTTGATGAGCGAAGAAGCAAAATTAGAGTTGGGAATGCTATAGTAAAAGTGTTCATTAATCAGTTTTTAGTGTTCAGTTAAAGACTAAACAATAAATTCAGTATGGAAGAAATTATCAATAAAGTCGCACAAAGTTCGTTAGTCGTTTTCGATTTAGAAGATTACTATCCAGACGATCATGTAGTGGACTTGGATGTTTCGCAATGGTTGGCCGAAGGATTTATCTTGAGAGAAACCGATTTTAGAGCCCAATTAATAGCAATGGATTGGACTCCGTACGAAGACAAATACGTGGCATTGTATTGCGCTACTGATGCGATATTGCCGGCTTGGGCGTTTGCTTTGGTCGCGGTTCATTTAGCCCCATTGGCTTTAAAAATTATTCATGGATCTAAAGAATTGGCCATTATTGAATGGTACCAAGACATTTTAAACAAACTCGATTATACGGACTATTTTGAAAAACCAGTTATCTTAAAAGGCTGTTCGAAAAAAGCTGTTCCGAATCAAGTGTATACTTTGGCAATTCAAAAATTGATTAAAGTTTCTAAAAGCGTGATGTTTGGCGAAGCCTGTTCGGCAGTGCCTTTGTACAAGGCTAAAAAATAACTCCTTAATAGGATCTTATAAAAAAGCCCTTTTGATTTTTCAAAAGGGCTTTTTTTAATCTTCTTTTTCAATAGCGTCTTTGTAATCGGGATACAAGAACTTGTTGTAAGGGAAACGCGTAATGTGTATTTGTCGGACTGCTTCGTACACTCGCTCTCTAAACTCCTCAAAATTTTCTTTTTGAGTAGCCGAAATAAACAAAGCATTTTGTTCTCCTAATCGGCTCATCCAAGTGGATTTCCATTCGTCTAATGTATAATGGCGAGTTGTTTTCTCAGTAATTAAATCATCTTCGTCAATGGTCAAATGTTGGTAGGAATCAATTTTATTGAACACCATAATCACCGGTTTATCATTGGCCTTGATGTCCTGTAAAATTTGGTTGACCGCTTCAATATGATCTTCAAAATCAGGATGTGAAATATCTACAATATGTAATAATAAATCGGCTTCGCGCACCTCATCCAGTGTACTTTTGAACGAATCTACTAGTTGTGTAGGCAATTTTCGAATAAATCCTACGGTGTCTGAAAGTAAGAACGGCAGGTTTTTAATCACCACTTTACGAACGGTAGTGTCTAAGGTGGCAAACAATTTATTTTCAACGAATACTTCGCTTTTTCCCACCGCATTCATCAAGGTCGATTTCCCCACATTGGTATAACCCACCAAAGCCACGCGTACCATGGCACCACGGTTGCTTCGTTGAATGCCCATTTGTTTGTCAATGGTTTTGATTTTATCTTTCAAAAGGGAAATGCGATCACGCACAATACGACGGTCCGTTTCAATTTCAGTTTCTCCAGGCCCACGCATTCCGATACCTCCTTTTTGACGCTCTAAGTGCGTCCAAAGTCCGGATAAGCGGGGTAATAAATAGATACATTGTGCTAGTTCTACCTGGGTTCTCGCATAAGAAGTTTCGGCTCGTTGTGCAAAAATGTCTAGGATTAAATTGGTTCGGTCTAGAATTTTACAATCTATAATTCTTGAGATGTTTTTTTGTTGCGACGGCGTTAATTCGTCGTCAAATATTACCGTTGAAATTTCGTTTTCTTTGACATACAAATTGATTTCGTCTATTTTTCCGGTCCCCAAAAAAGTTTTTGGATTGGGCTTGTCCATTTTTTGCCAAAAACGCTTCACCACTTGTCCTCCAGCTGTAAAGGTTAAAAACTCTAATTCGTCTAAATATTCCGTTAGTTTATCCTCGGATTGATTCTGAGTAACAATTCCAACGATGGCGGTTTTTTCGAAATTTAATACTTCTTTTTCTAGCATAACTTTGAATGAGCGACAAATTTAATCATTTGCTTTTACTTATCCCCATAAATCTGCACATCGTCAATTTGAAAGGCACCGTCTAAGGTTGCCGTTTTTCCCGAACCTGTATATCGAAAACCAATAGTGACTTTCCCCGTGAACGCAGACAAGTCAATTCCGCCTGAACCCACAAATTGATACCAAGGCGTGGCTTGCGTTGGCAATTTTGCATTGAGCGGAATCCAAGTTGCAGTTGCCACATTTATTCCGTCAAAATCGTTCGAAATAAAGACGTCTAAGGCGTTTAACGGCGAATCGACGTCCAAGTGGTGTTGTGCTGCGCGGAACGTTAATAGTTCGTTCTTGTATTCGTCTAAATCAATTTTGGGAGTGATTAACCAACCAATATTGGAAGCTACTTTAGTTCCGCTAATGGCATATTCGGCACAACCATTACCTGAAAAAAGAGCGCCTTGCCAGTACAAACTTCCTGCTTGAATTATATTTGCCCAACCCGCTAAGTTGATATTAATATTGTTTTCAACGGTTTCAAAATTTTCTCTAAAAAAAGGGGAATTGCGTTTATTATTTAAATTGACATCCTTTTCGGATCGAGCCACTAATTGATAATCGGTTCCGTATTTTGTCAAAATTCCCTTTACCGTTCCGCTGCCAATAGGAATTTCTTTGGTCGAAAAATCTGCAAAACTACTAGTTCTAAAATACATTTTATTGCCCAATTTATCTTCTAAATTCCAGTTGGTGCCCCCACCGACATCATTGCTGCTTTCGTAATAATGTCTGCCCATTGCTTCTCCTGAAAATTGGACATCTACCACTTCGACTAGAGTGTTCAGATAAGAATCGTTCATTAGTTCACTAAGAGTAATTTTTTTGGTTAAAACCTGATCACTCAGTTGGGTGCAAGAGGCAATCAATACTTTTTTATAGGCATTTTGCGAAAGCCGACCCACTCCTCCTTCGTTATAAGAATTGACATAAATAGTCCCAATTCGCAGCCCTCCAAAATAAATATCCGTGTATTGATCTTTGAGATTTATGTACACTTTGCTACCCAATCGGTAATCAATGTAGGTGTTGCTTACGTCTACGGGAACACTAAAACCAATAGCAGGTTGTGTGTCGGTAGCCAAAGTTTGAAACGAAATGGTTTTGAAGAAGTTGCCATGTTCGTCTGTCGACACGACATATGCCTCAATAATGTCATCGTATTTGTACTGTGTTACAATCGCATCGGCCGCATCGCCGACTTCGGCCACTGTTCGGTTGGTTTTCAAATAGGGTTGGTTACATTCTAAGGGAGGAAGTGCCGGTTCCTCTTGAACACAACTTGCGAAAAGCAGTGTCAAAAATATACTTAACGAGAGGCTGGTAAAAGGAATTTTCATGATAATTTGGGATTTATAAGTTAATAGACAGGCTTACAAAATAGGTTCTTCCGTAGCCATAAAAATAGCTGTTGCCAAAGTTGGGTGTTCCGCTAGAAACTTCTTGGTCTCGTTGCCTAAAATTGGCATTACGAGCCTGTTCGAAACCGCCAGTTTTGAAAGAAGTATCCAAAAGATTATTAATGCTACAAAACAAATTCAAGTTCTTTTTGAAGATCCGCCACGATTTTCCTCCAACCAAATTCAATAATAAAACAGGAGTTAGTTCTTCTTGACGGAGCAACTCTCGTCCTCGTTCCTCTGAGGCTTCTGGAAAAGGTAATCCGCTTGCCGGATTGGTAAAAAACACAGAAGTCCTGGCGATAGGCGAGATGTCGATATAGCGAGTAGTTAAATAATTTACATTCGTACTTACCCACCAATATTTTGGATTTCGGTATTCCAATCCAAATGAATAGGCTTGTTGAGGCGTTCCTGCTTGACGGTAGTTTTTGAGTGTTGCGGTGCCAAAATCAAAAACAGGCAGGCTGTTTTCGGCAGACGCTTTGGAATCGTTAGTAATAGTTACATTGGGATTACTAGCGTAACGATAATCGCCAAAACCCGCTGCCAAATTAGTTTTTAAAGTGGGGTCTATTTGGTATTCCCAACTCAGTTCGGCTCCCCAATTGGTTTTATCTAAATGAGTTAATGTTTGGCTTACAAACGCATTGGTGCTGTTGTTACCCGCACCGTTGTCAAAAATTCCTTCTGCATAAAAAAAGGAGTTTTCTGTTGCCTTTTTAATTAGGTTATAATAGCCCGTGAGTCTCATTTTTAGCTTTGGCGAACGATAGACATAACTCGCGTCCAAACCGCTATTGCTCTCGCTTTCTAATCCATCTACCACCGAATTATTGAGTCTCGAATTGGGAAAAACAGCTCTCAAATTTGGGGCTTTGGAAGCGTGGGAGCCATTGAACAGTAGCAATTGTTTTCCGGATAATTTCCAAGTAAGCCCGCCTTTAAAACCAAAATTTTCAAACCGAATTATTGGGCCTTTGCCAAAGGAATTGGTTGGATAAATTCCGTTTCTATACAACCCTTCTCGTTGATAAGACGAAGTCGAATACTCCTGAGCCAAGTAAAAATCAATTTTTTGATATCGAAATTGGAATTGGGTAAAGCCTTCTAATCGATCACCCATTACATTAAAATTATAGCCATAAGCATCGCCTACTTTTACTCGTCGATTGGGCTGGTTCAAATCTGATTGCGCTTGATCCCCTTTGTAAAACACATCGACATCTTCAAAATACAATCCGCCTAATAAATCCAAAACGGTTTGGTAGTTATGGGAGTGTAATTTATGAAATGAAACTCCTGCAGTAAGCCGAATATTTTCCTTTAAATCGGTATTCAAGAGCGCATTGAAAGCAAGGGTTTGATCGTCTGTTCGGTCTTCGTAAAGAATGTACTTGCTTTGGGTGGGTTCATACCCTACAATTTTTCCATATGCATTTACAATTGGGGTTTGGTTGGCTTTATAAAGCGCTTCCCAATCCATTTGCGGCTGTGCCAAAAAAAGAGATTTACTAAGTGCCGCATTCGCCAAGTCGGGCGTAAAAGCCCCCGAAAATTCCCCCTCATCTTTGGCGTATAATGAACTAAAGTAACTGGGCATTTTTTGATAATGAGAGGGAATGGGGCTGTTGGTGTTTTGATGGTCAATGGCGCTATTGCCGATTTTTCCAAATTGATACAAAACACCCAAATTAAGTTGGGTGACAGCATTAATTTTGAAATAATCATTCAGCATGAACACAGGCTCTTCGACAGTTTTAATTCTAGAATTCCGTTGTTTTCCATTTTGATAACCCCAATACGAATTGTAGTGCAGTGAAGTTAATGCCGTAACCTCATCGGTATTGGGTGAATTTTTCCCGCGGGAATTTGGGGTGTACAATACCGTTAAGTTGATTGAATTTCGATTAGTGAGTTTTTTTTCGACGCTGGCAAATAACGAATTCGCATCATACATTGCACCGTCAAAATAGCCTTCCTTAGCGTAGCGCTTTCCTACTGAGAAAACCAATGCCCAGCCTTTTTCATTCATTCCCGAGGCATAGCTAATCATAGCTCTTCCTTGGTAGTTGGTGTTGGTTCCTGACAAAGATATCCGAGTCCCTTTCCGGTAGGTTGAAGCTTGCGTGCTAATATGTTGCGTGCCTAAAATACCTCCAAAGGCATAATCGGAAGGGCTGGTGCCAATGGCGATTTCTTGATTTCGCAACACGTCGTTGATCCCGCCAAAATCGCTCCATTGCGGTCTGCCGTCATATATTTTATTCATCACAAGGCCGTTAATCATCAGCTTTGCGTATTGGCTGTCAAGGCCTCGTATTCGAAAACGAGCTTGCCCCCAATTGAATGCGGCCGCTTGTTGAAACGCATCTTTAGATGCGAGCAACATACTTGAAGTGCTTTCGGAACCACCGTTATCTTCCAAATCAGTATCTACGATTGAAATAACGGCTGCTTGTTCAAGGGTTTCGTTATCTTCCTCCAAAGGAATTGTTCCTAAGTCAATTAGTTGGTCTTTGAAAATCTGAACAGGAATTAACTTGTCTTTGTATCCTTGATTATGGAAAAGGATAAAGTGCTTTCCTTGTACATCTGATTTGAATTGGAATTTTCCATCGGGAGAGGAGAGTTGCAGGATATTCGTATTTTGAATACTTACAACAACATTGGCTAATGGATTTTGCGATTTGGGATCAATAATTTTTCCAGAAATGACCGTTTCTTTTTGAGCAAAAAGCAAATAAGGGCATATCAGAAAAAACAGCTTGGGGCAGAAGTTTTTCATTCGATTTGGGATTAAAATATAAACTAACCTTTTCAGAACAATTAGGGCATTACTGTCTTGAAAAGCAAATACTTAAAAAAGGAAACGGTTTTATCTTTTCCAATTTGAAGTTAAAAATAGTAAAAAAATGGATTTGTTTGTTTTTTACTCTGCCGTTTTGATTTTGGAGACCATAAACGAAATGAATACACCAAAAACCCCAATGAAAGCAAAAGAAAATTGCAATCCAAAAGCTTCGGCAATGTAGCCAATTATAGGCGGACCCATTAAAAAACCTAAGAAACTTACGCTTGAAACCGCAGTTAAGGCTTCGCCAGTAGGAATTTCAGGATGCTTGCCGGCAATACTGTAGAGCGTAGGAATAATGGTGGAAACACCCAATCCCACAAACATAAACGCAAGGGTGCAAGGAACAATATAGGGAAAAAATACGGCTGTAAATAGACCTGCAGAAATGACTACGCCACTAATTTGCATCACTTTTTTTCGACCAAATTTTAAAATAAATCGATCGCCTAAAAAACGACCACTGGCCATCATAATCATAAAGGAAGTATAACCTAAAATTACCAAGGGTCCAGGAGCTTTTACAACATCTTTAAAGTATACTCCGCTCCAGTCAAACATGACGCCTTCGCTTGCCATACAGCAGAAACCGATGATGCCTAACCACAGCAACATTTTGTCGGGTTTTCTGAATCCTTTCTCTTTTTTAGGTTGCGGTTTTTCAACGGCTTTGATGAGGTATTTGATATTGAACGAAATCAACGATAAAACAAGAATGCCTACAATAGCAAAGTGTTGAAAAGGGGTTAGTTGTAAGGCCAACATTCCCAATCCGACAAAAGCGCCAGTGAAACCGGCCAAACTCCACATGCCATGGAATGAAGACATGATAGTTCTCTTGAACAAGCCTTCGGTATAAACGCCTTGGGTGTTTACCGAAATATTGGATAAGTTGCCAAAAACACCAAAAAAGAACAAGCCTAAGGCTAGGGTCCAAGGATTGGAAGCCAAACCTAAGTTGGTTAAGCTGATGGCATACATGATAATAGCAAAAAGGAGGGTGCGATGACTTCCAAAACGAGTAACTAATTTTCCAGAAACGGGCATCATTACCAATTGCCCTACAGGTACTGCAAATAGGATAGAACCTAAAGTCGCTTCGCTAAGATGTAAAGTAGTTTTGATGTCTGGAATTCGGCTGGCCCAAGAGGCAAAACACAAACCCATTCCGAAATAAAAGGAACCCACACCTAATCGGATTCTATTTAAGTACGATGCTTTGGCTTCGCGGTAGCTTTTTTTGTATTTCCCTTTGCCTTTGAATCGGCCTAAAAAGTTTAAATCTATCAAAATGGTGTTTTTAGGGTTTCATTGTGTCAAAAATATAAAAACACCGGATTCCATAGCGATAAATTTGAAATGACACAGAATTACAACGTTATTTGTTTATAAGTAGTGGTTTTTGAACACCCATTCAGAATTTGAATATTTAGTCTATCGCAATCACTTTTTGTTGTGTATTGCTTTCAAGTGCAGCCTCAATAATTTGCATCACATGAGTCCCTTCTTGAGCGGTTACCGGTTCGGGTTTGTTTTCTACTATCGAATGGTATACCCCGTCAAAATAATCGTAATAATTGCCTTGCAGCGTTGGGATTTTTTCGCGGAAAATAGCTCCGTTTACCTCCGTATGCAATAGACCTTCTTTTTCTTTGGGTTCGGTTCCCCAAGTGGTTAAGTTGGGTTTTTTTCCGAGTTTTAATTCGTCTTCTTGTACATCGCCACGGGGTTTTAAGAAAGACCCTTTTTTGCCATGTAGGACAAAAGACGGATTGGCTTCACGCACAAAAAATCCCGCTTTCAAACGCACTCTTTTGTTTGAATAATACAATAAGATATCAATGTAATCGTCAACGATGGAATTTTCTCGCGTGATGCGAATATCAGCAAAAACGCTTTTGGGCATCCCAAACAAACACAAGGCTTGATCGATCAAATGCGGACCTAAATCTTTTAGTATTCCAGCGCCAGCATTGGCGGTTTCTTTATGAATTTTTGGACTTAAAATAGGATTGAAGCGATCAAAATGGAATTCGGCTTCTACTATGTCGCCCAAGAGTTTTTCATTCACTATTTTTTGAACGGTTTTGAAATCACTATCCCAACGTCTGTTTTGAAACACGGCTAGTTTTAACCCTTTGGCTTTTGCCAAAGCAGTCAATTCCTGCGCTTCGGCAACCGTGGTGGTAAAGGCTTTTTCGACCAAAGCATGTTTGCCGGCCAGTAATACTTGTTTAGCAAAGTCAAAATGGGTTCCAACAGGCGTATTCACGACGATTAATTCGGCATCCGATTCTAAAACCGACTCTAAACTAGGATAGCTTGTCACTTCTGGATAATCCAATTGAATCAATTTTTTGCTTCTTTCCCAAGAGCCTAGTAATTCAAATCCTGGATGAAGATTCAAAAAAGGTGCGTGAAAGACTTTGCCAGACATGCCGTAAGAGAGTAGGGCGGTTTTGATTTTTTGCATGATTTGTTGTTTTGAATGCAAATGCAAAGTAAAGTTTTTTTCCGCCGCTAAGGGGTAAAATGAAGAAGATTTTGAGATTCGTGATTCGAAAACCGTGATTCGTAATTCGAAAATAGGACTTCGTTAATTGAATTAACAAACTTTTAGCAGCCTATGGCTTTTTAAAGTATTTGAAATAGAAAAGAAAACCCTATTTTTGTGCATCAAAATTAGAATTAAACCCACAATATGGACATAGTTATCAAGCTTTCACAATTTTTAATGAGTTTATCATTACTAATTATTTTACACGAATTAGGACATTTTATTCCTGCCAAATTATTCAAAACAAGAGTAGAGAAATTCTACTTGTTTTTTGATGTTAAATACTCTCTTTTAAAGAAAAAAATTGGCGAAACTGAATACGGAATTGGGTGGTTGCCTTTGGGTGGTTATGTAAAAATTTCGGGTATGATTGACGAAAGTATGGACAAGGAACAAATGGCTTTGCCACCTCAGCCATGGGAGTTTCGTTCCAAACCAGCTTGGCAACGTTTGATTATTATGTTAGGCGGGGTAACGGTGAATTTTATTTTGGCTTTTATCATTTATATCGGGATGGCCTTTGCTTATGGCGAAATGTTTGTGGCTACCGAGGATTTGAAAGACGGATTGTTAATTGAGAACCCAGTGATGCAAAAAGCAGGATTTCAAACTGGAGATAAAATCATCGCGATTGATGGCGAAAAAGTAGTGAAATTTGACAACCAAATGAACTCCAAAATCGTCATGGCAAAACAAGTTTTGATTGAACGTGGCGGCCTTCAAAAAACAATTACGATGCCTGTAGATTTTGTAGATCAATTGTCAAAAATTGAAAAAGTTTCTTTGGCTACTATTCGAATGCCGTTTGTAGTAGGCGCTGTTTCAGAGGGATCCAAAAACTCGACTTTGCAGCCTAAAGATATTGTGTTGCGTTTGAATGAAGAGCCAGCCAAATACTTAGACCAAGCCAAAACTATTTTGGAAAAAAACAAAAACAAGTTGATTGTTGCTGGCGTTTTGAGAAATGGAAAAGACATTCAAGTGCCTATTCAGGTTGATGCGGATGGTAAATTAGGAGTTCAATTAGGCGGTTTGGATTTAGAATCCTTAGAACAACTAGGCTATTATAAAGTGAGCAAACAAGAGTTTGGTTTCTTTGAATCGTTCCCAGTTGGTATTCAAAAAGGAGCCGATCAATTAGTAGGTTATGGCAAGCAATTGAAGATGATTTTCAATCCAGAAACTAAAGCTTACAAACAAGTGGGAGGCTTTGCAGCTATATTTAATATTTTTCCAAGTACCTGGAGTTGGGAAGTGTTTTGGAACATCACGGCTTTGTTATCGATTATGTTGGGAGTAATGAACTTATTACCTATTCCTGCACTAGACGGTGGGCATGTGGTATTCTTATTGTTTGAAATTATCAGCGGCAAGAAGCCAAGCGAAAAATTCTTAGAAAACGCACAAATGGTTGGTATTGTTTTACTTATCAGTTTGTTGTTATTTGCTAACGGAAATGATATTTATAAGGCAATTGTAGGCAAGTAAATTTTTTTTAAAATTTACGGCTAATTATTTGCGAAAAACAATTTTAGCCCTATATTTGCACCGCTTTAAAAGTGAAATACACTTTCCTCCTTAGCTCAGTTGGTTAGAGCATCTGACTGTTAATCAGAGGGTCCTTGGTTCGAGCCCAAGAGGGGGAGCAAAAAGCAGAAAGCCTTTACAGCAATGTAAGGGCTTTTTTATATAACACTTGAATGGTTTGTTTTACTTAGGTTGAGTTTTTTGATTAAATTTATGACCTATTTCTAACCTTGTGATCAAAACAATAACTCCAAATTCTCCGATTTTGAAAAAGTACATTGAGTGCTTTTATATTTATGAGGGTAAATCCAACTCAAAATACACTTACGTAGCTTTTCCTCATTATAATACAGGCCTGTCATTTTTTAAAAACACAACAATAAAAAGACACCAAAGGAGTTTAGAGATTTCAGAAAGCACTACTACTGGTCTTCATATTGAAATATTGGGTAAATATATTAGTCCTGTTGTAATACAATTAGACGGATTAATTCGTGAAATTTCAATTATATTTAAACCTCTTGGAATTAATCGCTTTATAAAGGATAATTATCAATCAATTGCTCCTAATTTTACTCAAGAATTTACAAATAGCGTTTGGCGTCATTTTGGAGAAGACCTTTTTTCAGGAGGAGACGATTTAAATAAATTAGAATCGTTTTTACTTTCTCAATTTTCAGAGAATCAAGATTTGATCGCTATCGAAGAGTCTCTTAAATTATTAGAAAAAGGGAACGATCAAACAACTATTGATACTATCGCTTCCAAAGTAGGATTAAACTTAAAAACTTTTCAGAGGCATTTCAACAAACATATGGGCTGTAGTCCTATTGAATATCGAAGAATATGCAGATTCAGAAATTCTTTAAATAGCAAGCTCAATAGTTTTGAATTAAAAAATTTAACCGATATAACTTATGAAGAAGGGTACTATGACCAGTCCTATTTCATTAAGGAATTCAGGAAACTTACCAATCATAACCCGAAAGACTTTTTTAAAGCAACAAGCAAAGTAGATGGTGATAAGATAGTTTGGGAATTAAAGTAGTGTCTTAAAAGTACAATTTTGAATATTTTTTTGATTCTAATTTTGTATAAATCTAAATACATAATTATGAAAACATCATTTAACAAATTTCTCTACATCGGATTTATACTTTTAGGAGTATTCCAAGCGTTATTCTCCAAAGACTATATGCAAGCAGGTTCCTCTATAGGTATCGCTTTGGCTTTTGATCCGTTTGATCAAGACCAAAAATGGAATGACAGACCGACTTGGCAAAAAGCTGTTTTATTCGTTCATTTAGGAGTAGCCGCTGCTTTATTAGGCTATGAAATAGGTTGGAATGATAAATAATAGTGGATTACAACACTAACTTCATCATAATATCCGTTTGTGCTTCGTCGCCAAAGGCAAAGATATGTTTGTCGAAAGCGACGAAGCCATTTTTGGTATAGAACCGAAGTGCGCGATGGTTTTCTTCCCAAACGCCTAACCAGATAAATTCTACTTTCTTTTGTTTGGCAATGGCCATAGCTTTTTCAAACAACAATTGGCCCACTTGCTTTCCGTGGTAGTCTTGTAACACGTATATGCGTTCAATCTCTACTGAATTAGCGTCTTGAAGTTCCGTTTGTGCAGCCCCAAAATTGACTTTTAGGTAGCCAATTACGACTTCGTTTTGGGTCGCAAAATAAAATTCTGAGTTTGGGTTTTCGAGTTCAGCGGTGAGTTTTTCTAATGAAAAGCTAGTGGCTAAATAGGCATTCATACTTTCTTCTGAATCAGATTCAAAAAAAGTATCGTAAAAGGTTTTACGCCCAATTTCTTGTAAGGGAACCAATTGTTCCACCCCTATTTTTGTAATTTCAAAGGAATTCATAGTCACAAATATAAAATATAATTTCATATATTTAGTGGCTTAAAAAGTATCGAATTTGGAACCCAATACTGGAATATTTAGTAGAATGTTGGCCGGCGGAATTATTGATAATAACGATCCCGATTTACCGAAACTTTGGAAACAAGTTTCTCAAACCATCGCTTTGTCTTCAGCTTTGAATACGGCTACAGACACCAATCAAATTAGAACACAATTAAGCAAAATCATTGGCAGTGCTATTGACACAAGCACTATTGTTTTTGTGCCCTTTCATACTAATTTTGGCAAGCACACCACCATTGGAAAAAATGTTTTTATCAATCACGGTTGTTCGTTTTTAGACCTGGGCGGTATTACTATTGAAGACGATGTTTTGATAGGACCCAAGGTGAGTTTAATTACCGAAAATCACCCCGTAGATCCTGCCAATCGCAAGTCGTTGGACTTAGCCAAAATTGTCATTAAAAAGAACGCTTGGATAGGTGCAGGCGCCATTATTTTGCCGGGCGTAACCGTTGGTGAAAATGCTATTGTTGCCGCTGGTGCAGTCGTGAATAAAGACGTAGCCGATAATACCATTGTAGCGGGAGTACCTGCCAAAAAAATCAAAAACATACCTTAAATGAAAAAAGGAATTACTCTTTTATTAAACTGGCTTTTTGCCGTTCTGTTTTCGGCAATAGGATTAGTCAATTGCTTTGTTGGTAACGATCCCGAATTTGGGGTTTTTATTTTGCTTTTGTCGCTGTTATTTTACCCACCCCTTCGATTGGTATTTCAACAAAAGATTGGTTGGACAATTCCCTCTTTTGTTTTAATTATATTGGGACTTTTTGTTTTTTGGTCTAGTTTGGGTGTGGGGGAATTGTTGAAAAAAATCTACATACTAATAGGGTAATTTTATGCCTACAAAATTCCAAATTTTGTAAGTATTATTTATATTCTTTTTGATTTTTTATATTACATTGTTACAGTTTATAATAAATACTATAAATTTACTTTTTGTATCAAATAAAAAAACGTTTTGACTAGCTGTTTTATTTAAAAATATCCCAATCTACCCCATTAAACCGACATACTATGAAAATTAAAGTATTTTACAATTGTTTTTTTTTATTTTTTGTTGTCCTGTTATTCGGGCAAAACAATGAAAAAATAGCATCTCCATTTATTTTTTTTAGAGAAAAGCAGGCCAACAAAACCACCAACTATTCTACTCCCGCCTTATATTCAAATATTGAAACGGAACGATTTAATACCACAACAGGTCGTTTAGAAAAGGGATATAATTGTATTATATACACTCAACATCCAGAGCAATTAAAAGCAAAAGGATTGCCAATTGAAGTAACACTTCCTTCTTTTTCTACTGCTTGGTTAACACTAGAACAAATAGCAATAGCTTCAGACTTACCGGAAGTTAAATATATCGATGTTCCAAATTTTTTCAAACCCAGTAATGATATTTCAGTAGCCGGAACTGGCGCCAGTTTATTACATAACGGGAGGTTAAATAACACTTCTTTTAAAGGAGATGGAGTAATTGTAGCTATTATTGATTCCGGAATTGATTGGGATCATCTCGATTTTAGGAATCCAACAAATCCTCTAAAAAGTAGAATATTACGAATTTGGGATCAAACCTTAGTTCCGCAAGCATCAGAAAACAGTCCTGCTGGATATTCACTTGGGGTTGAGTATACCAAAGAGCAAATTGAAGATGAAATTGACGGAACACCTGCCGGTTTTGTTCGTGAAAAAGATACCGACGGACACGGAACTCACGTTGCCGGAACTGCGGTTGGGAATGGCGCCTCTTTGAATTCAAAATATACTGGATTAGCACCTAATGCAGATATTGTAGTGATTAAAGCCGGAAACGGTTCTTTCAGTACGTCTAATATTATCTCTTCTTTAGAATATTTAAAAAGGTTAGCAAGTAGTTTGGGCAAACCGATTGTTGTTAACATGAGTTTAGGCTCTCAAGGCGGAGCTCATGACGGTACAGATCCACTTGAGGTGGCAATAGATCAGTTTACCGATACTGCTGCAGGACATATTGTAGTGGTTGCCTCAGGGAATGATAATGGGGATAATATCCACAAACAATCAATATTGGCACCAACGGCTCAGACTACAATTGATATCCAGGTGCCAACCGCTTCGGCATCTACGAAACAAGACGTGTTTAGACATACTATGTATGCAAATGACGCAAGTACAATTACAGTTGTAGTTACAGCTCCAGACGGTACTCAAGCCACTTCAATCACCGGTACCGGAAGTATAATTATGAACGGAAATGCTAGAGTCTATATTTCGAATTCAATTGATTCCGGAAGTGGTGATAGGAGAGTCCAGGTATACGTAACAAGAACAGGGACTTCATTAGATGTTTCTGGAACTTGGTCAATTGGATTAACCAATACTTCTTTGAATACGATCACAGTTGATGGTTGGTTATCAGACAAAGGGGATGATTATGAATCTACAACTTTACTTGGAGGAGACAGCAATTATTTAGTCACAATGCCTGGATGTGCAAATAAAGCCATTACAGTTGGATCATTTATGGGTAAAATTGATTGGTATTCTTCATCTGGTTCTGGATATAATTATAATAATGGAATGCAAGATGATATTTCCTCTTTTAGCGGAATAGGACCAAGAAGGGATAACGTTCAAAAACCAGATATTACCGCAAATGGACAAGCGGTCGTTTCTTGTTTGTCTTCGGATTCTACTTTATCAAATACATCACCTTATATGATAGAAAAAGGATTGTATTCGGCTCAGCAAGGAACTAGTATGGCAACTCCAGCTGTAGCTGGATGTGTTGCATTATTATTGCAAATGAAACCAACTGCCACTTTTGATCAAATCAAAACCGCAATAACTACAACAGCTACAAAAGATTCATTTACCTCTACTACTAGTAATAATATATGGGGTCATGGAAAAATAGATGTATTCAAAGCGGCATCAAGTTTTACACGATGTGAACCCTTGCCAAGAGTGATTTATAATTATGAACAACCCTATTCGAGTGCTGATAATTTTTCGTTTGAATTTAGTGGTCAAAGAGCTGCATTAAAATTCACAACAACCATTTCGGGTAATTTAGGAGGAGTTTTCTTAAAGACAGTTAGAAATCAAACATTAACTAGTTTAACAGTCGAAGTCCGATCTAATAATGCGGGTTCGCCAGGGACTTTATTAGGCACACAAAACGTAACTCCATCAACTTTGGCAAAAAACACCTGGAATTACATAGATTTAAGTAATCTCTCCATTCCTGTAGCTAGCGGAACCGATTATTTTTTAGTTGTTCAGCCAGGTCAAACCGATACTTTTGGACTAGGTCAAGAGCGTACAAACAGTCAACGATCATTTGTTTCTAATGATGGAATAAATTGGTCTTCTGTAACTAATTTAAGAATCCGTCCAGAAGTTTATGCTATTCAAGGCTCAGGTGCGGTTGTCAACAATGTAACCATTAATTTAGCTTCGGCAACTGGAACTAATTCTCAATCACTATGTAAAGACGTCTCAATAACTCCTATTAGCTATACCACTTCTGGTTCTACCGAGGTTAGCTTTTCTGGATTACCTCCAGGAGTTTCTGGAGTATGGTCAAATAATCGAGCAACGATTACGGGTTCTTCTTCACAGATTGGAACATACAATTACATCGTTAAAGCCACATCGGGCTGTAACACAATTAACGCAACGGGAAAAATCATAATTGTTGGAAAGCCGACTATTACAAACGTACAAGTTGTTAAAGAACAATCAGCCACTGCTGTTACGGTCAACGGGAATTATTTGATTGGCGAATCAGCATCTACGGTAACACTAGGTGGCGTTGCGGCAACTATTAGAAGTGCATCAAACAGTGCTATTATTTTTCTATTGCCTCAAAACAGTACCGGCGGCAATATTATTATAACCAATTCTTGTAACGAAAGTTCCACTCCATTTCCGTATCCTTACGTAGCACCTACCAATATTAATTTAAGTTCTACCTCTGTTATTTCAAATAATACTGTTGGATTAACAATTGCTAGTTTGTCAGGCACTGATACAGATCAAAATGATTCATTTACCTATTCATTAGTGAACGGATCAGGTAGTGAAGACAATGCTAATTTTTCTATCCAAAATAATTTACTCAAGGCAGCTATCGTTTATAATGCTCAATTAAAATCAAATCATAACATACGTATTAGGATTACAGATGCGGGTGGATTATATTTTGAAAAAACCTTTGTAATTAATGTAGTACCCGATCAAGATTCTGACGGCGTACCCGATAATACAGACCAATGCCCTAATACTGTTGTTGGCGCCAAAGTAGATTTCAATGGTTGCGAAATTTTCATCTTACCATCAAATAATTATGCCGTACAGGCAACGGCTACTTCCTGCGTAGGTCAACAAAATGGTGCTATTAGCGTTAGTGCTTCTAACACCACCTATACTTATACCGTAACCATTAATGGTCAAAACCCGATTCAATTGAATACAGCCAATAACTTCAAAAATCAATTTCAAAACTTGGCAATAGGAACCTATGAAATTTGTATAACAATTCAGGGTAAACCTAATTATGTTCAATGTTATACGATTAAGGTAAAAGAACCGAATGTGTTGTCAGTTACCAATAAAATGAGCACTACAGGAAAGCAAGTCACCTATAGTTTGAGTGGAGCAAACAGCTATACTATTACGTTTAATGGATTTACCCAAAATTATACTTCAAATGCAATCACTTTTGATTTGGTTTCGGGCCAAAATACAATTGCCATTTCAACGGACTTATACTGCCAAGGACAATTTGAAGATCTCATTTTCGTGAGTGAAAAAGTGGTTGTTTATCCTAATCCAGTTCAAGATATATTGAATTTATATTGCTCAGGCACTGATTCAGAAGTAACAGCCACATTAACAGATCTTTCAGGCAAACGTGTGGTGAATTTTTCAAAAACAGTACCTGAAACCAGAATGATTCAATTGGATCTAAACGACTTAACCAGCGGTTTCTACTTATTGCATTTGAAAGGAACAAGTTTAGAAGAAACTATTAAAATCATTAAAAAGTAAAGGCCTTATGAAACAAATACACTATTTATTAGCCCTTTTTACATTTGTCTTTCTTATGTCTTGCGGTGGTGGAGATTCTGCTCCTACACCTACACCAGCGCCAGTAATTAAAACTCCAGGGAAATCTATTTTAGTTGCACCATTAAATGCAAAGACTTGTGAAGAAGGAACCAATATTACTGCAACTCAAAGCACTGTAACCTTCAGTTGGAATAGTGCTTCGGATACAGAAAGTTATGAATTAAGAATCACTAATTTAAATACTTCAGAAGTAATAACTCAAACCGGAATCTCTACTACTAGCGCAACAGTAACATTAACCCGTGGCATTCCTTATTCTTGGTCAATCACTTCTAAAAATAAAGGCGCAACCACAACAGTTAGCGATATTTGGAAGTTCTATTTAGCGGGCGTTGGAGTGACTAATTACGCGCCATTTCCAGCGGCAGCTGTAAGTCCGCTTCCAGGCACTACCGTAACGCCAACTAATGGTAAAGTTACCCTTACTTGGGACACAAGCGATGTTGATGGAGGAACGTTGACTCATACATTGTATCTTGATACAGTAGATGGAAAACAAACACCACTAGCCGCCAATTCCAATCTTACAGTTAAAACGAAAGAGGTATCCGTGGCTGCGAACACTATTTATTATTGGCGCGTGGTTACTTCTGATGGCTCCAATGCTGCAACTAGTATTGTGTACAGTTTTAAAACGAATTAATTATGACACCCTCTATTAGATTTCTTCTTTTGTTTTTTTGTTTTACTTTGGGAGTTTACAAAGTATCCGCTCAAGAAGTGTCGTCTCAAAATAGTTTAACCCCAGCCGAAATAGAAGCGGGCTGGCAGTTGCTTTTTGATGGCAAAACCACTTCAGGTTGGCATTTGTACAACGAAGGAAAAATCAAATCAGCTTGGAATGTTATTAACGGGGAATTGATTTGCGATCCGAACACCGAAAAAGTGGAGCGCGGCGATTTAGTTTCGGACCAAATCTTTACAAATTATGATTTTAGCTTTGAATGGAAAATTTCAGAGGCGGGCAATAGCGGTGTTTTTATTAATGTTCAAGAAGCAGCTGAATTTCCTACTGCTTGGACCACCGGACCGGAATACCAATTGTTAGACAATGCTAATATGCCTAAGGAGTATTTGCAAGACGGAAAGCATTCTGCAGGTTGTGTGTATAGTTTATCACCTTTATTAAATGAAGTACAACCTAAGCCATCAGGGCAATGGAACCAGTCTCGAATTCTGCAACAAAACGGTGTCATTACCTTTTGGTTAAATGGTATTGAAACAGGTCACGAAGACATGAAAACCGATCGTTGGAAACAATTAATTACCGGAAGTAAATTAGGTAATTTCCCTTCTTTTGGAAAGGCAATTCAAGGTAAAATTGCCTTTCAAGATTGGTCAAAAGGAGTTGCTTTACGCAATATTAAAATTAAGGAAATACAATAATTTCAAAATTATTTTCTGTAATCCAAAGCAGGTTTTCGGTCCCCAAGTAGGGGAATATATTTAAAATCTTTTCCTCTTTTTTCTTCCAATTCAGCTTTGGCTTTTGCAATTTGATCTGGGTGTAAAAACAAATCAATAGCAGTTAAGGCAATCGTTTTGGCAGCGACCATCATTCCTTTGTTTCCTATATCAGTTCCGCCAGCTGCAACAGCCTGCCAGCTATGAGCTGGAGTTCCTGGTACCCAAGTAGCACTTCCCATACCAGCAGTTGGAACAGCAAAACTCACATCGCCTACATCGGTTGAGCCAAAACTTGGATCCAAATTTTTGTAGGGCTGAACTACAGCCGCTTTATTCAAATCGCCGTTTTCTATTCCTAAGGATTGAATAATTTGCTTTCCGAATTCTTTCTCTGCTTCAGTATACTGAACCCCGCCCACTTTAACCAAATTAGCATACATCATTTTTTGAAGCGTAGTGTTAGGGAGTAATTCGTGGGTACCTCCTATCAATTCGTATTTCATTGTAGTTCCTGTTCCTAATGCAGCTCCTTCGGCAGCTTTAGAGATACGGTCAAATATATCGACAACCATTTTTCGGTTGCCATGACGTACATAATAATATACTTCGGCAAAATCAGGCACTACATTAGGTGCTTTTCCTCCATTAGTAATTACATAATGGATACGCGCATCCGATGGAATGTGTTCGCGCATCATATTCACCATCATGTCCATAGCTTCTACACCATCTAAGGCAGAGCGCCCTTTTTCGGGTGCCATTCCAGCATGTGAGGCCACACCATAAAATCGGAACTTAGCCGATTTATTGGCCAAAGCCGAACCTGGATTGGCATCATTAGCATCGGCTGGGTGCCAATGTAAGGCTACATCAACGTCTTTAAATAAACCTTCGCGAACTAAGTATACTTTTCCTGAACCACCTTCTTCGGCTGGGCATCCGTAAAAGCGAATGGTTCCTTTTTTTTGATTGGCTTTTAGCCAATTTTTCACTTCAATTGCTGCCGCTGTAGAAGCGGTACCAAACAAGTGATGACCGCAAGCATGACCGGCCGCTTTTCCTGCCGATTTTTTCTCAGCTATTGCTTCTTGAGAAAGACCAGGTAGCGCATCGTATTCGCCCAAAATGGCGATTACCGGTAATCCTTCGCCATATTCAGCAATAAAAGCAGTTGGAATTCCTGCCACGCCTTTAGTAATTTTGAAGTCTTCATTTCGTAAAGTTTCTTGTAATAGAGCAGCACTTTTTTCTTCTTGGTAGCCCATTTCGGCAAAGCCCCAAATTTGTTGTGCAATGGCCCCATATTTTTCCTTTTTAGCCGAAAGATCTGCTAAAACAGAATTTGTTTTTTGAGCCAAAACAACTTCTGAAAATAATAATATAACGGTAAGAATGGTAATTTTTTTCATGGTATTTGGTTTAACTAAATTGTTTAATATAGGCTGAAGGAACCGTTCCTTTTCGTTCTTTAAAAGCATCGATAAATTTTGATCGAGAAGAAAAACCAACATTTTGCGAAATCCCTTCTACGGTGAGTTTGTCTGCTTTTCCTTCGGCGATCATTTTGCAGGCATAGTCAATACGTTGATTGTTTTTCCATTCGCTAAATGAAATAGCTAGTTCAGTATTGAAATAATTGGATAGCACTCTCTCCGATAATTGTAAATCCATCGCCATTTTAGATAAATTAAATCCAGGCATAGTGTAAGGAGATGTTACCATATAATTTTCTAATTGGGCAGCAATGCTTTGATTAATTTCAGGATACTTTTCTTTTTTTATTTGAGCGGCTCTATTTTTTGCCAAAGAGACATCGGGATAAGAAATAGAATCGAACAGAATTTTTGGAAACAAAAACAGCATTATATTTTGTAGAAAGAAGGCGCAGCCCAAGGCTCGAAGATAATTTTTAGAGTTAAAAATTCCAAAATCATTATTTAGTATAAAATCGGTGTAAGAATCTAATAAACAATAGCAAGAAATGAATAATTGTAAACCAATTAAAGTATATATCCAACGTTTAATTACCCAATGATTGGAGGGAAGAACACCAAACTGGCCAAGTCTTTTTTGGGTTGCTTTTTTAAAATACATCAAGCTGAAGATGCAATATAACAACAAATGCACCGGACGAATAAATAACATTTGTTTCAAAGAAAAAAGCGATATTTTAAAATCATAGTCTTGCGTTACTGCTTGAATATGATGAGCAATTTTTACCTTTTCAGAAAACGGCAATGTGGTATAAGGCAAACTAATCAAAACAACGATTACAGCTGGAATAAAATGCAAATATTCTAAAGGTTTAATAGTTTTATTTTCGGAAACGGCGTATTTGACATAGAAAAAAAGTAAGGGACCTATGACAAATGATAAAGGTAGAAATTGAACAAAAAACACCCCTTCCCAAAAAGGTGAATTAGTAAGATGCAATCCAAAATAGACTAAAACGATGAGGTTACTACATAAAAAAAATAGAGCTAAATACAAATTGGACCGATTAAAGTCTTTTCGGTAGTAGAATAGTATAAACGAAGTAAAAATTCCAAAAAATGGGGTAAGTAACTCCATAAAACACTGATAAATAGATTGTGACCTTGCTAATATAGTACTTTTTTATTAAGTCAATGTGTTTTTACAAGCCTTTGTAAAAATTTGGAAAATGTTCCTTAATGCTAAAAAGGAACAGATTTCACTTACAAATTAACAACTACATTCGATTGTGAACCTAATTTTGAGATCCAACCAAAAAACATAATATCATGAAAAAAGTAATTTTATTGGCATTCCTTGCTTTTGGAATGCAACAAGCACAAGCACAGTACAAATTTTTGCAATACAGAAATGTATCTGAAAAAAATGAAGCCGAATTCGTAAAAAGAGAAACCGAATATTGGTCTAAAATGGCCAAAGCCAATATTAAATCTGGCAAAATGCAAGCCTGGAGCTTGTGGAAAAAAGTAGGCGTTGCTGGAGAACCCGATGCAAAACCTAATTATTTGTTTGTTAACGATTTTAAATCATTAGCTGATTTTGACACTTTGGAAAGCGGATGGGCCAATCCAGAAAAAGTGTTTCCTAACATGAAGTTGGCCGATATGGAAACGGGTTCTATTTCGAAAGTCCTTTATACCGATATCATGAAAACAGAAGCTCAAATTGAAGGGAACCCTAAATTTGTTGTTATTAATTATGCTAAACCAACCAGTGTTCAAGCCTTTGTAGAAGAAAACATCAACTTATGGAAACCATTTTTTGAAAGTGAACAAAAAAAGGGATTTAAATTAAACGGTTGGGGACTACAAACTGTAATCTATCCTCAAGGGAATACCTTAGAATTTTCAGCATTAACTTGGGATGGATTTACGAAACTTTCAGATGCCTTAGATCACGTTCAATACAGACCATCAAGCCAATCTCGATTTGCATCAATTGCTAAGGATTCTAAAATGAGTACCATTACTCCTAATGGATTTGAATTTTCTCCGATTTATGAATTAGTAATGTATGTAGACGCCACTACTAAATAATTGAACAAACAAAACTAATTATTATGAAAAAAGTACTTTTTATGATCGCTATGGTGGTCTCAATGACTCAGATGAGCGCACAATCTGAAGGGGGTAAATATTTTGCGCCCAAATCAGAGTTCAACGATAAACCTTTTGTTTTTTCGAATAGAGGAGAAACAGAAGCAATACTAAAACTGAACGCCGCCTACAATAAAATGGATGCTAAAGCATGCATTTCCTTAACAACCGAAAAAGTAAAATATACTGATTTTGAAGGGAATAAAATGGTCATGACTGAACAAGATTGGGAAGGTTTTTTTGCACAGCACCAATCGGTGAACTGGGTAATTAAGAGCATTGTACCAATTCGAATCAAAGATTCAGACCCATCTTCTGGAGTAATTGTAATGGGTACAGAAACCCGAGTAAGCAAAGACGGAAAAGTTTGGAAAAGAGAATTAACAGAGTTATTCATGTTTGATTTGAATATGAAAATTAACAGTTTAACACAATTTGCTCAAGGAATAAAATAATTTAAGTTGTAGCCATTATGAAAAAAACAATTGCACTTATCGCTATTACAAGTTTACTATTAGTTTCTTGCAAAAAAGAAGCAACAACAGAAGCAACCTCACCTGAAATTCCAAAAACTGCCAATGGATATACACTTCCAACTTCAGAAAACATTGATTTTCTAAAAAAATGCAACGCAGCTTGGGTATCTGGAAATGTAGCCGAATACAAATCGTACTATGCAGCCGATGCTGTTTTTCACGACAACAACAAACCAACAACGCTTGCTGAAAACGTTGCTATTAATTCTGAATTTTTAAAAAGTGGTATTAAACTTACAATCAAGTATGATGTGATTTGGGAAGAAATCAATTTTAAAGCAGATGATAAAGGAGTGAAAAATTATGTTTTGGCCTATTGTACGAATACTTGGACCAAAGGAGACAAATCAATTGATATTGTAACCTTCCAGGTAGATGCTATCAAAGACGGAAAAATTGTCGAAGAGTGGAATGTATATGATTCCGCACCATTAATGGAACTATTAAAATAAAAACAAACAAAAATGAAAAAAACAATTGCTCTTATTGCCCTTACAAGTTTACTATTTGTTTCTTGTAAAAAAGAAGTTGCAGCAGATGCAGTAGCTAAAAATCCAAATGAAGGAGGAATCAATCTTTCGACTTCAGAGAACACAGAAATGATCAAGCAAATGAATGTGTTTGCAAGTAAATTTGATACCGAAAGCATTAAAAAATTATATGTTCCGGGCGCAGTCATTCACGATAATTTAAAATCAATGACGATTGAAGAGAACATGAAAAATTTGGCCTACTTACAATCACAAGGGGTAACAATTACATTACCTACCGATCCATTAGTTTGGGAAGTTATAAATAATAAACCAGATGAAAAAACAGGAATCACCAATTATGTTATTTCCTATTATGAAATTAGTTTTTCAAAAGGGGATAAAAAAGCCTCAGTTATGATCAATATGAATTTTGCAATCAAAGACGGTAAAATTCATGAAGAATGGGACACGTATGATACGGCACCATTAACAGAATTATTAAAGTAAAACTTAAATCATGAAAAAAATACTAGTTTTAATAGCTATTAGCGTATCGTTATTTGCTTGTAAAAGCGAGGCAGATAAAAACGAAAAAATCGCACAAGACAACATCAAATTTTATTCGAAAGTTTGGGATGAAGTGATTAATGAAGGTAAAATTTCGGTGCTGGACAGCGCATATGCACCAGATGTGGTGTTACACACCGTTCCTGAAACGAAAGGAGCGGCTAATGCCAAAGCCTATTATGCCAATTATGTAACTGGATTTTCTGATCGTGAATTTACTGTTAAAGAAACGTTTGCGCAAGGAAATAAGTTAACTAAATATTGGGTATTTAAAGGAAAACATACTGGAGATTTCTTTGGCATTCCTGCTACAGGAAAGACCATTAGCGTTGAAGGATGTACAATCGCTACTATTATTAATGGTAAAATTACCGAAGAAAGAGATTTCTTTGACAATTTAGAATTTTTAAGGCAATTGGGTCTTATGCCAAGATAATCTATAGGTAACAACAACTTTATTTTGAATTATTTTTTCAATAGCCTGGCTGCAATGTCAGGCTTTTTTGTTTTTAGTATATTTACCTGTTTTTACAATTATTGATGATACAAGAAATTCCTATTGACGCCCTGTTGCAATTACGTCAACAAGTACTTTGGCCTGATAAAGACCTTGATTTTGTGCGTACTCCAAACGATGATCGTGGGATTCATTTGGGCGTTTGTATCGAAGGCCAATGGGTTTCGTGCATTTCTCTTTTTCTCGAAGAAAATTATCATGCAGTTTTCAGAAAATTTGCCACCTTAGCCGAATTTCAAAATAAAGGGTATGGAAGTCAATTGCTTCACTACAGTTTTAATTACCTACAAGGACTCGGTATACAAAGTATTTCTTGTAGCGCTCGTGTTGAAAAACAAGGATATTATCTGAAATTTGGAATGCAACCCAATGGATATCCCTATCTCAAAAATGGCTTGAATTATATTCTGATGGAGGCGAATATAAAATAAATTGATTTTCATTGCGTATTATTGACACAATAAATATATATTTGTCTTTTATATACAAAAAACCAACCTCAATTTTCTTTATGAAATTTAAATTAATTGCTCTTTTTGCTTTTTTCAGTGTTACATTGGCGCAAGCACAACACGCAAGTTTTGAAGCTAGTACTGGCGGATTCTCTTTTATACCTGCCTTCACCTCAGAAGATCCACATCTTATTGTGAATGCTGGAACTACTGATACTAAAAGACTTTCATTTCATTTGTTATCTACCATTCGTCTCGAAAATTTAAATCCTCGTGGTGTAATTTTTATGTCACGTTACAAATTCCTTGACAAAAAACTAAAAGCAAGTTTCGGTATTCACTTGCCGGCGATCCAAATCGACGAAAATTTTAATGTTGATACCTTTTTTGCACAAGAGGTTCTTGCGAGTTATCCTTTATCTAATAAATGGTCTATGGGCTTGTTTTATTTGCATGGTGAAGGAAGAAACAACGACTTTAAGACCAATTTCTTAGCTTTAAGTACTACATTGGTTGAGGGAAATTTTAGTTTTTTAACCCAAGCATACGGTCTTGACTTGGACAGTACGTATGGAGTTTCGGAAACAATAACCTATAAAGTCACTAAAAGTATTGATTTTAGAGGCTTTGCTAACAAGACGATCTCCAACGGAAAATTCAATTGGACCCTGGGGGCTCGATATAATTTATAAATCACGTTTTATTAGACTACCAAAAAACCACATATTATGAAAAAACAAATCGTATTACCCGCTTTATTGTTGCTTTTTGTAACACAAATGGAAGCACAAAAAAAATGGTCTGAAACTTCAAAAGGAGGTTTTAATCGTATTGAAAATACAGGCGGACAAACCTTGGGCTATTCGCCAAAATCAGGTGTAAAAATTCTAACGGTTGACGGTCTGGCGTTCAAAGATTTGAATAAAAACGGAAAATTAGATCGTTACGAAGATTGGAGATTAGCGGTCGCAGAACGTGCTAAAAATTTGGCTAGCCAAATGACCGTTGATCAAATCGCTGGATTAATGTTGTACAGCCGTCACCAATCGGTTCCGGCGCAAGCAGGCGGTTACTTTGGGGGCACGTATAATGGCAAACCATTTCCAGAAAGTGGCGCGAAAGCCCACGATTTATCCGATCAACAAAAAGCTTTTTTAACTGCAGATAATTTGCGTCATGTTTTGATGACCTCGGTGGAGAACCCAACGGTTTCTGCACTTTGGAATAATAATGTACAAGCTTTGGTAGAAAGTATTGGAGTTGGAATTCCAGCCAATAACAGTTCGGATCCGCGTCATGGCGCCAATAAAGATTCCGAATACAATGCCGGTTCAGGCGGGGCTATTTCACAATGGCCTGAAGAATTAGGTTTAGCGGCAACTTTTGACCCAGCTATTACAGAACAATTTGGAACTATCGCTGCCAAAGAATACCGTGCTTTGGGAATTGCGACAGCATTGTCCCCACAAATTGATTTGGCTACCGAGCCAAGATGGAACCGTTTTGTAGGTACTTTTGGCGAAGACCCAAAACTAGCTACTGATATGGCAAGAGCCTATGTCGACGGATTTCAATCCTCACCAAAAGCTATTGCATCTTACGAAGGTTGGGGGAACCAAAGTGTGAATGCCATGATCAAACACTGGCCAAGTGGCGGTCCTGAAGAAGGGGGTCGTGACGGACATTTTGCCTACGGAAAATTTGCAGTGTATCCGGGAAATAATTTCGAAACACATCTAAAAACCTTTTTAGACGGGGCGTTTAAATTGAACGGAGGCACCAAAAAAGCATCTGCAGTGATGCCGTATTATACCATTTCGTATAACCAAGATAAAAAATACGGTGAAAATGTAGGGAATGGATTCAGTAAATTCATTGTTACCGACTTGTTGCGAGACAAATATGGTTATGACGGTGTGGTTTGTACCGACTGGTTAATTACAGGCGACGAAGGAAAAACACCAGACGTTTTTGCTGGAAAATCATGGGGAACAGAGAAAATGACTATTGCCGAAAGACACTATAAAGTAATGATGGCTGGAGTGGATCAATTTGGAGGAAACAACGACATTAAACCGGTTTTAGCAGCCTATCAAATGGGAGTTAAAGAACACGGAGAAGCGTTCATGCGCAATCGTTTTGAAAAATCGGCGGTACGTTTGTTGCTGAACATCTTTAGAGTAGGTTTGTTTGAGAACGCGTATTTGGATCCGGAAGAAACCAAAGCCATTGTTGGAAAACCAGAATATATGAAAGCGGGATATGATGCCCAATTGAAATCGATTGTCTTAATCAAAAATCAAAAGAATACGTTACCAATTGCTAAAGGAAAAACGGTTTATGTTCCCAAAAGAACTACGCCGCCGGGTGTCAATTTCTTTGGATTTCCAACACCAGAAAAAACAGAATATCCAGTTAATTTAGACATTATAAAAAAATATTATACGGTAACGGATGATCCTACCAAAGCTGATTTTGCCATGGTGTTTATCAAAAGCCCGGTTAGTAATGGATACAGCAGAGCCGATAGAGAATCGGGTGGAAATGGATATGTACCAATTAGTTTGCAATTAAAAGACTACACGGCAACTGATGCCAGAGCGCAAAGTATGGCAGCTGGAGATCCTGTAATTGATCCCACTATTACCAATCGTTCGTATTTGAACAAGACTTCAAAATCGAATTCATATCCCGATTTGAATACTATTTTAGACACTAAAAAAGCGATGAATGGTAAACCAGTATTAGTAGCGATTTCCGTTTCTAATCCAATGGTTTTTGGCGAATTTGAAAAAGAGGTGGATGCTATTGTAGGCGAATTTGGAGTGCAAATGGAAGCCTTATTGGATATTGTTTCTGGGAAAACAGAACCTTCAGGTTTGTTACCCTTACAAATGCCGATCGATATGACAACGGTTGAAAAACAATTTGAAGACGTACCACACGATATGATTCCGTATCGCGATTCCAATGGGAATGTATACGATTTTGGTTTTGGATTGAACTGGAAAGGGATAATCAAAGACGCTAGAACCGAAAAATACAACGTAAAAAAATAATTGATTGCAAAAGCCATTTACAAAAGTGTAAGTGGCTTTTGTTTTTTGAATCTATTTATCCAGTACATTTAGCATTATAAACCACTAACCTAATTGACCTCCAATGAAAACAATAAATAAAATAATTTGTACTCTTTTACTAACAAGTGGTTTTGTACAGGCACAAACTACAGTGACTGGAAAAGTAGTAAACTATAAAAACAAAGCGGTGTCTGGTGCTGAATTGTTTTTGGATTCTACAGCAACTCAAGTGACGACTAACAAGTTGGGAGAATATACCCTAATTGTTCCTGAAAATGTGAAAACTTTGAAAGTACATTCCAAAAAATACGGTTGGTTGAGCAGCGCTTTCACCAAAGAAACCAAAATGAACTTTATGTATTTAGATACCGCTCCGGTAACTGATAAATCGATTACCCCTCCGAATGGTTTAAAACCAGGGAAAGATAAAACCACCGTTACCTATAGAACGATTTACGACATGATGCGCGGCCGAATTGCAGGGGTAACAGTCCAACAAGACAACACTATAATTATTAGAGGGATTAATTCAATTAGAAACAATACAGAACCTTTGTTTATAGTAGATGGAAATGTAGTGTCTAGTATTGATTTCATTGTGCCAAACGAAGTACTAAGTATCAACGTTTTGAAAGATGCGGAAGCTTCTATCTACGGTTCAAGAGGCGCGAGTGGAGTTATTGTTATCAAGTTGAAAAAATAGTTTCAATTCATCATTTTGAGTTAGTTCCAATACCCATCACTTTTAGTTCAAACTGTTCACGAGGTCCTTTGGCCTTGTTCTTAATTTGGGAACGGTAGTTGTAAATCGTAGAAGCGGAATATCGCAAAAACTCTGCAATTTTAGCACTGTCTTTGATGCCCAGACGAATGAGCGCAAAGAGGCGCAACTCGGGATTTAGAACTTCCCCTTTTTTGATGATTATAGCTTCCGGTTCGTTCAATAAGTCTTTGAATTCTGCCACAAAAGTGGGAAAAAGCTGGACGAAAGTTTGGTCAAATTGCGAATAGAATTCTTTTAATTCTTTGTCGATAAACGCTTTAGATTTTACAGTGCTCACCAAGTCGTTTACTTTTCCAGCTGTAGCCATCACTTTTAATTTTTGACTGTATTCCTCCATTTTTCCAATGTAAACAGAACATTGGTCCATATAACGGCCTATATAAATTTCTTTGAGCAAACTCGTTTCGGCCAATTCTAGATTGGTTTGATTCAATTTGGAATTGAAACCTTGCAATTGTTGGTTCAATACCGAGAGTTGATTGTTAGCCAATTCTACATTTTTTTGTGCCTTCGCTACTTTTTTCATTTGCTTGAAAAGCAAAATCAAAACACCCAATAAAAATAAAGCCAAAACGCTCGCGCTGACTAAAAATACGATCAACTGGGCTTTTGCCGATTTATTTTTGGCTTCATAGGTTTCATTGATAATGGGAAGCATTTTGGAAATTTCGTAGGTTCGAAGTTTAGAATTGCAAAAAACGGCATCGTCTAAAGAACGTTTGATATATTCATAGGCCGATTCAATATCGCCTTCTTCATACAGCATAAAAGCGAGTTCTCGCAAGGAAATATTTTCTTTCTTCACCAATTCTAAATCGGAAATAGCCGAAATCGCTAGCCATTTTTTCTCTTGTTCTTTGTCTTTTTTTGCTTTGTAATTTTCAGAAATCAAATAAGCAATTACAGCTCGATTAGGATCTGAGTTTTCAATTTTATCAAAATAGGGAAGCAACAAAGCAATGGCCTGGTCGTGTTTTTTTTGAGATAAAAATTGACCTGCTATTGCAAGAATGTATTCAGGTGATTTTTTGGACAAATTTGTTATCGCTTTGTCACGATTTTCATTACCTAACTGATTGTATGTGTTTTTTTCTTCTACACTTGTAGCATAACCTGCAAGGCCTCCATATACAATTCTTTTAGTCCAATAAAACTCCCCTTTTAATTGTTGCGCCACCGAAGGCTCTATAGTGTTAAGAATATCTAAGGCTTGATTGTACATTCCGAGAGTTCCTAAAATGGAAGCCAAGTTGAGTTGGGCTTTAGTTATTTGGACAGTATTTTTATTTTTGATGGCAATTTGTACACTTCTTTTGGCATAGACTAAAGCCGAATCCGATTGGTAGGATTTGTATTCTTCGTATAATTTTTCTAAAATCGGATAGCGATCTTGAAGCACTTTTGTATGACGCAATTTTTCTTTTAATTGCTCCAGAGAATTATTTTTTTGGCTTAAATACAATTCATCTTCAGAAAGTGTTTGATCTAATTTGCTTTTGAATTGTGGGAATTTGACTTGAGACCAACTCAAATTAGAGCAAATTAGTACAAATACC
Organism: Flavobacterium sp. UBA4098; assembly: GCA_002382495.1. Taxonomy (GTDB): domain Bacteria; phylum Bacteroidota; class Bacteroidia; order Flavobacteriales; family Flavobacteriaceae; genus Flavobacterium. The sequence goes on from DFXW01000041.1 coordinate 69,784, forward strand.
AACGCTATTTTTAAATGGAAAAAGGAATGCTTAATTGTCATAATGAAAATACGTATTGAAGCGTTTATAATTCACAATATTTATTGGATTAAGAAAAGCGTAATTCAATTGGATACAAATTTAATTAAATTCAAAAGTAATAAAGTCGTTTATCAAATTTATAAAGTGAATTGTCAATTAGTAAAGGTGTTTTTGGGCTTATTAGTTCTTAATTTGGCGACACTACCTGATATTATTTATTATTACTACATTTATAAACTAAACAGCATTAATTTGAATTGGGATATATTACATTTTTTTAATACAATATCGTTGTCTTATTTGGAAGACAGGGCGCTTTTGTTGAATAGAAAAGAAATAAAATTTATTATTCCAATAGCATTACTCGAATCGATTTTAAATGATTGTAAAAACGATTATGACTTATTAAAAATAAATGAGTTGACCGAATTTAAATACAGTACAAATTACTATGATACATCTGATTTAAAATTCTATTTTGACCATCATAATAGGAAGGGCAATAGGTTTAAAATTCGCGAAAGGGAATATAATCAAACGGGTCAAAAATACATAGAGGTAAAAACCAAAACTAATAAAAACTTGACCATTAAATTTAGAAATATAATCAACAATTGGTCTGAATCCAAAGAGTTTATTGAAGCTCACACTAAGATTATTGGATCCGATTTGCATCAAAGTTTGTGTTCTGAATACACAAGAATAACACTACTCCATAAACAAAAAAAAGAAAAAGTAACATTGGATTTTAATTTAACTTTCTTTGAAAAGCAACAATTCATTCAATATAATAATCTTGTAATTGCCGAGGTAAAAGCAGATAATATTTCAACAATTCATTTTAATACAATTATGAAAAAACACAAAATTAGATCGGGTTCTTTAAGTAAATATTGTTTGGGACTAATTTCATTGAATCCAACTTTAAAGAAGAACAACTTTAAAATGATCTTTAATCAATTTATAAACGCAAACAACAATGGATAATACAGTATTAAACGTCATATTTAATTTATTAGGGTTTCGATATTTGTTGAATTTACTCACCGTTTTTATTCTTTTTCGTTTCATATATTATAAAAATTATAAAAAAATCGATTTGTTTTTAACTTTTTTCGGTTTCAATTCTATCATTTTTTTCATTTCATTTATGTTGAATAAAGTTGAAATGAGTACTGGAGCAGGCTTTGGATTATTTGCGGTTTTTTCGGTTTTGCGTTATAGGACTGAAGGCATTGGGCCAAAAGACATGACCTATTTGTTTTTGAGTATTTCGATTGGTTTACTAACCGCAATTGGACCTCCAGACGGAATTGAAATTGTTTTGTTTTGTTTTGTAATTATTGCATTGACTTACATTCTTGAAAATTCTCTTTGGGGTAAAAAAGAAGTGTCAAAAACAATCATTTTTGACTCTCTTGATTATATCAATCAATCTAAACAATCGGAATTAATGAAAGAGTTAAAAAACAAAATAGGTATTGAAATTCATAGATTATCGGTTGACAACATTGATTATTTGAAAGACTCTTGTACTATTACAATTTACTACTATGAAAATTAAACTAAACGGTTTACTGTATGTAACAATAGTTTTTATAGCTATTCATACTGACGATTTGTTTGCATAAACATCAAAGTCGGATCCCAAGGATAATCAGGGATGGTTTGGAGCTAAATTAAAATTGGATTTGCCAAACGGCTGGGAAACCAGCTTAGATTTTCAAACGAGATTTATCAATGACTTACAATTGTACAATGGCTCCTACAGCTCAGTTGGAATAACAAAAAAAATAAACAAGACAATAGAGCTTCAATCAGATTATAGATTGGCCTTAGTACAAAAAGGCACTTATCATCGTATTAGTTTTGGTGGAGAAGCAACGAAAGAAATTGATCGTTTTAAATTGGGTTTTCGATTGTTGATACAAAATCAATTACAAGATTTTGAAGACGAATTAAAAGAAAACCAAAAAGAAGGGTATTGGCGTGCTCGCTTTGAAACTAATTACGCACCAACGGATCGGATTGATCTGTATATTTCTACTGAACCAATAATAAAATTTGGAGAAACTCGTGCTATTGACAATTGGAGAAACACGGCAGGGATTAAAATAAAAGTAGCCAATAGTACAAAACTAAACTTGTTTTATATCTACCGTTTAGATTATGCAAAAGCTACTTATGACAGATTGTTTCAAGTCATTGGAGCGAATATAGAGTATTCTCTTAGGCTAAAAAAAAGAAACAAGTAACAATTAAAAAGTTGCAATTTTAGAATCTATCCAAGCCAACCTATTCGTGAGATAGGTTTTTAATTCATTAACGCTGTTGTTATAATTATTAGTAATACCCGTCCACTTGGTATAATTTCTAATAATGGCATTATTATTAGTTAAATAGCTTGCAGTAGTAGTAGTTAATTCGAGCACTTTTGAAGTACTAAGTGCATTTGCACGTAATTCTGTCCAGCGTGATTTTAATTCACTTCTAAATTGCGGATCTTCCATAAGTCGTTTCCACCAAAAAGGAACCATCCAAGCGTCATTTGTCACATAACTATTATAGTTATATATCCAATCGTTAACAGGAACTCTTCCTCCAGTGCCATACCCGATATTCAAATCCCAAATAGGTCCCATTTTTAACTTTCCACCTCGGGCTTTGTGCATATAGGTACTTAAACGATAACCGTCAATATTACCTGCCACTTCGTTGATAATAAATAAATCAATAAAACTTTTTCTATCAATAAAATTAGTATAGGTTCTGGTGTTCGTAGAGAAATTATCGGTTAGTAATGCGGTTTCAAAATCATTTACATAATTCTTTATATAGGCTTTTTGAGAAGCATTAATGGTTTCAGCTTTGGGATAATCGTAAACAAAATAAGTTTCTAAATATTTGTTGCTATGGTATGGAGCACCATATGCAGGAAAAGCAATCCGATTACGATTGATATCATAATTAGATCTAAAACTATTGAATTCTGTATAGCGACAATCGTCATCCCAATTAGTATCATAATAAGAAAGGGGATGCGTTCCTAAAACATCACTTCCGGATGTTTTATCAATTTTTAAAATATAACCCCCAGTAATTTTTGCTGCGTCAGTATCAGCAGCTATTAATGATTCAATGTTGATTCTGTCTGGTCCTCTTTTTAATTTTTCCATCAAAACATAGACTCCAATATATACTCCGTTCAACTCTACTTCCACAAATTTAGAGCGGCTGGAATAATTACCCATATTGCGAAACAATTCATAGCCAAGATAATGGTACATTAACGTTCGGTCAAATATGGTATTCGGCGCCTGAAACACATCTCCGGTCAAAATCCAATCTTCCTCGGCGGGAAAACCTAAAATACTTACATCTTTCCCTTTTCCACTAGCATCTCGAGTTTCTATACCAAATGATTTTTTGTCGGAAATTCGATACGAAGTAGATCCTCTATATTCAATACCAATCGTGCTATTCAAAACTCTTTTTTTATTGATATAAATTTCCATTTCACCAGCAATTTTAGGTTCGTTTAAAACAGAAGAGATGGTTTTAATTTTAATATAAGGCAATTCACTATTTCCTATATCAATAGCTGAAACTAAAGGTTTTGTTTCTTGAGAATCAACAGGCTCATCTTTAGAACAGTTGATGAAAATCAGTACAAAAATTACTAAGAAAAAGTGTTTTATTTTAAGCATAGAATTATGGTATAAATTATAAAAGTATTAAAAATATTATCAATTGATAATTTGAAGTCTTTTATATTCAAAATGGAGTTGTTAATCTTTCTAAGGAATTCCGTATTGTAAATATAGTTTGTAACTTTGTGAACCAATAAAAATGGATATGAAATACTCGGCAGTTCTTTTATGCGCTCTTTTTTTTCTAATGGCTTCATGCAAAGAGGACAATCAGCAACCTAATGCCGAAAATAAAAAAGCAGCTCAAAAAAAGGAAGTGATTTATAAAAACATCAGCAAAAGCTGGGATTTTTATGCTGTACCAATTAACACCACTTCAGAACAAAGTGTTGCAAGTTGGACTGAATTTCGTCAATTCTTAGAAGAATTAGGTCAAAAACCCAGTAAAACGATTAGTGCATTTCAGAAAAAAGCAGCAGAGCTTTCCAAGAAAGTGGTGCTACTCAATAATAACATACCCTACCAATTCCAACAACCGCAAATCAAAAGTAGAATAGGCACTTTAATTACGAAAGTGCGTTTATTGGATTTATTCATTCACTTGGATGCTATTCCGGATAAAAAAGTAGTTGTTTTGATAAGCGAAATCAATGCAGAGTTGGTTTCTTTGCAAAGACAAATGGATAAAATTACCGAAAAAAGTAAAATTCCAGTTGAGGAAGGTGAATCGGATATGTTGAGAATGCTTGACACTACAAGAGCAATTCCAAATACAACAGTAGACCCTAATCTCCCACGCGTTGAGTAAAACTATCTATTCTATTTACGACAATTCGCCTAAAACGGAGCAAATTTCGACGCTTTTAGGGCAAAATAACACTCCAAAAATACAGCTGTCTGGATTGGTGGGATCCTCTATTTCATTTCTAATTCGCTCTCTTTTTAAAAAATCAGAACTACCTTTTTTATTGATTTTAAATGACAAAGAAGAAGCCGCTTACTATTTGAATGATTTAGAACAAATGGTGGGCGACCAAGATGTATTATTTTATCCCGCTTCTTTTCGACGCCCCTATCAAATAGAAGAAACCGATAATGCGAATGTGTTGCTTCGTGCCGAAGTTTTAAACCGCATCAACTCACGCAAAAAACCAGCTATTATTGTAAGTTATCCTGAAGCGCTTTTTGAAAAAGTGGTCACTCGAAAGGAATTGGATAAAAACACCTTGAAAGTCGCTGTGGGCGACCAAATTTCGATTGATTTTATCAACGAAGTGTTGTTCGAATACGAATTCAAAAGAGTGGATTTTATAACTGAACCTGGAGAATTTTCGGTTCGAGGCGGAATCGTTGATGTGTTTTCATTTTCTAATGATAATCCGTACCGAATCGAGTTTTTTGGCAACGAAGTGGATAGTATAAGAACCTTTGATGTGGCTACCCAATTGTCATTGGAACAACAAAAGAAAATTGCCATTATTCCAAATGTAGAAAATAAATTTTTACAGGAAAATCGAGAAAGTTTTTTGGATTATATTTCTGAAAAAACGGTGCTTTTTATTCAAAATACCGAAGGCTTTTTAAGCCAATTGGACAAGCAATTTGCCAAGGCTGAAGAAGCGTTTGAAAAACTATCAAAAGACATTAAACACGCCACGCCAGAGCAATTATTTTTGAATCAAGAACAATTTGTGAAACGCGCACTGAATTTTTCGGTGGTGGAATTGGCATCTAAACCAATATTTAAAACGATCAAAAAGTTCGATTTTCATACGCAGCCGCAACCCTCTTTCAACAAACAATTTGATTTGTTGTTGAACAATTTGAACGACAATCATTTTAATGGTTACAAAAACTATTTGTTCTGTTCCAATGACAATCAAGCCAAGCGTTTTCATGATATTTTTGAAACCTTGGATGAGGCAAATTCAGAGAATATTCGCAAGCAATACAATACCGTTGTTTTGCCTTTGTACCAAGGATTTATTGACGAAGAAAATCAAATCACCTGCTATACCGATCATCAGATTTTTGAACGTTATCATAAATTTAGCATCAAAAACGGCTATTCCAAAAAGCAAAACATTACCCTGAAAGAACTGACTTCGCTTTCGGTAGGAGATTATGTTACGCATATCGATCACGGAATTGGAAAATTTGGCGGTTTACAAAAAATACAAGTCGAAGGCAAAACACAAGAAGCGATTAAGTTGGTGTATGCCGATAATGATATTGTGTATGTGAGTATTCACTCCTTGCACAAAATTTCAAGATACAATGGCAAAGACGGCACGCCTCCTAAAATTTATAAATTAGGGTCGAATGCTTGGAAAGTTTTAAAACAAAAAACCAAAGCCCGCGTCAAACATATTGCGTTCAATTTGATTCAGCTGTATGCCAAAAGACGTTTGGAAAAAGGCTTTCAATATGCGCCGGATAGTTATTTGCAGAACGAATTAGAAAGTTCGTTTATCTACGAAGATACGCCGGACCAAATCAAATCGACTCAGGAAGTAAAAGCCGATATGGAAAGTGATCGCCCGATGGACCGCTTGGTGTGTGGCGATGTAGGTTTTGGAAAAACAGAGGTGGCCATTCGTGCCGCTTTTAAGGCGGTGGACAACAGCAAACAAGTTGCTGTTTTGGTGCCCACAACTATTTTGGCCTACCAACATTACCGCACTTTTTCGGAACGATTGAAAGACATGCCGGTAACCGTCGGTTATTTGAACCGATTTAGAACGGCCAAACAAAAAGCTGAAACCCTCAAGCAATTAGCCGAAGGGAAACTAGATATTGTTATTGGAACCCATCAGTTAGTAAACAAAAATGTGGTTTTTAAAGACCTTGGCTTATTGATTGTAGACGAGGAACAAAAATTTGGGGTAAACGTCAAAGACAAACTCAAAACAATCGCTGCCAATGTAGATACGTTGACCCTAACGGCTACGCCCATTCCGAGAACCTTACAATTCTCGTTGATGGCAGCCCGCGATTTATCGGTAATCACCACACCACCGCCGAATCGTTATCCTATTGAAACCAATGTGGTGGGCTTCAATGAAGAATTGATTCGCGATGCCATTTCCTATGAAATTCAACGTAACGGTCAAGTCTTTTTTATCAATAACCGCATAGAAAACATCAAAGAAATTGCGGGAATGATACAGCGATTAGTGCCTAATGCCCGCGTTGGAATTGGGCATGGCCAAATGGAAGGTGCTAAACTCGAAGAATTGATGTTGGCATTTATGAATGGCGAGTTTGATGTTTTGGTAGCGACCACCATTATCGAAAGCGGTTTGGACGTCCCAAATGCCAATACGATTTTCATTAACAATGCCAATAATTTTGGATTGTCTGATTTGCATCAAATGCGAGGTCGTGTGGGACGAAGCAACAAAAAAGCGTTTTGTTATTTCATTTGCCCACCTTATTCTGCCATGACAGATGACGCTCGAAAACGAATTCAGGCTTTGGAACAATTTAGTGAATTGGGTAGCGGATTTAATATTGCCATGAAAGACTTAGAAATTCGTGGCGCAGGTGATTTGTTAGGAGGAGAACAAAGTGGTTTTATCAACGAAATTGGGTTTGACACCTATCAAAAAATCATGAATGAAGCCATCGAAGAGCTGAAGGAAAACGAATTCAAGGAGCTGTATCCTGAGAAAAATGATATTGAAACCAAAGAATATGTCAAAGACTTGCAATTAGATACCGATTTTGAATTATTGTTCCCAGATGAATATATTAATACGGTTTCGGAACGATTGCTATTGTACAATGAGTTGGCTGACATCAAAGACGAAACATCACTTTTGGCCTATGAAAACAAATTGATTGACCGTTTTGGTCCGTTGCCAAAACAAGCAATTTCTTTGTTAAGTAGTATGAAAATCAAATGGATTGCCACAGGCTTAGGTATTGAAAAGCTGGTCATGAAACAAGGCAAAATGATTGGGTATTTTGTGTCTGATCAACAGTCGAATTACTACCAATCAGGACGTTTTCATCAAGTATTGCAGTTTGTGCAAAAGCAAAGTGCATTGTGCAAAATGAAAGAAAAACAAACACCTAATGGATTACGATTGTTATTGACGTTTGATAATGTGAAATCAATTCGCAGAGCATTAGAGTTAATGGAATTGATGGGTAACCAATAAGAACAAAAAAGCCTCCAAATTAGGAGGCTTTTTTGTTTATAATGAATTTAGTTTTTCAAATCCTTAATTACTTTGAAAGCTACATCGACTTCATTTTCGCTAACTAATATGGTAAACTCATTGGATGTTGAAATTACCTCATTGATAATGATTCCTTCCCAAGCCAAGCGTTGGAAAATGAAATAATAAATTCCTGGAACTACAATATTTTCTTTGGGTAATTTTACGGTAATAGAAGCTAGATTTTCTAGTTTTTGAATCAATTTTTCGTTGGCAAAATGTTTGTCAACCAAATGATTTACGCTGCTACTCACTACAATATTTGTTTCATTTACCCCTCTTGACGAAGTATAAAAAATATCGGAATGACTATTAATGTCTGTGATTAAATCGGCTTGTTTGTTCAAAACAGTTTCAGAAGCGGCAAAAGTGTAATCAGTCAGTTCAGAACGAACAGTAATTTCTCCGATGTTTTTGATGACTTTATTGATTTTGTGATTCAATTTAAAGTCCAATTCTTCGGTCAACCTTTTCAAGGCCATTACAATAGCGCCTTGTTTTACTTCTTTGCCAAATTCATTCTCTAATTCACTCATAATATTGCGTGATAGCGAAGTCAAATTAATGATTCCTAGCGATAAAGCATTCAGTAAAAAGGGTTTTGTTTTGATGTAATTTTCTACAATGGACGAAACAGTTTTCATAGTAGTAGGATTTAGTTGTTGTTTTAAAAATAGTAGTTAGGGTTGTTGTAGTTGTGTTAAAAACCGCTGCAAATATAAATAAAAAAACAATTTGTTACAAATATAACATCAAAAAAAATACTCAAAAATGAAAAAATGCGTCCGTAAGGTGTTCAATAACAAATTCTTGCTCTTTTTTACTAATAGCGATGATGTCAAAACGCACCTCAAGATCTAAATCGTTTTCGGTTACATAAGCATGAACTGCTTTTACTAATAATTGGATTTTTTTTGGCTTAACAAAGTCTTGTGGAAGACCAAATTCAATAGAAGATCGGGTTTTTACTTCTACAACAGCTAAGGTGTTGTTTTTTTGTGCCAAAATATCAATTTCAGCTTTTTGAAATACCCAATTGGTTTCCAAAATAGCATAACCATTTTTTTGAAGGTATTCGGCCGCTAGTTCTTCTCCAAGTTTTCCTAATTCGTTATGTTCGGCCATATCAATGAAGATTAAATAGAGTTATTCAAACACCACAGTACTACAATTTTCAGTTACTTCAATTGTAGCAGTAGCGCCTAAAATCAAGGCTCTGTTGTCGTGAATGTGACCAGCAGGAAAGTTAAAAACCATAGGAATTTTATATTGTTTTGTCACATCTTGAACAATTTCAAGCGCATTTTTTCCCCAAGGGATATCGTTGTCTTTCATATCGGTCATAGAACCTACAATGATTCCTTTGAGACTTTCCAAACAACCATTACGTTTCAAGTTCATCATCATACGATCAATATGGTACAGGTATTCGTCCAAATCTTCGATGTATAAAATTTTATCTTTGCAATCAATAGCTGAGGGCGAACCCAATAAGCTATATAAGATAGATAAATTACCGCCTACTACTTCGCCAGTCGCTTTGCCTAATCGGTTCATAGGATGTGGATCAATGGCATATTGTAAAGGTTTTCCAAATAAAGACAAACGCAAACTTTCAATCGCTTCCTTACTCGCTTTAGCAAGACTAATAGGCATAATGCCATGAATGGATTTGTAGCCCATTGTATTGAGGTGGTTGTGCAAAACGGTAACATCGCTAAAACCGACTAACCATTTTGGAGATTTTTTGAATGCTGTAAAATCAATTAAATCAACTACTCTTACCGTACCGTAACCACCACGTGCACACCATATTGCTTTAATGGAAGGATTGTTTAATTGCTCTTGTAAATCGGCAGCACGTTGTTCATCACTTCCAGCTAATTGATTTTCTTCTAAGCCAATACTTTTCCCAATGACAACGTTAAGGCCCCAACTTTTTAATAAATCAATAGTAGGCTGCATACTTTTCACGATATGTTTTCGGGCAGTGGCTAAAATAGCAACAGTATCTCCTTTTTGTAAATAGGGTGGTGTAATCATAGTCGTTTGGGCTTGCATAGTGATAGAAAGTAAACTTATAATGAATAAGAAGAAAGTTTTTCTCATAAATGAAATCTGTTGTGCAACAGTATTTATTTTTAAACAAATATAGACAAATCCGAAATCACTTTTTATTTCCCTCCCAATTTCTTAGTTTTACTAAACCCATTAATCATTGTCCTAAATCCTATAGTTATGAGAATCTGCCCCATTCTTTGTTGTCTTCTGTTAGTGTCTTTGTCTCCAAAGTCCCTTGGACAATCTAAAAAATTCCGAATTCATACGGTTGCGTTTTACAACTTTGAAAATTTGTTTGACACCATAAATGACCCTAACACATTTGATGAAGATTGGACGCCAAAAGGGTCTCAACACTGGACTTTTGACAAATACCAAAAAAAGTTAACCCATCTTGCTCGAGTTTTGGCAGAAATTGGCAGCTCAGAAAATCCAGAATCTCCAACCTTCATAGGCGGGTGCGAAATAGAAAATAGAGGCGTGTTAGAAGATCTAATCCAGCAACCCAACTTAGCGGATAAAACGTACGGCATTATCCATTTTGACTCTCCAGACAAAAGAGGGATTGATGTTGCTTTATTGTATCGAAAAAACTTTTTTCAGCCAACTTCATATGCCAATATCCCATTGTATGTGTTCCAAGGAGAAGCAAAACCCAAGAATGAGACAGCTGAAAACACGGATGATATTGAAATAGTCAGTCCCAAGAATAAAAGAGTGTATACACGAGACCAACTCTTGGTTACAGGATTTTTAGAGGGCGAAGAAATCCATCTGATTGTCAATCATTGGCCTTCTCGCTCAGGCGGAGAGCAACGATCGAGCCCCTTTCGGGAAGCGGCAGGAGCCTTAAATAGAAAAATAATGGATTCGCTACAGCAAATTAATCCCAATGCCAAAGTGATCACCATGGGCGATTTAAATGATGGGCCCTATAACAAAAGCGTAAAAATTGCTTTGGGTGCCAAGGCCAAAAAAAGGGAAACTCCGCAATTTGGCATTTTCAATCCTTTTGAAGAAATGCAAATAAGAGGGATGGGTACCATTGCACATCGCGATGCTTGGGATATTTTTGACCAAATAATGGTCTCAGAATCATTATTGAAAAACGTGTATTCTTCTTGGCAATTCTGGAAAGCAGGAATATACAATAAGTCTTTTTTAATTCAAAAATCGGGTTCCTTCAAAGGATATCCTTTGCGGCATTCGGCTACCGAAATTGGTTTTAGCGATCATTTTCCAGTCTATATTTATTTGATCAAAGAGAAAAATTAGCCAAGATATTTGACTAAATTTACGCTTTCAAAAATTAGACTATGGCTATTGCAAAACCGTTCAACCTGAATCAATGGATTGATGAAAACCGTCATTTATTGAAACCGCCAGTTGGGAATAAAAATGTATATACTGAATCGGGAGATTATATTGTTATGATCGTGGCGGGACCCAACGCCCGAAAAGATTACCATTATAACGAAACGGAAGAATTATTTTACCAATTAGAAGGCAGTATTACAGTAGTCATTCAGGAAGACGGAGAACGCAAAGAAATGAAATTGCAGGCCGGAGACATGTACTTGAATCCAGCTAAAATTCCCCATTCACCAGTTCGTTCAGAAGGTTCCATAGGCTTAGTGATTGAGCGTAAAAGAGCCGGCTTAGGATTTACAGATGGTTTGCTTTGGCATTGTGATTCGTGCAATCACAAATTATACGAAGTCTATTTTGAGCTGTACAATATTGAGAAAGACTTCTTGTCTCATTTTGAACACTTCTACGGATCTGAATCTTTACGCACTTGTTCCAATTGTGGGACGGTTATGGATACCGATCCAAGATTTGTGGCTAAGAAATAATTTTAGTTTCTTCCTTTTTCGTTGGGGTACAAAACGTCTAAATTTTCACTCTGCCAATAGGTTTTAGAATCCACATCCATAATAGTTAATGGACCTCTAAAAGCGGCTCCGGTATCAACATTCCAAACATTCGCCATTTGAACGGGAATAGTTTTTCCAATTCGCGATACGGGAGTATGTCCAATAAAAATTTCGTTATACAAACTAAGTCGTTTTGGATAAGCCAAATCAGTAGTTTTCATGTTTTTGTCCAAAGCCAAAGCAGTTTCCCAGAGGCTTCTATCCCAATAAAAAAGCTTTGGGAAATATTCAAAATCAACTCCATTCACATTGGTAAATCCGGCATGAATGAACAATCGATTTTGTTCGTCTAGATGGAAATCCACTAAGGATTCTATGAAATGGATGTGGGCAGCTAAAGTGGCAGCATCGCGATTTTGATAGGCCGTAACAGTAGCTTCTCCACCATGATCAAACCATTGCGGATTATCGGTTCCGTTTTTCAACCACTCCAACAGCAAATCATCATGATTGCCACGAATACAAACTATAGTATGTGTTGCTTTCATGGCAATTAGCGCGTCAATCACTTCAGGCGATTGGCTCCAACCATCGACATAATCTCCTAAAAAAATCAGTTTGTCATTTGGGCTGACTTTGGCTCTTTCTAGAATTTGATGTAGTGCACGCAAGCCACCATGAATATCGCCTATAACTAATGTTCTCATAAATTGGTATCTCCTACAAAAATAACACAAATCACTTTAATCTAAATCACACCACTTGTAACTAAATTGACTTAAAGTTAATCTTGGATTTTGCATCCCTTTTTTTATTTTACTTAGATTTGTTATTTAGTCACAAACATCAAAATTTTGAATCCAATGAAAGGTATTAATTGTAAAATGTATTTACTAATTCTGCTTATGAATTTTTCATTGGTTTCTTTAGCTCAATCCTCTATAAATATGGAGCAATTAGATAAACAAGGTCATCGAGGCTGTAGGGGTTTGTATCCCGAAAATACTATTCCGGGATTTTTAAAGGCTATAGATTTAGGGGTAACAACACTCGAGATGGATTTAGTAATCACAAAAGACAAAAAAGTTATTTTGAGTCACGAACCTTTTTTTAATCATGAAATCACGACACTTCCTAATGGGGAATATGTTTCAGAATCTAATGAAAGAGAATTGAATATCTATGAAATGGTGTATTCAAAGGTCAAGAAATATGATGTTGGACAAAAAGTTCACCCTAGATTTTTGCAACAACAAAAAAATAAAGCGAATAAACCATTACTTACGGAGGTTATTGATTCAGTAGAAATGCATGCCAAAACCAATAATAAACAACCGCTTTTTTATAATATTGAAACTAAAATACAACCACAGACAGATAATGTATACCATCCTGAACCACAAGAATTTGTTGATTTAATAATGGCAGTGATTCTTGAAAAAAAGATTCAAAACAGAGTTATTGTTCAGTCTTTTGATAGTAGGTCTTTACAGTATTTACATCAAAAATATCCATCTATAAAAACCGCTTTATTGGTTGAGGCATTTGACAAAAAATCATTCGAAAAACAAATTGAAGACTTAGGATTTACACCAACCATTTATAGTCCTGCACAAGAGTTAGTAGACTTAAATTTGGTTCAAGAGTGTAGATCGAAAAAGATTAAACTAATACCATGGACAGTTAACGATCTAGAAACCATTCGAAGATTTGTTGCCCTCGGAGTTGATGGAATTATTACAGATTATCCCAATTTATTTTTTGAAGAATAGTAATAAACAGAATGTTTATTGGACATCGTATTTCAATTTTCTTAAAATGCGTAAGGATTCTTTAAATGACGAATATATTTGAGGAAAAGGTTTTAGTAATTGCTTTGCGTCGATCAATTTTTGTTTTGCATTTTCAAAACCATTGAGATAACAAACCATAAAAGTGGAAGGTAAATTTTCCAAGTCTTTTTGTTCTGATTTTGTCAAAGTTCTTTGATTTTCTAATTTTTGGAGCAATGAGATATTGTTATTATAGACATGATGTAATATTTTTTTGTTAAATGATGGCGGTTGAAAAAGTATTTTTCGGCTTATATTGTAATAGCCATTATCTTGAAAATGAATGGTTTGTTCTTCGAGAGGGTAATAGTCTATTCTATCATTTAGATCCAAAGGAACATATTCTATAATGGTAAAACTATCTTCATCAAATGTTATCTCAACCACATCTTGAGCAGAATAAAACAGTTTAATTTGTTCATTGATAAGTTCAATATCGACTCTAGATAAGTAAGTTGTATTTTTAGATTTTTTTTCAATTCCAGCCCAACATATAACAAATAATTCTTTAAATACTTTGTATTTAGAGTTAATGTCTTTGTGTCTATAATTCAAAAAGTCAATGACATTGTCTAATGTATATTCAATACTATTTCTTGAATTGTTTTCAATTCCAATAACCGTTTCGTGGTTTTGAAAATTGTTTTCAAAACCCCTTTCAACAGGAGTAGTGTTACTCCCAATTCGTATAAAAGTACTATGAATAGGAATAGTATAAATTCCTTTTTTAAAAGAAGCCTTTTTGGAATTAGCTCTAATAGTTACTAAACCGATTACTTTATCCTTAGGTAAATTAGGGAAAGGCACATTTTCATATTGTATTTTGGGCGGATTTTCCAAATACGCATTGACTAAGTTTTGAATGCGACTATCATCATAAAAATCAGTACCTATAATTTCATTATTTTGATCTTCCACTCCAACAACTATATAAGAATTATTGGCGGGATTGGAATTTGATAAAGCACAAATGTGTTTTAAAAACTTAGCTTTGCCTTCTCGATTATGTAAATTTAATTGGCGTTTTTTGTCATAAAAAGAACCTTCATCGTTATGTGTAAGTAGATTTTTAATTAAAATGCGCTTATTAATCATACAAGTTCTTTTATTTTAATAGGCAATATTATGGTAAAGAACGATTGACAATTCCTGAAGAAGCTTGTGCAGTGGGCATTACCACTAAATCGGCAATGTTCACATGATAAGGTCTGGACACTACAAAATGAATAATATCAGCAATATCTTCTGCATACAAGGGCGTAAACCCTTTGTATACATTGTGCGCTTTTTCTTCATCGCCTTTAAAGCGAATACTACTAAATTCAGTAGAAACCATTCCAGGGTGAATCGCGCCTACGCGAATTCCAAACGCATTTAAATCGATTCGCATCCCTTGATTCAAAGCATCAACGGCGTGTTTAGTAGCACAATATACGTTGCCATTTGGATAGACTTCTTTGGCAGCTGTAGACCCAATGTTGATAATATGTCCTGATTTGCGCGCTGTCATTTTCGGAATAATAGCTTTTGAAACATACAACAAACCTTTGATATTGCCATCAATCATGGCATCCCAATCGTCAAGGCTTCCTGTTTGAATGGGATCCAATCCGTGGGCATTTCCCGCATTGTTAATCAAAATATCAATTTCCGAAAAATCATTGGGGAGCGAGCTTATTTGTGCAAAAACGGCTTCTTTATCGCGCACATCAAATTGTAAAGTATGGACTGATGTGAATTCAGAAAGTGCAGTCTTTAACTCGTCCAATCGATCTTGGCGACGGCCACACAATACTAATTTGTAATTGTTTTTGGCTAAAATTTCGGCAGTTGCTTTTCCAATTCCGCTAGTAGCTCCGGTGATTAAGGCTATTTTGTTCATTTTTTATTTTGTAATTTAAGGTACATTTTTACCCATACTTCCACTCCAAATTGCAAACCAATCCTCTTTTTCCAAAGGCAATTCGGTTGCTTTCATCAATGCCTGAATTCGGGCTACGTTTACCGTTCCTGCAATAGGAATTATTTGAGCAGGATGTTGTAAAATCCAAGACAATAAAATCGTGTCAGAGCCCACTCCATATTTAGCTACCAATTGCGCTAACAATTTTTTCATGCGTCGGGTTTGCTCGTTATCTTCTCTAAACACACTTCCCAGTGGGTTCCATGACATGGGGCGAATGCTGTTCGTTTGCATATAATCCAAACTTCCATCGAGCATGGCTTCGTGATGGGTTGCTGAGAATTGAATTTGGTTGAAACTTACTTCGGTTTTTTGACGAATTAATTCAGTTTGCGAAGCTGTGAAATTCGACAAACCAAAATCAACGATTTTTCCATCCGCTTTTAATTGGGTTACCGCTTCGGCAATTTCATCAGCTTGCATCAACGGACTCGGGCGGTGCAACAATAATACATCTAGATATTCTGTCGCCAGGTTTTTTAATGAATTTTCTACTGACCATATAATATAGTCCTTGGAATACTCATAATGCTTGATTGAATTGTTTCGATTTTTGGTCACCATTTGGATGCCACATTTCGAAATCAATTGAATTTTAGTTCGGTCAATTTTACTCGAAACTAAGGCTTTTCCAAAATCAGCTTCGGTGGTGTAATCGCCATAAATGTCGGCATGATCAAAAGTGGTAATTTTATTTTCTAAGCAAAGATGGATGATATTGTCCATTTCTTTGGTGTTGAGATTTTTGTCCCAAATTCCCCAATTCATTGCTCCAGCAATAATAGGAGATAAAGTAGTTTTACTCATTGTGGTAAGAAGTATTTATATTTTGTAAATCTAGTATTTTTAGCTGAATTGGATCTAGTTTTTAAAAATAGACAAATTCAATCACAATTCGTCCTTAAAATTAGCGATTTCGTTGAAGTTTTAACCATTCTTTAACATCCTACTTCTAAAAAAAAATTCAATTTGCACTCGCAAAAGAAAACCCTATTAAAATTGGTTTAAAAAATATCACAATGGAAGAGAATACATCGACTTTAGACATTAGAGCAATTAATGAAAAAATAGAAAGAGAAAGTGCTTTTATCGATCTCCTTACTATGGAAATGAACAAGGTGATTGTGGGTCAAAAGCACATGGTAGAACGATTGTTAATCGGACTTTTAGGCCAAGGGCATATCTTATTAGAAGGGGTGCCAGGATTAGCTAAAACGTTAGCCATTAATACCCTTTCGCAAGCTGTAGCCGGTTCGTTTAGCCGAATTCAGTTCACACCAGATTTATTACCTGCGGATGTTGTTGGAACGATGATCTACAACATCAAGCAGAATGAATTTTCAATCAAAAAGGGACCTATTTTTGCCAATTTCGTCTTAGCCGATGAGATTAACCGTGCGCCAGCCAAAGTTCAATCGGCTTTGCTAGAGGCAATGCAGGAAAAACAAGTGACTATTGGCGATACCACTTTTAAACTAGATAAGCCATTTTTAGTATTGGCTACTCAAAACCCAATTGAACAAGAAGGAACTTACCAATTACCAGAGGCGCAAGTCGATCGTTTTATGTTGAAAACGGTAATTGATTATCCAAAAATGGACGAAGAGCGTTTAGTGATTCGTCAGAACTTAAGCGGAAGTTATGAAAAAGTAAACCAAGTGGTTTCTATCGAACAAATTTTACGCGCTCAAGAAGCAGTTCGCGAAGTATATATGGACGAGAAAATCGAGAAATACATTTTGGATATTATTTTCGCCACACGTTACCCAGAAAAATACAAATTAGCCGACTTAAAACCATTGATTAGCTTTGGTTCATCACCACGTGGAAGTATTAATTTGGCGAATGCCGCTAAATGTTACGCCTTCATCAAACGTAGAGGATATGTAATTCCAGAGGACGTTCGTGCTGTAGTTCACGATGTATTGCGCCACAGAATTGGAGTAACTTACGAAGCAGAAGCTGAAAATATTACTTCAGTTGACATCATCAACAAAATCGTAAATGAAGTTGAGGTTCCTTAATTGTTAGAAAGATAAATGTTGTGATTTTGCGCCTTTTGGCAGTAAAAAAATGGATACAAAAGACCTACTCAAAAAAGTCCGAAAAATAGAAATCAAAACCCGAAGATTGAGCGATCATATCTTTTCGGGCGAATACCACACATCTTTCAAAGGACGTGGGATGACTTTTAGCGAAGTACGTCAATACCAATATGGTGATGATATTCGTGCTATTGATTGGAATGTGACCGCGCGTTATAACGAAGCGCATGTCAAAGTTTTTGAAGAAGAACGCGAATTGACCATGATGTTAATGGTGGATATTTCAGGATCGGAGAGTTTTGGTTCCAAAAATCAATTTAAAAAAGACATTGTTACTGAAATTGCCGCCACGATGGCTTTTTCGGCGACACAAAATAATGACAAGATTGGATTGATTCTGTTTTCAGATACCATCGAATTGTACATTCCACCCAAAAAAGGGCGTTCGCATGTGTTACGAATCATTCGCGAGTTGATCGAATTTGAACCTAAAAGTAACAAGACCGATTTAGCGCAAGCCTTGAAATTTTTATCGGGAACACAAAAAAAGAAAGCCATCGTTTTTGTTATTTCGGATTTCATGACACAGGAATACGAGCAAACTTTAAAAATAGCGTCTAAAAAACACGACATTACAGGGATTCGAGTGTACGATATTCGCGAAGAAAAAATACCTAATTTGGGGATGGTGCCAATGCTGGACGCCGAAACAGGCGCAATTCAATTAGTAGATACGGGATCTAAATCAGTTCGCATGAATTATGAAAAATACTATCACGATCGTGTGGCCTATTTTATAGAAACCTTTAGTAAGTCAGGTGCCGGAGTGGTGAGTACCCGAGTGGATGAAAGTTATGTAACCAAATTATTAGGGTATTTTAAATCGAGATAAAGATTGTATTAAAAGGCATCAATGAAAAAAATAGCATTCATAGTATTTTATCTTCTTTCCACCGCACTTTTTGCACAAAAGGTGACGACGTCGATTGATACGACCCGCATTAAAATTGGAGCCGAGTTCAGATTGACTTTGAAAACTTCGGTGGACACTTCGGCCAGAGTAGTTTTTCCTAATTTGAAAAACATGGGTGCTTTAGAAGTAATTCGTTCCTATCCAATAGATACAATTCGCAACAATGATCGCTACGAATTGATTAAAAAATACGGTCTAACCCAATTTGATTCGGGTAAATATACGATTCCAAGAGTATCCATCTTGATTAACAAAATACCGGTTTTCTCTGATTCTATTTTGGTTGAGGTGGCCAATGTGAAAGTGGATACTTTACAACAGAAAATGTACGATATCAAGGATATTGTCGCCGCTGAAAGTCATTGGGGCAATTGGTGGAAATACCTGTTAGCAATTATCCTATTAGCAGGATTGGGGGCTTTGGGGTATTGGTATTTCAAGAAAAGACAAAAGAAAGATAGTGAAGAAGAAGTCTATAAAACCCCTATCGAAAAAGCCACTTCATTGCTGACAATTTTGGAAAAAAAAGAATTGTGGCAACAAGGTGAAATCAAAGAATATTACAGTCAATTGACGGATATTGCTAGAAATTATATCGAAGAAGCGATCGAAATTCCAGCGATGGAAAGTACCACTTCGGAATTGATTTCGGCTTTGAAAGCCGCTTCGGTCAAAAAGAAAATGACGCTTTCGCAAGAAACAATTGAAAATTTAGAACGGGTGTTAAAACAAGCTGACTTGGTAAAGTTTGCGAAGTCAAAACCACTCGATTTTGAAATTACCGAGGATAGAAATAAAATTCAAAAAGCGATTTTGACTTTGGACAAAGCCATACCTGTGGAAGTACCGGAAGAAGAAGATTTGCTTTTAAATGAGGCGCAAAGACAACATCAAATCCAAATGCAGTTGAAGAAAAAGAAAGCCAAACAAATTCGCACTGCGATTGTTTCGGCCCTAGTTTTGCTGGTATTAGTTACGGGATTTTTTGTAGCCACTCGAGGTTTTAGTTATGTCATTGATACTGTTTTTGGTCGCGAAACCAAAGAATTGTTAGAAGGAGAATGGGTAAAAAGTGAATACGGAAACCCAGGAATTTTAATTGAAACGCCTCAAGTATTAAAAAGAGTTGACGCCGAAAAAGTGTTGCCAAAAAATACCATGGCACTGATCAAAGAAATGCAATTGTTTCAGTATGGCGATATTATGAATGGGTTTTATACCATGGTATCTACCAGTCAATTTAAACAACCTACTGATATTGATTTGGCGAAAGCCATGGAAGGCAATTTAAAAATAATTGAAGCTCAAGGCGGTCAAAATATCATTGTGAAACAAGAAGATTTTGAAACCGAAAGCGGCGTTCAAGGATTGAAAGGCTACGGAACGATGTCGATGTTAAATCCGTTAACCAAGTCGAGCGAAAAAGTCTATTATGAGATTTTATATTTCAAACAAAACCAAGGATTACAACAAATTATGATTGTATTTCCTGAGGGTGACCAATATGGTAGCGCTATTGCAGAGCGCATGTTACAATCAGTTGAACTAAGACAAGCCGGTAATTAATGGAAAAACTAAGCTTTTTAAATCCAGAATTTTTTTGGTTGTTGCTATTAATTCCAGCAGCAGCAGCTTGGTTGTATTTGAAAAGGAACCAACAAACGGCGACTTTGAAAATAAGTTCGACTGCTGGTTTTACAGGTTCTAAATCATTTTTTGTAAGACTGTATCCTTTTTTGGGTGTGTTTCGTTTATTGGCTTTGACCGCTTTAATTGTAGCCATGGCAAGACCTAGAACGGTAGATATTAGCAACAAAACCAAGACCACAAAAGGGATTGATATTGTGATGGCGATTGACGTCTCGGGGAGTATGTTGGCCAAGGATTTGAAACCTAACCGAATGGAAGCTTTGAAAAAAGTAGCGGCAAGTTTTGTTGAGGAAAGACCAAACGATCGAATTGGGTTAGTAGTGTATGCTTCTGAAGCCTATACTAAAACTCCGGTTACAAGTGATAAAGCGATTATCCAACAAGCGATAGAAAGTATCAAATACGATAATGTATTGCAAGACGGAACAGGAATCGGGATGGGATTGGCGACAGCCGTAAACCGTTTGAAAGACAGTAAAGCCAAAAGTAAAGTGATTATTCTATTGACTGATGGTGTCAACAATGCTGGGTTTATTGAACCTGAAACCGCTTCGGATATTGCAAAACAATACGGAATCAAAGTATACACAGTTGGGATTGGAACCAATGGAATGGCCGAATTTCCATATGCGATAGCGCCAAACGGACAATTTTTATTCCGCATGATGCAGGTAGAAATTGACGAACAGTTGATGAAAAACATTGCTCGCAAGACCGACGGGAAATATTTTAGAGCAACGAGTAATACTAAATTGGAAGAAATATACGCCGCCATCAATAAGCTAGAAACTACTGAAATTGAAGAGCTGAAGTTTTACGATTACGATGAAAAATACAGACCCTTTGTTTGGTTAGCAGGATTTTTATTGTTGCTAGAATTGGGATTGCGAAATACGGTGTACCGATCATTTATTTAAAATGGAATTAGACGAAAAAAAATATTTGTACTTACTATTACTGCTACCACTCATGGTGTTGGTTTTTCTTTTCAATATGTATTGGAAAAGAAAAAAACAACGTGAATTTGGGGATCTAGAATTGGTACAACGATTGAGTCCTGAGAGTTCGGTATTCAAACCAATTCTAAAGTTAGCGGTACTGCTTTTAGCTTTAACAGCTTTGATTTTTGGCTTGGTGAATCCAAAAATTGGAACCAAAATGGAAACCGTAAAGCGTGAAGGAATCGACATTGTTTTTGCAATAGATGTTTCTAAAAGTATGCTGTGCGAAGATGTAGCGCCCAATCGTTTGGATAAAAGCAAGCAATTGGTTTCTCAAATTATCAATCAATTAGGCAATGATAGAATTGGGATTGTGGCCTATGCAGGAAGTTCGTTTCCAGTATTACCCATAACTACAGATTACAGTGTAGCCAAAATGTTNNGCAACCTATTTTGATGATAAAAAAACAAGTAAATTATTGATTCTAGTTTCAGATGGAGAAGACCACTCAGAAGGTGCTGAAGCGGCTGCGGAAGAAGCTAATAAATTAGGTATTAAAATCATTACTATTGGAGTTGGAACTCCAAATGGAGGCACTATACCGTTGCGACGAAATGGCGTGATGGAAGGCTTAAAAAGAGATAGCAATAACGAAGTGGTGATTACCAAATTGAACTCCGAAAGTTTGACGGCTATTGCAAAAGCGACCAAAGGCGGTTATGCCAATGGTGCCAATACCAAAGAGGTTATTGATTATGTGAAAAACGCTTTGAATAATATCGAAAAAACCGAATTTGAAGCCACCCAAATGGCCGATTTTCAATCGCAATTTCAGTGGTTTCTAGGTTTTGCCTTCCTGTTATTATTTGCTGATGTTTTTCTATTGGAACGCAAAACTAAATGGGTAAACCGACTCAATTTGTTTAATGAAAAGGAAAAATAAAATGATGAAAAAGGTATTTGTATCGATTTTGCTCGTGTTTTCTTTGGCGATTACAGCCCAAGAGAAAGATGCTCTTTTGCCCAAAGCGAATGAAGAATTTGCTGCGAAAAAGTATGCCGATGCCGAAGCCAATTACCGAATTTCACATTCTAAATTTCCTAGAAGAACTGTGGCGAATTACAATTTAGGAAATGCCATTTACCGACAAAATCAGTTTTCGGAATCCAAGATTGCTTTTGCCAATGCCTTAAAAAACATCAAAACCTATCCTCAAAAACACAAAGCGTTTCACAACTTAGGAAATGTTTTTATGAAGGAGAAGAATTATTCGCAAGCGGTCGAAGTCTATAAAAATGCGCTTCGCAATAATCCACAAGACGAAGAAACACGTTACAATTATGCTTTGGCAAAGAAAATGCTAAAAGACAATCCGCCGAAAGAAGACAAGAATAAAGATAAAAATAAGGACAAGAACAAAGACAAAAAGGACGACAAGAAAGACGGCGAAAATAAAGATAAGGATAAGAACAAAGATAAAAAAGACGATAAGAAAGACGGCGATAAGGATAAAAACAAGTCGGATAAAAAAGACGATCCTTCTAAAAATCAAGGGCAGCCAAAACCAAATCCTGGCGGAATTTCACAGCAACGCGTTCAGAATTTACTCGATGCGGTAAACAATGAAGAAAAGAAAGTTCAGAATAAAGTCAATGCCCAAAAAGCAAAAGGAAAACCGGTTCAAACAGAAAAAGACTGGTAAGTAATTTGAAATAAGAATACCATTTAATACCCAATGAAAAAATACATACTACTATTATTAATCAGTTTTCAAGGACTTCTGGCTCAAGTACAATTTGAGGCAAAAGTTAGCAGAAACTCGCTCGGTCTTAACGAACGGCTTCGAGTAGATTTTATAATGAATGTAGACGGAGATAATTTTGTACAACCCAATTTCGAAGGCTTTCGAGTAATAGCAGGACCGAGTCAGCAAATTAGTCAATCGTGGATTAACGGGCGAAGTTCTTTCGAAAAAATATATTCCTATTTTTTATTGCCTTTGCAAAAAGGGAATTTAGTAATCAAACAAGCGGTGATTGAGTTCAATGGCCAATTGTATAAAACCGCTCCAATTCGAGTTACGGTAACCAATCCGGTGCAGCAACAAGCCGATCCTAACGATCCGAATGCGCCACAAATTTCAGCCGACAATAATATTTACCTCGTAGCTGATATTTCTAAAACCAATCCGTACATTAACGAACCGATTACAGTAGTATATAAATTGTATTTCAGCTACAATATTGGCATTACGAATTGGCGTGAATTGGACAAACCAAAATACAATGATTTTTGGAGTCAGAACATCGATATCAAACAATTGGTTGCCGAAGAAGGCATGTTTAAAGGACAACGCTATCGCTTTGTTACTCTTAGAAAAACTGTCCTATATCCTCAAAAATCGGGACGCCTAAAAATCGAACCTTTAGCACTTGATATTGATGTGCAATTGCCAACCAACCGTAGGGATATGTTTGGTAGAGTCATGATTACCGAAGGCAATAAGCGGGTTTCGGCAGGTACCAAAACAATTACAGTAAAACCACTTCCTGAAGCGGGAAAACCAGAAGGATTTACAGGAGCAGTGGGTAACTTTGATTTCAAAGTAACGCCAACAAAAACCAATTTGAAAAACGGTGAAAGTTTGGATTTGGTCGTAAGTGTTAGTGGAAAAGGGAATTTGAAATTATTTGATTTGCCAAAACCAGTAGCGCCCAATGCACTCGAAATGTATGATGCGGTTCACAAAGAGAAAGTCAATACAGGCTTGTCGGGAATGACCGGAAAAATAGTAGACAGCTACACCATTGTGCCACAATACAAAGGAAAATATCCAATCAAACCAATGCAGTTTAGCTATTTTGATTTGGGTTCAGGAACTTACAAAACCATTTCATCAGAAGAAATAGTTATCAATGTCTTGGATGGACCTAGTGCGAATCAGGCTGTAGATTCAACTAATGGAGGCAATAAAAATACAATTGAAAAACTAGAACAATTCAAATTCATCAAACTAAAAACCGAATTACTTCCTTTAAAACAGCAGGATTTCTTCGGCTCGTTATGGTATTATTTATTGTTATTGCTGCCATTTATAGCCTTGCCAATTTTAGTGCTATTGCGAAAAAGAAAAGAAGCCTTGGATGGCGATGTAACTGGAAACAGAATCCGAATGAACAACCGATTGGCTAAGAAATATTTGTCTGAGGCCAAAAAACAAATCAATAATAAAGAGCCGTTTTATGTGGCTTTAGAAAAAGCAATGCACAATTTCTTGAAAGCCAAATTGCACATTGAAACTTCAGAAATGAGTAAAGACAATATTCAAGAATTGTTGTTGTCTCGCAATGCTAATCCAGAAGTAGTTGCTGATTTTATTGCCTTAACAGAGAACTGCGAATTCGCGCGTTATGCACCAGCTTCCAGTACGTCTATTCAAAATGATTTTGACAAAGCAGTTGTGATTATCTCAGAATTGGAAAAACAGATTTAACGGATAACGAAATGAAACATTTAGTCTATATAGTAGTATTTATCACTTCTTTTGGATTTGCTCAAAGCGGATTCGAAAAAGGGAATGTTTTCTATCAAAAAGGGCAATACGAACAAGCGATTCAGGCTTACGAAAGCGTTTTGGATTCGCATCAGCAATCTGCCGAACTGTATTTCAATTTAGGGAATTGTTACTACAAATTGCACCAAGTAGCGCCGTCGATCTACAATTATGAGAAAGCCTTAGTCTTGGCTCCCGATGATGTAGACATCACAAACAACTTGAAATTTGCACATAAATTAACCATCGATGAGGTAAAAGAAGTGCCCAAAGTAGGCTTTGCCAAATTGCTTCGTGATTTTACGGGAATGTATCATTTTAATACCTGGGCGTGGATTTCGGTTGTATTTGGATTCTTGTTTTTAGGCTTTTTTATTGGCTATTATTTTTCGCCAACCACCCTCTACAAACGCATTTTCTTTATTGGGATGTTTGTATGGATTGTGTTGTTATTAGTTAGTTTAGGAGCTGCTATTTTTGAAAAAAATCATTTTATAAACGAACGACCAGCTATAGTTTTTGCTGAAGTATCAGAGGTAAAAAGTGAACCGCAAAAAGGGAGCCCCACCACTTTTATTTTACACGAAGGAACCAAAGTTTTTGTGGAGGAAACTCTAGGAAAATGGAAAAAAATTGAACTTACTGATGGCACGGAAGGGTGGATTGAAAACGAAGCCATTAGAGAGGTGAAATAGAAAAGCAGGGTTATTTAGCCGTCGCTTTTTGGTATAATTTCTGAATAGAAGGAAACACAAAATCAGCAGTTTTTTGAATCGGATTAAAGAAAATAGAGCGATCTAAAGTTTCTTTTTTGGCCAAAAAATGATTGTAGTTGATTTTCTCAAAAACACTGAATAGAATACTCACAATTAAAACCGTTTTCAGCACTCTAAAAAAACCACCGCCAGCTTTGTTTATCCAACCCAAATAAGCAAAACTGGCAAACTTAGTCAAGAACTTTCCGGTTAAAGACACGCTAATAATTACGACTAAAAAAGTACCAATAAAAGCAATGATCTGGATGGTATACGGATTCCATTTTAATACACCTGCTAAAGCGGTTTTCGCCATAGATGAAAATTGAAAAGCCAAATAAATTCCAACAATTAAAGAAAAAAAGGAAGCCAGTTCCACAAAAAGTCCATTTTGAATTCCTTTGAACGCGGCATATACCAATAACGCCCCAATAATTATGTCTAAAAATCCCATAGTTGTATTGTTTATAAGCGCAAATATAAAAGAATTGAGAATAGGCTGTTGTCAATTTTCTCTTCTTATCTTTGCGACTCCAATTTTGGTTTCGTTTTACAATTTGTAATTCGTAAATCGTAAATCGCACATCCAATGTCAAGAGACGCACAATTGAAAGAACGCTGGGAACAGCTTGTAACTATATTATCCGATCGGTTTTCGCAAGGCGAAGATTTGGATTTGGATGCCATCATATACTTAATAGGAATTCAGGAATTGGGTCAGGTGCACCGCGAATTCAAGAAAGATGAAAAGGTCAATCTAATGCACATTGCCATTTGTCGTTTGTTAGAACCGTATGGCTATTATGAATTTGAATTTTTTGACGACGAAGGTTGGCCGCATTACAAAGTAAAAGAAGAATTACCGCCATTAAAAGCGGGGGAGCAATCGGTCTTGATGAAAGAAGCGATCGTGAATTATTTCCTTGAAAGAGAGTTAATTCAATAGCAGTGAATAGTAATTAGTGATTAGTAACTAGTCTCAACTTAGGGCTAATCACTAATCACTACTTACTAATCACTAAAGATGGTTTTAGTTTTCACTAAAAAAATGTAATTTTGCACCTTTACCAATAGACGGATGATAGACAAGATAAAAGAATATATTAGCGAAGCACAAGGATTTTCTTCTCAAGATCCAGCAGAACTAGAAGCCTTCCGAATTAAATTTTTAGGAAGTAAGGGACTTTTAAAAGAGTTGTTTGCGGAATTTAAAAATGTTCCTAACGAACAGAAAAAAGAATTTGGACAAGTAATTAATTTATTGAAAACCTCTGCCGAAGACAAAGTAAAATCTATCCAAGAAGCCCTAGAAAGCAAAGAAGAAAGCAAAGGATTTTATGGCGATTTAACTCGTGCTGCAGAACCCGTTTTGATTGGGTCTCGTCATCCCATTTCCATAGTTAAGAATCAAATTATTGATATATTTTCAACCGTAGGTTTCAACGTGTCTGAAGGACCAGAAATCGAAGACGATTGGCACAATTTTACTGCTTTGAACTTGCCCGAATACCATCCGGCTCGTGACATGCAGGATACCTTTTTTATTCAAACCAATCCTGATATTTTATTGCGTACTCACACTTCATCAGTACAAGTGCGTTATATGGAAAATAACAAACCGCCCATTAGAACCATTTCTCCTGGACGTGTTTTTCGTAACGAAGCGGTGTCATCACGTTCGCACTGTATTTTCCATCAAGTAGAGGGTTTGTATATTGACAAAGACGTTTCTTTTGCCGACTTGAAACAAACCTTATTGTATTTCACCAAAGAGATGTTTGGCAAGTCAAAAATTCGTTTGAGACCGTCTTATTTTCCTTTTACAGAACCAAGTGCTGAGATTGACATTTATTGGGGCCTAAAAACCGAAACCGATTACCGTATTACAAAAGGAACCGGTTGGTTAGAAATTGGGGGTTGCGGAATGGTAGACCCTAACGTTTTGAAAAACTGCGGAATTGATCCAGAAGAATATAACGGTTTTGCTTTCGGAATGGGAGTAGAGCGTATTGCGATGTTGTTGTATCAAATTGGAGACATCCGAATGTTCTATGAAAACGATGTTCGTTTCTTGGAACAATTTAAATCACTAGTATAATTATTTAATCACCCTTTTTGAAGTAACATTTAGAAAGGGTTTTTACAATATGAAGAAAGATATTATCATTCCCGAAGTTGAAAATGTTTTCATGGCAGTCGTTCAAGAATGGAGCGATGAGTTCATGGAAAAAGTGTGGTATGCTTATTTGGTAAATGATTCTGATTTCCAACTAGACGGAGTTATGGTCGTTTCTAAAGCATTTGGGACCATTGACGGAGAGATGAAAAAAACGTCGCTTTTGCGTCATGCATTTGCTGAAATTCCTGAGGTTTCTGTGGCCAAAATCGAATTGATTGAAAAAAGTGTTTTGGCGCTGAACAATGAATTTATGGTCACTTTTTTTATTGGCAACACCTTGTACGAAAAAAAATTTATTTTTAAAGCCAATTCGATTCAAGAAACCAATCAAGAAGAAGTACCCATTTTATTTGTGGATGGCGTAATTGTTCGGTAATTATTTACCTTCTCTGCGTTTTTTAGCGGTCCAGCTCGAGTAGCCCAACACAAAAATTCCAAATACAATATAACCAACGGCTCTAAAATAGTAGCCGTTATCAGCTAATTGGGTGGATAATGGTGTTGTGCCAGACAAGTACCATGTAGAAAAACCGATCATAAATAGTCCCCAAAAAACACCTGTTTTAACTTGATATTTCCATCTTTCGCTCATAATTATTGTATTTAATCCAATTGGTCTGTCAAATTTTTGAATACTTTTTTAGCATTTTTACCTTCATACAAAATGCTATACACGGCATCAATTATTGGTGTGCTGGCTCCATATCCCTGATTCAATTGATAGGCACTTTTAGTAGCATAATAGCCTTCGGCTACCATACTCATTTCCATCATAGCACTTTTTACCGTATAGCCTTTTCCAATCATATTGCCGAACATCCTGTTTCTAGAAAAAACAGAATAACCTGTAACCAATAAATCGCCCAAGTAAGCCGAATCATTGATGTTACGTTTCATTTTGTGTACTTTTTTGATGAATTTTTTCATCTCGCGAATGGCATTACTCATCAATACCGATTGAAAGTTGTCGCCATAGCCTAAGCCATGAGCTATTCCTGCCGCGACGGCGTAAATGTTTTTTAACATGGCCGCATATTCGGTACCAATGATGTCATCGGTTATTTTAGTTTTGATGTAATTGCTAGATAAATTGGCAGCTACATATGCCGCTTTTTCAGCATCTCCACATGCGATGGTTAGATACGAAAGGCGTTCTAATGCCACTTCTTCTGCATGACAAGGGCCAGTAATTACCCCAATGTTATCATAAGGAATGTTGTAATTCACATGGAAGTGTTCGCCTACAATTAAACTGGTTTCAGGAACAATTCCTTTAATGGCAGAGAAAATAATTTTGTTTTCCAGCGAAGTAGTTAAATTGGCCAATTCAGTTTCCAAAAAAGCGGAAGGAATAGCAAAAATGAGATAATCGGCATAAGCAACCGCTTCGTTAATATCGTCAGTTAATCGTAACTTATTGGTATCAAATTCCACCGAACTTAAGTAATTCGGATTGTGTTTTTCTATTTTGATATGTTCAATTGCAGCTTCGTTTCGCATGTACCAAGCAATCTCTTGGACATTAGCGCACAGCATTTTAGCAATGGCGGTAGCCCAACTACCTCCACCAATAACTGCAAATTTTAAATTTTCGGCCATTTTGTATTTTGGATTTAATCAAAAGTAGGTAAAAAAAATAAAAAACACCAATTTATTCCTTTTGGCATACTCAGGATTTGCGGGCTTTAGCAATAAAAAAATTAAATTCCCGTTACTTTTTTAACCCCAACGCACAATAAAAAAACACTAGTTAACGTTGTAAACTATTATTAATGAAGTTTTTATAGTTACAATGCATTTTGAGTTAGTTAGTTTTGTTTTTGTATTTTAAAAAGGCGTCCCACCAAAGTTAGTAGAACGCCTTTTTTTATTGCTTATTAATAACTTAATTCGACTATTTCTCGTAGTTTTTCTAAAGTAATATTTTGTCTTTCTCCTAAAGCTTTCCAACCTCTTTCTTCAAATCGGTTGACGATAAAATCGGCGGTGTTTTCAATGTTTGAGGCATTCTCAGAAATCTTGGTTTTCATTCCCATAGTATGATAAAATGCAACCGTTGCTCCAATAGCTTCACGAGCAATCTCTTCGTCCGTTCCAGTCAATTGAAACACTCGTTTTCCGTATTGCGCTAATTTTTCTTTTTTGGTTTCAAATAAGACACGGTATAGGTTTGGACCAATTATAGCTAATGTTCTAGCGTGGTCAATATTGTACAACGCAGTTAACTCATGGCCTATCATATGAGTTGCCCAGTCTGATGGAACCCCTTTTTGAATCAATCCGTTCAATGCCATGGTACAGCTCCACATAAAGTTGGAAGCCAAGGCATAATCAGTTGGGTTTTCAACCACTTTTGGACCTATTTCTACTAAGGTTTGCAGTATACTTTCGGCAATTCGATCTTGTAAATAGCCTTCATGTGGGTAGGTTAAATATTGTTCTAAAACGTGGACATAAGCATCAATTACCCCATTTTGCAATTGTCTTTTGGGTAACGAAGCGATCACTGTTGGGTCGCAAATTGAAAATTTTGGAAACATAGCTGACCCGCCAAAATCAAGTTTTTCTTGTGTTGCTTTAATTGAAACAACCGAACCTGAATTCATTTCACTTCCTGTAGCAGGTAACGTTAGAATGGTTCCAAAAGGCACTACATCAGCCCCTTCTTTGAAGAGGATTCTTTTGTGCAAAATGTCGATCGGATCTCCTTCAAATTTGGCAGCAGCCGAAATGAATTTTACGCCGTCGATAACACTTCCACCACCAACAGCTAAAATGAAATCTATTTTTTGTTCGCGAATGATCTCCACTGCTTTCATTAAGGTTTCGAAATAGGGATTGGCTTCGATTCCGCCAAATTCAACTACATTAAAACCTTCAAGCGCTTTTTTTACTTGGTCGTAAATTCCGTTTTTGAAAATACTACCACCGCCGTAAGCGACTAGTATTTTTGATTCTTTAGGAATCAGAGTACTTACTTTTTCTATTTCTCCTTTTCCAAAAACTAATTTGACAGGATTGTATAATTCGAAATTCAACATAGGGATAAGTTTTAATTAAAGATACGCTATTAAGCGACAGCAATTGAGTAAACAACTGTTACTAGTAATCGGTTTATTTTTTGTAAAAATTATTGTGGTCAATGTATTCCCAAACCTTTGTAGGCAGTAATGGTAATACATTTTTGCCTTTTTTGATATTTTCTCTAATTGAAGTGGAAGAGATCTCTACGACAGGTGCGTCTATCATATGGATTTTTAGATGATTTTTGAAAATACTATTTTCAGAGGGATCAGCAGTAGTAGCAATTCTTGGATAGACATAAATATCGTGATGCGCTAAAATAGCTTCATAATTTTTCCATTTGTGGAAGGATCTCAAATTATCTTCGCCCATAATTAAAGAAAACCTATATTCTGGAAATTTTTCTTCCAAATGAACCAAAGTATTCACTGTATAATTGGGTTGCGAAAGTTTGAACTCTATATCGGAAGGTTTGATTTTTGGAAAATCTTCGGTTGCCAAAAACACCATTTCTAATCGGTGATGATCAGCCAATAAGGTACTTTTCTTTTTTAACGGATTGTGTGGCGTAACCACCATCCAAACTTGGTCTAAATCGGCGTGTTCTGCCATGTGGTTGGCAATAATTAAATGCCCCACATGAATAGGATTGAACGTTCCAAAATATAGACCTATTTTCATAGATTTAGTAATTACTATTTAGAAATAAATGCTTTCACTAATTGATTCGCTTCGTCTAAGGCGACCTCTAAATCGTAGTTTTTAATCACCACATCAAATTGCGGAGCTGTAGCCAATTCTACGTGGGCTTTTGCTATGCGCATATTGATTTTTTCTTCGGTTTCAGTAGAGCGTTCTTTCAATCTGCGTTTCAATTCGTCCACACTTGGTGGTTTTACGAAAACTGCTAAAGTTTCTTCAGGAAATTTAGATTTGATTCGCAATCCGCCTGCAACATCAATATCAAAAATCACATTTTTGCCTTTGGCCCAAATGCGTTCTACTTCGCTTTTTAAAGTGCCGTAAAAATTATCGCGGTACACTTCTTCCCATTCCACAAAATCTTCGTTTTTGATGTGCTGTTTGAATTGGTCTAACGACATAAAATAATAGTCTTTTCCATTCACTTCTTCGCCACGCGGTTCGCGAGTCGCTGCCGAAATGGAGAATTCCAAATTCAAATCGGCTTGTGCCAATAAATGCCTTACTATAGTTGTTTTTCCCGAACCTGATGGTGCTGAGAATACGATTAATTTCCCTTTCATAGTATGCTAATTATTTAAAGAACATTCAATACTTGTTCTTTAATTTTCTCTAATTCGTCTTTCATTTGAACGACTAATTTTTGCATTTGTGCATGATTCGATTTAGAACCCATGGTATTGATTTCTCTTCCCATTTCTTGAGTAATAAAACCTAATTTTCTACCATTTGCTTCCGTACCTTTAATCGTTTCCAAGAAATAATCTAGGTGATTTGTCAAACGTACTTTCTCTTCGGTAATATCTAATTTCTCTAGGTAATAAATCAATTCTTGTTCAAATCGGTTTTCATCAACAGCCACTTTTAATTCTGTAATGGCATTGTGCAAACGGTCTTTGATAGTTTTAACGCGTTCGTGATCTAAAGCCAAAGCTTCATTCATGTATTGGCGAATATTAGCAATGCGCAATTGAAATTCTTTTTCTAGCGATTGACCTTCGTCTCTTCTAAATGTCAAAATATTTTGAAGGGCTTCGGCAATAGCCGTTTCAATTTGAGCCCAGTCATTTTCGTCAATTTCTTCGCGTTCCGTTTTCATTGTATCCGGCATACGAATGGCCATTTTCATTAATTCCACTTCATCAGCTTCGGTATAAACAGCTCTTAATTGTTCCATGTAGGCTTTTACGATCGGCACATTGACTTTAGTCGAAGTTTGTTCAGCAGTACTTTCGATGAAAATCGAAAAATCTACTTTTCCTCTTTCCAGTTGTAGTGCAATTTGGTTGCGTAAACCCAATTCCATTTCGCGGTAAAGCGAAGGCATTCTCACATTTAAATCGAGTCCTTTACTGTTTAAAGATTTTACTTCTACCGTGATTTTTTTGGTTGGTAATTGCAAAGTGGCTTTACCAAAACCAGTCATTGATTGTATCATATATGAATTGTGTAATATCTACAAATGTATTGAAATTTTAGGATTTCTTTAGGGTAACCAGATAAACCCCACTAAAAATTAGGGCTGCCGAGATTATTTTACCGCCATTCAACTCATCTTTTCCTAATCCGATGGCAAAAATGGTAGCAAATAATGGTTGTAAATAAATAAAAACAGCCACGGTATTAGGGCTCAATTCTTTCATTGAAAGTAAATTCAACAAGTAGTTGATAAAGGTCGAAAAGAAAATAACAAAGCCAATTTTCCAGAAAATACTATTGGGTACTATGGCCCAATTGACGGTTTGAAAAACACTCCAACCAAAAGGTAATACTATAAAAAAACCGGCCAAGTACAACCATTTTACAAAAGTAAAAGCGTTGTAGGTGTGCATTAATTTTTTAACAATGATGAGGTAAAATCCATACGAAATAGCATTAATTAAGACTAGCAAATTGCCTAAACCGGCATTGGGAGCATTACCTACCGATTTGCCATACAGAATGAGAAAAGTAGTTCCAACTAGACCTAGAACTAATCCGGTAATCATTCGTTTTCGCATGCGCTCTTTCAAAATAATAGCTGAAAGTACCAAAACAATCATTGGTGTAGACACCATAATTACCGCTGCACTAATCGGCGAGGTTAAGCTTAGCCCTTTGAAAAAACAAAGCATATTGACTGCTATTCCAAAGAATGCCGCTGCGATAATTCTTGGAACATCCGAACGACTGATTTTTTCTGAAGGGATTTTGCCGCTGAGTTTCATAAGAATCCAAACTAACCAAAACAATAAGGTAGCGCCACCCACACGCAATACAATAAATCCGTAAGCATCCAAATACTGCGGCATGACATCTTTAGCGATTGTAAACGTCATTCCGTAAATAATGGAAACTAAAGTAGCGGCTAATAAAGCAAGATTTCGCTTTGTCATTAGCTCAATGCTTTATGAACTTGAAGAATGTTTTGTTGGCTGTTGCCAATGTAGATTGCGCCGTTAATAATAAAAACGGGACGACTTAGAAAAGTATAATGCTCTAAGATGTATTTTTTAAAATCGGCTTCGGTAGGCGCTTTATCTTTTAATCCTAAGGACTTGTATAATTGTGCTTTTTTGCTAAAAAGCGCTTCATAACTTCCCGATAATTGGAGCATTTCGTCTAATTGCTCTTCAGTAATTGGATCTTGTTTGATGTCGTGAAAAACCAAATCGTGTCCTTTTGGCAAGGCTTTGATGATTTTTCGACAGGTATCGCAGGAAGCGAGGTAGTATATTTTGTTCATTTTGAAACGAGATTACTTTTTTGCAAAGAAAATCCATTTGAAACTTAAAATGTTTATTTTTAGCAAAATTTTCAAATCAATACCCAATGGAACAGACATTCGAACTGAACAGAACGAGCCGAAAATTAATCGCCCCTTTTCTTGAGGACTTTAGCTTGGAACAGCTCAATACAATTCCGAAAGGATTTTCTAACACTTTATTTTGGAATGTTGCTCACGTTGTAGTAACGCAACAGTTGTTGATTTACAAACTTTCAGGTTTGAACATGTTGGTTTCAGACGAATTGGTGGACAAATACAAAAAAGGTACCCGTCCAGAACAACCCGCAACCCAAGCAGAAGTGGATGAAATCAAAGGCTTACTATTTGATCTTATTGATCAAACGCAAGCCGATTATGGAAGTGGGGTATTTACCCAATTTACAGAATATCCTACCTCAAGTGGTTTTGTTTTGAAAAATGTTAAACATGCCATGGCGTACAATAATTTTCACGAAGGACTTCATTTGGGAATTTGCATGAGTTTGGCAAAATTACTTTAATTACCGCTAAAATAAACCAATTGATTTTTTACAATTATTGCGAAAACTATATCGTTTTCGTAAATTTTATTATTGGTAATGCAAATTTCTTTAAAATAGCTTGTTAAAACAATAATTCTTCAAATAAATCCAAAAAATATCGTTGAAATATTCTTCGTTTACAACTATCTTTGTTTGAGTTACGAAATCGATTTCTTATAAATGGTGGTAACCAAAAATCAATTGTATTGACCTAAATAGCGTCCTTAAAAATGGAAGAAAAAATAAATCAATTTATGGCTTTGGTAGAAGCCAAAAATCCAAACGAACCCGAATTCATTCAAGCGGTTAGAGAATTTGCTGAAACCGTAATTCCTTTTATATCTGAGCGAAAAAAATACGATGGTAAAAACATCTTACTTCGTATTGCCGAGCCAGAGCGTTCGATCATTTTTAGAGTGCCTTGGGTAGATGACAAAGGAGAAATTATCGTTAACCGTGGTTTTAGAATTCAAATGAATTCGGCTATTGGTCCGTATAAAGGCGGAATTCGTTTTCATCATACCGTGAACTTATCGGTATTGAAGTTTTTAGCCTTCGAACAAGTTTTCAAAAATAGCTTGACTACACTGCCAATGGGTGGTGGAAAAGGAGGTTCTGATTTTGATCCGGAAGGAAAATCGGATGGCGAAATCATGCGTTTTTGTCAATCGTTTATGACCGAATTATGTCGTCATATTGGACCTGACTTGGATGTTCCTGCGGGAGACATTGGAGTTGGCGCCAGAGAAATTGGTTACTTATTCGGACAATACAAACGCATTCGCAATGAATTTACGGGAGTATTAACCGGAAAAGGATTGGCCTATGGCGGTTCTTTAATTCGCCCAGAAGCTACCGGATACGGTGTAGTGTATTTTACAGAGCAAATGTTGCATTCTATTGGTCAAGACATTAAAGGAAAAACCGTAGCTATTTCTGGTTTTGGAAATGTAGCTTGGGGAGTTGCTTTAAAAGTGAACGAACTAGGTGGAAAAGTGGTTACGATATCGGGTCCTGATGGCTATATTTATGATCAAGACGGAATTTCAGGAGAAAAAATCGACTTCATGTTAGAGTTAAGAGCACGCGGTGATAACAAAGCCGAGGCCTATTTAGAGAAATATCCTAAGGCTGTTTTCCACAAAGGGAAAAGTCCTTGGGAAGCCAAAGTAGATATCGCGATTCCATGTGCAACTCAAAACGAGTTGAACGAGCAAGATGCTAAAAATTTAATTGCCAATGGGGTAATTTGTGTAACGGAAGCGGCGAATATGCCGTGTACCTTAGAAGCCATTAAATTATTCTTAGAAAACAAAGTGCTTTTTGCTCCAGGTAAAGCTGCGAATGCAGGTGGAGTAGCAGCTTCTGGTTTAGAAATGACCCAAAACTCGATTCGTTTGAATTGGACGAGCGAGGAAGTAGATGCGCGATTGAAAGACATTATGGTGGGAATCCACAATCAATGTAAAAAATATGGTGCCGAAGAAGATGGCTATGTTAATTATGTAAAAGGAGCCAATATCGCTGGATTTGTAAAAGTGGCTGATGCTATGCTAGCACAAGGAGTGGTATAAAATACTATTAATTCAAATGTTAAAAACCTTCTTTCGACTTTTCGGGAGAAGGTTTTTTAGTTTATGCGGTTCAGTGTATTATATTTGTAAACCAATATCCAATTCATGCAAGTCAAAACCAAAGCGATTGTTATTTCGGCATTAAAATTTCAGGAAAAAAGCCTGATTGTTAAATGCTTTACCTTGACTCACGGTTTGAAATCTTATTTTGTACGGGATGCGTTTTCAGCTCGAAAATCGAATCAAAAAATCGCGTATTTTCAGCCTTTGAGTATTTTGGACATTGAAGCGGTTCATAAGAACAAAGGCACTTTGGAAAACTTTAAAGAAATTAAAATTGCCACCCCTTTTCATTCGATACATACTGACATTGTTAAAAGTACGATTGTGTTGTTCTTGTCCGAGATTTTGCATCATTCCATTCACGAGGAAGAAAAAAATGAAGCGCTTTTTAATTTTCTAGAAGCGGCATTACAATGGCTTGATAATCATGACGAAATAACCAACTTTCATTTAATTTTATTACTTGAAATGACCAAATATTTTGGGTTTTATCCCGATGTATCTGACAGGGATCAAGCCTTTTTCGAATTGGTAGAAGGTGTTTTTTCGCCGTTTCACGCCGTGAGTTCGTTAACAGAACACGAAACCCTTTTGTTCAAAAAACTGATTGACTTAAAATGGGATTCAGATCAAAAAATTTTCCATGTAATTGAAAGACAACTCCTCTTGAAAATCCTGATGGATTACTACAGTTATCACTTGGACGGCTTTAGAAAGCCTAAATCCTTAGACGTTTTAAAAGAGGTTTTTGCCTAATCGTATTCCAAAAAATAATACAAACCAAATTGTGCAATACAGGCGGACTATTTTCGGATACAAAACGCTCTTAATTCAGCAGCAATAACTTTTGCCTTTTCGCTTTTGCCTATTTACTAATATTCACTACTTTCGCAACTCGATTTAGAAAAGCATACCATGAGCACAAAATTTACTGAATACAAAGGACTTGACTTGCCAAAATCGGCAGATGAAGTGCTGGATTTTTGGAAGAAAGAAACGATATTTGAGAAAACGGTAACTACCCGTGAAGGGAATACACCTTACGTATTTTTTGAAGGGCCGCCTTCAGCAAATGGATTGCCAGGAATTCACCACGTGATGGCTCGTGCTATTAAAGATATTTTTTGTCGCTATAAAACTCAAAAAGGGTTCCAAGTAAAGCGTAAAGCTGGTTGGGATACGCATGGTTTGCCTGTAGAATTAGGTACCGAAAAAGAATTAGGTATTACCAAAGAAGACATTGGTAAAACCATTACCGTAGAAGAATACAACGAGGCATGTAAACGCACCGTGATGCGCTATACGGATGTTTGGAATGATCTAACTGAAAAAATGGGGTATTGGGTAGATATGGAAGATCCGTATGTGACCTATAAACCCAAATACATGGAAACGGTTTGGTGGTTGTTGAAACAAATCTACAACAAGGATTTGATGTACAAGGGCTATACTATTCAGCCGTACTCGCCAAAAGCAGGAACCGGATTGTCATCGCATGAGGTGAACCAACCGGGTTCCTATCGTGATGTAACGGACACTACCATTGTAGCACAATTCAAAACTAAACTGGAATCATTGCCTAGCTTTTTACAAGGATTTGGAGAGATTCATGTTTTAGCTTGGACGACGACTCCTTGGACATTGCCATCCAATACGGCTTTGACTGTAGGACCAAAAATTGATTATGTGTTGGTGAAAACCTTCAACCAATATACTTTTTTACCATCGAATGTCATTTTGGCTAAAAATTTGGTAGGAAAACAATTCGGTAAAACCTTCTTCGAATCAGTAGAAGCTGCTGATTTTGAAAATTTCAAAGCAGGAGATAAAAAAATCCCATATCAAATTTTGGCAGAAGCCAAAGGAGCAGACTTGGTTGGTATTCGTTACGAGCAATTGATGCCATTCGTAGTACCCTATCAAAATGCTGAGGATGCTTTCCGCGTGATTGCAGGAGATTTTGTGACTACCGAAGACGGAACAGGAATTGTACATACCGCGCCTACTTTTGGTGCTGATGATGCTAAAGTAGCCAAAGAAGCTACTCCTGAAATACCGCCAATGTTGGTTTTAGACGAAAACGGCACGCCAGTTCCTTTAGTAGATTTACAAGGTAAATTTGTTAACGGATTGGGTGATTTGTCTGGGAAGTATGTTAAAAACGAATACTATAACGAAGGCGAAGCACCAGAGCGTTCTGCTGATGTGGAAATTGCCATTCAGTTAAAAGAAGAAAATAAAGCGTTCAAAGTAGAGAAATACGTCCATAGTTATCCACATTGTTGGAGAACAGACAAGCCTATTTTATATTACCCTTTGGACTCTTGGTTCATCAAGATTACCGAAGTGCGTGACCGCATGTTTGACTTGAACGATTCGATCAATTGGAAACCAAAAGCAACCGGAGAAGGTCGTTTTGGAAACTGGTTGAAAAATGCTAACGATTGGAATTTATCTCGTTCTAGATATTGGGGAATTCCGTTGCCAATTTGGAGAACCGAAGACAAACAAGAAGAAATCTTGATTGGATCGGTAGAAGAATTGTACCACGAAATTGAAAAATCAATGGCTGCAGGTTTCCAAAAAACAAATCCGTTTGCTGGTTTTGAAATTGGAAATATGTCGGAAGCCAATTATGATTTAATTGACTTACACAAAAATGTAGTGGACGAAATCACCTTGGTTTCTGCTTCAGGGAAACCAATGCAACGCGAAAGCGATTTGATTGATGTTTGGTTTGATTCAGGTGCAATGCCGTATGCACAATGGCATTACCCGTTTGAAAACAAAGAGTTGATTGACCAAAACAAATCGTTTCCAGCTGATTTTATCGCAGAAGGAGTCGATCAAACTCGAGGTTGGTTTTATACCTTACACGCTATCGGAACTTTGGTTTTCGACAAAATCGCCTACAAGAATGTGGTATCAAACGGTTTGGTTTTAGACAAAAACGGGCAGAAAATGTCGAAACGTTTAGGAAATGCCGTTGATCCATTTGAAACTTTGAAAGAATACGGTCCAGATGCGACGCGTTGGTACATGATATCCAATGCGAATCCTTGGGACAACTTGAAATTTGACTTAGAGGGAATTGCTGAGGTACGTCGTAAATTTTTCGGAACCTTGTACAATACGTATTCGTTCTTTAGTTTGTATGCTAATATTGATGGATTTACCTATTCAGAAGCTGAGATTCCTTTGGCTGAACGCCCAGAAATTGACCGTTGGATCATTTCTGAATTGAATACCTTGATAAAAGACGTGGATGGTTTCTATGCCGATTATGAACCCACAAGAGCGGCTCGTGCGATTTCTGATTTTGTTCAGGAAAACTTGAGTAACTGGTATGTTCGTTTGTGTAGAAGACGTTTTTGGAAAGGGGAGTATGCGCAAGATAAAATCGCAGCCTATCAAACCTTGTACACTTGTTTGTTAAGTATAAGTAAACTAGCTGCGCCAATTGCTCCATTTTACATGGACAAATTATACAGAGACTTAACACAAGCGACACATTCAGAAGGTTTTGAGAGCGTACATTTGGCACAATTTCCAGAATTCGTTGAAAACTTTGTTGATAAATCGTTGGAAAGCAAAATGCAAAAAGCCCAAACGATTTCATCTTTAGTATTGTCTCTTCGTAAAAAAGAAATGATCAAAGTGCGTCAACCGTTACAAAAGGTAATGATTCCGGTACTTGACAACAGTCAAAGAGCTGAAATTGAAGCGGTTTCCGATTTGATTAAGGCCGAAGTAAACGTAAAAGAAATTGTACTTTTAGACGATGCTTCTGGGGTTTTAGTCAAACAAATTAAGCCTAATTTCAAGACATTAGGACCTCGTTTTGGCAAGGACATGGGCTTGATTTCTAAG
Source organism: Flavobacterium sp. UBA4098 (assembly GCA_002382495.1). Classification (GTDB taxonomy): domain Bacteria; phylum Bacteroidota; class Bacteroidia; order Flavobacteriales; family Flavobacteriaceae; genus Flavobacterium. Next base: position 110,033 of record DFXW01000041.1, read on the forward strand.
GAAATACAGGGGTTTACGCCAGATCAAATTAATGAGTTGGAGCGAGAGGGAACTTTAGCTATTGTTATTGGAGGGAATACTGTATCTTTAACATTAGAAGATGTAGAAATAACATCTCAAGATATTGAGGGTTGGTTAGTGGCTAATTCGAATGGAATTACAGTGGCATTGGACATTACGATTTCGGCCGAATTAAAACAAGAAGGAATTGCCAGAGAATTGGTGAACCGAATCCAAAATATCCGAAAAGATTCTGGATTTGAAGTAACAGATAAAATTAAAGTGATCCTACAACAAAATGCCGAATTGCAGGCAGCGGTTGTAGCTAACCAAGAATATATTAAGTCAGAAACATTAACTGAAAGTTTGGTTTTTGAAAGCGAAGTAATAAACGGCTTAGAAATTGAATTTGACGATATAAAAACAAGAATAATAATTACTAAATAATGGAGTTATGGTAGATGAAATTGCAAAATACTCAGAAGCTGATTTAGCAGAATTCAAAGAATTAATTTTAAAGAAAATACAAAAAGCCCAAGAAGATTTAGACTTGATCAAAAGTGCTTATATGAATGATTTGAATAATGGAACAGACGATACGTCGCCAACATTCAAAGCGTTTGAAGAAGGTAGTGAAACGATGTCTAAGGAAGCGAACTCACAATTAGCGATTCGTCAAGAAAAGTTCATTCGCGATTTGAAAAACGCACTTTTCCGTGTAGAAAACAAAACGTATGGAGTGTGTAAAGTAACGGGTAAATTAATCAGCAAAGAAAGATTAATGATCGTACCGCATGCTACTATGAGTATCGAAGCAAAAAACATGCAACGATAAAAACAGCTTTTTTAGCTAACTATTCCAAATTCCAAGAACTTCTAAATAGAAATCTTGGAATTTGGAATTTTTATTTTTGGAAATTATTTACTTTTGCCGGATGAAAAACAATTCAATCTCTTTACGCAATGCTTATTTATTAGTTGTTCTTATCTTAATTGTAGATCAACTTTCTAAAATTTATATCAAAACTAATTTCCTATTAGGGGAAGAAGTGGAAGTGTTCTCTTGGTTTAAAATTTATTTTATTGAAAACGAAGGAATGGCATGGGGAACCAAAATTCCAGGTGAATATGGCAAATTAATTTTAACTGTATTCCGATTGTTTGCTGTTGCGGGAATTGGCTATTGGTTGTGGGATTCTATTACAAAAAGACAAAGTTCAAATTATTTGATCGTTGCTATTGTATTGATTATGGCTGGCGCTTTTGGCAATATTTTAGATTCCGTTTTTTATGGAGTAACCTTTGATGATAGCCAACAAAATGTAGCAACTTTATTTACAGATCGCCCCTATGGGACTTGGTTTCATGGTAAAGTTGTCGATATGTTTTATTTTCCAATTTGGCAAGGGAATTTACCTTCTTGGTTGCCCATATGGGGAGGTAAAGAATTCACATTTTTCAACGCTATTTTTAATATTGCCGATGTGGCGATTTCAACTGGAGTGGGAATTTTATTGTTCTTTAACAAAAAGGTATTTCCAAAGAACTAATAGATTTAACTATAATTATAAAGGCTTCTTTTCTATTGAATTGAAGCCTTTTTTAGTTTGTGTTTTATAAATGGTAAAACTCTTTCACTTTTGCTACCATTTGATTGACGGTCATTTTATCGGAAGTAACGACCGCTTTTAGTTTTTCGGGTGCAATTATATGTTCTTCCAGAATTCTTTTTTTCAATTGTGTTTTTGCCTCAGCTGGTCCAAAAACATACAATTCATCTGATTTTTTGACGTAGTCTATCACCGCATCCATATAATGGTTCGTTTGTTCGTGAATGCGATTCTCAAATTGAGTTTCATTCGTACTGTGGTGATTTCCGTTGAACGTACCTCTGTTGCCTTCTTTATGGTGGTGAGTTTTGTTTTCAATATCCGAATCAATTTCGGTGATGCTTTCTTTTTTACCATCCAAGCAAATGATAATTGCTTTGGAACTATCGATCCAAATTCCAGTCTGTCTTTTCATGATTCCTTACGTTAAGTTTAATTGCTGTTTTACTTAAAGTTATGGAATAGGATAATGAGGATGCACTATTAACGATTAACGGTACAAATAGGGGTCAAAAGGGAAAATGATAGTTCATTAGCCAAATAATTCTCCAGCCACGTCTTCAATTTTTGCTACTAGGCGAATTTTAATGCCGGTGTCTTTCAAAGCAATTTTATTGTACTTGGAAACAAAAATGGTTGAAAAACCTAATTTTTCAGCTTCTTGAATGCGTTGATCCACACGGTTTACAGGTCGAATCTCGCCAGAAAGTCCTACTTCACCTGCAAAACAAAAATCTTTATTGACAGGAATATCTTCATTGGAAGATAAAATAGCGGCAACAACGGCCAAATCAATAGCGGGATCGTCTACAGAAATTCCACCGGTAATGTTGAGAAAAACGTCTTTGGCTCCCAATCTAAACCCGGCACGTTTTTCTAAAACAGCCAATATCATATTCANNCTTACTAAGGCTTGTATTTCTAGCATTAAAGGACGCATGCCTTCTAAAGTGGTAGCAATAGCGGTTCCAGATAATTCTTCGTCTTTGTGCGAAATCAAAATCTCAGATGGATTCGATACCTCGCGCAAGCCGCTCCCTAACATTTCGTAAATTCCAATTTCGGCAGTAGAACCAAAACGATTTTTCAGTGAACGCAAGATGCGGTATACATGATTTCGGTCGCCTTCAAATTGCAAGACGGTATCGACCATATGTTCCAAAATTTTTGGACCTGCAATGGTGCCGTCTTTAGTAATATGACCAATTAAAATAACAGGAATATTGGTTTCTTTGGCAAATTTAATCAGCTCGGCAGTGGTTTCTCTAATTTGAGAAATACTTCCCGGTGTCGATTCAATATAATCGGTATGGAGTGTTTGAATCGAATCAATAATTACAATTTCAGGCTGAATGGTTTCAATTTGCTTGAAGATATTTTGCGTTTTATAAGGTAAACTCAATGATATTTGTAGTAAAAGTGTACTTTTTCCAATGCCCGGTTCACCTCCTAATAGGATTAAAGAGCCTGGAACAATTCCGCCCCCCAACACGCGATTAAGTTCATTGTCTGTAGTGTCTAAACGTATTTCTTGAGTAGAATCGATTTCATTTATTCGCAAAGGTTTTGGCGCTTTTCCAGCTGCTGTCGGTTCGCTTTTCCAAGCTACTTTTTCTTGTTTCTGAACAATTTCTTCAGCAATGGTGTTCCATTCTTTACAGGCATTGCATTGTCCTTGCCATTTGGCATATTGCGTTCCGCAGTTTTGACAGAAAAAAGTGGTTTTAACTTTCGACATAATTCTTGGAATAAATTGAATTCAAATTTACAGTAAAGTATGTTCTAAAAAAATTATTGGAAATAGATTGTTGATAAAACAAAAAACCACTCCTTTTGAGAGTGGTTTTAAAATATATCGGATCCTTAATTAAGTTAAGGAATTGTCGTTTTCATTCGGAAAAATAATCCAAGGTTGGAATGTTTTAGCCTCCTCAAACTCAAGTGTGGCATACGAAATGATGATAATAATATCGTCTTTTTGAACTTTTCGTGCAGCAGGTCCATTTAGAGTAATTGTCCCTGAATTTCGTTCTCCTTTAATAGCATAGGTTTCAAAACGCTCGCCATTATTTACGTTTACGATAGCTACTTTTTCACCTTCAATAATGTTAGAGGCTTCGAGTAAGGCTTCGTCAATAGTGATGCTCCCGATGTAATTTAAATCGGCTCCGGTTACTTTAACGCGGTGTATTTTTGATTTTACTACTTGAATTTGCATGGTGCAAAAGTAAATTAATTTAGTGAAATGGTATCAATCAATCGAATATTGTTAACAAAAACGGCAATAAATGCTCTATAATTTTTGTTTTCTTCTTTAGTAATAGAGGATAATAGCGTTTCTTCATCAGCAATTACAAAGTATTCCAAATCAAAAAGCGGATGATTTTCAAATGTTTGTTCAACCAATTGTATCGCACTTGCTATAGTTTCATTTTGAAAGAGTACTTTGGCTTGAAGCAGCGTTTGATAAATTATGCCGGCTTGATTTCGCTCATTTGCAGACAAACGCTCGTTCCTTGAACTCATTGCAAGTTGATTGGCTTCTCGATAAATAGGACAACCAATTATAGTTACTGGCAGCTGATTTTTAGCCACCAATTTTTTTACAATTTGTAACTGTTGAAAATCTTTTTCCCCAAAATACGCTTGAGTTGGAGTTACAATTTCAAATAAACGTTTGACAATTGTTCCAACACCATCAAAATGACCGGGTCTAAATTTGCCTTCCATTTGGTTTTCTAACCCGTCAAAATCAAAAGATTGCGAAATGGGATTGCCATCATAAATATCGTCGACAGAGGGAGCATATACAATCATTTCTGGATTCAAAGCGGTAATTTTTCTTACGTCTTCTTCTAAAGTCCGTGGATATTTAGCTAAATCTTCCGGATTATTAAATTGGGTTGGATTGACAAAAATACTTACCACTGTATACTCATTTTCTCGGATGGAACGTTCCATTAATGCCAAGTGACCGTCATGTAATGCACCCATTGTTGGCACAAACCCAATAGTCGAATCTATAAATTGATAAGAATTTAAATGCGCTATTAATGGAGCTTTTCCGTAGAAAATGTGCATGTTAGATGTTTTAAATGGAGGGCAAATTTAACATATTTGTGATTAAGTGCATAAATTTTTGTAAATTTGCTCGGTTTTTATTGCCATAAAATAGTTATACAATATTATGAAAGACAAGAGGATATTATATGTATCATCTGAAGTTGTTCCTTATCTTGATGAGAATGAGGTTTCTTTGATGTCCTACGATGTACCGAAAATGATTAATGATCAAGGCGGACAAATTAGAATTTTTATGCCAAGATATGGCAATATCAATGAAAGAAGACATCAATTACACGAGGTAATTCGACTTTCAGGAATGAATTTGGTAGTAAATGATTTGGATATGCCTTTAATTATTAAAGTAGCTTCCATTCCAAAAGAAAGAATCCAAGTCTATTTTATTGATAATGATGAGTATTTTAAGCGCAAAGCAACATTCACTGATGAAGCTGGTACAATGTATCCTGATAACGATGAACGTGCTATCTTTTTCGCAAAAGGTGTTGTAGAAACGGTTAAAAAATTAAACTGGGTTCCAGATATTATTCATGTTCACGGATGGATGGCAGCAATGTTACCTATTTATATGAAGCATTTTTATAAAAACGAAGCTTTGTTTTCTGACACTAAAATCGTTACATCGGTATACAGTCAGTCTTTCGAAGGTACTTTAGATGCTGAAATGATTAATAAAGTTAAATTTGATAATGTGCCTTTGGAGTCAATTCTAGACTTAGAAGTTCCTGACTATGAAAACATTATTAAAGCAACAGTTAAACATTCAGATGCTGTAATTATTGCTTCTGACAATCTATCGCCAAGTTTAACAAAATTTATAGAATCTTCAGGAAAACCTTTTTTACCTTTCCAATCGAAAGAAGTATTTGCTGAGGCATATACTAACTTCTATAAAAACGAGGTTCTTTAGAAATTAAACTTTATTAAAACATGCATACCACTTCTTTTTTTAAAAGAATACTTTTTGTTGTTAGTGTTCTATTTTTATATTCTTGCGACAAAGAATACAATGCGATTGGTGCCGATTTATTAGGAGAAAATCACTTTGATTTTTTACAATACACCTCAGATGTTGTGGCGCACAATCAAAAGATAGGGCCTGTTGATGCAACTAATTTACCGATTAATGCTTTGGGGATTTATAATGACCCAGCTTTTGGGAAAACTACAGCACACTTTGCTACACAATTAAACTTAGCTACTTTAGCACCAACAATTGGAGCGAATGCTGTTGTTGACAGTGTCTATTTATCAGTTCCTTATTTTAGCACTATAAAAACGACCAACACAGATGGAAGCCGTGTATATGAATTGGATTCTATTTATGGTGGACAAGCACCTATAAAATTGAGTGTGTTTGAGTCCAACTACTTCATGAGAGACTTGGATCCTGCGACAGGTTTTACAGAAAACCAGTCATTTTACACAGATCAGACAACTTTATTTGAAAATGCAAAAGTAGGTTCTCGATTGAATAACGCAGCAAACACTGCTCAAAATGATGCTTTCTTTTTTGATTCTAAAGAGATTGTTCAAAAAGTAACTGCCTCAGACGGTAAGGTTACTTTGAATCGTTCTGTTCCTGCCATGCGACTGAAATTAAACAATAGTTATTTTACCACAAAAATATTGAACGCACCGGCTGCTAAATTGGCAACAAATGATGCGTTTAAAGAGTATTTTAGAGGGTTGTATTTTAAAATCGAAACGGTTTCAGGCAGTTCAGGCAGTATGGCAATGATGAACTTTAAAGCCGGTAAAATTACAATAAGCTATACAGAAGATTTAGTTACTAACGGAGTTACAACTAGAGTTTCCAAAACTATGGATCTTAATTTAACTGGCAACTCAGTTAACTTATTAGATCAAACCAACGAAAATTCGGCTTTTGCTAATGCGGTAAATAATCCTAACACTTCTCTAGGAGATGCTAGTTTATATGTTAAGGGAGGGGAAGGCGCAATGACTGTAATTGATTTGTTCAAAACGCCAGGCGAGTTAAATCTGATTCGCACTAAAGGGTGGTTAATAAATGAAGCCAATCTAGTTTTTCATGTTGATGCAGCAAAAATGGCTACAAGTAATGAACCCAATCGCATTTACCTATATGACTTAACTAACAACCGTCCTGTTGTAGATTACTTTTTAGATGTGACAAATTCAGCGGATGTTAAGAAATCAAAATATGTTTTCAGTGGACTTATAAATAAAGAAGCTGTAACAAACGGAAGAGGCCAAACGTATAAAATTAGAATTACGAATCAAATTCGTAATCTAGTGAAATATGCCGATTCAACAAATGTGAAATTAGGTTTGGTAGTTACAGAAAATATTGACGAGACTGGTTTTTCTAAATTAAAAACGCCAAATTCTTTTACCAAAAAATTACCTAAAGCATCGGTTATGAATCCTCTTGGAACTGTGTTATACGGCAGTCATCCTTCAGTTCCTGTTGACAAAAGAGTCAAACTTCAAATTTATTATACAAAACCTAATTAGACTAAATATATGTGTGGAATAGTTGGATACATTGGTTATAGAGAAGCTTATCCTATAGTTATTAAAGGATTAAAAAGATTAGAATACCGCGGATATGATAGTGCGGGTGTCATGTTATATGATGGTGAAAACTTGAAACTATCCAAGACCAAAGGGAAAGTTTCTGATCTTGAAGCAAAAGCAGCTACTGAAATCACTACCAATGGCACTATTGGAATGGGACATACGCGATGGGCAACACATGGTGTGCCAAACGATGTAAATTCTCATCCACATCTTTCTAATTCTGGGGATTTAGCTATTATTCATAACGGAATCATAGAAAATTATGCGCCTCTAAAAGAAGAGTTGATCAAAAGAGGATATGTTTTCCATTCAGATACGGATTCAGAAGTTTTGGTCAATTTGATCGAAGAAATTCAACTTAAAGAAAATTTAAAATTAGGAAAAGCAGTTCAGGTAGCCTTAAACCAAGTAGTTGGGGCCTATGCTATTGCTGTTTTTGACAAAAAAACCCCAAATGAAATTGTTGCCGCTCGTTTAGGAAGCCCTTTGGCAATTGGTGTTGGTGAAGGAGAATATTTTATTGCTTCAGATGCATCACCATTTATTGAATACACTTCCAACGCGATTTATTTAGAAGATGGAGAAATGGCGAACATCAGGTTGCATAAACCGATGAAAGTTCGTAAAATCAAAGATGACTCTATCGTGGATCCTTATATTCAAGAACTTCAAATGAATTTGGAGCAAATAGAAAAAGGAGGGTACGACCATTTCATGTTGAAAGAAATTTACGAACAACCGAACGTAATTAAAGATACATATAGAGGAAGGCTTCACGCCAATGAAGGATTAATTCAAATGGCTGGGGTTGAAGATAATTTGGAGAAATTTCTGAATGCGGATCGAATTATCATTATAGCTTGCGGTACATCTTGGCATGCTGGTTTAGTTGCTGAATATGTTTTTGAAGAATTTACAAGAATTCCAGTTGAGGTAGAATACGCATCTGAATTTAGATATAGAAACCCGATTATCGGTAAAAAAGATGTTGTAATTGCGATCTCTCAATCAGGAGAAACAGCCGATACAATGGCTGCAATCAAATTGGCCAAAGAAAATGGCGCCTTCGTATTTGGCGTTTGTAATGTTGTTGGTTCGTCTATATCTAGAGAATCACATGCGGGAGCTTATACTCATGCAGGACCAGAAATTGGAGTTGCTTCAACAAAAGCATTTACTACACAAATTACAGTTTTGACAATGATTGCGTTGCGTTTGGCTAAAGCCAAAGGGACTTTATCTAAATCCGATTTTCATCACTACTTACAAGAATTAGAAATAATTCCTGAGAAAGTGAAAGAAGCGTTACAAACGAATGATAGAACAAAAGAAATTGCGGAAACATTCAAAGACGCTCATAATTGTTTGTATTTAGGAAGAGGGTATAATTTCCCGGTTGCTTTAGAAGGAGCATTGAAGTTAAAAGAGATATCGTATATTCATGCTGAAGGTTATCCTGCAGCCGAAATGAAGCACGGTCCAATCGCTTTGATTGACGAGCATATGCCTGTAGTAGTTATTGCGCCTAAACAAGGTCATTACGATAAAATTGTAAGTAATATCCAAGAGATTAAATCAAGAAGTGGACGAATAATTGCTGTGGTAACAAAAGGAGATACACAAGTACGTGAACTAGCAGACTATGTGATCGAAATTCCTGAAACCTCAGATGCTTTATCTCCATTAATCACAACAATCCCATTACAATTATTATCGTATCATATAGCGGTAATGAGAGGTTGTAATGTGGACCAACCGAGAAATTTGGCCAAATCAGTTACGGTGGAATAATTAATTCAAATGGAATAGATATAAAAAAGCAAGTTTTTACTTGCTTTTTTTTGTTTGGTATAATTTTGATTTACTTAATCTAATTTACCTCATTACTTCAAATAAAAACATCGATAACAAATACAGATTAGTCAAAATGAGTAACATTAGTTGATAAATGTGAAATTTTTACAGTGCAATTTTAGTAATAGTCAAAAATATTTGTATTTTAGTCGCATAAACCAACAAAATTTTAACCAATGAGAGTATACTTACTTTTTTTGACCTTGTTTTTTTGTAGCATTTCATTTGCTCAAAATTCAATTTCAGGTACTGTTTCAGACAGTAAAAAACAACCTATCCCAGGAGCCAACATTAAAGTTGTTGGAACCAATTCAGGGGCAATTAGTGATTTTGACGGAAAATTTGTTTTAAACACTTCTCAAAAATTACCATTTCAAATTGAAATTTCTGCCTTAGGTTTCGGATCTAAAAAGGTCAGTGTTACAACCGCTAATCAAAAAGTGAATGTAGTACTACAAGATGAAGAAACAAAATTAAATGAGATTGTAGTTTCGGCATCTAGAACTCCAGAGCGTGTTTTAGAATCTCCTGTAACTATTGAAAGAATGGGTATTGCTGATATCAAGAAAACCGCTTCTGCTTCTTTTTATGACGGATTAGAAAACTTGAAAGAGGTTCAAATGAACACGAGTAGTATGTCTTTCAAATCAATAAACACAAGAGGTTTTGCTACTGTGGCAAACGTTCGTTTCATGCAATTAGTGGATGGAATGGATAACTCTTCTCCATTATTAAACTTTGTGATTGGAAACATGATTGGTGTTTCTGAAATTGATGTTCAGAGCGTGGAATTGTTACCAGGAGCGTCTTCTGCTTTGTATGGTGCCAATGCTTTTAATGGAATTTTGTTCATGAACAGTAAAAGTCCATTTACAAGTCAAGGAATTAGAGCCTATGCTAAATATGGTCAAACTAGTCAACAAGCGGCTGGGGTTAATGATTATTTAGATTATGGTGTTAGAATGGCTAAAGCTTTTAGTCCTTATTTTGCTGCTAAAGCCAATTTCACTTATATGAAAGCGACCGATTGGTATGCAACTAATTATGATGATAAAACAACTTTTGGACGTGATAGAAGTCATATTAATTATGATGGTATTAACGTTTATGGAGATGAAGTTTCTACAAATATTAAAGGTGTGGGTAATTCATTGGCTTCATTGGGAAGAATTCCAGCAGGAGCTGTTAATTTATTGCCAAATACTAATGTAAGTAGAACTGGATACAACGAGATTGATTTGACAGATAATAAAGCGTCAAATACAAAAATTGATTTCTCTTTCCATTTACGTCCATTTGGAGATGAGAAATTGGAAGTGATCTGGCAAAGTAAATTTGGTTTTGGTAATGCCGTTTATCAAGGAGCCAACAGATATTACTTGAACAACTTCTTTATGCAACAACATAAATTAGAATTCAAAGGGAAAAACTTTTTCGTGAGAGGGTATACCACAACTGAAGATGGTGGAAATTCATACGATATGTTGTTCACAGGAATTAATGTTAACCGTCAATGGAAAGCAGACAGCCAGTGGTTTGGAGAATATGCAGGAGCATATATTTCTTCAACTTTGGGAGGAATGACTCCTGAAAACGCACATAAAGTAGCTAGATCAGTTGCTGATACAGGAAGATTGTTGCCAGGTTCAGCTGGATTTAAAAGCGCTTTTGACAAAGTTACTAATGAAGCAAGTGTATTATCAGGATCTAAATTAGTGGATAATTCAAGAATTTACCACTCTGATGCTAATTACAACTTTAAAGACCTTATCAAGTTTGCTGAAATTCAAGTTGGAGGTTCTTACAGAGCGTATCAATTGAATTCTTCAGGTAGAATTTATACTGATGCTGATGGGCCAATCAATTATAATGAATATGGTGCCTACACACAATTAACAAAAAAATTACTAGATGACAGATTGAAATTTACAGGATCTATGCGTTATGATAAATCTAAAAATTTCGAAGGAAACTATTCTCCAAGAGTTTCATTAGTGTATTCTGCAGGAGAAAGCAGAAAACATAATTTCAGAGCGTCATTCCAAACAGGATTCAGAAACCCATCTACACAAGACCAATACATTGGATTTAATGTAGGAAGTGCTATTTTGTTAGGTTCAGCTCCTGATAACTTGACACGATATAAAGAAACATTACCAATTTCTACCACAACAGGTCAATTTTTTGCTGGAGGAACTTCGGTTAATATTACAGGTTTGAATGCCTATAACAACTCGTATACAGCAGCTTCAGTTGCAGCGCTTACAGCAACAGGAAATCCTGCATTATTGAAAAAAACCAATTTAGCTTTTGTGAAACCTGAAGAGGTAAAAGCGATTGAATTAGGGTATCGTTCATTTATCCAAGATATGTCAGTAGATATTAATGGTTACTATAATGTATATAATAACTTTATTGGAAACTTAAATGTAGTAGCTCCATTATATGGTAAAGCACAAGATGCTCCAAATCCTGCAGGTGCAGCAACTGATTTAGGAACACAATCACTTCACGCATTGACAAACGGAAATTTTAGAGCATTCCAATTGTATACTAATACACAAGTTGAAATCAAGTCTCTTGGTTTTGGTTTAGGATTAGCTAAAAAAGTATATAAAGACTTTGAAGTAGGTGTGAATTATAATTATGCTGAATTTAATTTTGATCAATCTAAAGATGCAAGTTTTGAAGCAGGATTTAACACTCCTAAACATAGAGTAAAAGCTTCTTTCGGTAACGAAAAATTATTCCAAAATTTTGGATTTAATGTAAGCGGAAGATGGAATAGTGAATATTTATGGCAATCTACAATGGCAGATGGTATGATCGCTTCAGCTACTGTTATTGATGCTCAGATTAACTATGTTTTCCCTAAATTAAAATCAACGTTAAAAATTGGAGCAGCTAATATTGGAGGTAAAGAATACATTCAGGTATTAGGAGCAGGTTCAATTGGGCAACAATATTTTGCTTCTTGGACTATTAATCCATAATTTGACTACTAATTAAAAAAATACAATTATGATAAAAAATTTCAAATGGCTATTATTGGTTTCATTGACCTTTGTAGCTTGTACAAATGATGATGATGTTCTTGTAATGGAGGAACCTGTTTCGGCAGGGTCGGCTAATTTTACAAAATATGTTGCTCTTGGGGATTCATTTGCAGCTGGATATAGTGATGGGGCTTTATTTGTTGAAGCTCAAAAAGGAGCCTATCCAAATATACTAGCACAGCAATTTGCTGAAGCTGGTGGAGGTGCTTTTTCAACTCCATTAATGGGTGATAATATTGGCGGACTTTTATTAGGCGGAAATGTTATTGCAGGACAACGTTTGTATTTCAACGGATCGGCTCCAGTTGCTGTTTCGGGAGCACCAACAACGAATGTTGCTACTAAAGTAACGGGTCCTTTCGGAAACTTAGGGGTACCTGGAGCTAAAAGTTACCATTTAATTGCTGCTGGTTATGGAAATGTTGCTGGTGTAGCTGCAGGATTGGCAAATCCGTATTATGCTCGTTTTGCAACTTCTGCCACATCAACTGTCTTGGCTGATGCTGTAGCCCAAACCCCTACTTTCTTTTCTTTATGGATTGGAGGTAATGATGTGTTAGGGTTTGCTACTTCAGGAGGTATTGGTGTTAACCAAACGGGGAATATGAACCCAGCTACTTACGGTTCTAATGATATTACAGATCCAACCGTTTTTGCCAGTGTATACAATTCTTTGGTTACTGGTTTAACTGCTAATAGCGCTAAAGGAGTTGTAGCTAATTTACCATATGTAAATACCTTGCCTTTTTTCACTACAGTACCTGTAAGTCCTTTGTCTCCAGCTACATTAGGGGCTAACCTTTCTACACTAAATGCACAGTTATACGGACCTTTAAAACAAGCGTTAACTGTTTTTGGAGCTGGTGATAGAATTAATTTACTTTCTGCCACAGCTGCAAATCCTCTTTTAATTAGAGATGAATCATTGCCTAACTTATCAGCACAATTAACAGCAGCTTTTACTCCTACATTAGGGGCTCAAACGGCGGCTTTTTATGGAGCTGTTTTTGGTCAAGCGCGTCAAACTACTTCAGCTGATTTGGTTTTATTGACTACACAATCTGCTATTGGTGCTGCACCTACAGCTGCAAATTCAGGACTTGGAATTGCTCCTCCAGCACCTTTAAATAGTTTTGGCATCTCATATCCATTACAAGATATGCATGTGTTAATTCCTTCTGAAATAGCTCAAATTAAAGTTGCTACAGATGCTTATAATGTAAGTATTAAAGCTATCGCAGATGCTAAAGGTTTGGCCTTTGTTGATGCAAAAGCAATCATGGATAAATTATCAACTACAGGAATCGTAGGAAATAATTTTACAATGACATCTCAATTTGTATTTGGAGGTTCTTTCTCTTTAGACGGAGTTCATCCAAGTCCAAGAGGATATGCTTTGATTTCAAATGCTTTTATTGATGCAATTAATTCAAAATATTCTTCTACTTTAAAGAAAGTAGACCTTGGGAAATACAGAATTTTATTCCCAGCTAGTTTGTAATCAAATTGCCTAAATAATTCAAAATAAAAAACCACTACAATTAAGTAGTGGTTTTTTTTGTTAAAAGGAAAAATACCCTGATTTTTTTAAAAAAAATTATTGATTTTATATTTTAAAAATTATCTTTGCACTCTGTAAAAAGTATTTAATCGAGGACTTTCGGTTAAGTCCATTTCATAAACCTAAATAGCTATTTAATAAATACATAAGTAATGTCTAAAGTAATAGGAAAAGTTGCCCAAATCATTGGTCCAGTAGTTGACGTTGTTTTCAACGGTAAAGATGTTGAACTTCCAAAAATTTATGATTCGTTAGAAATCACAAGAAAAGATGGAACTATCTTAGTTCTTGAAGTACAATCACACATAGGTGAAAACACCGTTCGTACCATTTCGATGGACTCAACAGATGGTTTGAGTAGAGGTTATGAAGTTGTAGGAACAGGAAATCCTATCCAAATGCCAATTGGACCAGACGTTTACGGACGTTTGTTCAACGTAATTGGAGACGCTATTGACGGTTTAGGAAACTTACCAAAAACAGGAGAAAATGGATTGTCAATCCATAGAGCTGCTCCAAAATTCGAAGATTTATCAACTTCATCTGAAGTTTTATTTACAGGTATTAAAGTAATCGATTTGATTGAGCCTTATGCAAAAGGNNGCTGGAGTAGGTAAAACAGTATTGATTCAAGAGTTGATTAACAATATTGCAAAAGGTCACGGTGGACTTTCCGTATTCGCAGGAGTAGGAGAAAGAACACGTGAAGGAAATGACTTGCTTCGCGAGATGTTAGAGTCAGGAATTATTAAATACGGAGACGATTTCATGCACTCTATGGAAAATGGAGGATGGGATTTGTCTAAAGTAGATATGCCAGGAATGAGAGAGTCAAAAGCTACTTTCGTTTTTGGACAAATGAATGAGCCACCAGGAGCTCGTGCTCGTGTAGCACTTTCTGGATTATCTATCGCTGAGTATTTCCGTGATGGAGCTGGATCTGATCAAGGAAAAGATGTATTGTTCTTCGTGGATAACATCTTCCGTTTTACACAAGCAGGTTCTGAGGTATCGGCACTTTTAGGTCGTATGCCATCTGCAGTAGGATACCAACCAACATTAGCAACTGAAATGGGAGCTATGCAAGAGCGTATTACTTCTACAAACAAAGGATCTATTACTTCTGTACAAGCGGTTTACGTACCAGCGGATGACTTAACTGACCCGGCGCCAGCAACAACATTTGCTCACTTAGATGCAACAACTGTATTGTCTCGTAAAATTGCTGAGTTAGGTATTTATCCTGCAGTTGATCCATTGGATTCTACTTCAAGAATCTTAACGCCACAAATCTTAGGAGATGAGCACTACGATTGCGCACAAAGAGTAAAAGAGATTCTACAGAAATACAAACAATTACAAGATATCATCGCGATCCTTGGTATGGAAGAGTTATCTGAAGAAGATAAATTATCTGTATCTAGAGCACGTCGTGTACAACGTTTCTTATCTCAACCATTCCACGTTGCGGAGCAATTTACAGGAATTCCAGGGGTATTAGTTGACATTAAAGATACTATCAAAGGATTTAACATGATTATTGATGGTGAATTAGATCACTTGCCAGAAGCTGCTTTCAACCTTAAAGGGACTATTGAACAAGCAATTGAGGCTGGAGAAAAAATGTTGGCAGAAGCGTAATCAATTAGCACTTTGTAATTAGGATTATTAAGGTAATACTAATCACTTAGAACTAGTTACTAATCACTAAAAAAATGATTTTAGAAATAGTATCACCAGAGGCAAAGTTATTTTCAGGAGAGATTACTTCATTATACCTTCCAGGAGTAGATGGAGATTTTCAAATCTTGAACAATCACGCGCCAATTGTTTCTTTGCTTAAGAAAGGAACTGTAAAAATTGCAGCGCCAAGTTTTACACTTTCTAAAGAAGCAGCAGCTAAATTAACGAAAGTAAATGACCAATTGTACACTTTAGCAGTGGAGTCAGGAACAATCGAAATGAAAGACAATAAAGTAATTCTATTAGCGGACTAATACGAATTAAGATGTATAAAAAAAGCCTAACATTTGTTAGGCTTTTTTGTTTTATACCATTACTGTTGAGAGCAATAATTACTATTGTGTTTTCCTGCAATAACCAAAGCACCAGCAACCAAAACCAGATTTTTGATAATGTATTGACCTACTAGTGTTGGACGGTACGGAAATGCATCAAAACAAGCCTCTGTTAAAATAAAAAGCGGAAAAATAGTAGCTATCATATGCAACAACAATAAGACTATGGTTAGCGGCACTAATCGTTTGATCAATAGTCCTAACCCAATGAGTACTTCGCACAGTCCAAGTACTGGAATGAAAATTTCCGGCTTGAACCAAAAAACAGTTTCCTCTACTAGATCACCTGCAGGGCTTAGACCGATTATTTTTAATGCACCAAACCAAATGTAAACAATGGCTAAAGCGATTCGCATTATGATAATGCTATGTTGTTCAATTTTTTCACTAAAGGAACTATAGAAGGAGTTGAAATGTTGTGTCATGAGAAACAGATTTAAAAATTAAAAAATCTCAAGCAAATAGAAACTATTTGCTTGAGATTAGTTGAAAATAAAACAAACCACTTATTTAATTTTTCAACTTGTATATAATTTATTCAGCACCGTCAATACGAGCTCTTGCTACTGCAAATCCACCTACTGTTTCCCCTAAAAGCATACCTTTTTCACAATCACTTCGATAGTGAATGGCTCCAAACAAACGAGAGTTGGATGCATCTTTGGCCAAGGCTTTAAATTCAGTTGCTTTGGCAGGAATAATATGAGATAAAACTGTAGCGGCAGCTCCACTAAAAGCAGAGTGACCCGAAACATAAGCAGGGAAATTAGGAATTCCTGTTAAGGTTTTTATAGAGGCGTCTATTTGTGTTGGTCTTGGATTAAAATAATAGTATTTGGTATTCCAACAACTAATGGCGGCATCCATCAAAGTAAGATTCAATAGCGCCATATTTCTTGCCCAACGCACTTCACTATAATTTTGTGGTACAAAGGCATCTGCTGCAATAGCATTCCAATGTCCTGGCGGGGTATAGGTTCCTACTCCATCAGCCCAAAAGGTTACAATTTCCATTTCTTTTCGAGTGGCATTTTGGCTAAACTTTTTTACCTCGGCCACCTCGTTAGCAAATTGAACTGATTTTGTAGAGGGTGGTGGAACAGGACGGCTCGCTAATATATCTGAAGGCGACATTAAGAACGAACGTACATTACCAAACAATGGCAACATTGGCGGTCTAGCCGGTAAGTCCAAAGACAACCATGGAGTTTCTCCTGTAGCAGTTGTTTGAGTTTGCAATTGGGTCCAAAGGGTTTGATTCCCAACGGCGGCTCCCATGCCATCTCCAGCTGCTCTAGTGATGTATTTTGCAGCAATTTTTCTTCCCAATGTAATTCCAGCTTCTACATCACTACGCACGTTAGCCCCACTAATGATTCGGTATAATTTTTCCTCCTCGGCTTTGCCATTGATATAAGCAATTTCCGTTGGAAACAATAATTTTAATAACTCCACAGTAACTCCTGCCAATACGCCATCTTCAGAAGGATAAGAAGGCAAGCTGCTCTTTGGAATTAACACATTTAAAGTATTATCTGCCACATAAGGAGCTACTCTATTGTATAATTTTTTATAATGCCAAGTGGCAACTAAAGCATCATATTGCGCTGCACTTACATAGGCATAGGCACGTGCCGCATAAGGCGGATTTGAAAAAGGGAATGGGGTATTCGCAAATGGATTGGCAGCAGAAGGAGTTGGGTAAGTTCCATCTGCATTTTGATAGGGTGGCAAATTGTGTTTGGCTACTAAGGTGCGCATGATTTCGTTCCAACGCAATACACTTCCTGCGCTCCAATATTTAATAATTGCTTTTTGTTCGTCAGTAATAGCTGCTTGATAGCTTTTAATTTCGTTTATTTCTCTAGTAAAAGCCGCATTTGAAGTGGCTACTGGAGCATCCAAAGTAAATTCATCTGGCGCACTCAGTAAAATTGGTCGCCAAGTTCCCGCTAGATCATCATTAGCAGTAGGAGTTAATGTTGGATAATTTTCAGAACGATCATATATCTCACTGCTACAAGAAAAAAGTGAGGCTAATGAAACAAGGGCAAAAAGAGTGATAACTATATTTTTCATGTTATTTTTTGTTGAAGTTGATGATATAAAAGAATCCCGCATATACTGCATTCGTTTGTCCTACATTGCGTCCGTCCAATACACGATTGAATCCGCTCACAAGAGAAAGTTCGGGTTTTTTAGGGAAAGTATATTTGGTGTGCACACCCACTTTAACAGCATTCATTGCATTGCTTGGGAAAGGCATATTGTTTTTGGTAATATCAAATCCACCTTGGGTTACTTGATTGTCAACAAATGCTTCGGCTATCAAACGACTAGAACGGTATCCCATTCTTAAATTGACATTGATAACATCGGGCATAGCAACTTCGTTAGTGTGAATCATTTCAGTGGTAAAGTAAGCGTTACGGTCTATTGTAATTTTAGCTCTTTTCATATACGCACCCGAAAGCGTGGTGAAAAAATTACCTCTTTGGTAATCACCCATCAAACGGAAAGTTCCTGTTTTACTTTGTGATCCTAAACTCAATGGCAAATAATCAGCTACATAGTTGGTTGTCGGAACCGAAATACCTACAATCGTATATAATGAATAGGTCGCTCCACCAATCGTTTTTTCAATGGGCATGTATTTTACAGTGGCAGAGAAATCTTGTAATCCATTTTGTCCTTTCAATGTTCCCGCCGAAGCTTTGGTAGAAATATAAGGCAAACTCACAATTACATTCAATTTGTCAGAAACACCATAGTTGGCATTAATACTAATATTGTTATTTGAAACGGTTCCTAAATTTTGATTGTTTCTTTTAAAAGTGCCTTCCCAATAGTTGTCCCAAGCGCTGTATTGATAAACGGCACCCGTACAAAGTTGATTTTTACTCATCATAATACCGTCGATTTCGGTTTGAGCATTCGCGAATAATGTGCCTAATAGAAGACAACAAAAGTATATTTGTTTCATTTTATAGTAATTGGTTGTGACTTAAAAATGGCGAATACTCTTTGAGTATTGGGTTCCATTAGTAAGAATAGTAAATAGGAAATGTGTAAATCAATTTGACGCATAGATGCCTACCTTGAAAAGGGAATTGCGTCATGGGTTTGTACAAATTAGATACTAAAATTTACTAGAAAGATCGAATTATAAAATGATTGCTATTGCTCCCTAATTACAAGAAGCAACACTACTTTCTAAAATAGATAATAAATTGGTAAAACCAGAATTAAATAAAATCCGGAGGGGAATAGGGTAAAGAAAGGTGGCCTGGATTCGTAAATTCAGTACCATTGGTAGCAAATACTTCAGATGAAGCAACGTCTTGAGTTGGCATAGGAATGCTAACTTCAGGATTATCGATATAATCTTTAATAAACGATTTCAATAGTTTTTTTGCTGGAGAATCTTTGGAAGATCCGGTATTGAATAATTGACTATGAACAAGATCATTCAAATCTTTACTCACGGTATTTTCATCAGTGTTAGGCAAATAATACAAACTCAATACGTTGTTTTTAATTTGCTTTTTAAAGATGTGGTAGCTTTTGTTGTTGATAATCACATCTTCGTTTACATCTTCAAACTCGGTATCCTCAGCAAAAGAATACAAAGAAGCATTCAATCGCAAAACTCGGAAATCAGTACGGCTTGTGTTTTCCATACGCGCTACCCATGCTTGCTGTTCTTTGTAAGCAAACATTACATAATAACCTATCATGTTATAGAACAAGGTTACTACTAAAAAAAGGGTGGCTATTCTTTTCATTGGCAACGAAAATAGAAAACAATTCCATCATCAGCTTTGGTAAATTAAGTATTTTAACATTTTTTTAACAAAAGTTTATCTTTTGATAAAACGAAAACATTTTCGATTTTTCAAGCGTTCAAAAGACCAAAAATTTGCCTTATTTTTGTGGGGTATGAAAAAATTACCAGAAACCCTTTCCAACAAATTATCCGTTCGATTGCAAAATAATGCGCTACGACAGTTGCCAAAACCAACTGACTTAGTTGATTTTGCTTCGAATGATTATTTGGGTTTTTCCAGTTCTGCTACAATTTTTGAAAATACGCATCAGTATTTAGTTGCCAATGATCAACTTCAAAATGGCGCAACAGGTTCGCGATTACTTTCGGGAAATCATTCCGTTTATCAAGCTGCTGAAGACTATATTGCTCCATTTCATCAAGCTGCTGCAGCATTGATTTTCAATTCGGGTTACGATGCGAATGTCGGATTTTTTAGTGCTGTCCCTCAAAAAGGCGATTTGATTTTGTATGACGAATTGTGTCATGCGTCCATTCGGGACGGAATCCAATTGTCCAATGCTAAGGCCTATAAATTCCAACATAATGATTTGGAAGATGTAGAACGATTACTAGTTCGACATCCAAATACTACTATTTATATTGTAACTGAATCGGTTTTTTCTATGGATGGCGACACGCCTAATATGGAAGAATTAGTTCAATTAGCCGAAAAATACCAAGCCTATGTCGTAGTTGATGAGGCACATTCACTCGGAGTTTTAGGCGAAAAAGGAGAAGGCTTGGTGCAAAGTCTACAACTTCAGGAAACGGTTTTTGCTCGAATAATGACCTTTGGTAAAGGCTTGGGTTGCCATGGTGCTGCCATTTTAGGAAGCGAAGAATTAAAAAGTTATTTGGTCAATTTTGCCCGAAGTTTTATTTATACTACAGGTTTGTCGCCGCATTCTGTTGCCACTATTTTAACAGCCTATAATCATTTAGAAATAGCAAGTGAGGTCCAACAAAAATTAAAAAATAACATCGCTCATTTCAATCAAGAAAAGAATCGATTGAGTTTAAAACCCTTGTTTGTTCGCAGTAAATCGGCTATTCAATCGGCGATTTTACCAGGAAATGAAAGAGTCAAAAACATTGCTAATCAACTACAAGAAAAAGGATTTGATGTGAAAGCCATACTTTCGCCAACAGTCCCTGAAGGACAAGAGCGCTTGCGTTTTTGTTTGCACAGTTTTAATTCAGAAAAAGAAATTACCGAGGTATTACATTTGTTGAGTACTTTTGTATTTGGGCACTGATAAAGCGAAAAAAAATGAAATTATTTATAACAGGTATTTCGACGGATGTGGGCAAAACAATCGCCTCGGCGATTATTGTAGAAGCACTTCAAGCCGATTATTGGAAACCCATTCAAGCGGGTGATTTGAACCATTCGGATACTCATAAAGTACAATCTTTAGTATCTAATTCACAGTCGCATTTTCATTCGAATAGTTATGCACTCCAAACCCCGGCAAGTCCGCATTTGGCTGCAGCCATAGATGGCCTTACTATAGCAATGAATCAAATTCAAGAACCGAAAACGAATAATCATTTGGTTGTTGAAGGAGCGGGAGGGATTTTGGTTCCTTTGAATGAAACCCAATCGGTGGTAGATTTAATTCAGCCCGATTACAAAGTGATTGTCGTTTCGCGTCATTATTTAGGAAGTATCAATCATACCTTATTGACTATTGAAGCCTTGAAAAATAGACAAATACAAGTTGCAGGAATTATTTTTTCTGGAGATGAAAATACAAGTTCTGAATCTATAATTTTAAGCAGAACGGCTGTTCCGTTTTTGGGTAGAATTGCACAAGAACCCTATTTCGATACCAATGTCATTTTAGAATATGCTGAATTGTTCAGAGAAAACCTGTTGAAAATCCAATAGCAAAATCAATTTATGAGCTTAACCGAAAAAGACAGTCAGTACCTTTGGCATCCGTATACCCAGCATAAGACCGCTTCGGCTCCTATTGCCATTACCAAAGGGAAAGGGGCATTATTGTGGGATGAAAATGGGAAAGAATATATTGATGCGATTGCGTCATGGTGGGTCAACCCGTACGGTCATTCCAACACTTTTATTGCCGATGCGATTTACAAACAACTGACGACTTTAGAACACGTCCTTTTTGGCGGATTTACTCACGAACCAGCGGTTAAAGTTGCTGAAAAATTACTAGCGATTTTACCCCAAAACCAACAAAAATTATTCTTTTCAGACAACGGATCGACGGCAGTTGAAATTGCCATTAAGGTCGCGTTGCAGTATTTTTTCAATAAAGGGGAAAAGCGAACTACGATTATTGCTTTTGAAAATGCTTTTCATGGTGACACCTTTGCGGCCATGGCGGCGAGTGGTATTTCTCTTTTTACCGATGCGTTTCAAGGCATGTTTATCGACGTGGTACGAATTCCGGTTCCTGTTGTTGGACAAGAACAAACCAGTTGTGATGCTTTGGCGAAAGCCCTAAAAAATCACAATTGTGCTGGTTTTATTTTTGAACCTTTGGTACAAGGCGCAGCAGGAATGGTCATGTATGAACCAGTTGCTTTGGATACTTTAATTCGAATGTGTAAAGACAATAATGTGCTTACCATAGCTGATGAAGTCATGACAGGTTTTGGAAAAACAGGAAAAACCTTTGCTTCGGATTATTTGGTGGAGCAACCCGATATGATGTGTTTGTCCAAAGCCTTAACGGGTGGCACCATTCCGATGGCGATTACTACTTTTACGCAAGATATTTTCGACGCCTTTTATGATGATGACATTAACAAAGCTTTGTTTCATGGCCATACATTTACGGCCAATCCAACCGGTTGTGCAGCTGCATTAGCGAGTATAGAATTATTGCAAACTCCGGATATGCAAGCCAATATTGAAAGAGTCAACGCTAAGCATTTGGCTTTTGAACAACGAGTGCAATCGCATCCTAATGTGGTAACAACTCGAGTCCTTGGGGTTATTTTTGCTTTAGAAATCAAGACCGAATCAGCGGCAAGTTATTATGGAAATTTGCGTAATAAACTGTATAATTTTTTCATTGAAAACGGGGTGATATTACGCCCAGTTGGCAATATTGTGTACATCTTGCCGCCCTATGTAATTACAGATGAACAACTAGAAAAAGTGTATCAAGTGGTGGAAAGTGCCCTTGAAATAGTGTAATTTTGCCAAAAAATATTCCTTTGCCAAAAACGATCTCCATAACAGCCATTGCATCTATTTCTCCTTTGGGGAATGATTCCGAAACTATTTGGAACAACTACCAAAATCCCAATCCGTGTTTTGAAAGTCGGTTATTGGATCAAAAAGAGACTTGGGTAGGTGCTTTAGACGAGAATTCACAAGCACAAGTTGCTGATTTAAGAGCATCGGACAGTAAATACAATTCTTTAGACCCTTCGGTTTTATATACCATGCTGGCTTCGCGACAAGCGATAGCCAAAGCGGCTTGGTCCAAAAACGATTCTTTCGGAATTAATATAGGTTCGTCTCGTGGGGCGACCGATTTATTTGAACAGCATTTTGAAGAATACCTTACCACAGGGAAAGCCCAAACCTTGGCTTCTCCCACTACCACTTTAGGAAATATTTCCTCATGGGTAGCACACGATTTACAGACAGAGGGGCCAGAAATTTCCCATTCAATTACTTGTTCTACTGCTTTGCATGCGGTCTTAAATGGCGTAGCCTGGTTGCGTTCGGGAATGGCAGATAAATTTTTGGTTGGAGGAAGTGAAGCTCCTTTGACCGATTTTACGATTGCGCAAATGCGCGCGTTAAAAATTTATTCTCGAAGTGAAGAAGACTATCCGAATCGCGCTTTGGATTTGGATAAAAAGCAAAACACCATGATCTTGGGCGAAGGTGCTGGCGTATGTTGTTTGGAAATTGGTAAAAAAGAAAACGCTCTGGCTTTCATAGAAGGCATTGGCTATGCAACCGAAATTTTAGAACACAATATTTCTATTTCTGCAGAGGCCGATTGTTTCCAAAAGTCCATGAGAATGGCGTTAGCCAATACCAACTTATCCGAAGTAGACGCTATTGTCATGCATGCTCCTGGAACAATCAAAGGTGATCTAACCGAATACAAAGCCATTGAAAAAGTGTTTGGTTCCCAACTTCCTTTATTGACGACCAACAAATGGAAAATAGGACACACTTTTGGCGCTTCGGGGATTTTGAGTTTGGAGTTGGCAATCTTAATGCTACAACACAATCAATTTGTAGGCGTTCCTTTTGCGAAAGAACAAAATGCAAAACAACCTATTCGAAAAGTGCTAGTTAATGCGGTTGGTTTTGGCGGAAATGCCGTGAGTATTTTGTTGACTATTTAATTTTCGCTTCTAATTGCTTTACTTTCTCATACACCAAATTACTTTCGTAGCCTTTTCGCAATAAGAAATCACAACATTTTTTGCGTTTTTTAAGCCCATTAGCTTCGTTGATGGCATGCCAATTTCGTTCGGCTAAAGCATTGAAATTCGCTTCGTATTCTTCAGTAGGTATTTCTTTGAGGGCCAAATTGATGTTGTAGGTGGAGATGTTTCTGAATTTCAATTCGTTGACAATCCGCACTTTTCCCCAAAATTTAATGCGGTGTTTTCCACGGGCAAAACTACAAGCAAACCGACTTTCATTCAAGTAATTTTCCTGAATTAAATGCGCCAGAATTTCGTCAATTTCATTTGAATCCATTTTCATGGAGCGGAGTTTTTGCATCACTTCGTCGTGGCAACGCTCCTGATAGGCACAGAAATGTTCTATTTTATGAATCGCTTCTTTAACGGAATTGACTTCGCTCATTAGGGTAGTTTTTTCGAGATGAAAAGTAAGTAATTTTTTTGGATTGTACTCTTTTGGCTTTCCCAAAATCTATTAATTGTACTATTAAAATGAATTATTTTTTAAGTTATATTTGTACTAACTAGTTGATTGTATACATTATATCATAATTTAAAGCGCCCCCCTTTATGTTATACTTTTCTCAAATCAAACCACAGGCATGGGTTGCCTGTGCGCTACTCTTCTTTCTTTCTTTTTTTGGCTATGGCCAAAATGTACAAGTAGATCCTAATTTTAATTCGTTCGACAACGGGCTTTTAGGTACCGGTTTTGACAAAGAGGTAGATAAAATTATCTCATTGCCCGACGGAGGTTATGTTGCCATTGGGAGTTTCACCCAATTCAACGGAATTCCGGTTAACGGTATTGTTAAGCTTTCCGCAAAGGGAGAGTTGGACTTGACTTTCAATCCCAATCAATCTGGACCAGATAATACGGTGAAAGATGTCGTTGTGTTACCAGACAGGAAACTTCTAGTGACCGGCAATTTTGTCAAATATAATGGGGTTACGGTGAATCGTTTGATCCGGTTGAATTTTGACGGCACCTTAGATACTTCTTTTGCATCGGGCACAGGATTTAATTTTACTGTGTATTCTATAGCAGTACAGCCGGACGGCAAAATTTTGGCAGCAGGAAGTTTTAGTAAATACAATGGACTAGCTGTAAATAAAGTCATTCGTTTGTATCCAAATGGAGATTTGGATACTAGTTTTACCATTGGAACAAATCCCAATGACACGCCTAATTTGTTGTTGCTACAAACCGATGGGAAGGTTTTGGTAGGTGGCGATTTCACCACCTTTGACGGAAAAGCATCCAGTAAATTAATTCGATTAAATTTGAATGGGTCTGTCGATAGTAGTTTTTCCATTGGAACGGGTTTTAGTAGTCCTATTTATGCCATGGCATTACAAAAGGATGGAAAAATTGTAATTGGAGGTTCATTTTCTACTTTTAACGGTCAATCCAATAAACGAATTGTGCGACTAAATACGAATGGAAGTCAAGATAGTTCGTTTAATTCTGGGACTGGTTTTAGTAATGGAACGGTACGTTCTATTGTTATTCAAACCAATGGAAAAATGCTTGTAGGTGGGTCTTTTTCAGGTAATTATAATGGTATTGCTGTAAAACGAATGATTCAGGTTTTACCCAATGGAAATTTCGACGGAACGTTTGCAATCCTTCCTAGTGGGCAGCTCAATAGCATTTGTTTGTTTCAAGGAGGAGCCGTTATTGTAGGTGACTTTAGTTTGGTCTCAGGAATTGCGAAGAATCGTATGGCTAAGTTGTTGTTTTGCCAAGAGGAAACTGTTTGGAACGGCACGTCTTGGAGTAATGGATTGCCCACTGCAGAAAAAGCGATTGTTTTTACTGCGAATTATGACCTGCTACAAGACACTAAAGCCTGTACATGTACGCTAAATTTAGGTATAACTGTAAAAGTTGCAACGGGAGTTACATTGGAATTGGGGTCCAATTATTCTGGAAGTGGCAATTTGATTTTTGAGAATAGTTCTTCCTTTTATCAAACGGACGATTCCGTTGTGAATACTGGCAATATTCAATTCAAACGAAAAACTTCACCGGTCACTACTTTAGATTATACGTATTGGGCCTCACCAGTGGTAGGCCAACAATTGCAATTACTTTCTCCCAATTCACCGATGGCAACTTTTTATTCTTTTGATACCTATTTGAATAACTGGAATAATGAACAAAGTACTACTACGATGGATTTAGGTAAGGGTTATATTTTTCAAGCACCTTCCAATTTTTCAGCAACCATACCCTCTATTTTCGAAGCGGTATTTTCTGGCGTTCCCAATAATGGTATGATTTCATTGCCAATAGAAAAATCGACGAATCCAATATTAATTGGCAATCCGTATCCATCAGCTCTAGATGCTAACGCCTTTATTTTGGAAAACCAAAAGCTGTTGCAGGGGAGTTTGTATTTTTGGACC
Organism: Flavobacterium sp. UBA4098; assembly: GCA_002382495.1. Lineage (GTDB taxonomy): Bacteria > Bacteroidota > Bacteroidia > Flavobacteriales > Flavobacteriaceae > Flavobacterium. The sequence goes on from DFXW01000041.1 coordinate 136,498, forward strand.
CATAACACCCCTAGTGATATGGGACAATATACATCCGATGATTATGCGGTCTATACTCTTTTTGGTGGAGTAGGTACTGCGGCTAAAAATAACGGAATAAATAACTCCATCCCGACTGGTAAAATTGCATCAGGACAAGCTTTTTTTGCATTGGGAGCCAATGAACAAGGGTCTGTTGTATTTAAAAATGCCATGCGAATTAAAGGGAACAATAATCAATTCTTTAAAAACGAGAATTCTTTGAAAACGGCACCAACTTCTACCTTTGAAAAACACCGCATTTGGCTCAACCTATCCAATTCAAAAGGACTTTTTAAACAAACTCTGCTGGGATATGCTTCGGGAGCAACCAATGGTCAAGATCTACTGTTTGACGGAATTTCTTTAGACAGTAATGAAGAATTGGATTTTTATAGTGTAAATACTGAATTCAAAAACAGTATTCAAGCCAGAGCCTTGCCCTTTGATGATTCGGATTTTATTCCAATTGGATTTAGAGTCAAACAAGAAGGTAATTACACCATTAGTTTAGACGATTTGGACGGGTTGTTTACTAATCAAACTATTTATTTAGAAGACCAAAAGGAAACTAAAATTCAGAACCTAAAAAAAGGCGGCTATACCTTTACTACTTCAAAAGGTACATTTGACAATCGATTGGTGTTGCGTTTTAAAAATCCAAATGAAGTTGCTGAAAAAATAACAGCTGCGGTACAAGTTGTAACATCAAATAATCAAATTCAGATCAGTACTACGAAAGATAAAATCAGTTCCGTTGCTTTGTTTTCAATAGACGGAAAACAATTGTTTCAAGCAATTCAATTGAACACAAAAACACATTCAATTGAAGCGGCGCTTTGGAAATCGAAAGTCATTATCATTCAAATCACTTTGGAAACCGGAGAGAAAATCAGTCGTAAATTATTGTTTTAATAAAAAAGCTTCCAGTCTTTTCAGGCTGGAAGCTTTTTATATACTTGAGTTCAATGTTTATTTTCCTTTTACAGAAGCCTCTAAGTTTCTTTCGATTTTGTGACCTGGACGCGTCCATTTTGGTTTTTCGCCTAAAGCAACAAATTGCGAATCCTCGGCTTCTACTGTTGGAGGTTGAACCATTTTAGTAAATGGTTTTTGAGGTTGCAATCCTAATGTTTCAAACATTTTCATGTCTTCATTCACATCTGGATTTGGGGTAGTCAACAATTTATTTCCAGCAAAGATAGAATTGGCACCAGCAAAGAAACACATGGCTTGGCCTTCGCGACTCATATTGGTTCTTCCCGCTGACAAACGCACTTGCGTTTCAGGCATTACAATACGAGTAGTGGCTACCATTCGGATCATTTCCCAAATTTCAACAGGTACTTCATCTTCCAAAGGCGTTCCGTCTACCGCTACTAAGGCGTTAATTGGCACTGATTCTGGTTGTGGGTTTAAAGTAGAAAGCGCTACAAGCATTCCTGCTCTATCTTCGATGCTTTCTCCCATTCCGATGATTCCGCCACTACAAACCGTAACATTGGTTTTACGAACATTCTCTATAGTTTGCAAACGGTCTTCAAAACCGCGAGTCGAAATCACTTCTTTATAGTATTCTTCTGAAGTATCTAAATTGTGATTGTATGCATACAAACCTGCTTCGGCTAAACGTTGTGCTTGGTTTTCGGTAATCATTCCCAAAGTACAACACACTTCCATGTCTAATTTGTTGATGGTACGTACCATTTCCAACACTTGGTCAAATTCAGGTCCGTCTTTTACATTTCGCCAAGCCGCTCCCATACATACACGTGAAGATCCAGCCGATTTAGCATTCAAAGCTTGTGCTTTTACCTGGTTCACCGTCATTAAATCATTACCTTCTACATTGGTATTGTAGCGCGCTGCTTGTGGACAATACCCACAATCTTCAGAACATCCACCAGTTTTGATAGACAATAAAGTAGAAACTTGCACCACGTTTGGATCGTGATTTTCTCTATGAATAGTCGCTGCATCATACAATAAGTCCATTAAAGGTCTATTGTAAATAGCGATAATCTCTTCTTTTGTCCAATCGTGTTTAGTAATGCTCATCGGTATAATTTTAAAGGTCAAAAGTAATCAAATAGTTTCAAACAGACAATGACGTCTGTTCAAAAGAAAAGCTACTTATTTTCTAAATTTTGGAGGTAATTTCTTGAAAAACTTCGGTCTTCATCCAATTGCTTGGTAAGCAATTCTATCGACTCAAATTTCTTTTCTGAACGAATGCGTTGTAATATAGCAACCTGGATTTTGCGATTGTAAATATCGGCCTCAAAATCAAAAAAGTGGACTTCAATAGTTTTCTGTTTTCCTTGAACCGTTGGGTTGAACCCAATATTCATCATGCCGTAAATAGTCTTGCCGTCTATTTCAGCTTGTACAACATAAACGCCATTTTGAGGCACTAATTTGTAGTTTTCTTCTAATGAAATGTTGGCTGTTGGGAAACCAATCGTTCTACCTAATTGTTTTCCTTTGACTACAGTACCACTTAAAAAATAACTGTACCCCAAGTATTCATTGGCCAATTGAATATCTCCTTCTTCAAGAGCAGTTCTGATTTTGGTAGAGCTAATGGATATTTCGTCAATTTCTTGGGCTGAAATTTGCTCTACTTCAAAATCATATTGCGCGCCAAAACTAATCAAGTCATCAATATTGGCCGTTCTGTTTTTTCCAAAACGGTGGTCGTAACCAATGATAATTTTTTGGACACGAAGATGGTCTACTAAAATCGTTGAAACAAATGCTTCTGCATTTAATTCAGCAAATTTTTCGTCAAAAGGATGGATAATTAGATTGTCAATTCCGATTTTCTCTAACAACTCGATTTTTTCGTTGATGGTGTTCAGTAATTTCAAATCGGATTTCCCTTGCAACACCATTCTTGGATGCGGAAAAAAAGTAAGTACCGTACTTACAAAAGTTTCATTTTCCGTGTTTTGAGTCAGCTTCTTTAGAATAGCTGCATGACCCAAATGCACTCCGTCAAAAGTTCCAATTGTTACAATGGTTTTTTTGTTAGAGTGAAATTCGTTTATGGAATGAAAAATCTTCAACTTGGTTTCTTAATTATTTTGGCTGCAAATTTAAGCTAATCTATTCGAAATTTCGTTTCAAAATCAATTCCTTTTGAGGTCAATGGTGTAGTATTGGTAAAAAAGAATTTCAAAACCGTATTTTTATAAATAAAATTCTAAATTTAGAATCCCCATTTTAAATCAATAACCTAATTTTGACAATCAAGAGTTGCCTGAATTTATGAAAAGACACTTACTACTAGCTCTACTTTTCTTTTCTTTTTCCCTGATACATTCCCAAAATGGATCTCCTTGGAAAAGGGTGGCAGCTAGCAGCAATTTGGCAACCACACGATGGAATGTAAATGGGATCTCAAAAAAGGAATTGGTTTTTGAATTGGATAAAGCAGTTGTTAAAAGGACTTTAGAACCTCTTCAAGAAGCCAATAACCCTTCGCAAGTAGTGATTGAAATCCCCAACACAAAAGGGGAATTGGAAAAATATGAAATTCACGAATTTTCTAATTTTGATACGGACTTACAAGCTCAATTCCCTTCTATTAGAGCCTATGTTGGATCAAGTTTGTCAGACAAAACCGCTACGCTTTATTGCAGTTTTTCGCCCAAAGGAATCCAAACCATGGTACTGCGGTCAGATAAACCAACAGAATTTATAGAGAAAATTTCCGGAAATCAAGAAATTTATACAGTATTTGATTCCAATCATAACAAGTCTAATGAGCAATTATTACATTGTGCTACGATAGACAAAGCGCACAGCAAACCGTCGGGTAAGTTGACAACTGCAGCCACTTCAAATGGGGAGTCATACAAAACCTTACGTTTGGCAGTAGCCTGTACGGCAGAATACACTGCGTATTTTGGAGGAACATTCCAAGCATTAGAAGCCATAAATGCTACTTTAAGCAGAGTAAACGGAATTTTCAACAGGGATTTATCACTACACTTAAATTTAATTTCTTCCGCTACAGTTTTATTGTACACTAACCCAGCTACCGATCCTTTTTCTCCGGCAAATAGTGGAGCTAATGGCAATTGGAATGTAGAATTGCAACGGGATTTAACCGCAAAAATTGGCAATGCTAATTACGATATTGGCCATTTATTTGGAGCTTCTGGCGGAGGTGGTAATGCAGGTTGTATTGGCTGTGTGTGTCAAGATCCAGTATCATTAAATGATGTTGCCAAAGGCGGAGGATTTTCTTCGCCAGCTGATGGTAAACCTGAGGGCGACACTTTTGATATTGATTTTGTAGCCCATGAAATTGGTCACCAATTGGGGGCTAATCACACCTTTTCTCATGAGACAGAAGGAACAGGAGTTAATGTGGAACCCGGAGGAGGCTCTACCATTATGAGTTATGCAGGTGTGACAGACTATAATATTCAAAGTCATTCAGATGATTATTTTGCATATGTCAGTATTGACCAAATTCGTAAGAATCTTGCGTCTAAAAGCTGTCCTGTTAGTTCCATTATTCCCAACACAAAACACAAAGCGAATGCTGGAGAGGATTTTGTAATTCCCAAAAGCACCCCATTTGTTTTAAAAGGATCCAGTTCGAATCCAAATGGAGCGGCTTTAAGTTATTGTTGGGAACAAAATGACACGGCTATTACTAGTTTCGGAGCCAATAGTATTGCATTTCCAACTAAAAAAGACGGACCGCTTTTTAGATCGTTCCCGCCAACAAATTCTCCCAATCGTTTTATGCCGGAGCTAGCAAAAGTAGTGTCCAATAGTTTGAATTCTCAGTGGGAATCGGTTGTGGATATTGCGCGAACCATGCATTTTACACTAACGGTAAGAGATAATGGTGGAATTGGTTTGGCTCAAGCCGACACCGATGCTATGACAGTAACTGTTGACGCGACTAAGGGACCGTTTGAAATCACTTCCCAAAACACGAGTAATTTGTCATGGAAACCGTTAAGCCTTGAAACGATTAATTGGGCTGTCAATTCGACTGATCAATTACCAGGATCAGCCAATGTCAATATTAAGTTGTCTATTGATGGCGGACTCACTTTTCCCATATTTCTCAAAACAAATACTCCCAATGACGGTTCAGAACGTATTTTTGTTCCCAATGGTATTTTGGGGAAAAACTGTCGCATTTTAATTGAACCTACAAACAATATTTTTTTCGCAATTAATAAAGAGCCTTTTGCTATTGGGTATACTATTGAATCTAGTTGTGCTACCTATGCCTTTGAAACGCCTATTGTCATTCCTGAATCGGCTTCTTATACAGCCAAAACGATAACGGTACCTACTACTTCTGGTGCAGTTTCGGATGTGAATGTGGATTTGAGTTTTATCCATCAATATTTGTCAGATGTTCAAATAGAATTGGTTAATCCTCAAGGGAAAACGGTGAAGTTATTTGAAAATGGTTGTAGCGACACCAATGGAAGTTTGGTTCTAAAATATGATGATTTAGGAGGCACAATAATTTGTGGGAAACAAACAGTGCAAACTGTAGCCCCATTTGAACCCTTGTATCAATTTAACGAATGGAATCCGTCTGGGACTTGGACTTTACGAGTTAGGGATGCAATAGCTGGTGATACCGGGATCATTAATTCGGCTACGATTTCCATTTGTACCAAATCGTTTACTCCAATGGCACTTAGTCCGATTGATTTAACCAAAGTGATGGTCTATCCAAATCCTAATCAAGGCGATTTTGTAGTATTATTTTCTAGCCAATTTAATTCTGGAGTCACTATTATAATCCATGATCTATTGGGTAAAAAAATGTATGAAAAAGGATTTCCTAGTGCGTCGTTATTTAATGAAGCCATTCATTTGGAATCGGTTCAAGCGGGAATGTATTTGTTGACCGTAATCGATGGTCCAACTACCACCGTTAAAAAAATAATAATTAATTAAGGAAAGTCTGCAATTTTATTTGCCGTTAAAAGCGGTCATGGTATTTTCTAATCCAGCAGTTCCAAACGATTTGATAATTTCCGATGCTAATTCCAAACGTTCGGGTAGTTTTGATTTTTCTTCTTCGTCCCAATCTCCCAATACATAATCGACTTGTTGTCCTTTTTTGAATTGGTCACTAATACCAAAACGGAAACGGGTATAGTTTTGGGTATTTAAAATCAAATTAATATTCTTTAGTCCGTTATGTCCGCCATCACTTCCTTTCGGTTTGATGCGAATAGTACCAAAACTCAAATTCAAATCATCGGTGATTACTAATATATTTTCCAAAGGAATATTTTCTTTGTCCATCCAAAATTTTACCGCTTTCCCACTTAAATTCATATAGGTATTCGGTTTGAGCAAAAAGAAAGTACGGCCTTTAAATTTGTATTCAGCAAGAGCGCCTAGTTTTACTGTTTCAAAAGAGAGGCTTTCTTTTTTGGCTAAAAAATCCAAAACTTTAAATCCAATATTGTGACGGGTATTGACATATTCGGCCCCAATGTTGCCTAATCCTACAATCAAAAATTTATTACTCACGCTTTTCATATTGTTTTTTTGGTGTTCGTGAACCTCCGGTGTATCACTTGCTGTTTTATGTGATGCAAATAATCGAGTTATCCATTGTATCATGTTGCAAAAATAAACTTATTTAAAAGAATACTCCAAAAAAAAAAGCACCAGTTGAAGAACTGATGCTTTTTCGTATGATTGAAAAAAAATTATTTTTTTCCTTTTGGTGCTTTTGCCGCTTTTGCCGCTTCTTGAGCCGCTTTCATAGCTGCACGAGAAATTCTTACTTGACAAACCACCGTGTTGTCTGGGTGCATTAATTTGTATTTGTCAGAAACTAATTTCGTAACATACAATTTGTTACCCATTTCAAGTGGAGTGATGTCTGCTTCAACAAAATCTGGAAGATTTGATGGCAACGCTTTCACTTTTAATTTACGAGTGTTCAAACGTAGAACACCTCCTGCAAGTACACCTTTAGAAGTACCAACAATTTTCACAGGAACTTCCATAGTAATTTCTTTGTTGTCAAACAACTGGAAGAAGTCAATGTGTAAAATTTTGTCACTTACTGGGTGAACTTGAATGTCTTGCAAAATAGCATTGTATGATTTTCCATTACCCAAATCAATCACAACTGTGTGTGCGTTTGGAGTGTAAATCAAGTTTTTGAATGCTTTTTCTTCTGCTGAGAAATGTACTGCTTGATCTCCTCCGTATAACACGCAAGGAACCGCTCCAGCATTACGTAAGGCTTTAGTAGCAACTTTGCCCACGCTTTCTCTTTCTGATCCTTTAATTGTAATCGATTTCATTGTAAAAAAAATATAGTTATTAAAAATATTACATAATAAATTTTCCACTAATGGAATTGTTGTGGTGCACCATGTGCATTACTTCTGCGAAAAGAGGTGCACAACTCAACACTCTAATCTTGTCCGATTTTTTCTTCAACGGAATAGAATCGGTAACTATTAATTCACTCAATTTTGAGTTTTCAATTTTTTCGTAAGCTTCACCAGATAAGATAGGGTGGGTACAAATAGCTCTTACGCTCAGGGCACCTTTTTCTATCATTAAATCGGCTGCTTTTGCCAATGTTCCTCCAGTATCGATCATATCATCTACTAGGATTACATTTTTTCCTTTTACCTCACCAATCAACTCCATAGTGTCAATTACATTGGCCACTTTTCTTTGTTTGTAACAAACTACCACGTCTGATTCTAAAAATTTAGAATACGCATACGCTCTTTTTGAACCTCCCATATCAGGAGATGCGATGGTTAAATTTTCCAAACCTAAACTTTTTACATAAGGCAAAAAGATGGTTGAAGCAAAAAGGTGATCTACTGGTTTTTCGAAAAAACCTTGGATTTGATCTGCGTGCAAATCCATAGTCATTACTCTTGTTGCTCCAGCGGCATCCAATAAGTTGGCTACTAATTTAGCCCCAATTGGTACCCTTGGTTTGTCTTTTCTGTCTTGTCTTGCCCAACCGAAGTAAGGAATAACAGCAGTAATATGTCTAGCTGATGCGCGTTTTGCGGCATCAATCATTAGTAACAATTCCATCAAGTTGTCCGCACTTGGAAAGGTCGAACATACAATAAAAACGCGTAATCCTCTAATAGACTCTTCAAAAGAAGGTTGGAATTCACCATCACTATAAGTTGAGGTAATTACTTTTCCTAGTGGAACACCATATGCTTGCGCAATTTGTTCTGCTAGGTATACACTTTTTGAACATGCAAAAATTTTAGCTTCTGGTTCTTGGTGTGACATTCGTATCGTTTATTAGTCCGTAACGCTTGATTTAGTTGGGCTATTAATTTTTGTTAATAGCATCACTACTTTATACGCCTCGGTTGTAGTTAGTTAGTTGGCTGTGTTTTAACGAGCTGCAAATTTATACAATTTATCCAACTCTGAAAGGAAAAAATTAAGTATTTTTTGTAGCGTGTTTAATTTTATTTTTTACATTTGCACCGTGTTAAAGGAATCGAGGCTTGATTAAGTATTAAACTCCTCTTTTATTGCGTTAAAATAACTGTTGTTATTTTATGTCTGCTAAGCCCGGATGGCGGAATTGGTAGACGCGCTGGTCTCAAACACCTGTGGGAAACCGTGCCGGTTCGACTCCGGCTCCGGGTACAAGTTGTACCAAAAGCCTCAAGAGCAATCTTGAGGCTTTTTTTCATTCTAATAGTTGATAAAATTCATCTAACTCTTTGATGATCAAGTTAGATTTTTTCTCTAAAAAGAGTACAAAAGCCTCTTCGAAAGAAGGGGCTTTTTTTGTTTTGTCAACTTCTTATTTTGATCCCTTTTTTACTTTTTCATGAAAAGAAAACAGTATATTTGTTTATTATTTTTATCAAATAATTAAACAAAAATAAATTCAATCCATTTTTACTTTTCTTGAATAAACAACCCATACATATTGTTTGGTTCAAACGTGACTTTCGTTTGGTGGATAATGAAGCTTTGTTTCATGCCCATCAATCGGGAGTTCCGCTGTTGTTGATTTGTTTTTTTGAGCCGTCCGTTATGGATTATGCTGATTCCGATGTACGTCATTGGCGGTTTGTATACGAATCCATTCAGGATTTAAATAAAAAGCTAGCCCCTTTTAATGTTAGAATTTATTTTTTTCACGACGAAGTTAAAACGGTTTTTCCCAAATTAATTCAAGAGTTTGATGTCAAGTCAGTTTTTTCGCATCAAGAAATTGGGAATAAAGTGACCTATGATCGCGATGTAGAAATGAAAGCATTTTTCGATTCCAATGACATCGCCTGGAAAGAATTTCAACTCCATGGGGTGATTCGCAAATTAAAATCAAGACAAAATTGGGACCAACGCTGGGAACAAGTCATGCGGGATACTCCTAAACTTATTAAAGAATCCGATTTAAAAACGATTGCGTTACCCCCAGATTTATATGACAATATAAAAGGGCCTGAATTAGCTGCCGAAATTACCACTCCAAATCCGAATTTTCAACGTGGAGGCGAATATTGGGCCTGGCGCTATTTGGATAGTTTTGTCAAAGAGCGGTATGTGAATTACAGCAAACACATTTCGAAACCCGCTTTGAGTAGAAAAGGATGTAGTCGTTTGTCGCCGTATTTAACCTATGGTAATATTAGTATGCGGATGATTTATCAATATACGAATCAGCATTACGAAGCGTCTAAAAACAAACGCGCCATTCTCAATTTTGTTTCCCGTTTGCATTGGCATTGCCATTTTATGCAAAAGTTTGAAGACGAATGTGAAATGGAATTTGAAAATGCCAATCGGGCCTATGACACTTTGGTCAAACCAAAGAACGAAACCTACATTAAAGCTTGGCAAGAGGGTAAAACAGGTGTTCCCATTGTCGATGCCTGCATGCGATGTTTAGTCGCCACCGGTTATATCAACTTTAGAATGCGTGCTCTGGTGGTGTCGTTTTTTACTTTTAATTTATGGCAAGATTGGCGTGAATTGCATTTTCTGGCAAGGCAGTTTTTAGATTATGAACCTGGTATTCATTACCCACAAATTCAGATGCAATCGGGGACAACGGGAATCAATACGATCCGAATTTATAACCCAATTAAAAATTCGGAGGAACACGATCCAGAAGGGGTTTTTATCAAACAATGGTTGCCCGAATTGAAAGAAGTGCCAATCCATTTGCTTCATGAACCTTGGAAAATGAACGAAATGGAACAGCAGTTTTACAATTGCGTTATTGGTAACGATTATCCTGAGCCAATTGTAAACATAGAAGAAACTCGAAAATATGCCAGCGATATCGTTTGGAGCTTTCGAAAAAAAGACGAAGTCAAACAAGAGGGCAAACGAATTTTGCAAAAGCACGTCAGTAACCCCAATAGATCTAACAATGCGAGGAGTAAAAAAACAAAACTTACCTAGTAAAATGTGTGTAGTTTGCCAAAAACCATTCACTTGGCGTAAAAAATGGGAAAAAGTGTGGGACGAAGTAAAATACTGTAGCGATAAATGCAGGTCTTCTAAGTGATGAGTAAAGAGTAATAAGTGATTAGTTAGTTCTATTTCTTACAAGGTTTTAAATAACTTTAGGTATAATTTAAAAAAAGAAATGTCAAAAACACTTCGATTACTTCTTGGAGATCAATTAAACAGCCATCATTCTTGGTTCAAAACGGTTGATGATTCGGTGACTTATGTGATGATGGAAATTCGCACAGAAACCGATTATGCCACACACCATATTCAAAAAGTAGTGGGTTTTTTCTCGGCAATGCAAGAATTTGCGGCTGAATTGCAATTGCAAAAGCACCAAGTTATTTATTTGCATTTGAATGATGCCAATAACTTACAATCGTTCGAAAAAAACATTCGTTATTTAATTGAAAAAGAAGAATTCACCCTTTTTGAATACCAATTTCCTGACGAATACCGTTTGGACGAACAGCTGAAAAAGTTGTGTCAATCGCTTGCTATTGAGACATCCGTTTGCGATTCGGAGCATTTTATGAGTTCGAGAAATGATTTAGGAGATTTTTTTGAAGGTAAAAAAACCTTTTTAATGGAAAGCTTTTATCATATGATGCGAAAAAAGCACCATATTTTAATGGAAGGCGATAAGCCACTGACAGGAAAATGGAATTACGATGGCGAAAACCGAAAAAAATTACCCAAAGACCACAAACCCACTTCGCCTTTGGTTTTCCAAAATGATGTGACAAAAATTGTTTCTGAGATTCAAAAAACAGATATCAAAACCCTCGGAAATATTGATGCTAACAATTTTGTTTGGCCGATCAATAGAAAACAATCGCTAGCATTACTTGATTTTTTTGTAACCGAATGTTTGGCCCTTTTTGGGAGTTACCAAGATGCCATGACGCCAAACGAATGGTCTTTGTATCACGCCCGACTTTCGTTTTCTATGAATGTGAAAATGATTTCGCCTTTGGAAGTGATTAACCGAGCCATATTGGAATGGGAAAATAACCCAGAGAAAATAGCCTACCACCAGCTGGAGGGATTTGTGCGCCAAATTATTGGCTGGCGCGAATACATGCGCGGAATCTACTGGAACAAAATGCCAGAATACGCCACGATGAATTATTTCAATAACGAAAACCTACTTCCAGAATGGTTCTGGACAGGTAAAACCAAAATGAATTGCTTGAAAGACGCCATCAACCAATCTTTGAATTATGCGTATGCGCATCACATTCAGCGATTAATGGTGACGGGAAATTTTGCACTTTTGGCGGGAATTCACCCAGACGAAGTTGATGCCTGGTATTTAGGAATCTATATCGATGCGATTGAATGGGTAGAAATTACCAATACAAGAGGTATGAGTCAGTTTGCTGACGGAGGAATTGTAGGAACCAAACCCTATGTGAGTTCGGCATCTTACATTGATAAAATGAGCCATTATTGTGGAAGTTGCTTCTATAAAAAGGCTGTAAAAACAGGAGATAAAGCGTGTCCTTTCAATAGTTTGTATTGGAATTTTTATGATAATAATGAAGACAAATTAGGTAAAAATCCCCGTATTGGAATGATGTATAATGTATGGCGAAAAATGAAACCGGAGGACAAAGTTGCTTTATTAGAACAAGCGGATTATTATTTGAAAAACATCAATAATTTATGATTAAGAATGCACTAGTTTGGTTCAAAACCGACTTACGAATTGAAGATAACGAAACGCTTTTAAAAGCTATTGCACAAAGTGAGAAGATACTACCTGTCTATTGTTTTGACGAAGCCCATTTTGAAACTACTCCTTATGGGTTTAAAAAAACGGGTGCTTTTAGAGCGCAATTTTTATTAGAATCGCTCGAAGATTTGGATACCAAATTAAGAACTTTAGGTTCTGGTTTACGTATTGTGATGGGAAAACCAGAAGTAGAAATCCCCAAATTGGTTCAAGAATACAAAGCGCAAAAAGTCTTTGCCAAGCGCGAAGTAGCATTTGAAGAAATTCAGACTGAAAAAAAAGTACAAAGTGAATTATTCAAAGTTAGATGTGAATTAGATCGATTTAGCACAAGCACCTTATATCGTGCTGAGGATTTGCCTTTTTCTATCAAAGACATTCCGGATGTGTTTACCAATTTTAGAAAAAAAACAGAAAAGGATTCCGAGATAAGACAGCCATTTGATGCACCAACCCAAATCAATTCACCTGAAATTGCACCATTGAAATTACCCACTTTAGAAGCCTTAGGGTTGACCAAAACTACCATTGATTCTCGTGCGGTGTTGCAATTTAAAGGGGGAGAAAGCGAAGCACTTCAACGGTTGAATCACTATTTTTTTGAGGCTCAATGCTTGTCTACCTATAAAGAAACTCGCAACGGAATGGTAGGCGCTGATTATTCGTCCAAGTTTTCGCCATGGTTGGCCTTGGGTTGTATCTCTCCAAGATTTATTTATGCTGAAATTAAAAAATACGAAAAGCAATTTGGCGCAAACGATTCGACTTATTGGTTGGTTTTTGAATTGCTTTGGCGTGATTTTTTCCGATTTATGTTTAAAAAATACCAAACGAAATTTTTCTTGTATACTGGAATAAAAACGGAAAAAGTGAATTCAAAATCGTTAAATGAAAAGTTGCTTTCGCAATGGAAGAATGGCACCACACCTTCTGATTTTATCAATGCCAATATGCTTGAGTTACAACAAACGGGATTCATGAGTAATCGTGGGCGACAAAACGTAGCGAGTTATTTTTGCAACGAAATGAATATGGATTGGCGTTTTGGCGCTGCTTATTTTGAGGAGCAATTAATCGATTATGATGTTTGCAGCAATTGGGGTAATTGGGCGTATTTAGCAGGAGTTGGGAATGACCCTAGAGGGCATCGTTATTTCAATATTGAGAAACAATCGAATGATTATGATAAAAAGAAATCGTTTAGAAAGTTGTGGCTAACCGAATAAATTATTCGGTTGCGGTTTCTAGAACCACCCATTTTTTATCACTATTCAATTTAAAAGAACCAATAAATTCTTTATTCCATTCATTGGGAGCAATTAGTGATAAAAACTCAATACCGTCATCACCTAAATACATATGATAGGTTTCGCCAATTACGGGTTCAAAAGCAAATTTAGCATTGTACACTAATTCATTCCATTTGTAATCGTCCATCAATTTTTGGTAAGCCGATTGCAATTCTTGAAATTTGTTTTCAAATTCTTTGTTGACACTGTGAATACCACGTGATTTCCAAGCTACCACATCATCTGCTTTAATAACAGGCGCTCCTACAGAAGTTGCATACGGCAATAAACTAGCGTTGTATCCTTGTTCTTCAGAGTATACGATATTGTCTGGTTTTTTATCGCTCATGGCTATTTTCTGTGATTTTAAAACTAATTTGTTAACGGAGTCAAATTTACAATAAAATGTATTTGAAATAGGGAACTTTTGTTGAAATAATCATCTCTTAGGTCTTGATTACTTAGAATTTCAATTTATTTTTTATAGTAATTAAGTTATGTTATTGTAAATAAATAAAAAACCGATAGGCACTAGTATGGAAGTAAACAAATAGTTGTTATTTTTGAAATTCCTACTTCTAAAAATTGATTATGAAAATACGTTCCAATTCAAAGTCACCTACTCAATTATTTGGAGAGTTATCAAACGGTAGTAAAGTATATTCCCATGAAATTTCAAATTCCAATGGGATGACTCTCAAAGTTATGGACTATGGAGCGACTGTAATTGCATTGAAAAAAAGCTTAAAAAACGGAAAAGTAGTTGACGTTGTCTTAGGTTTCGATGCATTGTCAGATTATGTGGATTCTTATTCGCTTCCAAGCGCACCCTATTTTGGAGCTACGGTGGGTCGCTTTGCAGGACGTATTGCAAATGCCACTTTTGATTTAAATGGGAAGTCAATTGTACTTCATCAAAATAATAGTGGAAATGCTTTGCATGGAGGAATAGAGGGCTTTAGCCAAAAACTATGGAGATTGGAGCAATTGAAAACGGATAAAAACCCTTCGGTAAGTTTCAGTTATAGGAGTCCTGCAGGTGAAGAACAATACCCTGGTGAATTAAAAGTTAGTGTTACTTACACGCTAACCGAAGAAAACGAATTAGAAATTGAGTACAAAGCTACCACTAACGAGCCTACGGTGGTCAATTTAACGCATCACAGTTATTTTAATTTAGAGGGGCAACATAGTAGTGTTTTAAAACAAGAACTCCATATTGATGCCTATGAAATTTTAGAAACAATTGACATGATTTCAACAGGAAAAATGCTTCCAGTTCAATCTACCGATTGGGATTATACTGCTCCAAAACCATGTCCTGAAGTAATTGATACTACCTTTGTTATCAAGGCAAAAGAATCTTTAGCTGCTACCCTTTTGAGTAAAGAAAACAATTTAAAAATGGAAGTGTATACCAATCAACCTGGTTTGCATGTCTATGTTGGTGGAAATTGTTTTACTCAAATCAAAGGGAAAGAAAATGCCTCTTACCATTCCCAAAGTGGGATTTGTTTTGAAACTCAAAATTTCCCAGACGCACCCAATCATCCAAATTTCCCGTCGGCAATTCTGTTGCCAGGCGATATTTATTTTCATAAAACTATTTATAAATTTCAATCCTTTTAAGATGAAAAAAAACATATTAATTTCTTTTTCAGCCGTTATGCTTTTGGCTTGTTTTTCGTGTAGTTCACAAACTGAAGTAGCCCCAAAGCCTGTCGATCCAATTGTACCAGTAGCTACTTCCTTTGTAAAAGGGGCTGATGTGGGTTGGTTGCCCCAAATGGAAGCTACGGGTTATCGTTTTTTAGATCAAGATGGCAAAGTAAAAGATGCATTACAATTATTAAAAGACAGGGGAATGAATACGGTTCGCCTTCGCGTATGGGTCAATCCTTCCAACCATAAAATTGATGGGCATTGCAGTAAAGAAGAAACGGTTGCTATGGCAGTTCGCGCCCAAAAATTAGGAATGCGTGTGATGATTAATTTTCATTACAGCGATTCTTGGGCCGATCCTGCTAAGCAAAACAAACCTTTGGCTTGGGCCAATCATACCGTAGCCCAATTAAAACAAGACGTTTACAACCATACTTTTGATGTCATTTCAGCTTTGAAACAAGCAGGGGTTACACCCGAATGGGTTCAGGTGGGGAATGAAATACCAGGAGGTATGTTATGGCCAGAAGGGAGTACCAATAATTGGAGTCAGTTAGCCCAATTCCTAAATAGCGGATACGATGCGGTCAAGGCTGTAGATTCGAAAATTAAAGTGGTTGTACATGTCGACGAAGGAAATAATAACGCCAAATTCAGATGGTTTTTTGATGCCGCTACAGCGCAAAATGTCAAATACGATATCATTGGATTGTCCTATTATCCATATTGGATTCAAAAAGATTATACACAAACCATCGCCGATTTGTCTACGAATATGAATGATATGGTAGCTAGATACAACAAAGATGTCATGGTGGTTGAAGTGGGAGGTGAGTATGACAAAGTACAAAACACCTATGAGATGTTGCGCGCCACCATTCAAGCAGTTAAAAATGTTCCTAACAATAGAGGATTAGGGGTGATGTATTGGGAGCCTCAGGGAGAAAAAACCTGGAGCGGTTATTCGCTAAGCGCTTGGCAAGCGGATGGGAAACCATCGCCGGCTTTGGATGCGTTTAAATAAAGTACGATTAATATAAATAAAATTGGAAATACAACATGCCCTAAAGGGAATACTATGAATACACCATTAATTCAATCCACAACGGATTTTTTCAAAAAAACCTTTGGCAGTAGTCCGCAAAAAATTGTCTTGTCTCCTGGGCGAATCACAACGAGACATCACAGCTGAAAGAAGTGCAGCAATGCTAAGAGAACAATCAGAGGTGCATTATAAGTTGAGATAATTTACGATATACAATATTGATTTACGAACAAAAAACAATACAATCCAACTAACTTTACACCAAAACCACTATATTTATTTCCGCTATTTAACCAATAAAAACTATGAACCAAAACAGTCTTGAATTAACCGATTACATTGTCTTTATCATCTACTTTTTAGTAGTATCTATATATGGATACACCATTTACCGCAAACGTGAAAAAAATGAAAACGATGCGAAAGCCTACTTTTTAGCCGAAGGGAAATTAACCTGGTGGGCTATTGGGGCCTCTTTAATTGCCTCCAATATTTCAGCAGAACAATTCATCGGGATGAGTGGTGAAGGATTCTTTTTAGGAATTGCCGTAGCGGCATACGAATGGATTGCAGCGATTACTTTATTGATAGTGGCCATTTGGTTTATTCCAGTGTATTTGAAAAACAAAATTTACACGATGCCTCAGTTTTTAAAGACACGATACAACGAGTCGACGGCTTTGATTATGGCGGTATTTTGGTTGTTTTTATATGTTTTTGTGAACTTAACTTCTATTTTATACCTGGGGGCTGTGGCTATTAATGGTTTAGCTGGTGGCGAATATTTGCATGTTATTATGATTGGCTTGGCTTTCTTTGCCTTAGTAATTTCATTAGGCGGGATGAAAGTAGTCGCCTATACCGATGTGATTCAGGTAGCGGTTTTGTTGATTGGCGGATTAGTGACTTCCTATATCGCTTTAACAACGGTAAGTCATTATTTTGGTTTTGGTCACGATGCGATCGCTGGTTTCCAAGTGTTAATGGACCAAGCACCAGAACATTTTAAAATGATTATGCCCGAACCAACAGCCGCTTCGACTCAAGAAGAGATCAATAAATACTTGACTATTCCGGGATTGATGGCCTATTTGGCTGGTATTTGGATTATCAACTTGAATTATTGGGGTTGTAACCAATACATTACCCAACGTGCTTTGGGTGCCGATTTAGATACGGCGCGTTCCGGAATTTTATTCGCGGGATTCATTAAATTGTTCATGCCGTTGATTGTTATTTTGCCTGGAATTGCTGCCTATGTTTTGCATCAAAGTGGGCATTTACCACAATTAGTTGGCGGAAAAGACGGCGCTTATTCGGCTATTTTGACGTTTTTGCCTACCGGTTTAAAAGGACTTTCAGTTGCGGCTTTGACCGCAGCTATTGTAGCTTCATTGGCAGGAAAAGTCAACAGCATTTCTACTATTTACACTTTGGATATCCATAAAAAATACATTCAAAAAGATGCAACAGATACCAAACAAGTCAACGTTGGTAAATACGCTGTTTTTGCAGCCATGTTTTTTGCGGTACTATTTACTTGGAATGATACCTTAGGAATTGGTGGCGTAGGTGGATTTACCTACATTCAAAAATATACTGGTTTTATTAGTCCTGGGGTATTTGCGATGTTCATTTTAGGAATGTTTTGGAAACGTACTACAGGAGCTGCTGCTGTTGTAGGAGTACTAGCTGGATTTGCTTTGTCGGTAGTGTTTAATGAATTGGCTCCAGCTTGGTTTGGAAATGATACCTGGTTGTATACGGCTTATGCCAATGGCAAAGGCGGTTATGAAATACCTTTTTTAATCTGTATGGGCTTATCATTTATTTTTACGATGCTTCTGATGATCGTAGTGAGTTTGGCTGGACCTAAAGTAAATGAAAAAGCATTTGAACTAGACAAAACGATGTTCAAAATGAAACCACAAACCACCATTTTAATCGTAGCCTTAGTCTTGACTATTTTTGCACTGTATGTGAAGTTTTGGTAGTCACTAAAAATTAAAAATACAAAACTCCGTTAATAGATCATTTGATACTTTCAACGGAGTTATATTTGTAATTTGTTTTATACTATTTGAATTAACTAGTAAACCATTATTATATTTCGATAAGTAAATTAGGTAGTAAAAGAATATCCTTTAAACGTTTGTCCTCCGAATTTTTACGTTCTAATATCAAACTTGATTCTGGCATATCAGTAATCAATGCTACTTTTGCAACTAAGTTATTAACCGCTAGTTCTCTTCTTTTTATAACAGCTGTTACGGTTTCTGTTTGCTTAGCATTTTCAAATAGTTCATTTAATGTATTCAATGAAACATATTCATTTGGATGTTCCAATAAAAAGTAAAGAATCTTTTTTTCGTTTTCTTCAAATGAAGTTATCTTTTTTTGTTTGAACTCAAATTCGTTTGTCTTTCTATTGAATGTTATTTTAGTATTTGGACCCTTTTTAACTTTCTTTTTGTACCAGGTAATTAGTCCAACTAAAATAAAAAGAATGATTACACCTACAAGGCCATATTTTTTATAATTGATCCCTTCATAAGATAAAATAAAGGGCTCGCTTCCTAAATATTTTCCCTTGATTTCTTCGATTGTCTTTTTTGAAAAATTAATTCTTCGTTTATTGTTTTCAAAGATGCCGTAAATGGTATCATTTTTTGCCAACATCGCTTTAGGCACTATATGGTTGGAATAGTCGTATTTATTAACCGTATTTTGTTCTAAATCTACTTCTAGAAGAATTTCATGAAATAGATACAATTTGTTTTTAATCTGAATCGAATTATATTCAGAGGACACCAATTTTGAATTATAAGTCCCCATTTTTTCCCATGTCATTGTGGGCAAATCTAATTTCCAAAGAAATGGCGCAACATCATTAACTTGCCTAATATTTTTTGGGTCATTAGCGATTCCGCCAAATATGTATAATTGATTGTTTTTTCTAAAACTAAATACTTCGCAACATCTTGCTTCCGGGAATTTTTTGCCAAAAGTTTGTTCTTGGTTCCACTCTCCATTTTTAGAATCGTATCGAGTAATGATATTTTTGTAGGTAAAAAGACCGTACCCGCCAAAAAAATGAATCTGATTGTTATAGATAAATGGAGTAGTGCCAAACTGGTTATTATGTAAATACGAATTATCTACTCTAACAATAGAATCATTTCTAAATTCTAAAACGGGTCCGCATCCTGAGTGAACTAAATATGTTTTTTCAGCTACATTTAAGGCAAGGTATTCGTTTAACTTCCCTGGAAATGGGGTCATTTTTAATTGAAATCGTTTCCCATTTTTATAGAATAAGGAGTCGTTAATAAATACAATAGTTTTTTTGGATTTTGCTTCAATAAACAATAAGATACGATCGTTATAATTCCAGGTTTGACTATAAACACTAAGCGATAATAGTAATGTAATAAATAAAAATTGTATGTCTTTTGTTCTCATTTTTTGTAGATAATAATAAGCAGAAAATGTAATAATAAAAAGGTGTATTTAATATAAATAAAACCAAAAATTAATGAAAAATTAGTTCTATTTTTTTATTGATCTCATTGAAATTCCCCATAATTAATTCCCATTAAACAATTGTAAATAACCATTTTTTTCTTTTTGTTTACCATCAATAAAATTGAAATAATTTAAAATATAAAAATAGGTTCCGGCAGGAAGCTGTTCTTCTTTTTGAAACAAAACAGAAACATTCGCTTTTCCCTTGAATGCATTAGTCGTATTATTATATTCTTTAGTTTCCCATACAAGTCTTCCATAACGATTGAATATTTGGATAGAATTATTAGGGAAATAAGAAATATCATCAATATACAATCGATCGTTCATTGTACTTGCATTTCTTTTCACTGCATTAAAAACAAGTAATTCGCATTTAATGAGTTCAGGTGTAACTGCTATTCTTTGAGGACTTTCACAACCAGATGCTTTATCAATAATTGTAGCAAAATAAGTTATTTTGTCTTGTAATGGTTGCGATTCGTTAACTAAATCACCATTAGATATAGCTGTAAACCATTGCGGACTTCCACCTACTACTAGCAAATTTTTGACAGTTGGAGATGTTTCAACACAAAATTTTTGAACAGCAGTCCCGTTCAAATTTGGGACATTTACTACTGAAACAAGAACAGGTAATCGAACAGAGCTTTCGCATCCATTCAATTTTTGGCTTGCATAATACGTGGTGTTGTTAGATAAAATTGTGTTTTTATCTTGTGCAATGCCTCCTGTAGGAGTTAAATACCATTCAATTACTCCCGTATTATCTAAAGTTAAATCGGAAATTAAAGCTCGATTACAAAATTGTTTATTTGAAGCACCTGAAGGAGTTGGTACAGAAATAATTGTTACAGTAACTGCTAACCTGATAGAGCTAGTGCAACCAATAATTGTCTGACTTGCATAATAGGTGGTATTAGTGACCAAATTAGTAGTATATGATAATGGACTTCCACCCGTAGGAGAAGAATACCATTCGATTTGTGTTCCATTCACATTTATATCTGATATAGTTGCGCTATTACAAAATGTTTGAGATACATTTCCAGTAGGAGCGGGAACATAAATCAAATTGATTGATCTATTTACCGGAACCATACAGGATATTGTATTTCTATTTTGGGAAATTGTTATGGAATAATCTACCAAATTTCTTAAGTTGGGATCGATTGGAATAGAGAAATTAGTATCGTAGATATTGATTTGATTATTTACACCACCATTAACAGAATAATTTAATAAATATGGTTGAATACCTCCAGTTATAGTTCCGGTTATTTGTTCAGAACTTGGTATGCAGATGGCGCTCGAATTTGCAACTGAAAATTGAATAGGTTGATAATTATAAGAGTAGGTCAAGGAACAGCTTGGTGCTGCCCCAAATGGCAAAATTGTACACGAATAATTACCCGGTTGATTAATACTAATTTCTTGTGTTGTTTGTCCGTCTGCCCAAGAATAGGAAACACCCCCATCAGGCGCTCTTAATTTATAGTTTCCATTTTGACATATTAATTGAATTGATTCTTCTGTGGAACATCCATCAAAAGTTAAATAGGCATACCCGAAATGCCCTCTTTGATGGCAATCTGCTACTGCGATTTCGATAGTAATATATTGACCAATATAATCAGAAAGGGGGACAAGAACTGTAGTCCAATTTCTATAAGAATAAGTCTTTCTTGAAATAGTCCTAGAATTCCAACCGGGCATTCCATCCCCTGCAAATGAAAGATATTCAGCACAAGCATCATAACTCCCGTCTGGTTTTATTAGCCGAGTTCTAAAAAAAGGTTGGTCGTTATTCGGATGATTTGGATCTTCTAATACAACAGCATATCTATAAATCAGTTTACTGTTTTCTTGAGTAACTAAAAAGGTTCGTTTAATTACACTCGCATTTGCTCCAATTCCTTGACCATCTCCTAATAAAACACTTATATTATTACCACCTGGAAAAGTTCTTGGGATACTGTTGATTATTGGATCATTACCACTGAATACAAACGAATGTTGGAGCCCACTATTACATAGATTAGGAGGAGTATAGCTATTAATGTTTCGCAATTCTCCAATTGCGCCTGAAGTTGTTGCACAGTAGGTATTCCAATTAGAAAAATTTTGTTTTGAAAAATCTAAATTATCACAAAAAGATTGACTAGTTTGTGATGTAGTGATTTCTGAAGGAATAAATATATTCGCTGCTAAGTAATGCTTGTTATCAGTGAAAACATCACTTTTTCTATAAAGTAATTCTTTTTCATTATTTGTAATGAAATCAGTAAGTTTTATTATTGTTGAATCAGAATCAATACCATTTAAATAAGCCGAAATACCATTATAATTTATTTTATAAAATATATCGAAGTAGTATTTGTTTATCTCTGTAAATTCGGAAGTAGTTTTGACTTTTGATCTAACTAATTTTTTTATTTTCCTATCAGTATTTAATTTTCTTATAAATTGTTCATAAATGTCAGGTTTGTTAATTGAGTCATTTAGTTCATTATATTGATCTTGTGAATAAATAGGTGCTGAAAAACTGATAATTATTACTATACAAAATGGCCATATTAAGGTTAGGCAATAACTCAATATGGGTTTGATTCGAAATCTAATTAAGGAGTTGTGATTTGTTAAATTTGATTTACAATATTTGTAAAATGGAACTAAATCAATAGCATAACGAGAATTTAAGAAATAGCTATTCCCCAAACCACCAAATATAAGTATAGCAATATAATAAATCATTTTAGTCATATCTTTTAGCTCAGAAAAACCAAATAAGTATTTTCAAATGTAGGATTTATAATTCAATATATTGAAGATTTAGATAAATTTAAACAATAAAAAACCCGTCATAAATTTCTCTTGACGGGTTTTATTATATGAAGTGAATTGTATTTATCCTAATAAGTCTAATATTAATGATGGGAACAAACCAATAATAATATTCAAAGTAATTGCAGTAAAAGCTACTGCATAAATAAAGAAAGGTTTTCCAGTGCGTTCTTCGTTAGATTCTTTAGTGTACATCGCTAAGATCAATTTGAAATAATAACCTACACTGATAATGGAGTTGATCACAGCAACAATAACTAGCGCTAAATACCCATTTTCGATAGTTTGAGTAAACAAAACCAGTTTAGCAAAGAATCCCGCGAATATTGGAATACCAGCCATAGAAAGTAACGAGGCAGTCAAAACCGCTGCCAAAAACGGATGTGTTTTTCCTAATCCGTGGAAGTTCGTAATGTCTTCGTTATGTTGGTTTTTACAAACATATAAAATCACACTAAAAGCAGCGATTCCAGATAAAGCATATGCAGTCGTGTAATACAATAAACTACTTGCTGAGGTGGTCAAGCTTAATAATGTCATCAACATAAAACCTGCATGTGAAATTCCAGAGAAAGCTAACATACGTTTTACATTGGTTTGTTTCAATGCCATAATATTTCCAACCGTCATTGACGCCATAGCAATAACGACAATCACAATTTTATAAGTTTCTGATATATCGGCATTCATTACCGATAATAGTTTGTAAAGAGTCGCTATAGCAACCACTTTAGCCAAAGTACTCATCAATGCAGTAGTTAAAGCTGGAGAACCTTCGTATACATCCGGCGCCCAGAAATGGAAAGGTACCGCTGCTATTTTGAATAACATTCCCACAGTCAATAAAGCAATTCCAATTGGAAACCAAACTGGCAATTCTGCCGATTGCGATAATTCGCTAATTTCAGTTACATCAAAACTTCCCATAGCGCCGTAAACTAAGCAAATACCGAATAATAAAATCCCGGAAGCAAACGAACCCATCAAGAAATATTTCATTCCGGCTTCGTTACTTTTTAAAAGCAATCGGTCGCTAGCAGCCAAAACATACAAAGAGATTGACAATACTTCGATTCCTAAGAAAAACATGGCTAAGTTGCCAAAAGAGACCATGGCTACCGCACCCGATAGTAAAAACACTTTGATGGCTATAAAATCAGAGATTTTATTTTGATGATTTTCGTAAAAATTATGTCCTAAGGCCACTAAGAAAATAGTCAGTACAATAAACAAAGATGAAAAAGCAGTAGAGTATTTACTTACCACAATCATATTGCCATAGTAACTTTCGGTTGAACCAAACTCAGAGATATTCAACCCTAAAACGGCCAATAAACCAATAATGGTAACAGGCACAATGGCTTTTCGTAAATTTAGAATTTCAAATACAAGGCATAAAACACCTAATCCTATTATTGCTATTAATGTATTCATTGTAAAGTGGACTTATTTGATTCTATTGATTTGATTTAAAATTCCTTCGATGCTTGGTGCAATCAATTGGATGATTGGTTTTGGATACAATCCAAAGAAAAACAATACAGCAATAATTACCACCAAAACAATTCCTTCGTGAATCGTTACATCAGCAAAGGGTTTAGCATTGGTTTCTCCTAGCATAACTGATTGGTACATTTTTAACATATAGTAGGCGCCTAAAATAATAGTAGTTCCACCTAAAATGGCAAATACTATATTCACTTGAGACAAACTATACAATACAGTGAATTCCCCAATGAAGTTAAAAGTGGTTGGCAACGCCACCGAGGCTAATACGATAAGTAAAAATAGGGATGCGAATTTTGGCGCTTGTGAGCGAATACCACCCATATCGGCGATCACTCTAGTTTCGTATCTTCTGTAAATGATTTCAGCAATAAAGAACAAACCTACCACTACAAAACCGTGAGCAATCATTTGTAATACTGCACCGCTAATTCCGTCAGCAGTCATTGTGTAAGCTCCTGCTGCAATTAATCCAACGTGTGCTAATGAAGAATAAGCCAATAATTTTTTCAAGTCTTTTTGTCTCAACGCCACAATAGAACCATAAATCACTCCAGCAATTCCAAGAACCAGCATAATTGTAACATGCCCTTTTGCAGCCCAAGGAACAATTGGCAATTGCCAACGAATCACACTATACAATCCCATTTTTAACATGATACCAGACAACAACATAGTTCCAACGGTAGGTGCTTTTTGGTATACATTAGCCTGCCAAGTATGGAATGGGATAATCGGAATTTTGATGGCGTAAGCCAAGAAAAAACCAACAAATAACCACACTTGTTCGGCTCCGCTTAAGTTCAATTCGTATAAATCGTCAATTAATAAACTACCTGCTTTTTGGTACAAATAGGCAAAACCTACTAGCATAAATAAAGAACCTGCCAAAGTATAAATGAAGAATTTCACTACCGCTTTTTTGCGTTCTTCGGCATCGCCATTCCCCCAAACAAGAGCAATGAAATAGATTGGCAATAAAGACAATTCCCAAAAAATGTAATACAATAATCCATCAGCAGCTAAGAAAGTTCCCGCCATTGCAAAAGCCATGAAAAGAATCAATGCATAAAATGTTTTGGCATTATTTACTTCAGTTCCAAAAGAGGAATAAATAATTATTGGAGTTAAAGCTGTAGTTAGCAATAACATCGCTAAAGCTAAACCGTCTGCTTTTAAAGCAAAATAAATAGTTGGTTTTGAAATCCATTCAGTAATGAATCCGATATTTTCGCCCAAATTGTATTGGTTCAATAATACGATGGAAGCACCCAAGGAAACGAGTCCGAAAAGCAAGGCAACTTTAGATGCCAATTTATCACCTACGGTGTAAGTTGCTAGAGCACCAATTAATAGAATAAGTAATATAAAAGATACGTTCATAGTGTATATATTATTGAGCTAAAAATAAAAAGGAAATAATGGCACAAAGACCTAAAACAAAAGCAAAAAGGTACAATCCTACACTTCCATTTTGTACTTTTTTCCCTTGAAGACTAATGGCATTGGTTGCTTTTCCAAATCCAAATACGAAAGCAGATAAGCTAGTTTCTATTTGATCTCTGAAGAATTTTGACAATGCGTTTATTGATTTTACAAATAAGTAATCGTATGCTTCGTCCAAGTAGTATTTGTTATACAAGACTTTGGCAAATCCAGTAATCGAAGCATCGTCTCCAGGCACTGTATTTTGTTTGTTGTATTTGGCATAAGCCAATCCAATTCCTACTAATCCACCTACAACGGCAATTGCCATTAATAGGTATTCTGTACTACCTAAATGGTGTTCTGCTGAGGCTAATTTTGGTACAATTGGAATCAAATAATGATTCAACCAAGAATTACCTGGTAAGCTAATTAAACCACCAATTGTTGCTAAAATAGCCAACACAATTAATGGGAATGTAATCAAAGCTGGACTTTCGTGTAAGTGGTGTTTTTGTTCTTCAGTTCCTCTAAACTCGTTAAAGAAAGTCAAGAACATCAAACGGAACATATAGAAAGCCGTCATTATTGATGCTACCGAAGCAACTACCCATAACGGAATGTTATGATGAAAAGCCGTTAATAAAATTTCGTCTTTAGAAAAGAATCCTGAAAAAACAGGCACTCCTGAAATCGCTAATGAAGAAACTAACATGGTGATAAACGTAATTGGCATCACTTTTTTCAAACCGCCCATCTTGCGCATGTCTTGTTCTCCATGCAAAGCGTGGATCACTGAACCTGAACCCAAGAACAAACAGGCTTTGAAGAACGCATGTGTAATCACGTGGAAAACAGCTACTTCGTAAGCACCTAAACCTAATGCTAAAAACATCAAACCTAATTGCGAAACAGTAGAGTAGGCCAAGACCTTTTTAATATCGTTTTGTACCAATCCAATAGTAGCAGCTACTAAGGCTGTAATTGCTCCAATTACCGCAATGATACTTTGAACGTCTGGTGTTAGATCAAAAATAAAGTTCAAACGAGTAATCATAAAGATACCCGCTGTTACCATAGTTGCGGCGTGAATCAATGCCGAAACTGGCGTTGGTCCAGCCATCGCATCGGGTAACCAAGTATATAATGGAATTTGTGCTGATTTTCCGGTGGCTCCAATAAACAAACACAAGGCAGCAGCAGAAAGCCAATACATATCGATGTTGGTTGCTCCAGCAATGGCAGTTTTTAATGTAGCGTAGTCTAAAGTAGAGAACAAATGTCCTAAAATGAATATTCCGATTAACAATCCTAAATCTCCAATTCTATTCATGATGAAGGCTTTTTTAGCAGCATCATTGTAGTCTTGGTTTTTGTACCAAAATCCAATTAATAAATACGAACACAAACCAACACCTTCCCAACCGATGAACAACACTAATAAGTTGCTTCCTACTACTAACGTAATCATGAAGAAAACGAATAAGTTGAGGTAGGCAAAGAATTTGTGCATGTTCTCATCGTCGTGCATGTAGCTGATCGAATACAAGTGAATTAATGAACCAATCCCGGTTACAAAAAGCAACCATAATACTGACAATTGGTCTAACAAAAAGCCAAAGTCAATTTTGATATTACTTACATGAATCCAATCAAAAAGAGTGATATTGAATCCTTTTGGTTCTGCCGATAAAGCGTTAAAGAAATAAATGGATGTAGCAAAAGATACAGCTACTGAAAGGGTTCCGATGATTCCCGAAACGGTTTTTCCTAGACTTTTGCCCAAGAAAACATTAATTAAAAATCCCGCAAAAGGAGCAAGAACTAATAGTAAAGCTATATTGGTATTCATTTCCATTTATCCTTTTAAGTTTTTTAGGGTATCGATACTAATCGAACCTGAATTTTTAAATATCGATACTAAAATGGCTAATCCAACTGCCACTTCAGCAGCAGCTACAGCCATAGAGAAAAACACGAAAACCTGTCCTTGCGCATCTTGATGGTAGGTTGAAAAAGCAACAAACAATAAGTTTACCGCATTCAACATAATCTCGATAGACATAAAAACGATAATGGCATTACGTCTGTACAATACTCCGAATATTCCAATACAAAAAAGGATAACACTCAGGAAGATATAGTTTTCTATACCAATTTGATTTAAAATATTATTCATTTTATTTCTCTAGTTTTTCTTTCTTAGACAATAGAACAGTACCAATCATGGCTACCAATAATAAGATAGAGGCAAATTCAAAAGGAACCATATATTCGTTCAATAGGATTTTACCCAACACTTTAATGGATTGGTAATCTTCTCCAGTAGCAATATAATCTCCGGCAATTGGTTTTGAATTGATGAAAATCGCAATCAAAATCAAGCATACCAAACAGAAAGAAACAATCGCTCCTAAACGGGTAATTCTTGGTTTGTGCACTTCATTTTCTTTATTTAAGTTCATTAACATAATGGTAAACAAGAACAAAATCATAATCGCTCCGGAATATACTATGATATGTACGATTGCTAAAAATTGCGCATTCAATAACAAATAATGTCCCGCAACCGAGAAGAAACAAATCACTAAATAAATTGCACTGTGAATTGGGTTTCGACTAAAAACAGTCAAAAATGCGGTGGATAATGTAATTGCGGCTAGTACGCAAAAAATAATAAGTAATACTGACATTAGTTTGCGTTTTTAAGTTGAGCATTTTGAATTGCCATTTCTAAAGGCATGACCAATTTGTCTTTTCCAAAAATAAAATCTTCTCTATCATAATTAGAAGGCACTAATTCTTTAGAAATAGTCAAATAAACTGCATCTTTTGGACAAGCTTCTTCACACAATCCACAGAAAATACAACGCAACATGTTGATCTCGTAGATTTCTGCATATTTTTCTTCTCTATACAAATGTTTTTCGTCAGGTCTGCGCTCTGCCGCTTTCATGGTGATGGCTTCTGCTGGACATGATAAAGCACACAAACCACAAGCAGTACAATTTTCACGACCTTGTTCGTCACGTTTTAGCATGTGACGTCCTCGGTAAACTGGACTCATTTCGCGCACTTGTTCTGGATAATGAATCGTTGCTTTTTTTGTAAAAAAGTGTTTGATTGTAATCAACAATCCTTTGACAATTGCGATAAGATACATTTTTTCCAAAAAAGTCATCTCTTTGTTAGAGACCACTTTTTTTCTTCCCGATAAGGATATTGTTTCTATTGACATTTTTATTTTTTTTATTTCTTAAGCTAAATGAAATTAGCACTTCTACAATTGATATTGTTTAGAATCCTAAATAAGCTGCGATGTCGGCTCTTAAAATTACAATTCCAGTAATCATGATATTAATTATGGAAAGCGGAATTAAAATTCTCCATCCCAAATGCATTAATTGATCGTATCTGAATCTTGGAATCGTCCAACGCACCCACATGTAGAAAAAGATAAATCCACATATTTTTACGAATAATACACCAATTCCAATGGTGTTTCCAATGTTTACTCCCACGTTTTCAACTACCCAACTCATTCCAGGGTAATTATACCCTCCGAAGAATAAAATCGCTAAAATAGTTGATGAGATGAACATGTTGGCATATTCAGCAAACAAATAGAATCCCATTTTCATCGAAGAATACTCGGTGTGGTACCCACCAATTAATTCACTTTCGCATTCCGCTAAGTCAAATGGTGTACGGTTGGTTTCGGCAAAGGCACAAATCAAGAAAATCAAGAACGAAACCGGTTGGTAAAATACGTTCCAGTTCATTCCAGCTTGTTGAGCCGAAATTTCGCGTAAGCTCAAACTTCCTGTCATCATTAACAAAGCAATCATGGATAATCCCATAGCTACTTCATAAGATACCATTTGCGAAGCCGCACGAACTGCTCCCATCAAAGAGAACTTATTATTCGAAGCCCAACCTCCAATCATGATTCCGTAAACTCCAACAGAAACTACTCCGAAGAAGTACAATAACCCAATATTTAAGTCGGTTGCTTGTAATAAAATATCACGTCCAAACAAATGTAATTTATCGCCCCAAGGAATTACAGCACTGGTCATTAAAGCCGTACTCATGGCAATAGCAGGTCCTACGAAGAATAAAAATCGGTTGGGTGTATTCGGTTCAAATTCTTCTTTCGAGAACAATTTCAAACCATCTGCAAGTGGTTGAAGTAAACCTCCAAAACCGGCACGGTTAGGACCTACACGGTCTTGTAAAAAGGCAGCTACTTTACGTTCTGCCCAAGTAGAGTACATCGCCATAATCATCGTCACAGCGAAAACCACTACAATAACAACACTTTTTTCTATAATAAAGGTACTATCCATTGCTTATGATTTTTGGTTGTTGGTGTCCAATGGAAATTCAGCCATACTGATTTTTTTACGGTCTTCTTCTCTACCTGCAAGAATTTTCTCTTCTGTATTAATCACCACTTTTTCTAATTTGTGGTTGTATTTATTTTGATTGATAACCGAATCTTTTTCAAACGCTCTTGGTCCTTCAATGGTCCAATCGTTGACATCTTTATGGTCAAAACGACATCCGTTACAAATGAATTCTTCTACTTCATGGTACTCGTCTTTTCTTCCTGTTACTCTTTGAATCTCGTCACCAAACATCCAAACGGTTGTTTTTCCGCAACATTTATCACAATCTCTGTGCGCGTTGTACGGTTTGCTGAACCACACTCTCGATTTGAATCGGAACGTTTTATCAGTCAAAGCCCCAACCGGACAAACATCAATCATGTTGCCAGAGAATTCATTGTCAATTGCTTTCGAGATACAAGTTGAAATGTTAGCGTGATCGCCACGATCCATAACACCATGTACTCTATCATCTGTCAATTGATCGGCCACCTGAACACAACGTTGGCATAAAATACAACGGTTCATGTGCAATTGAATATTTGGTCCAATATCTTCTGGCTCAAAAGTTCTTTTGTCTTCTATATAACGAGTTTGTGATTTTCCGTGTTCGAAACTCAAGTTTTGCAAATCACATTCGCCAGCTTGGTCACACACTGGACAATCCAAAGGATGGTTGATTAGCAAGAATTCAGTAACTGATTTTCTAGCCTCAGTAACTCGTTCCGAAGATTTCGAGTTCACTTCCATTCCGTCCATACATCCTGTTACACAAGACGCCATTAGTTTTGGCATGGGTCTCGGGTCGGCTTCACTTCCTTTAGAAACTTCGACTAAACAACAACGGCATTTTCCACCGCTTCCTTTTAGTTTAGAATAATAGCACATGGCTGGCGGGACTACTTCTCCACCAATCATTCGCGCTGCTTGCAGGATGGTTGTTCCTGGTTCTACTTCTATTGACTGACCGTCTATTGTTACTTTCATATTATTAGTTGTTGGTTGTTGGATGATAGTTTAACTATTAGCCTTCAACTTTTATACGGTTTGTTTTGCTACTAAATGTCTCACTTTTTCAAATGGTTCATTGACAAAATGGTCTCTATGTTTGATTTTTTCTGGGAAACGAATATGGTACTCAAATTCCTCTCTAAAGTGACGAATCGCAGCGGCAACAGGCCAAGAAGCAGCATCACCTAAAGGACAAATGGTATTTCCTTCGATTTTACTTTGAATGCTCAAAAGCAATTCAATATCTTCTTCACGACCGTGACCGTTTTCGATTCGGTGTAATACTTTTTCCAACCAACCTGTTCCTTCTCTACATGGCGTACATTGACCACAGCTTTCATGATGGTAAAAACGAGAGAAATTCCAAGTGTTACGAACAATACAAGCGGTATCGTCATACACTATAAATCCTCCTGAACCCAACATGGATCCTGTAGCAAAACCTCCGTCAGACAAACTTTCGTAGGTCATCAATCGGTCTTCACCAGCGGCTGTTTTGTAAATTAAATTCGCTGGTAAAATTGGCACTGAACTTCCTCCCGGAACAAAGGCTTTTAAAGGCCGGTCAGAACTCATTCCGCCTAAATATTCATCAGAATTCATGAATTCGTATACGCTTAATCCCATTTCAATTTCATATACTCCTGGATTTTTAATGTTTCCTGAAGCCGAAATTAATTTGGTTCCTGTAGAACGTCCCACCCCAATTTTAGCATAATCGGCACCCGAATTGTTTACAATCCAAGGCACAGCCGAAATAGTTTCTACGTTATTAACCACTGTTGGGTTAGCCCAAAGTCCTGATACCGCAGGAAAAGGTGGTTTGATACGTGGGTTACCACGTTTTCCTTCCAATGATTCAATTAATGCAGTTTCTTCACCACAGATGTAAGCACCGGCACCACAATGAACATATAGTTCTAGGTCGTAACCTGTACCTAATATATTTTTACCTAACCAACCAGCAGCTTTCGCTTCGGCGATGGCTCTTTCTAATATTTTATAGACCCACATGTACTCTCCACGAATGTAGATGTACGAGCGGTTAGCACCCAAGGCATAACTCGAAGTAATCATTCCCTCTATTAACAAGTGCGGAATGTACTCCATCAAGAAACGGTCTTTGAAAGTTCCCGGTTCTGATTCGTCAGCATTACATACTAAATGTCTTGGCTTTCCTGATTTTTTATCAATGAAACTCCATTTCATTCCGGCAGGGAAACCGGCACCACCACGTCCACGTAGCCCCGAAGTTTTTACTTCTTCAACTACTTCGTCAGGGGTTAATGTTTTTAGGGCTTTTTCTACAGAGGCATACCCACCATTTTGACGGTATACTTCGTAGGTTTTAATCCCTGGAATATTGATTTTGTCTAGTAATATTTTTTGTGACATCTTATTTATCGTGTAAGATTATTTTACCCGCTTTGGCATCTTCAATAATTTGGTCGATCTTTTGTTCGTTCAAATGCTCTTTGTAGAAATCGCCTAGCTGCATCATTGGGGCATACCCACAAGCACCTAAACATTCTACTCCGCGTACTTCAAAAAGACCATCTGCAGTAATTTCGCCTACTTTTACGCCTAACTTTTCACAAGTGTAGTCCATTAGGTTTTCAACTCCATTCAAACAGCAAGGAGAAGTTTGGCAAAACTCAAACATGTATTTTCCAATCGGTTTTAAATTGAACATGGTATAAAAAGTAGCTACTTCGTATACTTCAACCGGTTTAATGTGAAGGATTTCAGCCACTTTATCCATTAACTCAATACTCAACCAATTTTGGTGTGCATCTTGTACTTCGTGCAAAACAGGAATCAAAGCTGATTTTCTGTTTTCTTCAGGATAATGACCAATTAATTCATTGATGCGATTCATCAAGGCTTCGGTCATATTTATTTCTTGTTTGTGTAAGGTACGTTCCATAATTTATGCGTCTAATTCTCCGGCAATAACATTTAAACTTGATAAAATGACAATCGCATCCGAAAGCATCGCGCCTTTTATCATTTCTGGATAGGCTTGGTAATAGATAAAACAAGGTCTGCGGAAATGCAATCTGTAAGGCGTACGGCTTCCGTCAGTAACTAAATAGAATCCAACTTCTCCGTTTCCACCTTCCACAGGATGGTAAATTTCAGCTACTGGAACCGGAACTTCACCCATTACAATTTTGAAGTGGTAAATCAAAGACTCCATATTATGGTAAACGTCTTCTTTTGGAGGCAAGTAGTATTCCGGAACATCAGCATGGTAAGGTCCTTCAGGTAATTTTGCTAAAGCCTGACGAATGATACTGATACTTTCCCAAACTTCAGCATTACGAACGCAAAAACGATCGTAGGTGTCTCCTGATTTTCCAACAGGAACGATAAAGTCAAAATCTTCGTAAGAACTGTACGGTTGTGCTACACGTACATCGTAATCTACTCCTGCAGCACGTAAGTTAGGTCCTGTAAATCCATAAGCCATAGCTTGTTCTGCTGTAATCGCACCTACATTTACGGTTCTGTCAATAAAGATTCTGTTTCTTTCAAATAGGTTTTCAAATTCTTTCCAGGCTACCGGAAATTCTTCCAAAAACACTTCTAATTTGCGGAAAGCTTCTGGCGACCAGTCTCTTTCGAAACCACCTATTCTTCCCATATTGGTTGTTAAACGGGCTCCACAAATTTCTTCGTAGATTTCGTATACCTTTTCTCTAAATTGGAACACATATAAAAATCCGGTATACGCTCCTGTATCCACTCCTAGAATAGAATTGCAAATCAAGTGATCGGTAATTCGAGCCAATTCCATTACGATAACACGTAAATATTGCGCTCTTTTTGGCACTTCAATATCCAATAGTTTTTCTAAAGTCATCCACCATCCCATATTGTTAATAGGAGAGGAGCAATAGTTCATTCTATCGGTAAGTGGTGTAATTTGGTAAAACGGGCGATTTTCAGCTATTTTTTCAAAAGCTCTATGGATGTAACCAATGGTTGGTTCTGCTTCCAAGATTCTTTCTCCGTCCATCAACAAGATATTTTGAAAAATACCGTGTGTTGCTGGGTGAGTAGGCCCCAAGTTCAGAATAGAAAGCTCGCTTCCGTCTTCATTATGGCGCTCTTTGATTATTTTAGCATAGCGATGCTCTGGTGGTAATAATAGTTCTGACATTTAGTGAATGTGAAAAATTATATATTGTTTTGTTAGCAATTTGCTGTTGTTCTTCCGAAGAAACGATCATCTTTATCCGTTCTTCCGCTGTCTTCCATTGGGAATTCTTTTCGCATTGGAAAAGAAACCATTTCGTCCATATTTAAAATACGTTTCAATTGAGGGTGTCCAATGAAATTGATGCCGTAAAAATCGTAGGCTTCTCTTTCCATCCAATTAGAACTTAAGAAGATATTTGATACGGTTTTGATTTCAGGATTGTTTCCGCTTAGAAACGCTTTGATTTTAATTCGTTTGTTTTCGTACCAATTGTGCATATGGTATACCACTGCAAATTGTCTTGCTTCTTCATTATCTGGATAATGAATCCCACATAAATCTGTCAAAAAGTGAAAACGTAAAACAGGATCGTTTTTTAAGAAAAGGATAACGGCTGTGATTTTGTCAGCGGCTACTTCAAATGAAAAAATATCTTTTTCTTGATTGAATTGAAAAACATCGGAACCAAAAGTGGCTACTAATTTTTCTTGTATTTCGTTTGTTTCTAAAGCCATCGTGTTATTTGATATTATAAGAAGCTAATAATTCTTGGTACTCTGGAGAACTTCTTCTTCTAACCGATTCGTTTTTAACGATTTCTTGCAATTTCATAACACCGTCCACAATTTGTTCTGGTCTTGGAGGACAACCCGGAACATAAACGTCTACTGGAATTACTTTGTCAATTCCTTGTAAAACAGAGTAAGTGTCAAAAATACCTCCTGAAGAAGCACAAGCGCCAACGGCGATTACCCAACGAGGTTCTGACATTTGTTCGTATACCTGACGTAAAATAGGCGCCATTTTTTTAGAAATAGTACCCATAACCATCAACATATCGGCTTGACGTGGAGAAAAACTCACACGCTCAGAACCAAAACGAGCTAGGTCATAGTGCGAAGCCATAGTGGCCATAAATTCAATTCCGCAACAAGAAGTTGCGAAAGGTAAAGGCCAAAGTGAATTGGCACGAGCCAAACCTACTACATCATTAAGCTTTGTAGCGAAGAAACCTTCTCCTACAACTCCTTCCGGCGGTGCTACCATTGTTGTTTTTGAATCACTCATTTCGAATTCGTATTTTTTTGAATTGATACTTTTAAATTAATTATTCCCAGTCTAGTGCTTTTTTCTTGATGATGTAGAAGAATCCTACTAACAACAAAAGCATGAAAACGACCATTTTAATCATCCCTTCTATTCCTAATTCTTTGAAGTTGATTGCCCAAGGATATAAGAAAATAACTTCCACATCGAATAATACGAAAAGGATAGCTACGACAAAATATTTTACAGAGAAAGGAATACGTGCATTTCCTACTGATTCAATACCACATTCAAAGTTTTTGTCTTTGGATTGAGAGGTTCTTTTTGGACCTAATTTTCCAGAAACAAATATGGTACCTGCCACAAAACCAACTGCTAAAAGCAGCTGCATGAAAATTGGAATATAATTCAATTGTTCTGATTGCATAATTATTTGGATTTTTTGTTGAATTTTAGCCACAAAGATAACTTTCAACTAATTAAAACACAAGCGGAAATCCGAATTTAATCGTACTAAAAATCTAAAAAATAGCTTATTTTTATTGATTATAAATAAAGAGGTAGTTGATGCTTGTGTTTAAGGAGTTTAAAAAAACAGTAAACAAAAAAACGCCCCGATATTTATCGGGGCGTTTAGACCATTCTCAGGCTAAAAAAATATTTTTTTCAGCTTAGATAACAGCTACTTGTGCAGCTACTTTTCCTTTTCTTCCTTCTTCTTCTACGTAGCTCACTCTGTCACCTTCGCGTAATTCTTCCGCTGTGATTCCTGATGCATGAACGAAGATGTCTTTTCCTGTTTCTTCGTCCGTAATGAATCCATAACCTTTTGATTCATTAAAAAATTTAACTGTACCTGTACGCATTGTAATAGTAATAATAATTTATAATAGAACAAATGTAGTATTAAATATAATACGAAAAACGTTTTTGATTTTTATTTTGCAAAAATATTGATTTTCAACGTTTTCTGACTAAATTATCAGTTCAACTACGCTTGAATATTCAATTGAATGTGTAATTCTTTCAATTGTGCGTCATCAATAGTTGAAGGTGCGTCAATCATCACATCGCGTCCCGAATTGTTTTTTGGGAAAGCAATAAAATCACGAATGGTTTCTTGCCCACCTAAAATTGCAACTAAACGGTCCAATCCAAAGGCTAATCCACCGTGAGGTGGTGCGCCAAATTGAAAAGCATCCATCAAGAATCCAAATTGAGCTTTAGCTTCTTCAGGGGTAAAACCTAAATATTTAAACATCAGTTCTTGCGTGGTTTTATCGTGAATACGAATCGAACCTCCGCCAATTTCATTTCCGTTCAATACCATATCATAGGCATTGGCACGCACTTTTCCTGGATCAGTTGCTAATAAGTCCATATCTTCTGGTTTAGGAGAAGTAAATGGATGGTGCATCGCATGGTAACGACCACTTTCTTCATCTAATTCTAATAAAGGAAAATCAACCACCCATAATGGTGCAAATTCGTCTGGTTTTCTCAAACCTAAACGAGATGCTAATTCCATTCGTAAAGCTGATAATTGGCCTCTGGTTTTGTTTGCAGGTCCTGATAATACAAAAATCATATCGCCAGCTTGTGCTTGTGTAGCTTTGGCCCATTGAGCCAAATCATCTTGATCGTAAAATTTATCTACGGATGATTTGTAGGTGCCATCGTCGTTGCATTTTACATAGACCATTCCTAAAGCGCCTATTTGAGGGCGTTTTACCCAATCAATCAAAGCATCAATTTCTTTTCGAGTGTAGTTTCCAGCGCCTGGAACTGCAATTCCTACTACTAATTCAGCGGCATTAAAAACGGGGAAATCCTTATGTTGTGCTACGGCATTCAGTTCGCCAAATTCCATTCCGAAACGAATGTCTGGCTTGTCATTTCCGTAGGTTTTCATGGCATAATCGTAGGTAATTCTTGGGAATTTAGCTACTTCAACACCTTTTATTTCTTTTAATAAATGACGGGTTAGTCCTTCAAAAACATTCAAAATATCTTCTTGCTCTACAAAGGCCATTTCGCAGTCAATTTGAGTAAACTCGGGTTGTCTGTCGGCACGTAAATCTTCGTCACGGAAACATTTTACAATTTGAAAATACTTGTCCATACCACCTACCATCAACAATTGTTTGAAAGTTTGAGGCGATTGGGGTAAAGCATAAAATTGTCCTTCATTCATTCGCGAAGGCACTACAAAATCACGTGCTCCTTCCGGAGTAGATTTGATTAAATAAGGAGTTTCTACTTCACAAAAATCCAAATCAGAAAGGTATTTACGTACTTCCATTGCCACTTTGTGACGGAAAAGCAAACTGTTTTTTACTGGATTTCTTCGAATGTCAAGGTAACGGTATTTCATTCGGATGTCTTCACCACCGTCTGTTTCATCTTCAATAGTGAAAGGAGGAGTCAAGGCCGCATTTAAAATGGTCATTTCTGAAACTAAAATCTCAATTTCTCCGGTTGGGATTGTTGTATTTTTTGATTCACGCTCAATAACAGTTCCTTTGACTTGGATTACAAATTCGCGTCCAAGGGTTTTAGCCAATTCAAAAACAGTTTTTTCGGTACGACTTTCGTCAAAAATCAATTGGGTTATTCCATAACGGTCGCGTAAATCGACCCAATTCATAAATCCTTTATCGCGCGATTTTTGCACCCAACCCGCTAATGTTACTTCTGTATTGATATGTGAGGCGTTCAATTCGCCACAGTTATGACTTCTGTACATGATTAAAAATATTTGATGCAAATTTAGGACTAATTATGAATAAATGCAGGATAAAATTATAAGAATAAAAAAACCTGCAAATTTTAGTTTGCAGGTTCTTTATTCACTCTATTTAAAACATTTATTATTCCGCTAAAGCCTCTTGATTTCTTTTATTGCGTCGGTCACGCAACCAGTATTTAGTTCGTTTTACCAAATAAAACATTACTGGAACCATTACTAAAGTCAGTACTGTAGCATAGGTCAATCCGAAGATAATGGTCCAAGCCAAAGGCCCCCAGAACATCACATTATCTCCACCCATAAAGAAATGTGGGTTGAAATCAGTTACCAAAGTAAAGAAGTCAAAGTTCAATCCGATCGCCAATGGAATTAATCCCAAGATTGCGGTTAAAGCGGTTAATAATACCGGACGCAATCTTGATTTTCCAGATTCAATAATTACTTCTTTAATTTCTTCCAAGCTTAAATCGTCGTGACTTTCTAATTTTTTATCGGCTACTTTTTTGTCCAATAATAAGACAAAGAAGTCCATTAACACGATTCCGTTTTTCACCACAACTCCAGCTAGCGAAATGATTCCCATCATGGTCATTAAGATTACAAAATCCATATTGGCAATTACGTAACCATAAAATACACCACTAAAACTCAACAATACGGTAAACATGATAATCATGGTTTTTGATACAGAGTTAAACTGCAATACAATAATGATGGTAATTCCAGCCAAAGCCAAAAATAACGCGTACATCAAGAAACTTTGGTTTTTACCTTGTTCTTCTTGAACTCCTGAGAAGGAATAACTTACACTTTTTGGAAGATTATAACTGTTAAGTTCTTCTTTGATTTGTTTCGTTATTTCATCGCCGTTATAACCGGTCAACACATTCGAATAAATAGTCATGATTCGTTTGTGATTTTTTCTCTTGATCTGATTGTACGTATTGGTTTTTTCCGTTTGTGAAACAGCCGAAATAGGCACTTGCATGATTTGACCATTACTTGGGTTTCTGAACGTCATCGATTGGTTGAAAAGGATGTTTTCATTTTTACGTTGGTCGTCTTGCATTCGCATGACAATATTATAATCATCATCGCCTTCTTTGTAAGTCGATATTTCTTGTCCGTAAACTGAACGACGAAGGTTAAACCCAAGTTGTCCAGTAGAAATTCCCATACTTCCGGCATTGGCACGATCTACTTTTACTTCTAATTCTGGACTTTCTTTATTGATATCGATACTTAATTTTTCGATACCCGGAATGTTTTTAGAATCAATAAAAGCAATCATTTTGTCGGCTTCAGTCAACATTTGTTCGTAATCAGCACCTGTTAATTGAATACTAATTGGATACCCTGCAGGCGGTCCGTTTGAATCTTTTTCTACAGTTACGGTAGCACCAGCAATTCCGGTAACTTTACTTCTGATTTCTTCTAAAATATCAGATGTATTTATACCTTTTCTAAATTTGAATTCAGAGAAGCTCACAGTCACTTTACCTTTATAAGGTGTTTCAGAAGCTGATCCAGCGTCTACATTTGGATTACCAGCACCCACACCCACTTGCGAAATAATCGATTCCGCCATGAAATTTTTGTCGGTTGCAGGGTCAACATATTTTTCTAAAATTTGAATAATTTGCTTCTCTACAAATAGTGTTGCTTTATTCGTTTTTTCGATCGAAGTTCCTTGTGGATATTCGATATAAGCAATGGCTTGATTTGGAATATTATCCGGGAAGAACAATACTTTTCTTGGGAAAATTCCTAAAAGAATAAATGAAAAGAAAAGCAAAACAATAATTCCGCCAAAGGCTTTCCAAGCCGTTTTCCCAGACAAAACTTTGGCTAAAAAGATTTTGTATTTTTCTTCCATTCTTGGGAAGAAACTGTACTGAAAATCTTGTGTCCATTGGAATACTTTCCAATAGTACAACCACATTAATCCAACTGAAATAAATAATAAATGGCCTAAGCCTCTTAATAATTTGCTATCGTACATATTTCCAGGCACGGCAAATAAAACACCTAAAGCAATGAATAGAATAGAATAAAAACGCAAGCTTTTTTTCTTAATGTTTTTATCTTCTAAAGCCATAGAACCTCCAGTCATAGCAGCGTTGATTACCATCGCTACAAATAAAGATCCGGTTAAAGTTACCGTCAAGGTGATTGGGAAATATTTCATGAATTTACCCATAGTTCCTGGCCAAAGGGCAAAAGGTAAAAAGGCCATCAATGTAGTAGCTGTTGACGAAATTACCGGCCAAGCAATTTCTCCAATTCCCACTTTAGAAGCCTGAATTCGAGTCATACCTTTTTGCATATTGGCATACACATTATCCACTACCACAATACCGTCATCTACCAGCATTCCTAATCCCATTACCAAACCAAAAAGCACCATAGTGTTTAGGGTTAACCCAAACATAGAGAGAATGGCAAAGGCAATCATCATAGACAATGGAATGGCAGCGCCTACAAATAATGAGTTACGCAATCCCATGGTAAACATTAACACAATCATTACCAGAATGATTCCGAAAATGATGTGGTTTGATAACTCATCTACTTGGTGTTCTACACGAGACGATTGATCACTTGTTAATTCTACTTTTAAGTTTTTAGGCAAATAAGTTTCTTGTGCTAAAGCAACTCTTTCTTTTACTTGATCAATAGCCGAAATCATGTTTTGATTGGAACGTTTTTTAACGTTCAACATCACTACTTCAGTTCCTTTTTCACGAGCATAAGTTGTTTTTTCTTTTTCTTTAAAACTTACTGTCGCAATGTTTTTAAGATAAACAGTTCCGCCAAACGATTTTACAATGATGTTTTCTAACTCTTTCGGGTCTTTAAATTCACCTACAATTCGAATGTTATTACGAGATCCTTGTGAAGTTAAATTTCCTCCAGAAAGGGTCATGTTTTCGTATTTCACTGCATTTTGAATGTCGTCAAAAGTAACTTGAGCCGCTGTCATTTTGAAAATGTCTACTGCGATTTCAACCT
The DNA here is from genome assembly GCA_002382495.1 of Flavobacterium sp. UBA4098. Classification (GTDB taxonomy): domain Bacteria; phylum Bacteroidota; class Bacteroidia; order Flavobacteriales; family Flavobacteriaceae; genus Flavobacterium. Next base: position 177,447 of record DFXW01000041.1, read on the forward strand.
CTTTATCATCGACACCCAGAATGTCTACTTTTTTGATTTCCGAAATTTCTTCGATATCATCTTGTAGTAATTCCCCATATTTTTTTAACTGTTGGGTAGTATAATTTCCCTGTAAGTTGATGTTCAAAATAGGCACTTCCTCAGAAATGTTTAATTCAAACACATTAGGCTCCACCTTGCTACCATTGTCCATATTTGGCCAATCGGTATCTGCTTTGGCATTATCCACTTTGTCTTTGATCTTTTGTTTGGCTTGTTCCACCGAAACATCATCTGAAAACTCAGCTATTATCATTCCGTAATCTTGAAACGAACTGGATGTTACTTTATCAACTCCACTGATATTTTTAATTTGTTTTTCAAGCGGTTTGATAACTAATTTTTCTACATCTTCAGCTGAGTTTCCTGGGAATACAGAGGAGATATAAATTTTGTTCTCGATGATTTCTGGAAAATCTTCACGAGGCATATTGATGTATGCAGTTAAACCTGCAATGACAATAATAAAGGTCAGGATATACACCGTGACACGATTGTCAACTGCCCAACTTGAAATGCCGAATTCTTTATTTTGATGACTCATAATTTAGGGTATTAGGTTATTTGTTTATAAAGTTTATAAGCAAATTATTTAGGTAATTGTGATTTATATAATCCATTAATTAACACAGTAACCTCGGTTATTTTTTTTCTAATTTCAATATATTTTTGTTCTTCAAAGTATTCAAAATCAAATGACAAAATCAATTGGTTCAACAATTCTAAAGCAGATCCAAATGCAATTTCAGTAAATCTCGCTTTATCTTTCATAGAATTTCTGCCAGAGCCTTCAGCTAAATTTGAAGCTATAGAAACGGCACATCTTCTCATTTGACTAGTCAAACCAAAAAGTTCATCTTTTGGGAAAAGCTTTGTAATTTTATAAATTTCAGAAGCTAATTCTCTTGCTTTTTGCCAAGCAATAAGTTTTTCAAAACTAAATGTTTTCATATGGGGGCTTTTAAACATTTAAACAAATCAATTTTTTAAACTAAAAATTCAATTTCATTCCTTCAGAAATAGTATTCACTCCTTCAATTACAATGATATCATTAGCATTTAAACCGCTTAGGATTTCGGTTAGATTGTCAGATGATTTTCCTACAGTTACCATTGCTTTTTTAGCCGTTGCTGTTTTCCCATCGCTATTGGTTGCTACAAATACAAATTGATTTCCTTTACCATCCTCTTGAATTACATTTGAAGGTACTACGATAGCATTTTTAACAGTGTAATCAATTACTTTTAATTTGGCTACTTGGTTAGGACGTAATAAATTTTCTGGGTTTGGAATACTTACTTCAATCCCAAAACTTCTATTATTTGGATTGATGAAATTTCCAATCTGACGTACTTTCCCTTTGTAATTTTTATTCAATGAAGTCAAGAAAACATCAACTTGAGTTCCTACTTTCAACTTGCCAATATAACTTTCAGGAATCGAAGTGGAAACGTACATATTATTAAGGTTAACAATTCGCATTAAACCTTGCGGTCCTGCTGAAACAACTTGTCCTCTTTCTACAAAAACTTCGTCAATTGTACCAGAGAATGGCGCGCGAATTTCCGTTTTTGACAACATAGCTTTGGCTTGTGCTACGGAACGTTGTAAACTCAACATTTGAGTTTGCGCTTGTAAATACTGAATTTCAGATCCAATTTTTTGACTCCAAAGATTTTTTTGTCTTTCAAAAGTAGTTTTAGCCAATTGGTATTGTGTTTCTAAACTAGCAACTTGTTGGCTTGAGCCACCATCATCTACACGAGCTAAAAGTTGCCCTTTGCTTACGCGTTGTCCTGCTTTCACATTAAGAGAAACTAGAGTTCCTGGCATTTCAGGTTGAATCAAGATGTTTTCTTTAGTGTTCACACTTCCTTGGATATCCAAATAATGATTGAACACAGTGTCTTTTAAAGTGGCAACCGAAACCAAAGCTTCTTCTTTTCTTACATTCAAAGTAGCTAAAGCAGCTTCAATCTTAGCTAAATCAGCTTGAATTAACGCTTTTCTTGCTTGTAATTCTTTATTGTTTTTAGCCGCAATCAATTGGTCAACCGTTTGATTGTCGTCTTTTTGTCCACATGAAACAACTAGTGTAGCTGCGATCAATAATGCGAATATTTGTTTTGTCATGGGTGTTCTATTAAGTGTCATAATATGTTGCTGTTAGTTCTTTGTTGTTATTTTTTCTAAAGAGGCTTTTTTATTGATTACATCAAGCATTGCTTGTAAATAATTTTGTTGTGTGGAATACAATTGGCGTTGTGCTTCACTTAAATCAAAACTAGACGACAAACCTTCTTTCAATTTGATTTGTTGTTTGTTTTCGATTCGTTCTGCCAATGTTAAGCTGCTTTTTGTGGTGTTCAGTTGTTCTAAACTGTATTCGTAATCGCTTTTGGCTTTCTCAAATTGTAGTTTTAAACCTTGCTCCACTTGTTGCATTTGTGTTTTGGCTTGTTCCAATGCGATTTTAGCTTGTTGTGTTCGAGCACTTCTTCCTAAGCTACTAAAAACGGGCACGTTTAAACTAACTCCAACATTAGCAAAATTCAACCATTTTTGATTGTTGGTAAAAAACTGAAATTGGTTCCCAAAAGCATTATAACCAATATTGTATGCTGCTCCTAAAGAAGGAAGTGCATTACTTTTTTCCAATAAAAGCAATAATTTTTTACTTTGAACAAGGTTCTCTTGAATTTTGAAATCAATAGAATTTTCTACTTGAAAAGGAGTTGTAGTTAATTCAAAATTGATATTATTTAGGGCAAGATTGTTTAGGTTTTCAGTCAAAATTAACTCTTTCTCTATGGTAATTCCAAGTATCAATTTCAACATATTGGTAGCAATTACCTTTTGTCTTTTGATGTTTTCTTGAGCACTTTTAATCGTAGTCAAGGTAATTTGAAGTTGTTCTACATTTTCTTCTTCGATCAAGCCATTCTTGAAAATTTGGTTGGTTTCATTTAAGGTTTTCTCCAAATTTATTTTATTTTTTTCCAAAATAGCAATACTCTCATTGGCTAGCAAAACATTGCCATAAGAATTGATTACCATTTCTCGAATCTCTTGATTGGTTTTTACCTTGGCATTTTCTGAAATTTGCAAATACACTTTTGCGGATTGTAAACCAACCAAATAGGAACCATTGAAAAGGAGCTGACTTACTGTTGCGCTACCCAACATATTGTGTTTGGTTCCAAAAGCTACTTCGGCAAATTCTCCTTTTGTTCCTCCAAAAAATTCAGCAGGAATCAAAGATTTTTGCAATTCAATATTGTTTTGGTATCCAAGCGACGCATTGATTTGTGGTAAACCAATAGTAGTCGTTTCCCATTTTTTCTTTTTTGCCGCTTCAATATCTCTACTGGCATTAATTGCGGAGTAATTGTTTTTTAGAGCGTGATCAATAGCTTCGTTTAAGCTAAAAGAATACGATTCTTTGGGGGTGTTAGTTTGTGCGTGCAACACAATACTAAAGGTTAAGAGGACAATTAATTGGATTTTCTTCATTGTATGATTAGGATTGATTTGAAATTATGTATTTGTCTAATTCTTGGAGTCCTTTGGGAGTTGCCATAGCTCTAATGTGGTATTCTAAGGCTTCTAATTCTAATTTTTTAGCTTTTTTTTCTGAGCTTGTATTTTCATTAATTGTGAAAATCAGTGCATAATAAAAGTAGACATAACTCGACACGTTTATGGTGTCTCGGTACAAACCTTCTTGGATTCCTTTTTCAATATTTTGTTTGAATAAGGTAGTACATTCTGACTGCAATTTCTCAGTTAATTTTTCATGAATTTCGGGATAGTGTTTTTTTAATTGATACGAAGGAGAGGTTTCAATAGAAACAAACATTTCTTTTATCATTTTAACGATCTCGAAATTTTCTTTTATTGCATTATGCTTTTTAGCTACAATTTCATCTATAGTACTATAAATAGTGTGAGTAATTGCATCGGTTGTTTCGGCAATTAATAGTTCTTTGTTACAAAAATACTTGTAGATGGTTTTTTTAGAAATACACATTTCATTGGCAATATCATCCATAGTAACGCTTTTGAAACCAAGTTTCAAAAAGAGATGGGTTGCTTTTGCAATGATTTTTTCTTTCATAATTTTTTTAAAGTGGTGCAAATTTAGGAAAGGAAACTTTGAATACCAAAAAAGTTTCCATTGTTTTTACTAATAGTATTATTGAAAAGAGGTATTCTATAAATCTACCACTTTTTTGGGACAAATTATTCGAATGGGAATTGTATATTTGGAACTTTGTAAACAAGAATTAAACTAGCTATGCATTCCATTCAACAGTATCAAGAATTTGTTTTGGATTTTCTTAATGCACAACCCCAAGTGCGTGAGCCTAAAAATTTATACGAACCTATACAGTATATATTAGGACTTGGTGGAAAAAAAATAAGACCCGTACTTACATTAATGAGTGCCGAAATTTTTGATGCCGATTATTCAAAAGCACTTCCAGCAGCATTAGCAGTAGAAGTTTTTCATAATTTTTCGTTAGTGCATGACGACATTATGGATGATGCGCCTTTGCGAAGAGGAAATGTAACAGTGCATGAAAAATGGAATATTAACACTGGAATCCTTTCAGGAGATGCCATGTTGATTTTGGCTTACCAATATTTTGAGCAATACGAACCTGCTATTTTTAGAGAATTAGCCAAGTTGTTTAGCAAGACCGCTTTGGAGGTTTGTGAAGGTCAGCAATGGGATGTGGATTTTGAAACCCGTTCCGATGTTACTATACCTGAGTATTTGAAAATGATTGAATACAAAACGGCAGTTTTGGTTGCAGCAGCCATGAAAATGGGGGCCATAGTTGCTGAAACTTCAGTTGAAAATGGCGAATTAATATACGACTTTGGATTGAATTTAGGTTTGGCGTTCCAATTGCAAGACGATTATTTGGATGCGTTTGGTAATCCAGCCACTTTTGGAAAACAAATTGGTGGCGACATCATTGAAAATAAAAAGACCTATCTGTATCTTAAAGCGATTGAATTTGCTTCGGCAGAAGAGAAAGCCAAATTATTGCAGTTATTTTCAGTTTCTCTCGATGAAAACGAAAGTAAAATTGAAGAGGTGAAATCTATTTTCAACAGCTCAGGCGCCTCGAGTGCTACACAACAGGCCATTCAAGACTACACTTTAAAAGCATTTGCTACCTTAGATAAAATGAATATTAGCTCCGATAAAAAAGCCATGTTGCAATCGTTTGGAGAGAATTTAATGAATCGAAATGTCTAATTCCAATTCGTTTATCGCGCCTTTAAATACAGAGGTATTGCTTGTTGAAGCGACAAACGAAAACTTGTACAATAATCTAATTGACCAAATCAATAAAGATTTCAATTTAGCTAATGAATCGATCGACTTGCCTCAGGACATCCAACCAGAGGAGTTGAAAAATGAATTACACGAAAAAATTTACCGTTTGATTCAGTATAAATTTGCTGAATATTTGAACTTACTCTATATAGTAGACGTTCCCGAAGATCAAATTAAAAAATTGGATGGTTCGGATATTGCAGAGTTAGCTAAGCAAGTTGCTTTCTTAATCTTAAAAAGAGAATGGATGAAAGTTTGGTTCAGAAATAAATACTAAACTATTCTAATTCTGATTGTAATAGTATTTTATTCCATAATTCGTTTCCGTCTTTATCAAATAAACTCAATTTCATTTGTCTTGATTCTTTTTCTCCAGTAAAAGACAAGGTTCCAAAAACATGTTGTCCAAAAAGACTTCCTGGGACTCTATTTGCATTTGGTTCTTTGGATATTTTTTCTACAACACCATGCCCAGAGGTCAAAGGGGAAACAGTCCAATCATATAACGAATATGTATTTGCTCTTTTTAACTCAGATAATTCTGAAAAATGTCTGTCGCCTGAAATAAATGCAACTCCTTTTATTTTATTTTCTAAAATTTCTTTTAACAAAATTTCTTTTTCGGTTTTATAGTTTTCATAGTTTTCAAATACTGCTTCAGTGTTTAGTACCTGTCCCCCAATAACAATAATTTTAAAACTCGCTTTAGACGAAACGAGAGCGTCGATAAGCCATTGAATTTGGGTTTTGCCAAGCATTATTTTATCTCCTGTGAGACGTTTGTTAGGCGATTTAAAAAAGCGATTGTCTAACAAAAACACTTCGGCATCACTCCAATTATAGCTTGAAAACACCCCTTCTTTTTGATTGGAATCCATTCCATAAAATTTGTTCGCCCAAAAATCTTTAAATGCTTGTTGGGTGGTATATTTATTATAAAAACCACGATCACTATCATCTGGTCCAAAATCATGGTCGTCCCAAATGGCAATATTTTGCGTGCTTGCTAACAATGGTTGCATTTCTTTGATCGATCTTGTATGAGTATAGCGATGATAAATTCCAGATTTACTGTCCCAGTCTGCTTCTCGCAAATACACATTATCTCCTCCCCACAACATGATGTCTGGATTTTTTTTAGCAATACTTTCAAAGATAGAATAATTAGAACCATACGGTTTTCCGGGCCTATCTAAAGCGGCTTCACTAATATAAGAACAGCTGCCTAAGGCAATCGTAAAATCAGGAGCTTTTTCGCGCCACTGCCATAACTTTTTCGATGAAAATGATGTGTCATAAGGCAATACGATTTTTTGATTATTTATAAATAAATCATAATGGTATTCTTTACCTTCTTGTAATGGGGTCAGAACAATATGATTTGTAAAATGATTGTTTTCGGATGATTGGTAGGTTTTTGAAGAAAAAACCGCTGTTGGGGTTTCTTTTGTATAATAGTCAACTCGAATATCTGCCTTTTGAGTAGTTTGTGCCCAAATAACAGCTTCGGTCATTTCACAATAACCCACCATTGGTCCAGACTGTAGTAGGTTTTTTTGACAAAATCCATTAACAGTAACTAATACAATTAAAGTAATAAAAATGTTTTTCATAAGAAATTTAACTGAAACAAAATTACATTGTAAGTGTTACTAAAAGCGGTTTTTATTATTAATAAATCTAGAAATAAAATCGTATAGCAATGCGGTTCATACTTTTATTTTATCAAATAATAAATCATAATTTGCAGCAAAGCCATTATTGCCTTGATAAAATGCTCTGACATACTCTCTATAAAGGCCACCAGATTTCATCTGTTTCCAAAATTTATGTTGACTATTTTTGGCAAACGTTTGTGAATAGTAAAAAGGAAAAACAAAAATGAATAACTATTGACAACTAATTTTGAATTTCAAAATGCGCTCAAAATTGATTTTTTTCATCGGTGTTTCAACAATTTTTAACAAAATTTAACGTAAAAGTAGTTAAATAATAAGGTTAAATAGATTGGTTTATTGTACTTTTGTCAACAAATTAAACAAAAAGCATATTAATCAATAATTATGGATAGGTTTTCCTTTTTAAACGCAGCTCATACCGAATTTTTCGCTCAATTATACGATCAATATTTAGATAATCCAGACAGTGTTGAACCAAGTTGGAGAAGTTTTTTTCAAGGGTTTGATTTTGGAATGGCCACTTACAATGAAGAAAATGCCGCAGAACAAATGGCGACCTATTCTTCAAATTCGGTTGCTTCAGGACAAGTGTCTGAAAAAGTTTTAAAAGAATTTAATGTATTAAAATTAATTGACGGATACAGAACTCGCGGGCATTTGTTTACTAAGACAAATCCTGTTCGTGACAGAAGAACCTATTCTCCAAATCTAGCGATTGAAAATTTCGGTTTGTCTGCAGCGGATTTGGATACTGTATTTGATGCCGCTAAAATTTTAGGACACCAACCGGCTACTTTAAAAGAAATCATTCGTCGTTTAGAAAACTTATATTGCCAATCTATTGGTGTTGAATATATGTATATCCGTAAGCCAGAAGTGGTGCAATGGATTCAAGACCGATTGAATATTAATGATAATTTGCCCAACTTTAATGTGGAGCAAAAGAAAAACATCCTTGATAAATTAAATGAGGCGGTTTCATTTGAAAATTTCTTACATACTAAATATGTAGGTCAAAAACGTTTCTCTTTAGAAGGAGGAGAAAGTATCATTCCGGCTTTGGATGCTTTAATTGAAGCTGCTGCCGAAAAAGGAGTAGAGCAATTTGTAATGGGAATGGCACACCGTGGTAGGTTGAATATCTTAGCCAATATCTTCGGCAAAGCCACTCAAGATATCTTTTCTGAATTTGATGGAAAAGATTACGACCAAGAATATTTTGACGGTGATGTTAAATACCACTTAGGATTAACTTCAGAAAGAAAAACCAAAACAGGTAAATCTATCAATATTAATTTGGCGCCAAACCCATCTCACTTGGAGACGGTTGGAGCGGTTATCGAAGGTATTACCCGTGCCAAACAAGACAAATATTTTCCGGACGATTTTTCAAAAGTATTGCCAATTGCCGTTCACGGGGACGCTGCAGTAGCGGGACAAGGCATTGTGTACGAGATTGTTCAAATGGCACAATTGGACGGTTACAAAACAGGAGGAACGATCCACTTAGTGATTAATAACCAAGTTGGTTTTACAACCAATTACCAAGATGCACGTTCGTCAACCTATTGTACGGATGTTGCCAAAGTGACTCTTTCGCCAGTATTACACGTGAATGCTGATGATACCGAAGCGGTAGTTCACGCGATGTTGTTTGCCTTAGATTACAGAATGACTTTTGGAGGCGATGTATTTATCGACCTTTTAGGATATAGAAAATACGGTCATAACGAAGGAGATGAACCTCGTTTTACCCAACCCGTTTTATATAAAATCATTGCGCGTCATAAAAATCCAAGAGATATTTATGCCGAAAAATTGATTGTTGATGGTATAATCGACCAAGCTTATGTAAACAAAATTGAAAGTGATTACAAAGCTAAATTGGACGAAAACTTACAAGCTTCTCGTAAAAAAGATTTGACAATCATCAAACCGTTTATGCAAGATGAATGGAAAGGATTTGTTCAAGTATCTGACGATGTGATGTTACAGAAAGTCGATACCACTTACGATAAGAAAAAATTAGATGGTATTTTAGAAACTATTTCGACTTTGCCATCCGATAAAAAATTCATCAATAAAATTTCTAAAATTGTAACCGACAGAAAAACGATGTACAACAACAATCAAATTGATTGGGGTACTGCCGAGACTTTGGCTTACGGATCGTTGTTGCAAGAAGGATATGATGTTCGTTTGTCAGGGCAAGACGTAGAAAGAGGAACTTTCTCTCACCGTCACGCTGTGGTAAAAGTAGAAGACAGTGAGGAAGAAGTAGTTCTTTTAAACTCAGTGAAAGATAAAAAAGGACAGTTTAACGCTTATAACTCTTTCCTTTCAGAATATGGTGTGTTAGGTTTTGATTACGGTTATGCTTTGACTAATCCTAATGCATTAACAATTTGGGAAGCACAATTTGGAGATTTCTCTAACGGTTGCCAAATCATGATAGACCAATACATTTCGTGTGGAGAAGACAAATGGAACAATCAAAATGGTATTGTAATGTTGTTACCTCATGGTTACGAAGGACAAGGTGCAGAGCACTCTTCGGCTAGAATGGAACGTTACTTGCAATTGTGTGCGCGTCATAATATGTATGTGGCTGATTGTACTACACCAGCTAACTTCTTCCACTTGATGAGAAGACAAATGAAAACAAAATTCCGTAAACCATTAGTAGTATTTTCTCCTAAGAGTTTGTTGCGTCACCCTTTATGTGTTTCGACTCAAGAGGAATTGGCTAACGGAAGTTTCCAAGAAACCATTGACGATACTTCGGTAGATAAATCAAAAGTGAAAACCGTAGTTTTCTGTACGGGTAAGTTCTACTATGATATTCTTGCTGAAAGAGAAAAATTAGAGCGCAATGATGTAGCTTTAGTTCGTGTCGAGCAATTATTCCCTTTGCCAACAGAACAATTAAAGGCAATTATCGCTTCGTATCCAAACGCAGACGATTATGTTTGGGCACAAGAAGAACCTAAAAACATGGGAGCTTATAGCTTTATGTTAGTGAACTTTGATTTGGTTCCGTGGCGTTTGGCTTCTTTAAAAAATTACTCGGCTCCAGCTTCTGGAAGTCATACTAGAGATAGAAGACGTCATGCCGATGCCATTAGAATGGTTTTTGACAAAAATTTATTTAGATAATATTAGACAACAATAAAATTACAAACGATGATTTTAGAAATGAAAGTTCCTTCACCGGGGGAATCAATCAAAGAAGTAGAAATTGCCACTTGGTTAGTAAAAGATGGCGATTATGTAGAAAAAGACCAAGCAATTGCTGAAGTAGATTCAGACAAAGCCACCTTAGAATTACCAGCAGAAGCAAGCGGTGTAATTACACTTAAAGCTGAAGAAGGTGATGCCGTAGCGGTAGGTGCCGTAGTTTGTTTGATTGATACTGCTGCAGCAAAACCATCTGGTTCAGCTCCAGCTCCAGTAGCAGAAGCGCCAAAAGCAGAAGCACCAAAAGTAGAAGAGAAAAAAGCAGAAGCCCCAGCTCCTGCAGCAACTTATGCAGCGCAAGCGCCTTCGCCAGCGGCAAGAAAAATATTAGACGAAAAAAACATCCAGCTTTCTGACATTGTTGGAACAGGTAAAGATGGTCGTATTACTAAAGAAGATGCTGTAAATGCAGTACCTTCTATGGGAACTCCAACAGGAGGAACCCGTGGTACTGAACGAATTAAATTATCGATGTTGCGTCGTAAAGTAGCAGAACGTTTAGTAGCAGCTAAAAACGATACAGCTATGTTGACTACTTTCAACGAAGTGAACATGACTCCAATTAACAACTTGCGTAACGAATACAAAGATACGTTCAAAGCAAAACACGCAGGTGTTGGTCTAGGCTATATGTCTTTCTTTACAAAAGCAGTGACAAGAGCCTTGCAATTGTATCCTGATGTTAACTCTATGATGGATGGAGATTACAAAGTAGCATATGATTTTTGTGATATTTCAATCGCAGTTTCTGGTCCAAAAGGATTAATGGTACCTGTAGTTCGTAATGCTGAAAACTTGACTTTCCGTGGAATTGAAGCTGAAATCAAACGTTTGGCTATCAAAGCGCGTGACGGACAAATTACAGTTGATGATATGACAGGAGGAACATTTACCATTACTAATGGAGGTGTTTTTGGAAGTATGTTGTCTACACCAATTATCAACCCACCACAATCAGGAATTTTAGGAATGCACAACATTATTGAGCGTCCAATTGCAGTTAATGGTAAAGTAGAAATTCACCCAATGATGTATGTGGCTCTTTCGTATGACCACAGAATTATCGACGGTCGTGAGTCTGTTGGATTCTTAGTAGCGGTTAAAGAAGCCCTAGAAAATCCAGTTGAATTGCTTTGCGATAACAATCCTAAAAAAGCATTCGAATTATAAAATTGTCATTCTGAACTTGTTTCAGAATCTAACATATTAAATCCCAAACTCGTTCAAGAGTTTGGGATTTTTTTGTTTATTTGCCTTTCCTAAAAAGTACCATTATGTCATCCAATAAAAAGTCGGCCGCTATCGGATTTATATTCATTACCATGTTAATTGATATTACGGGTTGGGGAATTATTATTCCGGTGATCCCAAAATTGATTAAAGAATTAATTCATGGCGACATCAGCGAAGCTGCAAAATATGGCGGATGGTTGACTTTTGCGTATGCCATCACTCAATTTTTATTTGCTCCCTTAGTGGGGAATTTAAGTGATAAATTTGGCAGAAGACCGATTATCTTAATATCGCTTTTTGCTTTTTCAATGGATTATTTATTGTTGGCTTTTGCGCCAACGATTCAATGGTTGTTTGTTGGGCGAATTATTGCCGGATTAACGGGAGCGAGTATCACTACCGCAACCGCTTATATTGCCGATGTGAGTACGCCTGAAAACAGAGCCAAAAACTTTGGAATGATTGGAGCAGCTTTCGGATTAGGATTTATCATCGGACCAGTTATTGGAGGTTTATTAGGGCAATACGGTGCTAGAGTTCCTTTTTATGCTGCAGCTATCTTGTGCTTGTTGAACTTTTTGTATGGGTATTTCATTTTACCTGAATCCTTGGCTAAAGAAAATCGTAGAGCATTTGATATCAAACGTGCCAACCCCATTGGAGCCTTATTACATTTGAAAAAATACCCTAAATTGATTGGTTTAGTAATCGCTACTTTTTTATTGTATGTAGCGTCTCACGCCGTGCATAGCAATTGGAGTTTCTTTACCATGTACCAATTCAATTGGGACGAGAAAATGGTAGGAATATCACTAGGTGTCATTGGACTTTTAGTAGGATTAGTTCAAGGTGGATTAATTCGTTGGATCAATCCTAAGTTAGGCAACGAAAAAAGTATTTATGTGGGAATGGCCTTGTATACCATCGGTATGTTCTTATTTGCCACCGCCACTCAAAGTTGGATGATGTTTGTCTTTTTAATTCCGTATTGTTTGGGAGGAATTGCAGGCCCTGCCATGCAAGCCGTAATTTCAGAACAAGTGCCTGCGAATGAGCAAGGTGAAATTCAAGGAACGATGTCGAGTTTGATGAGTGCTTCAGCAATTATTGGACCGCCAATGATGTCTACCGTATTTTATTTTTTCACCCACAACGAAGCGCCGTTTAAATTTGCAGGGGCCCCTTTTGTCTTAGCTGGATTTTTGATGTTGTTGAGTACCATAGTGGCTTATTTGTCTTTTAAAAAGCGCCACTAATTTTTATAATTTTCGATCCATGATATTGACCGATACCCATACACATTTGTGTTCTGAAGAGTTTGACCAAGACCGAACCGAGATGATCCAACGCGCCATCAGCGCAGGAGTTTCTCGATTTTTTATTCCGTCCATTGACAGTTCTGAAACGCAGAAAATGTATGATTTGGAGGCCCAATTTCCTGACAATGTGCATCTAATGATTGGTTTGCATCCTTGTTATGTAAAAGAAAATTATTTAGAAGAATTAGCCCATGTGGAAACCCAATTGGCGCAACATAAATTTTATGCTATTGGCGAAATTGGAATTGATTTGTACTGGGACAAAACTACTTTGGCTATTCAAAAGATTGCTTTTCAACGCCAAATCCAATGGGCCAAGCAATATGGTTTAGCTATTAATATTCACTGTCGCGATGCCTTTGACGAAGTTTTTGAAGTCCTAGAATTGGAAAAATCACCCGAATTATTCGGAATTTTTCATTGTTTTACTGGCGATTTGTATCAAGCCCAAAGAGCTATTTCGTATGGATTAAAATTAGGAATTGGCGGAGTAGCCACTTTTAAAAACGGAAAAATAGATCAGTTTTTAGACCAAATCCCATTGGAACATATTGTACTCGAAACCGATTCGCCTTATTTAGCTCCGGTTCCTTATCGTGGCAAGCGCAATGAAAGCAGTTATACCCTTTTGGTTGCCCAAAAATTAGCCGAAATTTATCAGCTGTCAGTTGCTGAAATCGCACAAATTACAACCGAGAATTCCCAAGCAGTTTTCGGGATTTAATCCAGAATTGACGCTAATTTGGGTTTTTTTTTGTTCATTTGTCCTCTATAAAATTATTTTAAAATGCAAAAGTTTGACGCCATACGCCCTTTTTATGAAACTGAAGTAAATGAGGCATTACAATCTGTAATTTCCCATCCAATGATGAAGGCGTTAATGAATTTTACTTTTCCAGAAATGGAAGATGAGGTTTGGAAAGCACAATTGAAAAAAACCCATTCCATTCGTGATTTTCAATGTAATTTTATTTATCAAACCGTTCAAAAAATTTTAGAAAACAGTTCCGATGGTTTGACCACTTCGGGCTTTGAGCATCTGGAAAAAAACAATTCGTATTTGTTTATTTCCAATCATAGAGATATTCTTTTAGATACCACTTTATTGAATGCCGCTTTATTTCAAAACGGCCATTTGATGACGGCTTCAGCAATTGGTGATAATTTGGTTCAAAAATCATTCATCAAAACCTTGGCGCGACTGAATCGTAATTTCTTAGTATTGAGAGGTTTGTCGCCAAGAGAAATGTTACAAAGTTCCAAATTATTATCTGAATATATGGGGCAGTTGTTGTTACACGAAAACCGTTCGGTTTGGATTGCACAACGCGAAGGACGAACCAAAGATGGTAACGACGAAACCAATCCAGGGGTGTTAAAAATGATTGGTATGGCCTCTGATGAAGCCGATGTAATGCAGTACTTTAAAAAGCTGAAAATCGTTCCGGTTTCGATATCCTACGAGTACGACCCAACCGATGTCTTGAAAATGCCGCAACTTTTGGCAGAAGCCAATAACGAAGTGTATGTTAAATCCAAAAATGAAGATTTGAATACGATTTTGAGTGGCGTGATGGGACAAAAGAAACGCATTCATTTGCACATTGGAAAAGTATTGGACACTGAAATTGACCAAATCGTTGCTGAAAATGATTCGTCAAACAAACAAATTCAAGCTTTGGCACAAAAAATTGACGATGCCGTTTTAAGTAACTACAAACTATGGCCGACTAACTTTATCGCCTACGATATTGTGCATAAATCGTCGACCTATTCTCACCTGTACACCGAATCAGAAAAATCACTTTTTGAGCGCCGATTGGAGATGCGAATTGGTTTAGACAATCCAATTGCATTGGAAGGATTTTTGGCTATGTATGCCAATCCGGTAGTTAATAAATTAAAATACAACCATGCTTTCTAAAGCAAAAATATTGCTGATTTATACCGGAGGAACTATCGGTATGAAGAAAGATTTTGCAACGGGTGCGTTGAAGGCTTTCAATTTTAGTAAGTTGTTGCAACGCATTCCAGAACTTAAGTTGTTGGATTGCGAAATCGAATCCATTTCGTTTGAAAATCCGATCGACTCCTCCAATATGAATCCGGAGAAGTGGGTCAAATTAGCCACTATAATCGAGAACAATTATACTGCTTTTGATGGCTTTGTGGTGCTTCATGGTTCCGATACGATGTCGTATACCGCTTCGGCTTTGAGTTTTATGATGGAACATTTGGCCAAGCCAATTATATTCACAGGTTCGCAATTGCCTATTGGAGATTTGCGTACCGACGCTAAAGAAAATCTAATCACAGCTATTCAAATTGCATCGTTGCGAGAGAATGGACAAGCCGTTGTTCAAGAAGTGGGTTTGTACTTCGAATACAAATTGTACCGTGCGAATCGCACCACCAAAATCAATGCCGAACATTTCAAAGCGTTTACCTCGCCTAATTATCCTTTTTTGATCGAATCGGGAGTGCATCTGAAAATCAATTCGGAGGCGTTGCTTCCTGTTTCCGGAAAAGAGTTGCGTGTGCATAAAAATTTAGACACCAATGTGATTATCCTGAAATTATTCCCAGGTATTAGTGAACATTTAATAGATGCCCTTGTAGCTATTCCGAATTTGAAAGGGATCGTTTTAGAAACCTACGGAGCTGGCAATGCGCCTACTGACGATTGGTTTTTGGCTGTTTTACAAAAAGCCATTCAAAAAGGAATTCATATTATCAATGTGACCCAATGTTCAGGTGGAAGTGTCCGAATGGGTCAATATGAAACCAGCACCGCTTTGCGCGAAATAGGAGTGATCTCTGGTAACGACATTACGACAGAAGCTGCTATTACAAAGTTGATGTATCTGTTAGGCCAAAATGAATTGGTGTCCAATTTTAAAGAGGTATTTGAAACTTCGTTACGAGGTGAAATCCAAGAATAATTCTTTTTCATTTTTCTAAGTCAGTTTTTTTTAAGTTATTTGCAACCCCAATTAGAGAGGTGTCCGAGTGGTTGAAGGAGCAAGCCTGGAAAGTTTGTATATGGGTAACTGTATCGTGGGTTCGAATCCCATCCTCTCTGCAATTTTAAATCCCCAAGAAATACAGTTTTGTAATTCTTGGGGATTTATTATTTGTAAGATATTTATTAAAAAAAATTGCTAAAAATTCAATTTTACGATAAAAAAGTGTCTTGTTTTTTATTTTATTGGACAATTTTGTTGTATTTTATAAATGAAAATAAGGGAATATCATTATTTTTGTAGGTTAACACATATAGGTAATAAAAATTAAGAGGTCTAGCACCCCTTTTTTTGTAAAAAATAAAGTGATTAATAATGAAAGTAGTTGTCTTGTTTTTCTTTTGTAGCTTGATGTATGGGCAAAAATTGCACCATCATATGCTTTCTGCTCATGGAGGTGTTGCTACAACATCAACGGGTATAAAGGTGACTCACACGATTGCTCAGCAAGGTGTTATTGGTACCTCTACAACAAAAAAAGTAATTTTAGGTCAGGGATTTCAACAAAGTAAAATTTCCAATGTTCAGCGCATTACTAACGATGCAATAACCACTTTGGTGTACCCAAATCCAGTGGTAGATGTTCTGAACTTTAAATTTTCGGCGCCTGTAACTGGTAAAATTGCTGTTTCTATTTTTGATATTCATGGGCGTTTGATATTGTTTCAAGAAAAAGAAGCAATTGATACTATACTTTCTATAACTAATTTATTAATAGCTTCAGGAGAGTATGTTGTTAAACTCGACGGAAATCGCTATTCTTTCACCACCACCATTTTAAAATCAAAATAATCAAAAAATAAATGAAAAAAATTATACCCCACATCCTTTTTTTCCTTCTTACCATCACCGCTTACTCCCAAGGAGTATTCTTCAATCTTGGTAAAAACTTTAGCACATTTCAATACAAAAACAAATCGGCCTTCACAGATAAATTAGGCATTAAAGGCTTTGGCGATGCGTATGAAATTGGGTATACCGATGTTTTGAAATACAAAAATTTTAAAGATTTAAAGTATACAGGAAGTGTTACCATCAACGATTACAATGCTATTGCGGCATCAAATGTGAACAAATTAGAATGGAAAACGACTTACTTGGGTGTACAGAGTTCTGTAGACTATCAATTTTATGATTCGTTTTACTTTTTCTTGAGTGCTAAAGCAGGATTGAACCTTTCAACCCTACTGAGAGGCCATCAACAAATCGATAATTCAGCGGTAAACTTAGTGGGTGTAAATGAATTTTCAGGCATCATTATTCAACCAGTTCTTGGGGTGTATGCCAAATACTATTTAACCAAAAACGGCTATTTAAGCGCTGGCTTAAACCTAAGCAAGAGCTTAAAATTAGGCAACAATTCTGATCATGTTTCTATTAATACAACCCAAATCCTTTTCGGAGGTTATTTTGATTTAATAAAAAGATAATTCCCCATGAAAAAATTATTTTACATCCTTCTTTTATTAGGTTCAACTTATGTTTTTGCTCAAAACAAAGGCATGACGTACCAAGCTGTAATCTATGCGCCCGGAGGGCAAAATGTTCCGGGTGTCAACGTGGCCAATGTCCCAATGACCAACCGAACAATTTGTTTGCAATTTAGTTTGTTAGATGCTAGTTCTACTGTAGAATACCAAGAGGTAGTTAAAACAAAAACAGACGAATTTGGTATGGTGAATATCACTATTGGTAGTGGTACTCAAACCGGTGGTTATGCCACTTCATTTGCTTCAGTTGTTTGGAGTGCTTCAGCAGATAAATCGATGAAAGTAGCACTTGATGCCACAGGATTGTGTAACCAATACGAGGAATTATCAGTAGAGAAATTGGACGCTGTTCCTTTTGCCAATGCTGCAATTACTGCCGGAAATGTAACTGGAGTTGTCGCTTTGACTAATGGAGGAACGGGTGCAACTACCGCTGCTGGAGCCAGAACCAATCTAGGAATTGGCAATGTAGACAATACTTCAGATTTGAATAAACCAATGTCAACGGCTACCAAAACTTATGTTGATAGTCAATTAACAAATAGTACGATAGTGGATGCAGACGCAAACACTAAAGGGAAAGTACAACTAGCAGGTGATTTAGCAGGAACTGCTGCAGCACCTACTGTACCTGGATTAGCTTTGAAAGAAAATGCAGCCAACAAATCGACTACGACGACCTTAGGGACAAGCAACGTTTTATTCCCAACACAAAATGCGGTTAAAACCTATGTGGATACCGCTATTGCGGGAGCTACTATTGTTGATGCCGATGCCAATACTAAAGGAAAAATTCAGTTAGCGGGTGATTTAGCAGGAACTGCTGCAGCACCAACGGTACCCGGATTAGCTTTAAAATTAGATGCTAGTTTGGCGGGTGTTCCTAACGGTATTGCGACCTTAAATTCGGCAGGTATTATTCCTGCAAACCAGTTGCCACCAATCAGTGTGGCATCTACCAATGTGGTGGGTAGTCAAGCTGCAATGTTGGCTTTGAGCAATGCTACTGTAGGAAGTATCGCTGTAAGAACAGACCTTAATAAAAACTTTATACTATCTACAGCTGGACCCTCTGTTTTGGCTAACTGGATTGAATTGTTAACCCCTGGAGCACCAGTACAATCTGTAAATGGTTTGACGGGAGCCATTCAACTTTCAAAGGCAGATATCAATTTAGCTAATGTAGACAATACATCGGATGCTGCTAAACCTATTTCGACAGCAACTCAAAATGCGTTGAATTTAAAATTAAATACCAACCAAGTGGGTGTTCCCAATGGAACAGCGAGTTTAAATGCGTTGGGTAAAATACCTACGGAACAAATTCCGGCCATTTCATTTTCAAGTGTAAAAGTATTGGCTAGCCAAGCGGAAATGTTAGCTCAGACCAATGCTTTGATTGGTAGTGTTATAATTAGAACAGATGTAAATAAAAACTATGTTTTAGCACAATCAGATCCTACAATTTTAGCCAATTGGGTTGAATTGTTAACACCCGCTCCACCCGTGCAATCGGTTAATGGGTATGTAGGAAATGTATCTTTAACAAAAGCAGATTTAGGGTTGGGTAATGTGGATAACACAGGCGATATCAACAAACCCGTTTCAACCCCGACACAAAACGCTTTGGATTTGAAAGCAAATTTAGCTTCGCCAAGCTTTACCGGAACCGTATCTGGAATTACCAAATCGATGGTTGGTTTAGCGAATGTGGACAATACAACCGATCTAAACAAACCCGTGTCAACGGCTACACAAACAGCATTGGATTTGAAAGCCAATACAGTAGATCTTACTGCTGAAACCACAAGAGCAACTGCTGCAGAAGCTACTTTAACTACTAATGTGGCTACTAATGCGACTGCTATTGCAGCAGAAACGACTAGAGCTACAGCTGCAGAAGCTACTTTAACTACTAATGTGGCTACTAATGCGACTGCTATTGCAGCAGAAACGACTAGAGCTACGGCTGCAGAAGCTACTTTAACTACAAACGTGGCTACTAATGCCACTGCTATTGCTGCTGAAACCACAAGAGCAACTGCTGCAGAGGCAACGTTAACTACAAACGTAGCTACTAATGCAACGGCTATTGCGGCAGAAACGACTAGAGCAACGGCTGCAGAGGCTACTTTAACTACAAACGTGGCTACTAATGCCACTGCTATTGCGGCAGAAACGACAAGAGCTACAGCTGCTGAAGCTACTTTAACTACAAACGTGGCTACCAATACCACTGCTATTGCTGCTGAAACTACAAGAGCTACGGCTGCTGAAACTACATTGACAACTAATTTAGCTGCCGAAGTAACTAGAGCAACGGCTGCCGAAGCATTGAAAGCCAATGCTACAGATGTTACTACTTCTTTAGCATTAAAAGCCAATTTAGCTTCACCAACTTTCACAGGTACCCCAACAGCTCCTACGCCAGCAACGGCCGATAATTCGACTACTATCGCTACTACAGAATATGTTAAGAATTCGATTGTCGCTGCTAACGCAGGTTTAAGTACTATTGGTGCTATTTCAACTACTTCAGATCCTAAAGGCGCAATAATTAATGGAACTACAGAATTAGTATTAACACCAGCTGATGCCACTAATGGTGGGGTGGTAACTACAGGAGCTCAGACTTTTGCTGGAGCAAAGACATTTAATAGTGATATTAAAGTGAATGATATAACTGTAGGAGGAGGATCACAAACGTATGGGAATACTGCTCTTGGATATCTTACATTGGCTAGTAATCAACCAGCTTCTTATAACGCAGGATCGTGGAATACAGCCATTGGTCATTCTGCTATGTACAGAAATACAAATGGAAATTATAACACAGCAATTGGTAAATCAGCTCTTACTAATAATACGACAGGTAAATACAACACAGCAATTGGATACTATGCAGGATCAAGTTTGTATACAGTAAGTTCTACATTTCCTACAGATAATACATTAATCGGAACTGCTTCTGGTATGGGAATAACTACAGGAAGTTTCAATACTATTATTGGTTCTCAAACCTACAATGTAGTAAACGGTACTGCAGTAGGTATAGGTATTACTACAGGAAGTAACAATACTATAATTGGATCAAAGATTTTAGGTTTGTCTCCCACATTATCCAATAATGTAATTTTAGCTGACGGTAGTGGAAATATTCGCGCGCAACATGATGGAACCAATGGATGGACTCTGGGAACAATATCTTCAGGTACTTGGAACGGTACCGAAATTGCTATTGCCAAAGGAGGTACAGGAGCTACAACAGCGGCCGCTGCCTTAACTAATTTAGGAGCGGAACCTACTGCGAATAAAAGTACGGCCACTGATTTAGGAAATACTGCTCCGAGTGATCAATTATTCCCTTCTCAAAAAGCAGTGAAGGCATATGTAGATGCACAAACGGCAGCTGCGGGTGTATCGGATGGTTCTATTACCTCAGCCAAAATACTAGATGGTACTATTGCTGCTATTGATATTGCTGATAACACGATTACAGGGGCTAAGTTAAATAGTGACTTATATGCCGCTGGTAAAAAGTTTACTTTTCAAGATTTATTGATTGGAGCAGGAACAACATTTGGAAAAATATCAACAGATGGGACTAAACATATTGCATTTGAACCAACCTATAATGTAGAATCAACACGATTCTGGGGGAATGGTAATATAACAATTCAAACAGGAGGAACGTTTACTGATAACGGATACAAATTAGAGGTAGCGGGTACTACTAAGTTTGGAGGTAATGCAACGATAGCAGGAACAGTTACAGCGAGTAGCGGAATTACCGGTACTCAATTTACGTCTACGATTGCTGATGGTACAGCACCATTTGTGGTTACCTCAACTACTCCTGTAGCCAATTTAAGTATTGGAGGTAATGCGGCTACAGTAACGACCAATGCCAATTTAACAGGAGATGTAACCAGTTCAGGGAACGCTACAACCATTGGAGCTAACAAAGTTGTAACTGCGATGATTGCAAATGCTACTATAACCAATGCCAAATTAGACAAAGCCAACATTCCATTAAGTGGTTTTGGAGCTGCTGCAGCTGACGTAGCTTTAGGAGCCAATAAATTGACTGGAGTAGCTGATCCTACTTTAGCTCAAGATGCAGCTACCAAAAATTATGTAGATACAGCAACAGCAGGAATTACCACTTTAGCTGAGGGGAAAATTTATTTAGGAAATGCGTCTAATGTAGCTACCGAAGTAACACCATCAGGTGATGTAACTATTACAAATGCAGGAGTTACCGCAATTGGTACTGGTAAAGTAGTTGTAGGCATGCTTGCAACTGATGCAGTAGAAACTATAAAAATAAAAGATGCTAATGTAACCGAAGCAAAATTAGCAGCTGATGCTGTGACTTCGGCAAAAATACTGAATGGTACTATTGTCGTTGCCGATTTAGCTGCCAATGCAGTAGAAGAAGCAAAAATAAAAGACGCCAATGTTACCACAGCTAAACTAGCCGATGCGGCAGTAACTACCGCAAAAATTACAGATGCCAATATTACTACAGCAAAACTAGCGGATACAGCAGTTACAACGGCAAAGATTACAGATGCGAATGTGACTTACGCTAAAATTCAAAATGTAAGTGCTACCGATAAAGTGTTAGGACGTGTAACAGCTGGTGCTGGAGTTGTGGAAGAGATTGCAACCACCGGATCGGGGAATGTAGTAAGAGCTACTTCACCAACATTAGTAACACCTGTTTTAGGC
Organism: Flavobacterium sp. UBA4098; assembly: GCA_002382495.1. Classification (GTDB taxonomy): domain Bacteria; phylum Bacteroidota; class Bacteroidia; order Flavobacteriales; family Flavobacteriaceae; genus Flavobacterium. The sequence continues at coordinate 199,555 of DFXW01000041.1, forward strand.
GCTGCCACTGCAACTACCATAAATAAAGTTACAATTACACCACCTACTACAAGTGCTACCTTAACTATTGCCGATGGCAAAACCTTAACCGCTAATAACTCTATTGTTGTAGCGGGTACTGACGCAACAACAATGACCTTTCCAACAACTGATGCAACCATTGCACGAACGGATGCCGCACAAACTTTTACCGGTGTACAAACCTTTAGCTCTGATATGGTAGTTAACAGTGTCAATATTGGACGTGGAAAAGGAGCAGTGGCTACCAATACTGCAGTAGGAACCGATGCCATTAGCGCTACCGCAACCGGTACCGAAAATGCAGCATTGGGGTATAATGCCTTAAAAGTAGTGACTAGTGGTAGTTTCAATACCGCCATAGGATCGCAAGCGGTAAAGAGTGTAACTTCAGGTTCAAACAACACGGCATTGGGATACCAAGCTTTAAGAGATAATACAACTGGTGAGGCCAATACCGCGATTGGAAAAGAAGCACTTGCGGCATTAAATAGTAGTGCTACACCTAATGATCGAAATACAGCAATTGGTGCCGCGTCTTTTTTAAATTTGACTTCTGGCCAATTCAATGTTGGGGTAGGTCAAGGAAGTTTACTTTATGCTACTTCTGGATCTAGTAACATTGCTATAGGTCGCTATGCAGGAGAAACCTCAAGTGCTTCTAGTCAAGTAACTACCTCTAATAAGAGTATTTTTATAGGAACCAATACAAAACCTTTGAGCGCCACTTCAGAAAATGAAATAATAATTGGAGATAGAGCGATTGGATTGGGGGATAATTCGACTGTACTAGGAAATTCATCAAGTACCCAAGCCAAAATATTTGGAGCTTTAGATCTCCCGGATGCGACTACCTCAACCTCAACAACAACGGGAGCGCTGAAAGTAGGAGGTGGAGTTGGTATTGTAGAGAATCTTAACGTGGGGGGCAATGCTAAAATTACCGGAACCTTAACAGTTACTAATGGAGCAGGAGCAGGAAAAGTATTGACCTCAGATGCCAATGGATTGGGGACTTGGACAACACCAACAGGTGTAACCACAATGGCTGCTATTGGAAGTGCGCCCAATGCCAATGGAGCCACGATCTCAGGGGCGAATTTGAATTTAGAACCGGCAAGCGCTACTTATGGTGGTGTGGTCACTACGGGGGCACAAACCTTTGCTGGAGCTAAAACATTTTCCCCTACACTTACTGCCGCGGCTAACGGGGAAACTTTAGTTGGGCTAGATATTAATCCAACCTTTACTAATGGATCGTATACGGGTTTAACCAACTATGGTTTACGTGTACAAGGTATTGGAATTGGACTGGGTAGCGGTGGAATTACAACCAACACCGCTGTAGGAACGGGTGTTTTAATTAATAATTTTAATGGTTCAAATAATACGGGATTAGGTTATTTAACAATGGTTGCAAACACTTCAGGAGTAGAAAATACAGGAATCGGGACTAATTCACTAAATAGAACTTCAACGGGATCTAATAACACAGCTATTGGATCTAATTCAGGAGATAAATTAACAACAGGTGCCAAAAACATTTTTGTTGGATCCTTAGCAGGAAGTAAAATTGCGACAGGAACCACGTCCAACACAACTGGGGCTAATAGCGTCCTTATTGGATACGATGTGCGACCTGCCGCTGATGGTCAAACGAATCAAATAGTGATCTCAGGCTACAATGGTACTGCAGGAACTGTTGGACTAGGATCCAATACTACATTGATTGGCTCATCAACTACAACAGATACAAGAATTATGGGTGCTTTAGATCTTCCAAATGCAACTAGTTCAACTACTACTACTACAGGTGCTCTCAAAGTAGCAGGTGGAGTAGGAATTGTTGAAAATTTAAATGTTGGAGGGAATACTAAAATTACCGGAACTTTAACTGTTACTAATGGAGCAGGGGCAGGAAAAGTATTGACTTCTGATGCCAATGGACTGGGAACTTGGACGACATCAAATGCGGTGCCTTATACAGGTGCAACAGGAGCAGTCAACTTGGGGTCTTATGATTTAACAGTAAATGGTTTGACAGTAGGTGTGGGAACTAATGGTAAAAGTGTTAATAACTTTAACACTTCGTTTGGATCTAGTGCTTTATCAGGGAATAATTCAGGAACTGGAGCAAATACAGCAATAGGTTTTTATACACTTAAAACAAATACAACTGGAGCAAGTAATACAGCAATTGGTTTTTATGCATTAAATGCCAATAGTACGGGAAATCATAATACAGCAGTTGGGAATAATTCGTTATTAGTAAATACAGGAAATCATAATACAGCAGTTGGTTCCTATTCGTTAAGTGCAAATACAAGTGGTATAAAAAATGTTGCATTTGGACCTTATGCAAATCAAACAAACAGTACCGGGAATTATAATGCTGCTTTAGGATATGGTGCATTATCTGCATCAACAAGCGCATCAGAAAATATTGCAGTTGGTTTTACCGCCGGAAGTGAAATCACAACGGGAGATAAAAATATATTCATTGGATCTCAAGCAGGAAATTATGTAGGCTCAGCAGGAGTAACAAAAAATACAACTGGGAAAAATAGTGTATTGATTGGTTATGACGTTAGACCTGATGCTAATACAGATGAAAACGAAATTGTTATTTCAGGGTATAACAATTCAACCCCTACCGTAGGTATAGGATCTAATACTACTTTAATTGGATCCACAAAAACTCAAAAATCGCAATTGTATGGTGCGTTAACGGTGGTACCGAATGCTGCTGCATCATCCACTAATGGGAATAGTTCTACTATTGCTGCACAAAATGCAGGTACTGGAGGTACTAATGCAGGAGGTAGTGTTAACATTACAGCTGGAAATGGAAACAATACTGGACTGGGAGGAAATATTGTGTTAACACCAGGAACTTCGACAACAGCGGCTAATAAAGGGATTGTTACGGTAAATGGACAAGTCAAAATTGCTGATGGAACTCAAGGTGCAGGAAAAGTATTGACTTCGGATGCTGCTGGTTTAGCGTCTTGGACATATGGATCAAGTGATGTGTCGAAACCAACTGCAACAGCTACCATTTTAATTTCTGATAAGTACGTATTTTATGATGGAACAGCAGATGGTACATTGACATTGCCAGCTGCAACTGGTAATGCAGGAAAAGAAATCATTATTAAGAATAGAACAACGAAAGTTGTTACTGTTTCTAGAACTGCATCAGAGACAATTTATGTAGATACCGCCAATAGTGCAGTTACTACATTTACAATTGGATCTGAGGCTTCTAATAACTGGGTTAAATTGGTGTCAGACGGAGCAAACTGGGTAGTCTTCAGAGCCTTATTCTAATCGATAACCCATTCAAAATGAAAAAAGGAGTACTAGTATTAATGTTGTTTTTGGTTTTCCTCAATGGGAAAGCCCAAACGGGTATTGGGACTACTACGCCAAATGCCTCGGCAAAGTTGGATGTGTTTGCAACTGATAAAGGGTTTTTGCCACCAAGAATAGCCTTAACCGCTACCAATGCAGCAAGTCCCGTGACTTCGCCTGCCACTGGTTTGTTGGTGTACAATACCGCCACTACAGGAACAGCTCCTACTAATGTAGCACCTGGCTATTATTATTGGAATGGAACCGCTTGGGTAGCTATTTTAGGAAATATCACAACCAGCAGTATTTCGGGCAATGGTACCACTACTACGTTGACCAATTTTGGGGCTGAGGTAAATGTACAAGGAGGAACGTCCTATACATTAACAGCATCCGATAATGGCAAAATTATAAGTTGTACCAGTAATAGCCCAGTTACGATTACTGTACCTGCTTTATCTATTGGCTTTAACTGTTTAATTGTACAACGAGGTTCGGGGCAAGTAACTTTAACAGCTTCTGGATCAACCATAAATAATCGATACAATTTTAATAAAACAGCCGGTCAACATGCGATTATGAGTTTGGTAAGCGTGGCATCGGGACAATTTATTTCATCGGGAGATATGTCAAATTAGAAATGGTATGAAAAAAGTAATTGCTCTTATTTTTTCTATAATAAGTATGGGAGGTCAAGCGCAAATTATGGCGACTTACCAACCCGTGCACAAACAACCGCTAGTGCAATTAGACTATTGGGTCTACAGCACAAATGCTGGAAATGGAACTACTACACAATATCCAATTGTACCTACCACTAGAGCCGAAATGGATAATCTATTCAACTCAGCAAATTCAAATACAACGCTATTTCAAACCGGTAAAACCAATTCGGCTAGACTATTGGATTGGACAAGCGCTGCCGAATTAACGCCCCTTGGCATTAATTTGCCGAATAGCGGTAATTATTTTGCTATAAAAATACAAGGTACATTTATTCCGCAAGAGTCGGGCAATTATGTTTTTACATTAGAGGCCGATGATGCTTCCGATTTAATTATAGAGGGCAACCCAGTTATTGGAACCTATCAAGGTCAAGCGGTCCCTGCTTTAGGAATCCATACAGGAACGGTCAATTTAACAGCGGGAAAATCCTATTCTTTTCAGGTGCGCATGCAACAAGGTGGCGGAGGTTATGGGATGCGTTTGTATTGGAAATCGCCCACTCAAAACAGTGCCCCAAGTTCGTACACGAGTGTGCACCCAGCCAACACCTATTTTCAATCCTGGACACAGAATTTGCAGGAACTGGTTAGCGTTCCGGTCATGGATGGGACTACTGCAGCCAAAGCAGCACCTAGTGCCAAATACATTCAAACGGCTTTTAATAATTTTACCGATGGCACTTATTGGATCAACCTACCTTATCTAGGACCCACCCAAGTCTATTGTTTATTGAATTCTGCAGTAAATGGAGGCGGTTGGATGATGGCCATGAAAGCCACGCGCGGGACTACATTTCCGTATTCCAGTTCGTATTGGACCGCTGTGAATACTTTAAATCCAGCACAAACCAATCGGAATGATGGCGATGCCAAATTTGATACCATGAATTATTTTTATGCCAAAGACATCATGGCCTTGTGGCCGGATATTGCTTGGAATTATGGTGGAAGTACGACCGGAGGAAGTGTGAACACTAATGGAACCTACAACGTTTGGTGTTGGTTACAAAATAATTTCAATAACGGCATTCGCATCACACCGATTAATTTTTTTAATACGGCGAGTAAATTGTTTTTCAGCGACGGCAATAGTTTTGCGGGCAAAGGTACTCCCTTTTCATCTCAAACGGATATTCGTTTTTATGGATTCAATTATACTAATGCCAGTTCAACGGCAAGTGTTCGTTGGGGATTTGGTTGGAATGAAAATGGCGGGGGCTTGTATCCCAATGGCGAAGCTACCTCAAATGATGTTTCGGGAGGGATAGGAATGTCGGGCTTGTTTGCGACGAACATCAATTATTCCGCAGGAGATCAATTGTCCTGTTGTTCGACTAATTCAGGAATCAATCGCTCGGCACGAGTAGAAATTTATATTCGATAAGATGAGAAAGCGCTATTTACTTATAATTTTATTAGGATTTGTAGGAACTGCCCAAACAGGTATTGGTACGACTACGCCAGCATCAAAACTACATGTTAAGTCCAATGGTTCTATATTTAGATTAGAAGGATCAGACCATGCTTACATGGAATGGTACCCACAAGGAACAGCTACGCGCTATGGTTGGATAGGCTATCCATCGGCGGGTGCTATTGATTTGACTTTTTCCAGTCAATTTGCAACAGGATCACTGGTATTGAATACTAATAATACAGAGCGATTTAGAATTAATTCTTCAGGCAATGTGGGTATCGGAACTTCTTCACCTACTAGTACATTAACGCTAGGAAATACAACAGGCAGTGTTTCGGGAGAATTGACCCTCAACCCAGCGTTCACAGCTAATGAAGGAGGACAAATCAACATAAGAAAATCGGTTAATGGCAGTACTGCTGACTGGGTTATTGATCAATACGGAACGAGTGCATCCGATGCGAGATTTCGAATTTTTAATTCTATAGGTGAATCTAATGGGATCACTATTTTAGAAAACGGGAACGTGGGCATGGGAGTTTTAACCCCATCTGTTCGCTTGCAAGTAAGCGGAGATATTATAGCCAACTCCATAGCGGGCTCTTCGGATGCGCGTTTTAAAACCCATATTACTCCTATTGAGAACCCCTTACAGAAAGTATTGCAATTACGTGGAGTCCATTTTGATTGGAATACAAAGGATTTTCCAGACAGAAAGTTTTCAGATCAAAAAGCGATTGGTCTCATCGCCCAAGAAGTAGAAAAAGTACTTCCTGAAGTAGTGCAAACCGAAAAAACACCAGAAGGGTACAAAGCGGTTCAATACGACAAAGTAGTGGCTCTGCTAGTAGAAGCTATAAAAGAGCAACAAAAGCAAATTCAAATATTACAAAAAGAAATTAAAAAAGTAAAAAAACGCAAGAAATGAAACTAACAGTCCTACGTTTAGTAGTGGTGTTGATTATTTTTTTGTCTCAAGTTCAAGTAAATGCTCAGACCAACTCCACTACTTCAGGAGATTTTAATTTAGCTTCCACCTGGGTGATACCCCTTCAAGTAGCCAATGGCATTACGATACAAAATGGACATACAATTACAGTTCCAACAGGAAGGACATTTTACAGTGGAAAAATAAACTTTTCGGGAACAGGAAAGTTGCTATTGACAGGTACTGGAAAATGGAAACCAGGACCATCCTTGAATAGTTTAAAATCTTGTAAAGAAATCATTGATTATTACCCTATGGCTCCATCAGGTCAATATACGATTGATCCTGATGGTGCCGGAGCGACTGCAAGTACGACTTGTTATTGCGATATGACCACCGATGGAGGTGGATGGACATTAGTATTGAATTATTTACATAAAGGAGGAATAGACCCTGCATTAAAAATATTTACTGCTTCATTGCCCGTTTTAGGATCAACTACTTTAGGTACCGATGAATCTGGCTCTACAACAACTTGGGGGCATGTATCCAATGCATATTTAAATAAGTTTACTTTTGCTGAATTACGAATCTATGGGGCAACCAATGCACACAATAGAATTATTAATTTTAAAACTTCGCATAGCGGCACCATTTCTTATTTTAAAACTGGTTTAGGTAGCATGAGTGGTATTACACAAAGTTTTACTGCCTTATCCGGTCATAATGCAGTTAACCCAGGAAGTACAGCAAATTATTTTACAGACCAATACGATCTCGCGATGACCAACTTCCCCTTTTGGGTGAGTGGAGCTTATCATTGGGGAATCAAGGGACACAATTACCGTTGGGAGGTAGATGATTTTAACAATAGTAGTAGCTATCATACATTACATCAAATTTGGATTAGATAATTATGAAAAAGATATATTTTACATTATTGTTTATAGGCTTTTTAGCTAGTGCCCAAACGGGTATTGGTACGACTACGCCTAATGCTTCGGCAAAGCTTGAAATTGCTGCTACAGATAAGGGCTTGCTAATACCACGTATGACTAAAACGCAACGAGAGGCCATCACGCTTTCCTCTGCAGCCAACGGCTTAATGGTCTATCAAACGGATGATCTAGTTGGTTTTTACGTAAACACCAGTACAACAACCACTGTCGCTTGGACACGCGTTAATAGTAATTGGAACCGTTCTGGTAACGATATTAGTTATACTTCAGGAAACGTTTCAACCACGGGAAATCTAACAGGAGGCAATACAAGTGCCTCTACTATTTCGGGTTTTGGGGCTAATGTCGCCACTATTTCAGGGGCCTATAGTATAACCGCTTCTGATAATGGAAAAATCATTCAATCGACCAGTGCTTCGGCCATAACAGTGACTATTCCTACCGGTTTGCCTACCGGTTTCAATTGTACCATTGTGCAAATGGGCGCGGGACAAATTACGTTTTCGGGGACTTATTTGAACCGAACCGGTTTTACCAAAACAGCGAGTCAATATGCAGTTGTCAGTATATTGCATCTGGGAAGTAATTCAATTATTGTAACAGGCGAAATGAGTAATTAAGATGAAACGATTATGTACCTTCTTTCTACTATTTTTGGCATCCTTGAATTTTGCCCAAATTGGGCTGCCCATTCAATACTCTTTATTGCCCAAAAATAGTTTAGTGGTAAATTATGATTTTTCAAAGGCAGCTAGTTTTACTCGGGGTGCAACAACCGTAACAAATATTGCGGGGACCGCTTCAGGAAATGCAACACTTTATAACGCACCTAATTTCATAAATTCATTAGGATTTATTTCTTTCAATGGATCTAATCAATATTTAGCTACTCCTAATATTAGAACCTATTTTAAAACAGTTAATATTAGTGCACAGAAAAGTTTCACCATGAGTTTTTGGGTGTATCCAATTGCTTCGACGGGTGTATTGATAAGTGAATTAGATTCACAAACACCCAGTGGTGGCTGGCACGCATCCAATGTTGAAATTGTCAATGGATATATAAAATACCGCATTTGGAATGGTCCAATTATTACTTCGTCAACAGCTGTTAATTTAAATCAATGGCATCATATTGCTTTAGTTTATGATGGAACCTCAGTGAAAGGGTATTTAAATGGAGTTTTACAAGGCACGCAGGCTGGAGCAAGAGAAATACCGCCTACAAGTCAAAATTATGCCATAGGCGCAGGAGAAACCACTAATATGGACTCTGGAGGATATGGCACCTTTCATCTAGCACAATTTAAAATACATAATTTACCATTAAGTGATGCTGATATTTTTCAAGATTACCTAGCCCGAAAGAATGAATTCGAGTATTCCATTCATAGTCCGTCTACTAACTCAAATCCTATTTATTGGGGTGTTTCTAGTGTTTGGGTTGGTGAAGGTTTTAATCAATCGCATTATACGCCTTGGCTGAATTCAGGATTGGGTTGGGCCGCAGGCGCAAATGATACTAACCAATGGATTACATTAAATTATGATGAGCCAGCATTTATTAAAGGCGTTGTGGTTCAAGGCAGATTAGGTGGGGGACAATTGGTTACCAAAGCGCATGTTGAAACTAGTTTAACAGGCAGTGGACCATGGAGCAGGATTTTAAATAATGTAACCGTTAACACGACAACTAATTCACTAAACGATGTGCGCTTAGATTTTCCTTCTACTACTTTTGCTAAAGCCATTCGATTCATTCCAACGGAATGGAGTGGTCATATAACTTTACGATTAGGAATGCTCGTCAAGCCAAATAACTATACTAATGATGGTTTAGTGTTGCGATTAGATCCAGCCAATTCAAGATCTTATTCTGGAACGGGTACCACTTGGAATGATGTGAACTCTTCCTCCTATCCATTTACATTAACTAATGGACCTGTATTTAACACGAATGGTTTTTTTGATTTTGATGGTACGAATGATTTTGCAGTCCGTACACACACAACGCAGCTGAAACCCACTATTGCAATCTCCTTGGAACAATGGTTGAATGCTGATGATTGGAATGCAGGCACATCTTCTAGTTATAAAACTTCATTATCTTGTACGCAAGGAGGAGGGTATTCTCACAATATATGGTCTGGCTCATTTAAAAGTTATATTTATGCTGGAGCAGCTTATAGAGTACCTACGGCAGATGTTAGCAATTTGGTAGGTTGGCATCATTTTGTTACGACATTTGATGGACGCTATACCCGCTTATATGTGGATGGAGAATTAAACACCACTATAGATATAGGAACATCTGGAAACACAATTTCTTATGCTTCTAATGGTATATTTGTTGGTGCAGAAGCAGGAAGCAGCAATACTACACCCGAAGGGTTTTATTGGGATGGAAAAATAGGGACTACATCGATATACAATCGAGCCTTATCTGGAGCGGAAATCGCTCAAAATTATAATGCGACAAAGACAAGATATGAAATAGACAAAGATCTAATAATGGATTTGGCTATTGCACCCACCTCAGGTTCGACCTGGACAGATCAATCAGGTAATGGAAATCATGGTACTTTAGTAGGCTCTCCTACTTATGTAGCCACTAATGGAGGGGGCTACAGAACGACTACAGGACAATATATTGCCACGAATTATAATCTGCCTTCGGCTTTTACCATTTCAATTGTAGCCAGCCTAAACCCTACCAGTTTTTGGGCTACTTTTTGGGGTAATGAAGTGTGGAATACAAATAGTGGTTATTTAGCTTATTTTACTTCATCAACTGGATTAAATATTGGTAGCCCAACCAATCTCTCTTCTTTTACAGTATCTGGAATTAACACCATACATATTTGGGATTTTGTGATTAGCGGAAATTCAATCACTTTATACATGGATGGAATAAGCCTTGGCACCAAGACATTCACATCTCCCCCAAGTTTAGCTACCAATGGGTTGAATTTTGGCGCGCGACATACCAACGCTGGCACTGGATTTACCGATATATGTCCGGGGACTTATTATAATATGAAAGTATACAAAAGAGCACTAGTTGCTGATGAGATAACAACTAAATTTAACCAAATGCGGGGAATATATGGATTGTAGCGTAATTACGCCCGATTGTTTCCTCAATTTAGGTCATTAAATTATACAAAATTTTATTTATGAGACATCTTATTGTATTTCTATTTTTGTTTTTAAGCTTTGGAATAGCCGCCCAAACCGGTATTGGTACCACCACACCCAATGCGGCGGCAAAATTAGACATATCGGCTACCAATAAAGGGTTCCTACCACCAAGAGTGGCATTAACCGCTGCCAATGTTTTTGCTCCCGTGACAGGCTTGTCAGGGGCTACAGAATTAGCAACTGCTGCTGGTTTACTAATTTACAATACAGCAACAGCAGGAACAGCACCTAATAATGTGGTACCGGGCTATTACTATTGGAATGGCACAGCTTGGATTCAAATTTCAGGAGGTTTGGTCATTGAATCCAGATCGGCGGGTTTTACTTTGACTGCAGCAGATAATAATAAATTATTTTTCATCAATTCAGCATCAACAGTAACGGTAACGGTTCCTTCTTTACCTATTGGATTTAGTTGCCAATTGATCCAAACCGGAGCTGGGAACATTACTTTTGCAGGATCCGGAACTACGTTAAACTCAGCTAGTGGTTTAAGTACCCGAACAACCAATAGTGTTATTGGTTTAGTGATGAATACCGCTACAGTAGGTTATGTTTTTGGAGATACTATTTACTAATGAGAATTCTAAGGTACATACTATTCTTTTTTTTGTGCGCAATCGGATTGAATGCGCAATCGGCCTTTCATAATTTAGCCGTAAAAAAACCGCAATTGCCTACTACCTATTCGTTTCAATATACAGGTTCCATACAACAATTTGTAGTACCCAATCGAGTTACTTCCATTCAAGTAAATGCCATTGGAGCCAAAGGCGGAACTGGAGGAAGAGGTCAAGCTGGAGGAGCAGGTGCTAATATTACCACAACTTTAAATGTGACACCAGGACAAATTTTATATGTAGTCGTAGGGGGATTTCCGGGACAATCTACAACACCAAAATATGGTTTTGGCGGAAGCGGAGGTTCAGGCACTAATTATGGTGGAGCTGGTGGAGGATTGTCAGGGGTTTTTACCTCATCTTCACCGGCCAATGCCAATGCCTTAGTAGTTGCTGGAGGCGGTGGTGGTGGTGCAGGTAATGCCACAGATAGTAATTATTCTGGAGGAAATGCAGGTAACAATGCAACTGGAACAGCTAGCAATGGAAACGAACCAACAAGCAATTATGTTGTAAATGGAAGGTACCAGTACGGGTATGCCGCTAGTACATCTGCACCAGGTTTAGCAGGAGAACCTTTTGATTTAAATCCAGGAACGAGCGGGACCAATGGTAATGGAATTAATGGCGGTAATGGTGGAACAGATGCAGGTGCAAGTAGTTGGAATGGTGCCGGCGGCGGCGGCGCTGGATGGTATGGCGGCGGCGGCGGTGCCGGCGGCGGTGCTGCTACTGGTGGTGGCGCAGGAGGTGCTACCAAAACAAGTTCCGGACATCACTCTTTTGGCACTCTGAATACCACTGGAGATGGAAGCGTTACTATTACTACTTTGTCCAATTCAGGACTGGTCTTACATTTAGATGCTGGTAATTCGGCCAGTTACAGCGGATCAGGAACGACTTGGAATGACCTTTCCGGCAATGGATCGCATGTTACTTTGACTTCGACAACATTTAATTCAGCTAATGGAGGTTCTATTGTCTTTAATGGCACCTCAAGTTATGCTAATTTTAATGCGAATATCGGAAATACTAATGTGGTCACAGCCGAAATGTGGGTAAAAACCAATTCGTTAACTGATTCAATGTATTTTGGATTTAATCTCTATGACATTTTGATTGTTAATGGTAGTGTTGGTTTTAATACTGCCAACAGTGACCAATATGGAATTTCAAGTACTAAAGTAAATTATTTGGGTATACAAGGAACTTGGAAACATCTTGTTTTTGTAATGTATGCCGGTTCTAAAACAAATAATAAAATTTATGTAAACGGCGAAAGTCAAACTTTATCACAGATTCTTGGAGCATTTAACCCTGCAAATGCTACATTTAATTCTGGAGCAGGAAGAATTTCTAGCTGGTTATTTGGAACAACTTGGTTAGCGAGTATGAATGTATCAAGTTTCAAGCTTTATAATCGAGAATTAACCCAACAAGAAATCACCAATAATTTTAATACAGGTAAAACGCGGTTTTATGCCGAAAAAGATGGATTGAGTCCAAACACTGCATCTAGTAGTGCTTATCAAATTAAGCAAGATTATCCCAACTCAACAGATGGTTTTTATTGGATAAGAAATGATAATATCAATGGGGGAGTACCATTTAAAATTTATGCCGACATGACAACACAAGGCGGAGGATGGACGTTGATTTTAAAAAACTCGTCTAATTCTGTTTGGACGTATGCCAATGCAATTTCATATAATACTCAAATTCCATTTACCTCCAATGCAGAGGTTATAAGTACTTCCACGGCCAATTATTCAATAGTAGGTTGGGCCGATTATATTAAAAAAAGTGAGAGCGGTTTCCAATATATGATTGATGCTAGAACAAGAGGTAGCTATGGGGGTATTTGGACTGCTAACGGTAATTATAGTTTTGTAAATACCAATAATACCCAAACCAACGTTACTTTGGATACTAAATTTGGTACTTGGGATTATACACCGGAACAAGGAATAGCTAAAAGGATGCCTTGGCGCAGCTCAACTGCAGGGGGTGGATGTGGTGTATTAACATTAGATGATGGGACGGTTAATTGGTGGGGAACTATAGTTTCAACTTGTTCCGGATATTCTCCTGCTCCATGGATATCAGCTTCTGGAGGAGGTAATTCTGCTTCTGCAGATCCAGGAATAATATGGTATTGGGTGAGATAATGACGAATTTTTTTCTTGTTCAATAACCATTTGTATTGCTCGTATTATAAATATAACTAGTATGATTGGAGATATAAATCTTTTAAAAACATGTTTACTATTTTATATTTTATAGTTCGAAAGCCTGAATATAAAAAGAAACACTATTTTTGATCAACAAAATTTTAAAATGAGCTTGCTCGCTTTTTGAATTCATGAACATATCCATCCAAAATAGCATTACACAATTAGGCGCTGAATTTGTTGGTGCTACAAAAGAAGCTACTGTTGACGCGGTAGCCATTGACAGCCGCTCCTTGCAAAACAGCGCGACTACTTTGTTTTTTGCTTTGGTGGGACCTAATAATGATGCGCATTCGTACATTAAAGATGTCATTGAGAAAGGGGTTCGGTATTTTGTGGTAACTCATATTCCCAAAGGTTGTGAAGGCAAAGCCAATTTTCTGATTGTCAACAACACCTTAGTTGCCTTGCAACAATTTGCTGCCTATTATCGTTCTTTATTTGATTTTCCTGTCATAGGAATCACCGGGAGTAATGGCAAAACCATCGTAAAAGAATGGCTTAATTTTGTATTGAGTCCAGAGTATAATATCATTCGAAGCCCCAAAAGTTACAATTCGCAAGTGGGCGTTCCCTTATCAGTAATTGGTATTAATGAACAACACAATTTTGGCATTTTTGAAGCTGGAATTTCTACTGTTGCCGAAATGGAAAAATTAGAAGCCATCATTCGCCCAACAATAGGTGTGTTGACGAATATTGGTTCGGCTCATGATGAAGGATTTGCCTCTACCGAAGAAAAAATAAAAGAAAAACTACGTCTTTTTGATCGTTCTCAAATTTTGATTTACGAGAAAAATAACGCAATAGATACCCTGATCCCATCAACTATAGCTACATTTTCTTGGAGCTGTACTCATACTGATGCCGATGTTTTTGTAACCAAAACAAGAAGTGCTTCCAACACAATTTTAAGTGTTCGTCAAGCGAAGGAATCTTTTGAAGTTAGTATTCCATTTCTGGATGAAGCGTCCCTAGAAAATGCGATTTCGTGTTTGCTGGTGTTGTTGTATTTGAATTATGATGTGGTTACTATTCAAACCAGAATGGCATTGTTATATCCAGTCGAAATGCGATTGCAACTAAAGAACGGAATTAACAATTGTAGCTTAATTGACGACAGTTATAGTGCCGATTTTCAGTCGTTGAAAATCGCCCTAGATTTTTTAGAAAGCCAAAAGCATTCGTCTAAAAAAACAGTAATTCTATCCGATATTTTTCAAAGTGGGTTGCCCAATTCCGAATTGTATTCCAGAGTAGGACAATTAATTGTGGCCAATAAAATCAGTCGGGTAATTGGCATAGGCGAAACGATTTCTCAGTTCCAAAATCAATTTGAAAACTGCATTACGTTCAAAAACACAGCGGAGTTTTTAGCACAACTAGACCAAATGAATTTCGAAAATGAAACGGTATTAATCAAAGGAGCGCGTAGTTTTCAATTTGAAAAAATTGTAGCGGCTTTGGAAGAGAAAACGCATGAGACTGTTTTAGAAATCAATCTAAATGCCATTAGTCACAACCTGAATTTTTACAAATCCAAATTGCAGCCCACCACAAAAATGATGGTGATGGTCAAAGCTTTTGGCTACGGGAATGGGGGTTTTGAAATTGCTAAATTGCTAGAATACCATCAAGTAGATTATTTGGGAGTTGCCTTCGCCGATGAAGGGATTAGCCTAAAAAATGCTGGAATTCAGTTGCCAATTATGGTGTTGAATCCAGAGTCAACTAGTTTTTCTGCGATTATTCAGCACGAATTAGAACCCGAAATTTACAGTCTTAAAGGATTGAAAGCCTTTCTTAAAATAGCAGAGCAGCACAATTTGCATCAGTATCCAATTCATATTAAATTGGATACAGGCATGCACCGATTGGGGTTTGAAGCCGAGAATATTCAAGAGTTAATTCAAACCTTACAAGAGAATCAACGTGTTGCGGTAAAAAGTGTTTTGTCGCACATGGCCACTAGCGATGCCGAAGAACATAAAGTATTTTCACTTTCTCAGATCCGTTTGTTTGAGGAACTGTCAAGTCAATTGATGCAAGAGTTACATACTAAACCTATTCGTCATATTTTGAATACTTCGGGCATTAGTAATTTCCCTCAAGGGCAATACGATATGGTGCGTTTGGGAATTGGATTGTATGGAGTTTCGAATGATAGTGAAGAACAAAAATACTTGGAAAATGTCAGTACGCTAAAGTCGGTTATATCCCAAATCAGAACTATTCCTGCCGGAGATAGCGTGGGTTACGGTCGCCGATTTGTGGCTGAAAAACCAACCCGAGTGGCGACTATCCCAATTGGCTATGCTGATGGGATTGCCCGTTTGTGGGGCAATGGCGTGGGTTATGTCACAATACATAATGAAAAAGCAATACTTCTAGGAAGTGTTTGTATGGATATGTTAATGGTGGATGTTACGGAAATTGAATGTGCCGAAGGGGATGCGGTGATTGTTTTTGGCGAAAGCCCAACGGTGATGGAAATGGCCCAAAAAACACAGACCATTCCGTATGAGATTTTGACGAGTATATCACAACGCGTAAAACGAGTTTTTTACCGAGAATAAAAATAAGTAAGTATGGGATTTTTTACAGATTTTAAAGCCTTTTTAATGAAAGGTGAAATAGTCAACTTAGCCACGGCGGTGATTGTAGGGGGTGCATTTGGAAAAATAGTAACCTCATTTACCAATGATGTGTTGATGCCACCCATTGGATTACTTTTGGGAAAAGTGGACTTTAAAAATCTAAAATTAGTGCTCCAAGACGGTGTTCCTGCCGTTGTTGAAAATGGAGTTCAAAAATCAAAAGCGGTGGCCGAAGTTACTTTAAATTACGGCGCTTTTATTCAAACCATTTTTGATTTTGTGATCATTGGGTTCTGTATTTTTATCGTTTTGAAAGCCTATGAAAAAGCGCAACAAAAAATCAAAAAAGAAGACGAACCTAAAGTAACGAGCGGTCCAACACAAGAACAATTGCTTGCTGAAATTCGGGATTTGTTGAAAAATAAATAACAATGTTATAAATTTAACAATTTGTTATTTTTTGTGAACGACCTTGTTTTGAGAATAGTATTGGTTACTTTTGCCAAAAAATAGTACAATTCAATAATACAAATATACAATGAGAATAGCAGTAGTAGGTGCTACCGGAATGGTAGGCGAAATAATGTTAAAAGTATTAGCGGAAAGAAATTTTCCAGTAACAGAATTAATTCCTGTAGCTTCTGAGAAATCAGTGGGTAAAGAAATAGAATTTGGAGGAAAAAAATACAAAGTGGTTGGCATGCAAACGGCTGTCGATATGAAAGCCGACATTGCTTTATTTTCAGCAGGAGGTGGAACTTCATTGGAGTGGGCTCCAAAATTTGCGGCAGCTGGAACGACAGTAATCGATAATTCATCGGCTTGGAGAATGGATCCAACTAAGAAATTAGTAGTGCCAGAAATCAACGCGGGCGAATTAACGGCAGCTGATAAAATTATAGCTAATCCGAACTGTTCTACCATTCAAATGGTATTGGCTTTGGCCCCTTTGCACAAAAAATACAACATCAAACGCATCATCGTTTCTACGTATCAATCCATTACAGGAACAGGAGTAAAAGCAGTACAACAGTTTGAAAACGAATGTGCTGGTGTCGAAGGAGACATGGTGTACAAATACAAAATCAACCGAAACTGTATTCCACAATGTGATAGTTTTGAAGACAATGGTTACACTAAAGAAGAGATGAAGTTAGTCAACGAAACGAAAAAAATCTTAAGTGACAACAGTATTGCGGTAACGGCAACTGCAGTTCGTGTGCCTGTTGTAGGAGGGCATAGTGAAGCCTTGAATGTAGAGTTTAGCAATGATTTTGATGTGAATGATGTTCGTACTATTTTAAGTCAAACAGACGGAGTAGTAGTACAAGATAATTTAGATACGTTTACCTACCCAATGCCACGATATGCTGAAGGTAAAAATGAAGTTTTTGTAGGTAGAATTCGTCGTGACGAAAGCCAGCCGAATACCTTAAACATGTGGGTTGTAGCCGATAACTTGAGAAAAGGTGCAGCGACCAATACAATTCAAATTGCTGAATATTTAATTGCAGCTAAATTGGTGTAAGTAGTTCAGTAACACCTAATGGAACCATTTACAATTGAGATTATTCTAAATTGTAAATGGTTTTTCTTTTTTGGTTTCCTTATATTTGTGGCCAATGAAACTAAAACAACTATTGATACGATTTTTCTTTGCGCTAGTCCTACTAGGATCACTAGCCCTACAATCGTTTCATGGATTGGAGCATCTTGAAAAACAATTTGCAGAAAAAGCATGTGCTCACAAACAACTTAATTCTTCTGAATTAACCCACCAACACAAGGGTTTTGAGCAGTGTTTTGTTTGTGCTATTTCGTTTCAAAGCGGAATTGTATTTGAACAGTTTCAGTTTCAAATAGCCACTACTCCAGAAGTTGTTGCGCCTTACTTTTTTAACTTTCCTAGGGTTATTTCCTTTTCTGGAAGTTCCTATTCGTTGCGCGGACCCCCGCATTATAATGTTTAAATCGAATGATTCATCGGTTCTATAGTAGAACACGATTATTTTAACATTATATCAATATCATGAAAAAATTAATTTTTGCTTTGGTAGTAAGTTGTACTGCCTTGATGCAAGCACAAAATACAGTTTCAGGAAGGATTACTGACACTAATAACAATGCGCTTTCTGGCGTTTCTATCTATATCCAAGAACTACAAAAGGGAACCACTTCAAAAGCTGACGGAACCTATAATTTGTCGAATTTACCTAAGGGTACTGTTAGGATTTCCTTCGCTTTAGTGGGATTTGGAACACAGTATAAAACGGTTTCAGAGATTCAAAAACAAAACACTATAAACATTCAGTTGGCACCTTCCGTTTTTGAAATGGATGAAGTTATTGTTTCCACTGCGTTTAACAAATTGCAATCGCAAAATGTGATGAAAGTCGCACACGAAACCATGAAAAATTTGTCTCGAAAAGGAACATCAACCTTAATTGAAGGCTTAGCGACTATTCCTGGAGTTTCTCAGGTTTCTACAGGGGCTTCTATTGGAAAGCCAGTGATTCGTGGGTTGAGTGGTAATCGCGTATTGGTGTATTCGCAAGGTGTTCGAGTTGAAAACCAACAATTTGGCGACGAACATGGTTTAGGATTGAACGATGCCGGATTAGAGAGTGTTGAGGTAATCAAAGGCCCCGCTTCTTTATTGTACGGATCAGATGCTTTGGGAGGGGTGTTGTATTTTAACCCAGAGAAATTTGCCAATGCCAATTCGTTTAAAGTCAATTTTAGTCAAAAATTGTTTGCTAATACTTTAGGGAGTAATTCTTCTTTGGGAGTAAAAACAAGTACCGATAATTGGAAATTCTTGGCAAGAGGAACAATGAACACTCATTCGGATTATACTACAGCAGATGGCGAACGGGTGACCAATACACGCTACCAAGAAAAAGATTTTAAAACTGGAATTGGCTACAGTAATGCTTCTTTTTCTTCGGTATTGCGATACAACTTCAACGATCTTACTTTAGGAATTCCAGAAGAAGGGATCGCTGAGCAAAGTCAAAGCAAAAGTGTTTTGTATCCAAAACAAGCGGTTTCCAATCATTTAGTAAGTTTAAATTCGAGTCTCTTTTTTAATTCGTCAAAACTGGATTTGGACTTGGGTTTTATTTCAAATGACAGGTCTGAATTTGAAGACAGTGAAATAGCGGTTTTGAAAATGAAGTTAAATACCTTCAATTATAATGCGAAGTATTATTTACCTTCTTCAACAAAAATGCAAACCATTTTGGGTGTTCAAGGGATGCATCAAACCAATGAAAATTCAGGGGAAGAGTACTTAATTCCAGATGCGGTTACCCAAGATTTTGGAGTCTTTGGAACCACCTACTACGAATGGAACTCCAACGTGATCCAAGCCGGTTTGCGTTTTGATACCAGAAATTTGACTTCAGAAGCTAACGGGATTCTTGGTGAAGAAGGGTCTTTTGAAGCCTTGAAAAAATCCTACACAAGTTGGAACGCCTCTTTAGGTTATAAAACTAATTTGAATGACTCCTTCATTTTTAGATTCAATCTAGCGTCTGGATTTAGGGCGCCCAACTTAGCCGAATTGTCTTCCAATGGTGTTCATGAAGGAACCAATCGTTATGAAGTGGGGAATGCCAATTTGAAAACAGAACAAAACTTTCAAACGGATTTGAATTTGGAATACAAAACAGATCACTTGGAGTTTTTTGTCAACGGATTCTATAATCACATTACTGATTTTATTTATATCAATCCTACCGGAGAATCAATTGATGACAATGAAGTTTTCAATTATGTTCAAAATAATGCAGCACTTTTTGGAGGTGAAATAGGCTTGCATTTTCACCCTCATCCGTTGGATTGGGTGCATTTAGAAACCAGTTTTGAAACAGTTACAGGCAAAAAACAAAACGGAGACTATTTACCGTTAATACCAGCCAATAATTGGAACAATACCTTGCGCACTGAATGGAAGGATACGAATTGGTTAAAAGAAGGTTTCGCAACGATTAGTTTAGTGTCTACCTTTAACCAAAATAAAATCAGTGGCTTCGAAACCAGAACAGCAGGTTACAGCATTTTGAATTTAGGAATTGGTGGAACATTGCATCTTGGCAAAACCAAAATGGAGGTGAACCTTAATGGAAACAACATTACCGATAAAAAATATACCGCCCATTTATCACGACTTAAAACAGATGGTATTTCCAATATGGGAAGAAATTGGGTTGTAGGTTTGAACTTCAATTTATAATTATCTAAGCTTCCAATCTTTCTTAAGGTTGGAAGCTTAATTTATTCTTCCAGTAATAGTCTTGCTAATCGGTCGTCTCTTTGATACACATCATCATAGAAATGAATGTTACCCTCTTTGGTTACCCAAGCTGTAAAATAGCCAATATACACCGGAATGGGTTGTGGTAATGCATACCATTTCTCTATTGTACTATTCATGGCTTTTTCAATTTTTTCATGGGTCCAATGCGGATCGTTTTTAAGAATGAGTTGTGCCAACTCTTTCGGTTTTTCAAGTCGGATACAACCGTGACTGAAATCTCTTTTTTCTTGGTCAAACAAATTTTTAGAAGGGGTGTCGTGCAAGTAGATCGCATTGGAATTTGGGAATATAAATTTTACTTTGCCCAACGCGTTTTTAGGTCCTGGTTTTTGGCGAATGCCGCCTTTGTTCCATTCCATATTATGTAGCGATAGGTAATTGGAGTTTTTTTCAATAGCAGGAAGAATTTCTTTCTTTACAATATTGGCGGGTACATTCCAATACGGACTAAACACAATGTATTTCATAGGGGCGCTAAATACCACCGTTTTGTGAACTGATTTTCCTACCACCACTTTGGATTCCAATAGTGGTTTTCCATTTTCAAAATAGCGCAATTGGTAGGAAGGAATATTGATAAAAACAAATCGTTTGTCTCGAGCTATTGGCGAAGCAAACCAACGCCATCGTTCCATATTTACGATGATTGTCTTCATTCGGCTGGCAATTGAAATATTCAAATGAGAGAGCAATTGTTCCGAAAGGGTTGTTGTTGAAGTCAAGCCATTTCGGTTTACATACCGATCAATTCCTTCTGCTAAAGGGACGTCATAGACATTGCTTTTTGAATCAGAATCCAGGTCTCCCAAAAGATATAGCCGATTCCGAATGATTGCAATTTCGGGAATACTATCCCCAATTTTGATATCGGTTTTTTCTGGGTCAAGAACAATTGGGCTCCATTCTTTTTGTTCCAAAGCTCGGTATTTTTTCAGTTGTTCGCGCAGACGATAGTACTGACCTGAAATTTCTTTTTCGTCTTTGTTTATCAAAGAGGGGTTTACAAGAATGGAATCTAAATAGGTGATAACAGCTAGTTTTTTTCGGGGCAAATACCAGCCCAATTCAGTTCTTTTTTCCACAGGCAAGCCCCTAAATACTTTAGTGCTGTAATACATATACATGCAAGAAATTAAAAGTTCAGATTCAGTATTTGGGGAGTATTCATCGGATTCTTCTTGAAAAATGGCGTCCAATTGTTTTTGATACGGCAGGGTCGTAGAGATACCTTCCAATGTCAAATGACTTGCTTTATTGTAAAGTAAATAGCCAATTTCTTTGACGCCTTTTGAATCAAACCAGATGAAATTATAATCTTGTTTTTGGTACAAAGTGACAACTTCTTTTTGATATTTTTGAAATGCGGGATGTTTTTTAAAAAAGGGTGCAATGGCTAAACTATCAAAAAATTGTGAGGATTGAAGTTCATTTTTTGAAGTGACTTTGGTCCCCTCTTTTTTTATATTTTGACAAGAAATACTTAAATGCAAAAGACAAACAAACACAATAAGAACATAGCTGTTATTTTTTTTCATAATTCGAAGTCTATTTCTATTAAATTTACAATAAATAAATAGGCTTGCTGGTAAAAAGCAAGTTTATATTGTCCAATAATCACTAAATAAATAATAGTATGAAAAAGATATGGAATATAACTTTTTGTTTGATTTTGATTTCATTCAGCGGTTTTGCTCAATCATCGAATGCAGAAAAAATAATTAATGAAACTATAGATACTTGGCACAAAGCAGCTTCTGAAGCTAATTTCAAAACGTATTTTGAATTAATGACTGAGGACGCTGTATTTATTGGCACTGATGCTAATGAATATTGGAATAAACAAGAATTTCAAAACTATGCTAAACCTCATTTTGATAAAGGAAAAGCTTGGTCTTTTACAGCTTTGGAACGACATGTCTATTTTGATGCTAGTGGAAACACTGCTTGGTTTGACGAGTTGTTGAATACGCAAATGAAAATTTGTAGGGGTTCGGGAGTCTTAGTTAAAGTAGGAAAACAATGGAAAATCAAGCACTATGTATTGTCTATGACGATTCCAAATGATTCAAGCAAAGCAGTAATTGCAATCAAAGCGCCAATTGAGGAAGTGCTAATTCAAAATCGAAAGTCCAAAATGTAGAGCTACTTGGGTTTATTTTATTCTAGATATTTCAAGCTAGCCTACTTTTGTCGTATATATTTCCTTAATTTTGCTGAAAATTTTAAAGAAAGTGGGAAGCAAAAATAAATTAAAGAGGTTCAAAGAAAACGAAACGTTCACAAATGTTTTTCAACCAACACGAGAAGAGGTAGTAGGTAATTTATTCCCATTGAGAGGAAAATGGAATGCTGATTTTTTTAAAAATGACAATCCAATTGTGTTAGAATTGGGCTGTGGTAAAGGAGAATATTCTGTAGGTTTAGCGGAACGATATCCGAATAAAAATTTTATTGGAATTGATATTAAAGGAGCTCGTTTTTGGCGTGG
Organism: Flavobacterium sp. UBA4098; assembly: GCA_002382495.1. Lineage (GTDB taxonomy): Bacteria > Bacteroidota > Bacteroidia > Flavobacteriales > Flavobacteriaceae > Flavobacterium. The sequence goes on from DFXW01000041.1 coordinate 222,414, forward strand.
TGCCAAAACTGCTGTAGAAACAGGCATGCATAATGTGGCTTTCGTTCGTACTCAAATTGAATTAATCAATCATATTTTTGCTGAAAATGAAGTAGATGAAATCTGGATCACATTTCCCGATCCGCAAATTAAATACAAGCGTACGAAGCATCGTATGACCAATTCCCAATTTTTGCAATTGTATAAAAAAATATTGAAGAAAGAAGGTGTCATGAACTTGAAAACAGATAGCGAATTCATGCACGGCTATACCTTAGGACTCTTGCATGGAGAAGGACACGAAGTAGTCTATTCCAATCATAATGTATATAGAAATGAAGGAAGTCCGGAAGAGGTCACTGCATTTCAAACTTTTTATGAAAAACAATATTTAGAAATAAACAAAGCAATTACGTATATTAGATTTAAAATTAAATAGTGTCGTTTCGGTTTCAGTAATTGAAGTAAAAGCAACACATTGGTACTGAAACAAAGCACTATATGACTACAATTTCCACATTATTTTTTGGGTTTATCAGTGCCGTTATAGGAATTTTTCCTCCTGGATTAATCAATATGACTGCGGCCAAGGTCAATAGTAAAGAAGGAAAGCGTGCTGCTATTTGGTTTGTTATTGGAGCAATACTAGTTATTATTCTACAAGTGTATCTCGCCATTTTATTTGCTCAATTTATAGGAGAACGTCCACAAGTAGTCGTTTTACTAAGAGAGATTGGTTGTGGAATTTTTACGCTATTGACGGTGTATTTTTTAGCCATTGCCAAAGCGCCTCAAAAGATCAAAGGAAAAATTAAAAAACAACGAACGTCTACCCGATTTTTTTTAGGGATGTTATTGTCGGCTTTGAATTTCTTTCCGATTCCGTATTATGTTGTCGTAAGTTTGTCCTTGGCCTCCTATGGCGTATTCGCATTTGAATCTTTTTCTATTCTTGTTTTTGTTCTTGGAGCTGTATTGGGTTCTTTTCTTGTTTTTTATACTTACATCTCTTTCTTTAGTAAGATTGAAAACAAAACCGATTTTTTTATGAAAAACATGAATAAAATTATTGGGAGTATTACAGGTCTAGTTGCTTTACTAACCTTGTTCAATATTATTAATTACTATTGGAATTAACTTTTGTATGACAAAGCCCAACGATAATTTTTTTGAGCGTGTTTACAGCATCGTCAGACAAATTCCTTATGGTAAAGTGACTTCCTATGGCGCTATCGCCAAGGCTTTGGGTACCGCTCGATCTGCCAGAATGGTGGGCTGGGCCATGAATGTGTCTCATCATTTAGAAGATGTTCCCGCACATCGTGTAGTCAACAGAAAAGGGTTGTTGACTGGCAAGTTACACTTTGACGGAACGAATTTGATGCAACAATTGTTAGAAAACGAAGGCATTCAAGTTCGTGACAGCCAAATTATCGATTTTGACACGCATTTTTGGGAGCCCGACATCCAACAATAACAGTCATTTCATTCTTTTTAATCAAATAACAAGTGTTGATTTTAGTATCAATAAATCCAATTTAAAAGGGGTAAAATAAGAATAGAATCTGTTATATTTGCAATTCATATTCAGTTTAAATAAATGGAGTTTTTTCATTGTTTTTAAACGTCAAATCCGTAGTACTACATAAAATGAAATTAGATAGAAAAGAAATTCTTAAAGCCTTAGAAACGATTTCTATTGCTGGAGAAGGAAAAAATATGGTCGAGAGTGGAGCTGTAGCTAATGTAATCACTTTTGGAGATGAGGTAGTGGTTGATCTAGTGTTGCATACACCTGCGATGCACATCAAAAAAAGAACTGAAGACGATATTAAAAAAACGATTCATGAATTGGTTTCGCCAGAAGCTAAAGTGAAAGTAAATACTAAGGTGGAAGTAGCAGATAAACCTGAAATTAAAGGCAAAGCGATTCCAGGAATTAAAAATATTATTGCGGTAGCCTCTGGTAAAGGGGGTGTAGGTAAATCTACTACTACAGCTAATTTAGCAGTGTCTTTAGCAAGAATGGGTTTTTCAGTTGGAGTTTTGGATGCCGATATTTATGGGCCTTCAATGCCTATCATGTTTGATGTAGAAAACGAGAAACCGATTTCTATTGAAGTCGATGGCAAATCCAAAATGAAACCTATCGAGAGTTACGAAATAAAAATTTTGTCAATAGGATTTTTCACTTCACCAAGCCAAGCAGTTATTTGGCGTGGGCCAATGGCCGCCAAAGCATTGAATCAAATGATTTTTGATGCCGATTGGGGTGAGCTAGACTTTTTGTTAATTGATTTACCTCCAGGAACCGGCGATATTCATCTTTCTATTATGCAATCCTTACCAATTACAGGTGCAGTTGTGGTAAGTACACCTCAAGCAGTTGCTTTGGCCGATGCCAAAAAAGGAGTTGCAATGTTCCTATCCGAAGCGATTAACGTACCTGTTTTAGGAATTATAGAAAACATGGCTTACTTTACTCCTGAGGAATTACCAAATAATAAATACTATATTTTTGGACAAGAGGGTGCTAAAAACTTAGCGACTGATTTGAATGTGCCTTTCCTAGGCGAAGTGCCAATCGTTCAATCTATTCGCGAAGCGGGAGATTACGGTCGACCAGCTGCCATGCAAGAAGGTTCGGTTATTGAATCAGTTTTCCAAGAAATTACTCGTAATGTAGTACAACAAACGGTGGCTAGAAATGAAAGTTTGCCAGCTACAGAAGCTATTAAAATTACAACCATGGCAGGTTGTTCAGCAGTTAAAAAATAATTTTTAAAAATATGACAACAGAAGAAGTATTGGCTAATGTGCTAAAAGCCTTAGAAGAAATTAGACCGTTTTTGAATTCGGATGGTGGCGATATTTCATTAGTCGAAATTGAAGACGATAAGCATGTCAAAGTTCGTTTGGAAGGCGCATGTACAAGTTGTAGTGTCAACCAAATGACTTTAAAGGCAGGAGTTGAAACTACAATCAAAAAATACGTTCCTCAAATTGAATCAGTCGTAAACGTATTATAATTTGCGTTTGTTTTTTTGAATACAAAACACACAACTAGAGAATAAATAAAAAATGGACGTTTTAATTAAGATCAAAGATAGAGAAGGAGTCGTACATGAATTACAGGCGCCCACCGATATGGCAATGAACATCATGGAATTATGTAAAGCCTATGAACTTCCGGTGGAAGGGACTTGTGGCGGAATGGCCATGTGTGCTTCTTGTCAATGTTATGTATTAAACGATGTGCCTTTGCCAGAAAAAGGCGATGATGAAGAGGCGATGTTGTCGGAAGCATTTTATGTAAAATCCAATAGTCGATTGGGTTGCCAAATCCCAATCACCGAAGAATTAGAAGGTTTGGAGTTAGAATTGGCTCCAGAAAATTAAAAGTGAAGCTCTGTCCATAGGATAGAGCTTTTATTTTTGAACCATTTCACTTGCTTTAGGAACAATTCTGTCTACAAATAAAGAATAGGCCTTTTCTGACGGATGAAGTCCATCGGTAGCCACTAAATTGGGGTCTGTTAATCCTTGTCTTGTGATGTCGGTGATATTTATAAAAGCAATGCCATTGCTATCACAATAACTTTTAGCGAATGCATTATAACGATCAATTTCTGTTGATATTTGGGTAGGATTTGCAGATCGTTGCCCGAATGGAGTGTAGGCATAATCAGGAATAGAAACAACAATAACATTGTTTTTGTTGCCTTTGGCTAATGTGATGGCTGTTTGTACTAATTGAGGGAACTCACTTCCATAGATACTAAATTCCTTGTTTTGATATTGATTATTCACTCCAATAAGTAAAGTCACCAACTTATAATCACTAGTTGGTTGCTGTTCTTTAATCGCTTGGATTAAATTAGAAGTTGTCCATCCTGTTTGTGCAATGATTTTTAAATCTACCGATAAATTAGGGATAGTAGATTCAAGCTTTTTCTTTAATTGTTCTGGAAAACGACAGGTAACACAAACGCTTTGTCCAATGGTATAACTATCTCCAAGGGCAATGTAAGAAACTTTTTTGCTTATTGGTTGGGGCTGGGGTTCAGGGGAAGGTGCTGGGCTAATTTTTGCAATGGATACAAAATTTGTGTTCTCGCTTGAACATTGGTTAAAAAAAAACACTACAACCATCAAAATGAATAGGTGTAGTGCTGTTTTTATATGTATTGAAAAGTTGGCCATTACTAGTTTAGGCAATTTCCATTGTCAAACTCAGTTGTTCTTCAATTGCATCCCAAAGTCCAATTCGTTTTTCTAATGCTGCTATTGAAATTTGCTCTACTTCACTCCATTTTTTGGTGTCGTTTCCACATAATTCGGTAATCATTCCCATAGCCATTGGACCGTGTTCATCGGCATCTAATTCAATATGTCGTTCGAAATAGTAGATTAGTTTTTTCAAATCGGTTTCAGGGAAATTGGCTTGAAAGTTTTTCAAAATAGCAGTAAACATACTCGGAATCAAATCTTCTCTTCCAAAAGTAAATGCGGCTGCAATTTCGTGTGCTTTTCCTTCTTCAATTACTCTAAAAGTAAAATCTAAAAAGGCTTTGATATTCGGATGTAAACCACTGGTTTTAATGGCAACAAAAATATTATTAAGCGAACTTAATTTGGCTAAAAAAGCTTCAATTTCATTGGTATTAGCGCCACAATCTTGCATGGCCTCAAGGTACATTTCAAAATGACTTTGGCGACGGCCGTCTAAAGTCAAATCGCTTTCTTCAGCTACAACAATTTCATTAATTAAATAACGCGTTTGTGTATTGGCTGTTGGAAACCAAGGCGTAGTAGTGCAAGTTAATTTAGACTGCAATGCTTTTAATAAAGACATAAAATCCCAAACCGCATAGACATGACTTTCTAAAAAACGGTGTAAGTCTTCAATGGTTTGAACTTTATTGTATAAAGGGTGTTGTAATAAGGCCTCTTTTTGAGTTTGAATACTATTGTTGATTGTATCGATAGTCATTTTTTCAAATTTTTTGTAAAAATAGAAAAGCTAATAGGTTTTCTTCTTATTTCATCATCGATTTTATGAATACTTTAATAACTGTTTGCTTTACTTAAATGCTGCAATTCCAGTGACATCCATTCCAGTAATTAATAAATGGATATCATGGGTTCCTTCATAAGTTATCACCGACTCCAAGTTCATCATATGACGCATAATGGAATAGTCACCCGTTATTCCCATTCCGCCTAGCATTTGTCTTGCTTCACGCGCAATATGAATGGCCATATCCACATTGTTTCTTTTGGCCATAGAAATTTGAGCCGTTGTTGCTCTACCTTCATTTTTTAAAACGCCTAAGCGCCAAGTTAACAATTGCGCTTTGGTTATTTCGGTAATCATTTCGGCTAATTTTTTTTGTTGTAATTGAGTGCCGGCAATGGGTTTGTCAAATTGTATTCGCTCTTTTGCATAACGCAAAGCGGTGTCGTAACAATCCATTGCAGCACCAATCGCTCCCCAAGCAATTCCATATCGAGCCGAATCCAAACAGCCTAGCGGAGCACTTAATCCAGAATGGTTAGGTAAAAGATTTTCTTTAGGAACTTTGACATTGTCAAAAATCAATTCTCCAGTTGCAGATGCACGAAGCGACCATTTATTATGAGTCTCAGGAGTAGTAAAACCGTCCATGCCACGTTCCACAATTAATCCGTGAATACGACCTTTTTCGTTTTTAGCCCAGACAATAGCAATATCAGCAAAAGGCGCATTTGAAATCCACATTTTGGCACCATTCAAAATATAATGATCTCCGTTGTCTTTGAAATGAGTGGTCATTCCTCCAGGATTCGAACCATGATCGGGTTCGGTTAATCCAAAACAGCCCATTAATTCTCCAGTAGCCAGTTTTGGTAAGTATTTTTTTCGTTGTTCTTCGTTTCCGTATTTCCAAATCGGGTACATTACCAAAGACGATTGTACAGACGAAGTGGAACGGATCCCTGAATCTCCGCGTTCTATTTCTTGCATTAACAACCCATACGAAATTTGATCTAGACCTGCTCCCCCGTATTCTTCTGGAATGTAGGGGCCAAAACCACCAATCTCCCCAAGACCTTTGATGAGTTGTTTAGGAAATTCGGCACGCTGAGCAAAATCTTCAATTATGGGTGAAACTTCCCGTTTTACCCAGGCTCTTGCCGATTCACGAACTAATTTGTGTTCTTCGGTTAATAAATCGTCAAGGTTATAATAATCAGGAGCTTGAAATAAATCAGGTTTCATCGGAATACATTTTGTGCTAACAAATGTACACAAACTAATAAAACAAAATAAAACGAAGACGTTGTGTTATCTGGATTTTACATTTTCAAGTAAAATTCTTTTGTTAAGGCAATGTATTCGGGAGTGTATTCGTGACGGCCTATTTCAATAATGAGTTCGTCTAGTAAAGGAGTATCGATTTTGCTACGGCTTAAAGCCAAAAGGCTACGCTTTATTTCAGTAGTAGGGGTCCCTTTTACACGGGTAATTTGCATTGGATACAATTCAAATTCATTGGCTATAGCCAAAAATCGTTCTTCTTCTTTAAAAGGAATGATTACTGCAAAAATTCCGTTTTCAGACAATAACAAATCAGCGGCTTCAATCAAATCTTCGAAGGGAAGTGCGTCTTGAAAACGAGCCAAATCGCGTTGGTCGTCATTAGTTTTGAAATCTTCGGCATAGAACGGCGGATTGGAAACAATTAGATCGTATTCGTCTTCGGGTTCTTCCATAAATTCATCTAAGCCAGCATGAAAACAAAATAAGCGATCGTTCCATGGAGAGTTTTCAAAATTGTCTGTCGCTTGTTCGTATGTTTTTTCGTCAATTTCCAACGCGTCTATTTGTGCAGCATTGGAACGTTGTGCCAACATTAAAGCGATAATACCTGTTCCGGTACCAATATCTAGAATACTATAAGGTTGTTGTTTGATAGGAGCCCAAGCACCCAATAGTACACCATCGGTGCCAACTTTCATTGCGCATTGACCTTGCTGAACAGAAAATTGTTTGAATTGGAATTTAGACAACTTAGATTATTTAGACTATTAGACTTTTTGGATTCTTTCTAAAGTCGCAGACGTTTCTATTAATCGAAAAGCGCAGCGAATCTAAAAGGCTTACAGGTACATTTCAATCAAGCCTTCTGGCAAATTCATCACAACTTTTTTGTTGTCGCGATCAATGGTTACCAAGAAATGGTCAATCATGGGAATTAGAATTTCAACTCCGCCATGAAGCACTTCAAAAAGAGGTTGTGCGGTGGAATCGTTGATGGATTGAATGGTGCCGACCACGCCAAGACGTTGGTCTTCTACTTCAAATCCAATTACTTCGTGAAAATAAAATTTATTACCACTTAATTTGGGTAGCATACTTAAAGGGAGGTAAAGGTCATTACCCAGTATAGCCTCGGCTTCTTCTTCTGTAGATACATCTTCAAAACGAATTCTAAGAAAGTCGTTTTTATGGAGGGAAGCAGTTTCAATAAAAAAAGGAACCAAGTGTTTGTTGCATTCAACAAACACTGATTCCAGATTTTCGTATAACTCGGGTTCGTCTGTGTCTAAATAAGCTAAGACTTCACCCTTGAAACTAAATTTTTTAGCGATTTTACCTAAATAGAAACAATCTTCTTTACGCATTGTCGCTTAGAGAATTTATGCTTCAGTTGTTTCGTTATTTTCTTCAGCAGCAGGAGCTTCTTCAGCAGGAGCTTCAACAACTTCTTCAGCAACAGCCTCAACAGCTACTTCTTCAGCAGGAGTTTCTTCTACTACTTCTTCAGCTGCAGCTTCAACAGCTACTTCTTCTTCAGCAACAACTTCTTCTTCAACAGCAGGAGTTGCAGCAGCAATAGCATCAGCTTCAGCTTGAGCCGCTGCAGCTAAACGTTTTGCATTTACTTCTTTTTCTGCTTTCAAAGCTTTAGCTTTAGCATCAGCTTGCGCTTTTGATAAACCATCTTTTTTAGCATCTACTTTACCAGCTTTTGCTTCTAACCAAGCAGCTAATTTAGCATCAGCTTGTTCTTGAGTTAAAGCTCCTTTACGAATACCTCCATCAAGGTGGTGTTTCAATAAAGCACCTTTGTAAGAAAGAATTGCTTTTGCAGTATCTGTTGGTTGTGCGCCATTGTGCAACCATTTTACAGCGCTATCTAAATTTAATTCGATAGTTGCAGGGTTAGTGTTTGGATTGTAAGTACCGATTTTCTCTAAGTATTTACCATCTCTTTTTGAGCGAGCATCAGCTGCTACTACCCAGTAAAACGGTTTTTGTTTTTTACCGTGTCTTTGTAATCTAATTTTTACTGACATAATCTTATGATTAAATTTTGAGGTACTCGACCTCGGTTAATTAAGGGTGCAAAGATACATTTTTTATTTAAAAATGCTAATTCGAATTGTAATTTAATAATTGAAAATTATTTTACTGTTTTTATGCCTAATTCATTGACCTTAAGGCGTATTATCATTAAATTCATCACAAATAAGTGCAATCATAGTAGATTAGGATATATTAAGACTACATTTGTCCCTTAATTAAACAAGTTTATATGAACATTTTTGTGGGAAGTCTTCCATTCAGTATTGAGGAAGCAGATTTAAGAGAGTCTTTCGAGGCTTACGGAGCAGTAGATTCAGTAAAAATTATTACTGATAAATTCACTGGTAGAAGTAAAGGTTTTGGTTTTGTTGAAATGCCAAGCGACGAGGAAGCTCAAAAAGCAATTGACGAATTGAATGGTGCAACTGTTCAAGGACGTTCAATCGTAGTAAACAAATCTGAGCCTAAACCAGAAGGCGAAAGAAGAAGTTTTAACAACAACCGTGGTGGAGATTCACGCGGAGGTTACGGAAATAACCGTGGCGGTGGAGACCGTGGAGGTAGAGGAGGATATTAATATTTTTTCTTTATATAAAAAAAAGGTGTCAATTTTCATTGACACCTTTTTTATTTTTAATCAGTTTGTAAATTACAAATTAGCCACTAACCAATCGCCTACTTCGCTTGTTTTGTACGCTTTGGATCCTTTTGGAGCTAGATCTTCAGTCACAATTCCTTCTTCTAATGATTTGTTGACTACGTTTCTGATCGCTTCAGCTTCCGCTTTTAAGCCAAAAGCATCTTCAAACATCATCGCTGCTGATAAAATTGTAGCCAATGGATTTGCAATATTCAATCCGGTAGCTTGTGGATACGATCCGTGAATAGGTTCGTACAATGAAGTGTGCTCTCCTACAGATGCCGATGGCATCAATCCCATCGAACCAGAAATCACAGAAGCTTCGTCAGTTAAAATATCTCCAAATAAATTTTCAGTAATTAAGACATCATAGGAATTAGGCCATTGAACCAATCGCATCGCCACAGCATCTACAAATTCATAAGACACTTCCACTTCAGGATAGTCTTTTTCCATTGCTTGAACGGTTTCTCTCCACAAACGAGACGTTTCCAATACGTTAGCTTTGTCCACACAACATAATTTTTTGCTACGAGTCATGGCTAATTCAAACCCTTTTTTAGCCAAACGTTGTACTTCGGCTCTAGTGTATACACAGTTGTCAAAAGCAGTATCTCCGTTGTCTTTTCTTCCTTTTTCTCCAAAGTAAATTCCACCTGTTAATTCTCGTAAGAAAACCAAATCAGTTCCTTCAATGCGCTCTCTTTTTAAAGGAGAATTGTCAATTAAAGAAGGGAATGTAAAAGTGGGACGCACATTGGCAAACAAACCTAATTTTTTACGCATCAACAATAATCCTTGTTCAGGACGTACTTTTGCCGAAGGATCGTTATCGTATTTTGGGTGACCAATAGCACCAAATAAAACCGCATCAGCTTTCATACAGATATCGTGCGTTTCATCTGGGTAAGGAACTCCTACCGCATCGATGGCACAAGCTCCAGTTAAAGCGGGTGTCCAGTTGATTTCGTGATTGAATTTTTTTGCAATAGCATCCGAAACTTTTACAGCTTCATTAATTACTTCAGGTCCTATTCCGTCTCCGGCTAAAAGTGCAATATTGAATTTCATTAGGTATTATTTTTCGTGTTATATATTATATTTCGTTCTATCTATTTTAGATGCTTACTACATTCAGCATTTTTTGAGTGGCAACAATTGCCGCTACTGTTTGATCGGAATCCAATCCGCGGGTTTTGAATTCTTTACCGTTGTTGGTCCAAGTAATAATAGTTTCGCACAGCGCATCCGAACTACTTCCAGGAGGGATTCGCACGGCATAGTCAATTAACTTTGGCAAACTCATTTTTTTACTTTTATAAATTTTGGCTAACGCATTCATAAAAGCATCAAATTGTCCATCACCTTGAGCATTTTCTTCAATTGTCTCACCGTCAATTTTCAGACAAAGTGTCGTCGAAGGGCGCATTCCTTTGGCGTGAACTAACACATAGGATTCTACAATAATGCGTTCCTCATAAGTTTGGCTGTCCAAAACATCAGAGATGATGTACGGTAAATCTTCTTTGGTCACCGTTTCTTTTTTGTCACCCAATTCGATAATGCGTTGGGTAACCAATTTTAAATCTTCTTGATTCAGTTGTAATCCTAATTCTTGTAGGTTTTTTTCGATATTGGCTTTACCAGAAGTTTTTCCTAAAGCATATTTTCGTTTTCTTCCAAAACGTTCTGGAAGTAAATCATTAAAATATAAGTTGTTTTTGTTGTCTCCATCAGCATGAATTCCTGCAGTTTGGGTAAACACATTATCACCTACAATGGGTTTGTTGGCTGGAATTCTATACCCTGTAAACGTTTCGACTAATTTACTTACCGAGTACAGTGAAGACTCTTTTACATTGATACTTACTTCAGGAATGAAATCATTNNTGAATACCTGCTTTTACCGCTTCAATAGCATTGGCAACACTTAAATCGTAATCGTTGTGCGCGTGAAAATCAAAATGAGTATTGGGGTATTTAGCGGTAATTTTTGAAATGAATTCAAATGTCTCTGACGGAATTAACACTCCCAAAGTATCGGGCAATAAGATTCTTTTGACCGGTTGTTGTGTCAAAAAATCCAAATAGTGAAACACATATTCTGGAGAATTGCGCATTCCGTTGCTCCAATCTTCTAAATAGACGTTGGTTTCAATGTTATTGGCTTTTGCCAAAGCTATGGCTTTTGCAATTTCAGTAAAATGTTGTTCGGGTGTTTTCTTTAATTGATGGGTCAAATGATTGAGCGAACCTTTGGTCAATAAATTTTGAACTTTGGCACCTGCCTTTTTCATCCATTCGATTGAAACTCCACCGTCAACAAAAGAAAGCACTTCAATTTTATCTGCATATCCTTTGGCCGAGGCCCACTCCATAATGCCTTTAACGCCTTGAAATTCTCCTTCACTCACACGAGCTGAAGCAATTTCGATACGATCAATATGTAATTCTTCAAGCAATAATTGCGCAATGGTTAATTTTTCTGCAGCAGAAAACGATACTCCCGATGTTTGTTCACCATCGCGAAGTGTCGTGTCCATTATTTCAATTTTTCTTTTTCCCATTATCAATTGGATTCTAAAGGCATTTTGATTTCGTTATTTTGAAATCAAAAGAGTTTATTTGTATAAAACGGTAAAAGCAGTTACCCAGTCAAACTGTAAATTTGACAATTGGTAACTGCATTTGTATTATTTGGTTTTAGTATGGCAGTTGGTTGGCAAAACCAACAATTTCTTCCTTCATACTTTGTAAATAATCAATATCATCAAAACCGTTGATCATATTGTTCTTTTTGTATCCATTGATAGCAAAAGACTCGCTTTGGCCAGTGGCCAATAAGGTAATCGTTTGGGCAGGCAAATTGATTTCCAACTCAGTATTTGGATCTGCCTCAATGGCGCTGAAAATAGTATCAGCAAATTCTGGACTTACCTGAACCGGTAGCACGCCAATGTTCAAACAATTTCCTTTGAAAATATCAGCAAAGAAACTCGATACTACTGCTCTGAATCCGTAATCGTAAACCGCCCAAGCAGCGTGTTCTCTAGATGAACCTGAACCAAAGTTCTTTCCTCCTACAAGAATTTTTCCGCTGTATGTTGGATTGTTTAAAACGAAATCAGCTTTTGGAGTATCGTCTCCATTGTATCTCCAGTCTCTGAAAAGATTATCACCAAAACCTTCACGTTTGGTTGCTTTCAAGAAACGCGCTGGAATAATTTGATCGGTATCTACGTTTTCTATAGGTAGTGGCACCGCACTACTTCTTAGAACATTGAATTTATCGTATGCCATTTGATTTTTATTTTTTTATTAGTGATTGAGTATTCTTTTTTAAAATGAAAATCTCAATTTACAACTTAATTATAACCTCTTTTATTCTTAAAACAAATCTCTAGGATCAGTCAATTTACCTGTAACTGCCGCTGCAGCAGCCATTATTGGACTAGCCAATAAAGTTCTTGAACCTGGACCTTGACGACCTTCAAAGTTTCTGTTGGATGTGCTTACTGCATATTTACCAGCAGGAACTTTATCGTCATTCATGGCTAAACAAGCCGAACAACCTGGCTGACGCAATACAAATCCTGCTTCGGTAAGAATGTCTAACAATCCTTCCTCTTTAATTTGTGCTTCCACAACATGAGAACCTGGCACTAACCAAGCGGTAACATTGTCTGCTTTTTTTCTTCCTTTTACAATTTCTGTAAAGGCTCTAAAATCTTCAATACGTCCATTAGTACAACTTCCTAAGAAAACGTAGTCGATTGGTTTGCCAATCATCACATCATTTTCTTCGAAGCCCATATAGGCTAATGATTTTTTATAGGTTTCCTCGCCACCTTCTACTTGGTTGGCATTTGGAATATTTTTAGAGATACCAATTCCCATTCCTGGGTTAGTACCATAGGTAATCATAGGTTCAATGTCCGAAGCCTTGATGTTTAGTTCAGCATCAAATACTGCATCGGCATCCGTTTTTAAAGTTTTCCAATAGGCTACCGCTTTATCCCAAGCTTCGCCTTTTGGTGCGTGTAATCTTCCTTCTAAGAAATCAAAAGTAGTTTGGTCTGGAGCAATCATTCCGCCTCTAGCACCCATTTCGATACTTAAGTTACACACAGTCATACGACCTTCCATAGTCATGTTTTCAAAAACATCACCTGCATATTCTACGAAATATCCAGTACCTCCAGAAGTTGTTAATTGAGCAATGATATAAAGTGCTACGTCTTTTGGACCTACCCCTTTGTTTAATTCACCATTCACGTTGATGCGCATTTTCTTTGGTTTTGGCTGCATAATACATTGTGTAGACAAAACCATTTCTACTTCAGATGTTCCGATACCAAAAGCAATGGCACCAAAAGCTCCGTGAGTAGACGTATGTGAATCGCCACAAACAATAGTAGCACCAGGCAATGTAATTCCGTTTTCAGGACCTACAACGTGTACGATTCCGTTTTTTTGGTGACCTAATCCCCAGTGAGAAATACCATATTCATTGGCATTGTCTGCTAAGGCTTTCAATTGATTAGCAGATAATGGATCTGCCACCGGTAAGTGTTGATTTATTGTCGGTGTGTTGTGATCGGCAGTGGCAAAAGTACGCTCTGGATATAAAACCGAAATACCTCTTGTTTTTAAACCTAAAAAGGCAACAGGACTAGTAACTTCATGGATGAAGTGACGGTCAATAAAAAACACGTCTGGTCCATCTTCAATCTTACGCACTACGTGCGAATCCCATACTTTGTCAAATAATGTTTTACTCATTGTAACTATTTTTAAATGTATTTCTGTGTTTTCACTATCGGGTTTTAGAACCCAATTGTAAGAATTGATGCAAAAATAAAAAAAGAATTAAAGTCGCTTTGATACAATACGCACTATATACGATACCCAAAATGGCTTAATCAATACGATTAGTATTTTAAAGAATTCTGTTTTGAATTATTTTACCTATACCTATGTCGTTTGAGTTTATTTAAAACTTCTTTTTATTGTGTTTTGTTCTAATTTTAGAAATTGCAAATTTAGGCTTGTTTTGTCCTAATTTGATGGTTTTTAAGCATAAAAATGTAACATTTGAGCATAAAATAGTCATAATTTGGAAAATTCGGCAGAATTTAATTTTCTGTTTTGAATCATTTTTATGTGTTTTTGAGCTTCGATTTTGAAAAATAAAACAGTCAGAATTGTTGCTTTTTTTTGAGTTCATTTTACGACATCCAAAAAAATTGAATTCCATTTTTTTGTTAATAACTTCCCGATTTTTTTAGCCTAAAAAAAACTAAATTTGAAACTCATTTTTTTTGAGTTTTTCTAATAATAAAATGTTTGCAACCAGTTAAATAAACAACTGAAATCCATCTGATTTTTGTTCCCGACGATAAACGGCGGGCTGGGCTGAAGCTTTATGTACTTAATATTCGATACCGAAACCACAGGTTTACCAAAGCGTTGGGACGCACCCATCACCGATACCAACAATTGGCCACGCTGTATTCAAATTGCTTGGCAGTTGCACGATGATATGGGAAAACTCATCGAGCATCAAGATTATTTGGTAAAACCAGAGGGATTCAACATTCCTTATGATGCGGAACGAATTCACGGTATTTCAACTGAGTTAGCCGAGGCTGAAGGAATTTCTTTGGCCGAAGTGTTAGAAAAATTCAACATCGCTTTGGCGAAAGCCCAATTTATTGTCGGTCAAAATTTAGGGTTTGACGTCAATATTATGGGCTGCGAATTCCACCGATTAGGAGTAGAATCGCCAATGGCTTCGATGCCTGTTTTAGACACCTGTACCGAAGTGACAGCCTCACTTTTGCAATTGCCTGGCGGACGTGGGGGAAGGTTTAAATTACCAACTTTAACCGAATTACACAGTTATCTTTTTAACCAACCTTTTGCCGAAGCCCATAACGCGACTGCTGATGTGGAGGCAACAACCCGTTGTTTTTTAGAATTAATTCGCCGTGACGTTTTTACAAAAGAAGAATTGGATGTTCCGGCTTCTTATTTTGAAGATTTTAAAAATAGAAACCCAAGAACGATTGAATTAATTGGTCTAAAACACATCAATCTAAAAGAAGCTTCAGATCGAATTCGCCAACAGTTCGGTGAGAAACAGGCTGAGACGGTCTCAAAAGCAACGCTTTCTGAAAACAAAAAAGCATTAGTTGATACTGATTTTGTTCATCTTCATAACCACACCCAATTCTCCGTTTTACAATCTACAATTAGTATTGCTGCATTGGTAAAAGCAGCTGCGCAACAAAAAATGCCTGCCGTTGCAATGACTGACCATGCTAATTTGATGGGCGCCTTTCATTTTGTTCGGGATATTTTGGCCCATAATAAATCGGCTGCAGCCAAGAACAAGACGGCAATCGAGAATGGAGAAGAACCTACTGAAGTTCCTATGAAACCGATTGTAGGTTGTGAGTTTTTTGTGTGCGACAATCATAAAGATAAGTCTCGAAAAGACAATGGATACCAAATTGTATTATTGGCGAAGACCAAAAAAGGGTATCAAAATTTGGCAAAAATGTCATCGATTGCCTATACCGAAGGGTTTTATTATGTGCCCAGAATTGATAAAAAAGTCATTCAAGAATACAAAGAAGATATTATCGTTTTGTCTGGAAATCTCTATGGAGAAATTCCAAATAAAGTTCTGAATTTGGGAGAAAACCAGGCTGAAGAAGCCTTGCTTTGGTGGAAAAACGAATTCCAAAATGATTTTTATATCGAGTTGATGCGCCACAATCAGGAAGATGAAAATCGTGTTAATTCGGCTTTAGTAAGTTTGGCAAGAAAACATGAAGTAAAGCTCGTTGCTACTAATAATACTTTTTATATTGACAAAGAAAACGCTAATGCTCACGATATTTTATTGTGTGTGCGCGATGGCGAAAAGCAAACTACACCAATAGGTCGAGGTCGAGGTTACCGATATGGTTTGCCTAATCAAGAATATTATTTCAAATCGGGAGACGAGATGAAACAACTCTTCAACGATTTGCCAGAAGCCATTTCTAATATTGCCGAAATTGTCGATAAAATTGAAATTTACGATTTAGCTCGCGATGTTTTATTGCCCAAGTTTGAAATTCCTGCCGAGTTTTTGGTTCCCGAAGATGAGATGGATGGAGGCAAACGAGGTGAAAATAAGTATTTGCGTTACCTGACTTTTGAAGGGGCAAAAAAACGCTATCCCGAAATTACTCCCGAAATTCAAGAACGCTTGGATTTTGAGTTGATGACCATTGAAAATTCAGGTTATCCAGGGTACTTTTTGATTGTTCAAGATTTTATCGCTGAGGCTCGTAACATGGGAGTTTCTGTGGGGCCAGGAAGGGGTTCTGCTGCAGGTTCAGTAGTGGCCTATTGTTTGAAAATTACCAATATAGATCCGCTGAAATACAACCTGCTTTTTGAGCGTTTCTTGAATCCAGATCGTGTGTCATTGCCCGATATTGATATTGATTTTGATGACGAAGGTAGAAGTAGCGTCATGGATTATGTGATTCGAAAATACGGATCCAAACAAGTAGCTCAAATTATCACCTATGGAAAAATGGCTACCAAATCGGCTATTCGTGATACGGCGCGTGTATTGGATTTGCCTTTATTTGAGGCCGATAAAATCGCGAAGTTAATTCCGGGTATGATGCCGTCAAAATGGAATTTGGCACGTTTTCTAAAAGAAGACGATGCGTTAATTAAGAAAACGGTTCGTCCAGAAGAATACGATAAAATTAAAGAATTAATAGCCTTGGCTGGCGGGAATGATTTAGGAGGCGATACCATTCAGCAAGCCAAAGTTTTAGAAGGAAATCTAAGAAATACAGGAATTCACGCTTGTGGTGTGATCATTACGCCCGATGATATTACCAATTTTGTACCGGTAGCTACAGCCAAAGATTCTGATTTATACGTGACCCAATTTGACAACTCGGTGGTAGAAAGTGCCGGCTTGTTAAAAATGGACTTTTTGGGATTGAAAACCCTAACCCTGATCAAAGACACGGTTAAATTGGTGAAATACCGATCTGGAATTGACTTGAATCCTGATGAGTTTCCTATTGACGACCAAAAAACCTACGAACTATTTCAACGTGGCGAAACCGTAGGGATTTTTCAGTACGAAAGTCCCGGAATGCAGAAATACATGAAGGAATTAAAGCCTACGGTTTTTCCTGATTTGATCGCTATGAATGCGCTGTATCGCCCGGGTCCGATTGCCTATATTCCAAGTTTTATTAAACGTAAAAATGGCGAAGAGCCAATTGTATATGACTTGGACGATTGTGAAGAATTATTAAAAGATACCTACGGAATTACCGTTTACCAAGAGCAGGTAATGCTTTTGTCCCAAAAATTAGCTGACTTTTCTAAGGGGGATGCCGATGTATTGCGTAAAGCAATGGGAAAAAAGATGATCGATGTCTTGGCGAAAATGGAACCAAAATTCATCGAGCAGGCGATGGCCAAAGGACATGCTAAAGACAAATTAGAAAAAATTTGGAACGACTGGAAAGCCTTTGCCGAATATGCGTTTAACAAATCGCATTCTACTTGTTATGCTTGGATTGCCTATCAAACCGCCTATTTGAAAGCCAATTATCCAGCCGAATATATGGCGGCGGTGCTTTCGAATAATATGAGCGATATCAAACAAGTTTCGTTCTTTATGGAAGAATGTAAACGAATGGGATTGCAGGTTTTAGGGCCAGACGTGAACGAGTCATTTTATAAATTTACAGTTAATGATGATTATGCGGTTCGTTTTGGAATGGGAGCGATTAAAGGAGTAGGTTCAGGTGCTGTTGCTACTATTGTAGAGAATCGAAAAGACGGGAAATACAAATCGATTTTTGATTTGACCAAACGCATTGATTTGCGAGCCGCCAATAAAAAAGCTTTAGAGAATTTGGCTTTAGCCGGAGGATTCGATTCGTTTGAAGGGACAACCCGAGCCCAATATTTTCATGATGATGGCGACGGAATTACCTTTTATGAAAAAGCGATGCGTTACGGAGCGAAGTTCCAAGAAAACGAAAATTCATCGCAAGTAAGTTTGTTTGGAGAAAGTAGCGATGTTCAAATTGCTGAGCCCGTGGTGCCGCCTTGTGAAGATTGGAGCACTATGGAAAAATTAGCCAAGGAAAAAGAAGTGGTTGGAATTTATATTTCTGGGCACCCATTGGATGATTTCAAGTTTGAGATGAAATACTTTTGCAATGCCAAATTAGAGGCGCTGAAACACTTAGAACACTACGTAGGGAAGACACTTTCTTTTGGTGGAATTATAAATAATGTGCAACATCGGGTGGCTAAAAATGGCAAAGGTTGGGCTTCTTTTTTTCTAGAAGGATACGATGAAAGTTACGAGTTTAGAATCTTTGGAGAAGAGTATTTGAAATTCCGTCACTTTTTGATTCAGAATAACTTTACCTACATGCGTGTATTGGTTAAAGAAGGTTGGGCTGATAAAGAAACCGGTAAAAAAGGAGAACCTCGTTTGCAGTTTACGCTGATCCAATATTTACAGGATGTATTGCCTTCATTTGCCAAAAAGCTAGTGTTATTATTGAATATCAATGATATTCAATCAGATTTTATTCAGCAATTGAACCAGCTTTTTCAAGACAATAAAGGAGACAATACGGTAACTTTCGAAATCATGGAATTAGAGAAAATTACCAAAATTGTCGAAACGATTTCTGAAATTGCCGAAACCGATGAGGAGGTATTTGTAGAAGAAACGGATATTGAAGATGTAGATGTTCCTTTGATGGAAACCCAAAAAATAAGTACCACTACTGAAGTAGAAGAAATCAATGTAGTGACCAAATTGAGTATGCCAAGTCGAAAATTAAAAGTTAAAATATCCAACGAGTTATTGTTGGAATTAGAAAAAAGACAGATTAACTTTAAGTTGAACTAATTAGCATATAAAAAAAGGCAATACTTTTATAGCCAAAACTAATTTCGTAGTGATGTTAGAATGGTTTTTAATTTATAAATTTGCATCACAATAATTAAACAAAATAAATAAATAACGATATTATGGCATTAGCAATAACAGATGCTACTTTTGATGAAGTAGTTTTGAAATCAGACAAACCAGTTTTAGTAGATTTTTGGGCAGCATGGTGTGGACCATGTAGAATGGTAGGACCAATCGTTGATGAATTAAGCAATGAATACGAAGGGAAAGTAGTTGTTGGAAAAGTAGACGTTGATGCTAACCAAGAATTTGCAGCAAAATACGGAGTAAGAAACATACCAACTGTTTTGATTTTCAAAAATGGAGAAGTAGTAGGAAAACAAGTCGGTGTTGCTCCAAAACAAACCTATGCAGATAGTTTAGACGCTTTGTTGTAATTCAGAGATTATAAGAATAGTATAATAAAGGATTGGCGAAAGTCAATCCTTTATTGTTTTGTGAAATTGCTAATAAACTATTTATTTTAAGATAAAGTTTAAAACCTTTCCGTTGAAAATCAATTGTGTAGCTCTAAATGAAATATGGATTATACTTTAATAGTAATCAATATATAGCGTATCCATTTTTGAAAAGCTAGTGCGAACTTCTGGCTAAATATGAATTCATTATGTCGTAGTTATACTGAATAAAAATTTTGAAAAAATCCTTTAAGCCTAGTTGGTTGAAAAACAAAACCTTGGTTGATTTCAAAACGAATTATTTAATTTTTTTTATAAAAACACTTGCGTAAACAGAAATCTGTTGTATATTTGCAACCGCAATTAAGCAGAGGTTTGGTAGTTCAGTTGGTTAGAATACATGCCTGTCACGCATGGGGTCGCGGGTTCGAGTCCCGTCCAGACCGCTAAATTGGGAAAAGCACTTCGTAAAGAGGTGCTTTTTTGCCCAAAAATGGTATCTAAGGCTAGTTGTGTTGTTTGGTCGGCCTTGTAAGCTGACCGGGTTTAGTAGTTAGACCGATGAAAAGCTTTCCAGAAATTCTGATTTTCAGAACTAAGGATAGCTTTTTTGATTTAGAAAAGTACTAAATCGTTATAGTTAGCTCGTATCTCTTTAAAAGAACATCATCCCCTACATTTTTTCTCTTGTTTTTTTCTATTTTTCATTCATCAATCAAGATTTGTAACGTTATAGCGCTTCTCAAATAAAAATAATTGTATTTTTATACCCAATTAGTTCCAATCAAATACAATACATTGAAGCATTATTTTCTTTTATTACTTTTTCTTTTGTTTAATTCTTGTCAGTATTTTGGGAAGCAAGTGCCTACTGAACAGGAATTGTTGGCCAAAGAGTTAAACGAAATCAATTGGAAAGAAGTCGATGAATTTCCTTCGCTTGTTGATTGTGAGAAAATTGAGAATAAGACCCAGCGCCAACAATGTTTTTTCGAAATTTTAACTCAGTTAATTCAAGAAAAATTAAGTGTTGATACGCTTTCGGTTTTGTATCCAGAATTAGATACTATAGAAGTAAAAGTTACTGTCTTTCCAAATGCAACATTACAATTTGAACCTCAGTTTCCTAAAGATTCGGTGGCCTATGATACCATAAAAATTGACAGTATTTTAAAAGCTCGATTGGTTGATTTCCCAAAAGTAAATCCTGCAATCAAACGCGGCATTCCAGTTAAAACCCAATTTATTCTTCCTGTTATTCTAAAAGTAGAGTAATTGCTACCTGTAAACAATCCTCCATTGGCAAACGAACGCATCATATTAGGAATCGACCCAGGAACCACTATTATGGGTTTTGGATTGATTAAAGTGGTCAATAAAAAAATGGAGTTTTTGCAATTGAACGAATTGCAACTATCCAAATACGACAATCATTACCAAAAGTTAAAAATCATTTTTGAACGTACGATTGAGTTGATTGAAACCCACAATCCAGACGAAATAGCGATTGAAGCTCCCTTTTTCGGTAAAAACGTACAATCGATGTTGAAATTAGGACGAGCGCAAGGAGTGGCTATGGCTGCTGGGCTTTCACGCGGAATTCCGATTACAGAATACGAACCCAAAAAAATTAAAATGGCCATTACCGGAAATGGAAATGCCAGTAAAGAGCAGGTTGCTAAAATGCTCCAACAATTATTAGGTCTTAAAACCTTGCCTAAAAACTTAGATTCAACAGATGGATTAGCTGCTGCTGTTTGTCACTTCTTTAATTCGGGTCGAGTAGAAATTGGGAAAAGCTATTCGGGTTGGGATGCTTTTGTGAAGCAAAACGAAGAACGAATTAAGAAATAGTGCTCAGTGCACAGCTTTTAGTGACCAGTTAAATAATCATATTTTATGAGATTTCAAGATTTATTAGCTTACAAGAAAGGATTTGATGTTGCTATGGAAATTTTTGAATTGACCAAAAGTTTTCCAAAAGAAGAATTATATTCTTTAACGGATCAAATTCGAAGAAGTTCAAGAAGTGTAACAATTACAATAGCAGAAGCGTATAGAAAAAGAGAATATCCAAAATATTTTCATAGTAAATTGACTGACGCTGATGCAGAAAATTCTGAAACCCAGGGTTGGTTAGAATATGCTTTAGCTTGTAAATATATATCACAAGAAATTCACGATTCTATTCTTGAAAAGTCAAATGAAGTTGGTAAGCTTATCAATTTTATGATATTAAATCCAGGTAAATTTGGTTCTAAATCTGAAAACTAATATTTTCTTCATCTGGTCTGACCACTAAAATCGGACCACTGACCACTTTAATAATGAGCGGAATCTATATTCACATTCCATTTTGTAAACAAGCCTGTCATTACTGCGACTTTCATTTTTCGACTTCGATGAAGAAGAAAGAGGAAATGGTTTGGGCTTTAGCCAAAGAATTACAGTTGCGTAAAGACGAATTTCAATTCGTTGCTGAATTCCAATGTATTGAAACTATTTATTTTGGAGGCGGAACTCCATCCGTATTGAATGTAGAGGATATCCAATTATTGATTGATACAGTGCGCCAAAATTATCCGGTGTCCCAAAACCCTGAAATTACTTTAGAAGCCAATCCAGATGATTTATCGGAAGAAAATTTGAAAGCATTTGCTGTAATCGGGATTAACCGACTTTCGATTGGAATTCAATCTTTCTTTGAAGAAGATTTAAAGCTGATGCATCGCGCACATGATTCGGCGCAAGCCAAAAACTGCCTTGAACTTGCCACCCGATATTTTGACAATATTTCTTTGGATTTAATATATGGAATTCCTGGGATGACAAACGAAAGATGGCAAAAGAATATTGAAACGGCACTCTCTTTTGGAATACCACACATATCCAGTTACGCGTTGACGGTAGAACCAAAAACGGCCTTAGATAAACTTATTCAAACTGGCAAAATTGCTTCGCCTAAGGATGAAGTAGCGCAAGAGCATTTCATAATTTTGGTTGAAACGCTTGAAGCCAATGGATTGGTGCATTATGAGTTGTCTAACTTTGGTAAAGAAAATTATTTTTCTCGAAACAATACGGCTTATTGGTTAGGCAAAAAGTATATTGGAATTGGCCCTTCGGCTCACAGTTACGATGGCGTTTCTAGGAGTTGGAATATTGCCAATAATACTTTGTATTTGAAAGCAATTCAGAATGGCGAACTGCCTAGGGAAGTTGAATTATTGTCTCAAGAAGACCTTTATAATGAATACATCATGACGGGATTACGAACAATCTGGGGCGTTTCTTTAGTTCGAATAGAGCAAGAATTTGGCACAGATTATTTGAATTATTTGAAACAACAATCACAAAAATTCATTAATGACGATTTGCTTGTAATTACCGATGGTATTTTGAAACCAACGCTGAAAGGGAAATTTCTCACGGATGGAATAGCAAGTGATTTGTTTTACCTAAATTTGGAATAGCCTAACCGCACGGTTAAATAATTATGAAAGCAACAATCAAAAATTTTGAAATCGACTTATCAAAACCCATTGATATTTCCATTCCAATAACGAATGACGAGCACAATCCGATTGCTTGGTACCAAAACGCACCGGAAATCAAACCTGTAGTTATGGGAGATTGGATTGGTAAAGTGGCAGAAGGACAATCGTCAACCAATTTCAACAATCTGTTTTTTAATCCACACGCGCATGGAACGCATACCGAGTGTTTGGGACATATAACTAAAGAGTTCTATAGCATCAACCAATGTTTGAAGCAGTTTTTCTTTTGGGCGACACTAATTACAGTTCAACCCGAAAAAGTAGGAGAGGACGAAGTAATTTCAAAAGAGCAAATTGAAAAGGCATTGAAACCTTTTCATGACTCAGAAATGAACCCAGAAGCTATTGTGATTCGCACTTTGCCTAATAAGGCTGCCAAAAAATCATTCAAGTATTCCAATACCAATCCGCCCTATTTATCTGAAGCAGCAGCGGTATTCCTTCGCGAAAGCGGAATCCAACATTTGTTGATTGATTTACCTAGTGTTGATAAAGAAAAAGACGGCGGGAAGTTAGCCGCACACAAAGCCTTTTGGAATGTTAAAGACGTCAACCATTTGAATGAGGATGCAAGACTGGATTGCACCATTACCGAAATGATTTTTGTTCCCAATGAAGTTGCTGACGGGAATTATGTACTTAATTTACAAATCGCTTCATTTGAAAATGATGCGAGTCCGAGTAAGCCTATTTTGTACTCAATAAAATAAAGAGTGAAAAACTTTGATAAATAAATAAAAAAAGCGGTTTCATTTGAAACCGCTTTTTTTATTTTCTTGTTTTCAAAATAGAGAAACCTAATATTCCCCAAGCTACTATTAGTAATAATCCGCCAACTGGCGTAATGAATCCGATCGGTTTAAAATTGACCCCTGTTATTCCCGTCGTGGACAATAGATAAATTGATCCTGAAAAGAAAAGAGTTCCTGATAGGATTAGTGTAAATATTGTTTTTTTAGTTTTCTCTTGAATATCATTTTGAGTGGCAAGAAAGAATAAAAAGAACGCTTGGTACATTTGGTAACGCACCCCTGTTTCAAAACTAATTAATTGCTCTGGAGTCAATACTTTTTTTAGAGCATGTGCGCCAAATGCGCCTAAAATAATGGCAACCATTCCTATAAAGGCCCCGGTGATTGAGATTTTCTTATCCATATCTTTTTTCACAAAAATATTCTAAATGGATTGATTTTAAAACTAATTTTCAAATAATTTTTGGAACATGTTGATCAGCTTCTTCTTTGATTTATAAAAAAAAATCCGTTCTTGAGTGAACGGATTTGATTGGGTATTTAAGATTTGGATTGAATAGTGATTGGTAAGCTGTAGGCTGTTCGAACTGCTTCATCATTTACTTTTCCTGGTGTCCATTTTGGGGATAATTTCAAAACTCGTACAGCTTCTTCACCAGTTCCATAACCAATGTCACGAAGTACTTTGATATTAGATATCTCACCATTAGTCTCAATTATGAATGATACATAAGTTTTTCCTGATAATTTAACATCATTTGGAGTCTTTGGCATCGTGAAATTTTCGCCTACAAATTTGTAAAAGGCTTCCATACCATTTGGAAATTCTGGGTTAACAGTTATTTCTGATGTATTGTAAACTGCATTGGAATCCTCTTTTTTTGTTTTAACATTCTTTGGATCAAAGGCATCTACGATAATTTCGGCAGGGCCACCTTTTTTTAGTAACTCATCGAGCTCTTCTTTTGTTGGTGTAGTCTTACTTCCTACTAAATAACTTGGTACTAGCTTTTTTTCAGTTTGGGTTAATTGTGCATATTTTTTTTCAGCTACAATGGCACCTTTTTCATTTTTAATTTTGAAAACAGTATTGTTATAGTAAATCTGAAAAAGTGATCCGGACTCTTTCTTCTGAGATTGTTTTTCTTGAGCTGTGGCAAAAAAACTGATTGTTAAAACAATAATGAAAATAGACATGCTAAACCATTTTTTAGGTTGCATTGCGAATGATAATTGGGTTGCTTTCATAATGTTATTTTTAGTGGTTAAATATTTTATTGTTTTATAAATTAGAACTCATAATAGTGATTGGTAAACTATACTGAACACGAACTGGCAGTCCATCTTTTTGAGCGGGAATCCATTTCGGAGAAAGTTTGATTACGCGAAGTGCTTCTTCACCAGTACCAAATCCGATGTCTCTTAAGATATTCGCATTAGTAATACTTCCATCTTTTTCGATAATGAACATGACGTATACTTTGCCTTTTAATTTTATATCGGTTGGCATTTGAAAATTATCGGCCACAAATTGATAAAACTTTTTCATGCCTCCAGGGAATTCAGGTTTTTCAGTTGTATTTATTAAATTAAGAACATCTTCATTTGAGGGTATTGGGTCACTTTCTTTTGTGTTTTCTTTTAGCAAATTGACTAAAGTCTCTGTTTTCAGATTAGGATTTAAATTTGCTGAGTTTGTAGTAATACTAACTGACGCTTCTCCTTTTATATTTGATTTGGAAGTTATAGGTGACTTTTTTGATCGACTAAGATCAATATTGATGCTTTTTCCAGAAAACTTTTTATGTGCATTTTTTAAGTTTTTTTCATAATAGCCCTCTGTATAAAAACTGTATTGAAATGGTTGTGGAAATTTTTCGCTTCTAGCGTTTTTATGAACAAAGCTACCTGAAAAATAAGCAATTTTGTTTGGTGCGTATACAGCCAAATGGCTATTATTGGCAGGAATACCGTCAATCCATATGGCATATTTTTTACTGTTTTTAAATTCCTCAAATTCTGCCTTTGTCGGAATTTTTTTTGAGTACTTTCTTGGAGTGAATGATAAGTACCTGTTTTTTTCTTCCAAAGTTAAAGCCTCATACTTTTTGGAAAAGGTGATATTTCTTTTATTATCAGTAACATTTACTAAAACACCTGCATAGTAGGTATCTCTATCAAAGCTTGCTGTAACAGTATATTTTGTATTTGTTGCTTTTGTTGTTTGTACTTGTGCAACACTATCAATACAGAAATAGCAGAAAATTGCCGTAAATATAGGTAGTAAACCGAGCTGTTTTGCAAGTATTATTTTTTTTGAAGAATTTCTACTCATCATAAGAAATCGTTTTTTGGTTATTTGAAAATTTAAATTACTAGCTAAAGACAAGGGTGGGTAGCAACTCACTTTGGATAACAACAGTGATTGATAAAATGGAATGTTTTTGTACGAGTGTACTACTTTTTCATCGGCTAGGAATTCATGATTGAGTTGTATGGCTTTTTTGTATAGGATAAATAGTGGATTGAACCAAAAGATTGTTTTTATCAATTCAACAAATAGAACATCAAGCGTATGCATTTGTTTGACATGTGTCATTTCATGTGCAAATAATTCTTTTTCAATTTTCCGTTCCTGGTATTCCGCTTTATTGATAAAAATGTTATTCATGAAGGTATGCGGTAACACTCGTTCTTGCAGTAATACTAAAGTCGCATTTTGAATCGAAAGGGTTGAGTTATTCTGTCTTAATTGGTAAAATGCCAAAATATTTCGCATAAATCTATACGATAGTATTGCAGTTACTAGAATATAAATTCCCCACAGTATTTGTTCTAAATAATTGGTTTCTTCAGCAATTACAATAGTTCCCTCTGATGTGGCCGTCGGAATTAGTGAGGTTGTAGGTGTCGTTATTTCTTTAATTATTTCAATAGAAATAAAAGGAATCAATAATGAAAAAAGTAAACTAATTAATAAGTAAAACCGATTGAAATGATGCATTTTTTCTTTTTCCAGAAAAAGCTGGTAAATAATAAAAAGAGAAGTTGCAGCAATAGTTGAAGTTAGCAAGTACTGTATCATGATTTCTTTTTTTGAAGTTCAACATCTATTATTTTTTTGAGATCTTCCAGTTCAGTTTGAGATAAATTAGTTTCGGTGGTAAAGAAAGATGCAAATTGCGATGCCGAATTATTGAAAAAATTACTAATCAATCCATTAACGTGTTTGGAAAAATAATCTGTCTTTTTTACCAAAGGATAATATTCTCTTGAGTTGCCAAATTCTTTATAGGATACGAATTCTTTATCAATCATTCTTTTCAATAAAGTGGCCACGGTTGTAGTTGCGGGTTTTGGTTCGGGGTAGGCCTCAAGCAAGTCTTTCATAAAGGCTTTTTCTAGTTGCCAAAGGTGTTCCATTAATTGTTCTTCTGAGTTGGATAATGACATTTGCTCTATGTTTTTAGAATTAACTCTACAAATGTAGAATAAAATTTTACTTCTACAAGTGTAGAATGAAAATTTAACATTTGCAACTAATCTATTGGGTTTGCGTTAGGGATTGAAGAGGAAATCCTGACATTGCGTATTTAATTGTGGCTAGATGGATTGCTTTGTTCCTCGCAATGGCAGATTGAAGCGTAAAGCCCGACCGAAGGGAACGCCAAAAAAAATCCGTTTACTCAATTAAGAATAAACGGATTTTGTGACTTCGCGACTTTTTGGGAATTTCTATTTCGAAAGCTCTACAAAATATTTGTAAAACAAAGGAATGGTTTCGATTCCTTTCAAGTAGTTAAATATTCCAAAATGTTCGTTTGGTGAGTGAATAGCATCGCTATCCAATCCAAATCCCATTAAGATAGTTTTACTTTTTAATTCTTTTTCGAATAAAGCTACAATTGGGATACTTCCTCCTGATCGAACAGGAATTGCAGGAACGCCAAAGGTTTCGGTGTAGGCTTTGTTGGCAGCTTGGTAGCCAATACTGTCTATTGGAGTAACATAACCTTGTCCACCATGATGAGGTGTTACTTTTACCGTTACGCCTGCAGGAGCAATACTCAAGAAATGATTGGTAAATAATTCAGTGATTTGTTCCCAATCTTGATTCGGAACCAAGCGCATCGATATTTTGGCGAAAGCCTTACTTGCAATAACTGTCTTAGCTCCTTCACCGGTGTATCCACCCCAAATTCCATTCACGTCAAGTGTTGGACGGATGGAGTTTCTTTCGTTGGTTACATAGCCTGTTTCGCCATAAACAGCATCTATGTCTAAGGCTTTTTTATAGTTTTCCAAACTAAAAGGTGCTTTGGCCATTTCGGCTCTTTCAGCAGCAGAAAGTTCTTCTACATTGTCATAAAATCCCGGAATAGTAATATGATTATTTTCATCATGAAGCGAAGCAATCATTTTGCTTAGCACATTGATTGGATTAGCAACAGCCCCACCATACAATCCAGAATGTAAATCGCGATTGGGTCCTGTAACTTCGACTTCAACATAACTCAAACCACGAAGCCCTGTCGTAATGGAGGGTTGCTGATTTGAAATCATTCCAGTATCCGAAATTAAAATCACATCATTTTTTAGTTTTTCTTGGTTGCGTTCTACAAACCAACTCAAACTTTTGGACCCAATTTCTTCTTCGCCTTCAATCATGAATTTTACATTGCAGGGCAAACAATTTGAAGAAACCATATATTCAAATGCTTTTACATGCATGTACATTTGTCCTTTGTCATCGCAAGCACCACGAGCAAAAATGGCTCCTTCGGGATGAATTTCGGTGGTTTTGATTACAGGTTCAAATGGAGGGGAAGTCCACAGTTCCATTGGATCTGGTGGTTGAACATCATAATGACCATACACTAATACGGTAGGTAAATTAGGATCGATTATTTTTTCGCCATAAACGATAGGATATCCAGGAGTGTCACAAATTTCAACTAGATCACAGCCCGCTTTTTCCAAGCTTGTTTTTACAGCATCGGCAGTATCGAATACATCTTGTGAGTATGCTGTGTCAGCACTTACTGATGGAATTTTTAATAATTCAATTAATTCATTAATGAAACGTTCTTTGTTTTGTTGAACGTAAGAGGCTATATTTTCCATAAATAGATTTCAAATTTCACCCTCAAAAGTACAAAAAAGGAGTGAAATATTTTTTGTTTAATTTGCTTTGAAAATTAGAACTTATGTGTATATTTGCACCCAATTCACGCGGATATGGTGAAATTGGTAGACATGCCAGACTTAGGATCTGGTGCCGCAAGGCGTGTAGGTTCGAGTCCTATTATCCGCACAAAAAAAGCTTCTCAATTGAGAAGCTTTTTTTATTTTACAATGTACCCAGGAATAAGGCAACTTTGCTAAGATCGGTTTCATTATCAAAATCTAAATCGTTCGATTTAATGAAATTTGTTATTTGATCTTTAAAATTCGGGAAGCTATTGATTAATTGTTTTTTATTTTCAGGAAAAGCTATAATTGGATTATTCTTAATGCCAATAAAATAACGTGCCTTCATCCGAATTAATTTGGGTTGTGTTGTTATTTCAAATGAAGTCATGGCTTCTTTACCTGGTAGTAGTTCAATTTTATCTCTTCTAAATAAGGTGATTTCATTTCCAGAAGCAATTTCAACAAGATAACCATTGCTTTCTTTTTTAGCAGTACCCCAATAATTGACTAAGCGTAATTTATATGCTCCGCGATTTATTAGAATGGTATTGAATTCACTTTCTTTTTTCAAAGCATAAATTTCATTTGCACTTTTTTCTACTTCAATTTCATCCGCATAGGCATTGTATCTCATGTTGAAAGTATGTTGTATACCCACGATTTCTGAAGGGGTAAAAGCTTCAATTATATAAGGGCTGCCATCTATTTTCCTATCATTTAAATATCCTTTTCTATATTCTGAAACTTGATTTAAAGAATTGAACATTGGAGCAGTAAAGTTTTTATCTCCACTATTTAATGGTGTTCCGTAGTTTTTGAATTCTTGCGCAGATGTAATAAAAACACACAATAAAACAAATGGTAATAGCAACTTTTTCATATCGAATTGGGTTATAATGACTTTGGCTAAAGTAATTATTTTTATTTTATTCTCTTTTCATTTTATAAGTAATTGTTTGTAGTATTTGATTAAATTTACTTTTTTAATTCTCCAATTTATGATACAAAAAACTTTATTTGTTTGTCTAGCCATAGGAAGTATGCTAACCGCAAATGCACAAGAAATGACCACTATGAACCCATTTTTTCAGACGTATAATACGCCATTTAATGTTCCGCCCTTTGATCAAATTAAGAACGAACATTTTAAACCCGCTATTTTAGAGGGTATTAAAAGGAATGCTGCTGAGATTGATGCGATTGCAAATAATACAGCCGAGCCTACTTTTGAGAATACAATTTTGGCAATGGA
The DNA here is from genome assembly GCA_002382495.1 of Flavobacterium sp. UBA4098. Lineage (GTDB taxonomy): Bacteria > Bacteroidota > Bacteroidia > Flavobacteriales > Flavobacteriaceae > Flavobacterium. The sequence continues at coordinate 252,568 of DFXW01000041.1, forward strand.
AAATGCTGGAGAGTTATTATCAAATGTCAACACCGTTTTCTCTAATTTGAATTCGGCTCATACCAACAAAGAAATTCAAACTATCGCCAAAGAAGTTTCTCCCAATTTATCATCACACCGCGATAACATTTATTTGAATGAGAAATTGTTTGCTAGAGTGAAAGCGCTTTGGAACAAAAAAGAAACCTTAGGATTGAATTTAGAGCAAGCTCGAATTTTAGATAACGCCTATAAAGATTTTGTTCGTTCTGGCGCTAATTTGTCTCCATCAGAGAAAGAAACGCTTCGAAAAATTAATGGAGATTTGTCTTTATTGAGTTTGAAATACGGCCAAAACATTTTGGCGGAGACCAATAAATACCAATTGGTCATTACGGATCAAAAAGAATTAGCAGGACTTCCTCAAAGTGTTATTGATGCGGCAGCGGCCGATGCTAAAGCTAAAGGAAAATCAGGAAGTTGGGTGTTTACTTTAGCCAATTCAAGCGTAATGCCATTTTTGCAATACAGTGCCAATAGAAAACTGCGTCAAGAAATTTGGAATGCATATCAAACGCGTGCTAATCACGATGATGAAACGGATAACAAAGCCAATGCAGTTCAGTTAGCTAATCTTCGTGGACAAAAAGCCCGTTTATTAGGATTTGCGTCTCACTCTAATTATGTTTTGGAAGAATCAATGGCCAAAACGCCAGAAAATGTCAATAAATTATTGAATGATTTATGGAAACCTGCTTTGGAAAAAGCCAAAGTAGAAGCTGCCGACATTCAAAAAATGATGGCTAAAGACGGGATTAAAGGACCGGTACAACCCTATGATTGGCGCTATTATACAGAGAAAATCAGAAAAGAACGATTTGATCTAGACGAGCAAGAATTGAGTCCGTATTTTAGTTTAGAAAATGTAAGAAACGGGGCTTTTCAAGTGGCGCAAAAATTATATGGATTGCAGTTTAAGGAATTAAAAGACATTCCTAAATACCACGAAGCAGTAACTGCTTTTGAAGTTTTAGAAGCTGACGGTACCCATGTTGGGGTATTGTACACTGATTTTCATCCACGTGAATCCAAAAGAGGTGGGGCTTGGATGACATCATATAGAAACCAAAAAACAGAAAATGGCGTGCGTAAAGCACCAGTAGTTTCTATCGTGTGCAATTTTACTAAACCAACAGAAAACAAACCAGCTTTATTAACTTTTGACGAAGTGACTACGCTTTTTCATGAATTTGGGCACTCATTACATGGGTTGTTATCCAATGTTACCTACAAAAGTTTAGCTGGAACAAGTGTGCCAAGAGATTTCGTGGAATTGCCTTCGCAAATTATGGAAAACTGGGCAGCAGAACCGGAAGTTCTTAAACTATTTGCTAAACATTATCAAACTGGTGCTGTGATTCCCGATGCTTTAATTGCTAAATTGAAAAAGTCAGGAACCTTTGATCAAGGTTTTGGAACTACGGAATATTTAGCTGCTTCATTATTGGATTTGGCGTACCATTCACAAATTAAGGATATCACCATTGATGCTAATACTTTTGAAAAACAAGCCATGAATAAAATTGGCTTAATTGAATCTATTATTCCAAGATATAGAAGTACGTACTTCAGTCATATATTCTCTGGGGGCTATTCTTCAGGATATTACAGTTATATCTGGTCTGGAGTTTTAGATACTGATGCTTTTGAAGCATTTAAAATCACAACTCTTTTTAATCCAGAAAAAGCCAAATCTTTCCGAAAAAATGTTTTGGAAAAAGGAGGTACAGAGGATCCAATGGTCTTGTACAAACGTTTCCGTGGTGCAGAGCCAAGTATTGAACCCTTACTACGAAAAAGGGGCTTAGACAAGAAAGAAGAAACTCCTGTAAAAAAGTTAAAAGGATAATAAATAGTCTATAAAAACAAAAAACCTGCCAAGTAATTGGCAGGTTTTTTTATGAATTGAATTTGATAACTATACGTTTTTCAAATTAATTATTTCTTGTTCTGTAAGCATTCGCCAATTGCCTCGCGGCAGATTCTTTTTGGTCAAACCTGCAAAAGCGACACGGTCAATTCGCAATACATTATAATCGAAGTTTTCAAAAATAGCACGAACTACTTTTACATTGGAAGAACGTAATTTAAGACCGATTTCACTCTTAGGTTCGTTATCGATATAACTTACTTCTTCTACAAATACACGGTGACCATCTAATACCAATCCTTTGCTAATTTTTTCAAAATCTTCGTATTTCAAATTTTTATCTAAGGAAACCTGGTAAATTTTAGATGATTTTTGATTAGGTAAAGTAAATTTTCTAATCATATCGGTGTCATTGGTAAACAATAACAATCCAGTAGTATTTTTATCCATTCGACCTACGGCGCCAATTTTGGCAGTGGTAGCTCCGCGAACCAATTCCAAAACATTACGAAATTCTTGACCTTCGTCTAGTGCTGTTGTAAAGTTTTTAGGTTTGTTCAAAAGGATGTATTCTTTTTTCTCTGGCGTTAATTGGACTCCATCAAAATTAACGGTATCAGTAATTTTTACTAAATACCCCATTTCAGTTACAGGAACTCCATTTACTTTTACATTTCCTGATTGGATGTAAATATCAGCATCGCGACGAGAGCATACTCCAGAGTTTGCGATGTATTTATTCAAACGCATTTCGTCAGCCGCCTTAGCTCTTTTAGGAGCTTGATTCGGTTTTTTAGCTACTTTACTAGCTTCTACTTCAGCAACCTTTGTGTTGATTTTAGCCTTTTTAGGACCCTGCGCACGCTTTTGCATCGCTGGCTTTGGCTTATTTGAATTGGGTCTAGAACTATTGGTTCTTCCACCACCTCTATTAGTATTCATGATAATTGGTAATTTAATGCTGCATTCGGACGAAATTGTCCTTCAGCCTGCAAAGATAGTATTTATATCCTTGAGAAACGATTTTAGCATCAAAGAGTTGAAATCAGCAGTTGTTACATAAAATGCAACAATCGTTTTCCGTGCCACAAAACGGATGGATTAATTAACACGATACAAAAGACTCCGGCTACAATGAGGAACTTTAAAACATTATGCAATCGAAGAAATTGTTCTTTTTGCGTTGCTTTTTGTAAAGCCAAAACAAAGAAGAGGAGTACAATTAAACAACCGTAAAAGTAAGTGTCCATATAACCTACATCGTAAATTTCAATTAATATATATACAGGAAGAACTGTAGCAATAATTAAAACCGAAATTATATTTTTTGAAAATTTTTCCCCATAAACAATTGGGATAGTTTTGTAATTATTGGCTAAGTCCCCTTTTAGATTTTCTAAATCCTTTATCATTTCTCGAATGAGTAATAACAAAAATAAAAAGCTAGCATGAGCAAAAATTACTGCCAATTGATTGCTGTAGTTTTCAATTGCTTCAAATGGGATTTGGTTGTAATAATATAAGAGGATGGCAAAAAAAGGCAATACCGCTAAAAAAGCCGACATTAAATTGCCAATAAAAGGTTGCTTTTTTATTTTATGTGAATAGAACCAAATCAGGAAAATGTACACTGAGAAAAAAAGAAAGGCACGCCAGGAAACAAATAAGGCCATTAATGCGACTATGAAATTGAGCGTGAAATAGACATTCAATTTGGTTTTTTGACTCACCAACCGATCGAGCATGGATTTATTTGGGCGATTGATTAAATCTTTTTTACTGTCGTAAAAAGAATTTATGATATAGCCTGAGGCAATTGTCAAACCCGAAGCAAAAACTAGAATAAATAAATTAAAGTCGAGGAGAACGTTAAGTGCTCTTTGCTCAGGGGCCAAGATAAAAACGGCTGAAAGGTATTGCGCTAAGATAATAATGGGAATGTTGTACCCTCTTACCACAGAAAACAAGCTGATAATTTTCTTAATCACCAATTTGTTCGCTTTGCTTAGCATTATAAGGTTGTTAAATGATTGGAATTAGAATTGGTACACCACTTCTAATTTGTAGTCTTTCAGCGAAGTTTTGGCACGTTCTAAATCTTCGGTAAATCCTAAGATATAGCCACCGCCACCTGAACCACACAATTTTAAATAGTAGTCATTGGTATCAATTCCTTTTTGCCAAATCGCGTGAAATTCTTCTGGGATCATCGGTTTGAAATGACTCAAAACTACTTTAGATAGTTTTTTAGTATTGGCAAATAATGATTTCATATCGCCACCTAAGAAATTCTCTACACACGAATCGGTGTATTTTACAAACTGTGTTTTAAGCATGTTTCGGAAACCTTGGTCTTTCAAATTTTCCATGAAAATATTTACCATTGGAGCAGTTTCTCCTACAATTCCTGAGTCGATTAAGAAAACGGCTCCTTTGCCATCTAGGCTTTGTGTTGGAATGCCCGTCGCTTCAATATTGTCTTTGGAGTTGATTAAAATTGGGATGCTTAAATAACTATTTAACGGATCTAAACCGGAACTTTTTCCATGAAAAAAGCTTTCCATTTGAGAAAAAATCGTTTTTAACTCTAACAATTTCTCACGAGTTAGGTTTTCTAAAACGGTGATTTTATTTTGGGCATATTTGTCGTAAATAGCAGCAACTAAAGCCCCGCTACTTCCCACTCCATATCCTTGCGGAATGCTGGAATCAAAGTACATACCTTTATTTACATCTTGTTCTAAAGTAACTAAATCAAATTGTACTAGAGTAGGCTGTTCAACGGCTAAATTTTTCAAATGTGCTACAAAACGTTTTAAATGTCCGTTAGAAGAAATAGCTTCTTCCGAAGGATTTTTGTCGGTTTTTAAGGCACCGTTATAAAAATTATAAGGAATTGAAAGTCCCTTGGAGTCTTGAATAATTCCGTATTCTCCAAAGAGTAATATTTTTGAGTAAAATAAAGGTCCTTTCATACTATTGATTAATCAATTAACTGACTGCCATTTCCAATTTGATCACAAATATACTGACCATTTTGACAATAGCCAACTAATTCGTCCTGAATAAATTGCAAGACTTTTTCTTTCACTTGATTTGGGTAGAGAACATGAACGTTAGCCCCAGCGTCTAATGTAAAACAAACAGGTATTTTGGTTTCATTTCTGAATTGCCAAATACGATTGATGATTTCTAATGTATTCGGTTTCATTAGGATAAAATAGGGCATTGAAGTCATCATCATGGCATGTAGTGTCAAAGCTTCGCTTTCTACAACTGCGATGAATTGCTCTAAATTCCCGGATTCAAAAATAGCAATCAGTTGGTCTAAATTTTCATGAGCTTGAGCAAATCTTCTATCTGCATACGGGTGATTGTGCATTAAATCGTGACCCAATGTGCTGGACACTTGTTTTTCGCCTTTATCTACTAAAAGTATTGTGTCTTGGTAATTCTTGAAAGTATCGTGAATGGCGTGTGGAAATTCTACTCCAAATAAATCCGAACTTCCAGGAATATTCGCTTGATTACCCCAAACCACCACTTGTCCTTTTACACTTCGGCAAGCACTACCAGATCCTAAACGCGCTAAAAATGATGCTTTTTGGTGAAAATATTCTTCGGTCATTGCAGGATTCAATTCCTTTTCCAAACTCATTAAGTTCATTGCCAATGCTGCCATTCCGGATGCCGAAGAGGCAATTCCAGAACTGTGTGGAAACGTATTTTGAGTATCAATTGTAAAATGATAGTCTTTCAAAAAAGGCAAATAGATTTCAATTCGCTCTAAAAATTTTTGAATTTTGGGTTTGAAATCTTCTTTTGGCTTTCCTTCAAAAAGCAAGTCAAAAGAAAAAGTCGATGGGTCTTGATTCTGTTTTTTGGCGAAAGCCAATTGGGTAATGGTTTTACAATTATTCAAGGTAAAACTTACCGAAGGATTCGCGGGAATTTGATTTTCTTTTTTCCCCCAATACTTTACCAATGCAATATTACTTGGCGCCGACCATTCAAAAACACCTTGATCAATCGAATGGGTATAGGGAGCTGGAATAAAATCGTTTGCTGTGACCATGAATCAAAATTTTAGCAAAGATACTTTTTTTGCTGAATTGGTTTTGACTAAATTTGATTCAAAATAAACAAAATGAACAAAATCTCTCGTGTTGCCATTGTTGTTGTTATTTGTTTAGTAGTGGGCTATGTGTCTGGAATGGTCACCCGTACTTCAATAACCACTTGGTATCCTACTTTAGTCAAACCTAGTTTTAATCCGCCCAATTGGATTTTTGCTCCGGTTTGGACTTCGTTGTATGTGATGATGGGTGTTGCAGCGGGATTAATTTGGAATCAAATTACTACGCAAAAAGCAGCAGTTACTAAAGCCTTGCAATTCTTTACAATCCAATTGGTATTGAATGCACTTTGGTCGTATTTGTTTTTTGGATTGCACAACCTGATGTTGGCAACTATTGAGGTGGTTTTATTGTGGCTTATGATTTTTGAAACCTATTCTCAATTTGCTAAAATCAACAAAACAGCGAGCTATTTAATGCTGCCGTATTTGGCTTGGGTGAGTTTTGCTTCCGTATTAACGGCTAGTATTTGGTGGTTGAATAGGTAAGTAGTTTTATACTTTAATCAGTATTAATTATTTTATTATTCTGCTATAGCATTTGCAACTATGAACCCAGATGTCCAAGCATTTTGGAAGTTGAACCCTCCTGTTATGGCATCTATATTAACGATTTCTCCAGCAAAATATAAGTTAGGATGTATTTTGCTTTCCATAGTTTTGAAATTGATTTCTTTCAAATCAATTCCGCCCGCAGTGACAAATTCTTCTTTAAAAGTACTTTTGCCGTTGACTTGAAAAATCCCTTTAGTAAGTTGGTTGGCTAGGTTTTGCAATTGAATTTTGGATAAATCAGCCCATTTGGTTTCTGCACCAATTCCGGAAGCGAGAACCAAACTTTCCCACAATCGATTTTGTAATTCAAAAGGAGATTTTTTAGCTACCGTTTTTTTGGCATGTTCTTGTTTGAGTTCTTTCAAAAGCGTTTCTGCTTCTTCAGTTTCGATATCATTGAGCCAATTCACTTCTATCGCAAATTGGTAGTTTTTATCGTGTAAGATGCGTGCTCCCCAAGCCGATAATTTTAAAATGGCAGGACCGCTCATTCCCCAATGGGTAATTAATAAAGGGCCGGTTGACTCCAGTTTACTACCTATTACTTTGACGCTCACTTGAGTTGCAATACCCGGTAATTCCTTGATACGGGGATCTTTGATATTAAAGGTAAATAGGGAGGGAACAGGTGTAATTATAGCATGGCCGAAAGTATGCAACAAATCCCAAATTTTCGGATTGCTTCCAGTAGCTAAAATCAATTTTTCGGCTAGATAATTTTCGGTTTGTGTTTCAATTTTCCAGCAATTGTCTTTTTTGAAAATGGATTGCACACTTTGTCCTGTCAGGATGGAAATGCCTAATTTGTGACTAGCATGTAAAAAACAATCGATGATGGTTTGTGAAGAATTGGAAACAGGAAACATTCTACCATCGTCTTCAATTTTAAGTTCGACACCATGTTTTTCAAACCATTCGATGGTATCACCAGAACAAAATTGATGAAACGGACCGCGTAGTTCTTTTTCACCCCTGGGATAAAATTTCACTAATTCGTTGGGTTCAAAACAAGCATGAGTGACATTGCAACGACCCCCTCCTGAAACGCGCACTTTGGAAAGTACTTCTTTGCCTCGTTCTAGAATCGCCACTTTGAGTTTAGGATTGTGTTCCACGATATTGATCGCCGAAAAAAATCCAGCAGCGCCACCACCCACAATTAGTATATCAAAGTCTTGATTCATTTTTTGATTTTGAACGACAAAGTTAAGAATAAAAAAACGCCTTTATTGCTAAAGGCGTTGCTATAATTGAATTGTATTTTATTTTTTTAATTCCAAAAGAACCAAATCATATTCTGAATCAACAGTTACTTTTCCATTGGTAACAACCGACTCTTTACCAGAATAGGCATCGATTATTTTAGCTCCATTTTGAAAGATAGTTCCGGTTGGAATCGTTTTTTTGCCTTTGGCCAGATCCAATCCTACAACTACTTGATCGGTGTAATTTTCTTGAGAAAAAGTACGACTAAACACGTAAGGACTAGCTGAAATTTTTTGATGAACACCAGCTCCTACTGCAGGATGGTTTTTTCTAAACTGACCTAATTTTTGCCAGTGTGCTAAGGTTTTTTGAGTAGTTGGGTTGTTTTTGATATCCTCCCAATTCATGAATGAACGCAAAGTTGCATCGCCTTTAGTTCCTTCGATTACTAAATTACGGCCTGATTCATCTCCGTAATAGACTTGTGCCGTTCCAGGAGTTAGCAATAATTTGGTAGCACTTTCAAAAGTTTTTTCTCTTTTACCATCAAAAGGAGTGGAGTCGTCGTGAGAAGAAACATAATTCAATACCCCAAATCCTTTTAACTCTTTTTGCAATGTATTGGAGTAGTAAGAAAACAAACTTTCGTAGTCTTTTTTGGCTTCGTTTTTAAATTCAAAATTGATTAAACTATTGAATCCATTAGCAAAGTAGTTTACTTTTTTATCGCCAAAATCATAATATAAACCACCGCTAATGTTATAACCAGAAACTTCACCAGTAGTGTAAAAAGCAGTGTTGTCCAATACTTTTGCAGGATTATTTTTCTTCCAATTTACAAATGCATAGTCGCATTGTTTTTTGAATTCGGCCCAAACACCTTCCTCCAAATGTTTTGTAGTATCAGCACGGTAACCGTCAATTCCGTATTCAGTAATGTAATCCGTCAACCATTTAATAATATAGTATTTAGGTGCTCTTGGGTAACCAGTACGCGCAAAGAACTCGTCTAATTCTTTTACTTCTTGTTCGTAGCGACCTTCTTTTTTCCATTTTTCGACTAAAGCTGCAGGCAATTCTACGTTTTGTTCGCTCTCCGTTAGAATATCAGGAAGATTAGCAACTAAAGTACAAGCAGTAGTATTTTTATAATTTTTGTAATCGCAAGCAGGAGTTGTTCGTACCCAATTTTCTGGCCAAACGGCATCTTGTGGTGTAACAGGACCGGTGTGATTAATTACCCCATCAAATACGATTCGAATACCGTGTTGGTGTGCTTTTTCAACCATGTTTTTTACCTCTTCAGGAGTACCAAAGTTAGGATCTAAAGCAGTCCAGTCTTTTGCCCAATACCCATGAAAACCATAGCTGTATCCAGTTCCTTCATCTGTTCCATCGTGAATTTGTTCCACCAAAGGCGTCATCCAAATCGCATTAATTCCCAATTGGTCAAAATAGCCTTCTTCGATTTTTTGTGTAATTCCTTTCACATCGCCACCCATGAAACCACGCAATTTTCCGGTTTCTTTATTTCGGTTGTAATTGCTATCATTGCTTGAATCGCCGTTGTTAAAACGGTCGGTCAATAAGAAATAAAGATTGGCTCCTTCCCATACAAATGGAGTGGAGTTCGTTACTTTTTTAGTTTGCGCTTGAGTTGTATTTGGCACAATGAATGCCGCCAAAAGGGCAACTAATAGAATATTTTTTTTCATGGTATTCATTATTTAAGTTCTAATATTAAAGCCGATTTGGCTTCAATATTAATGTTATTTTTAAGGTTAATTATTTGTCCAGTAATCACATCTTTTCCAGTTGAATAATTCTGAGTGTTTTCTCTAAAACGAGAAATGTTTACTTCTTGTTTTTCATCCGAATTGTTTAGCAACACCATAACGCTTTCAGTATCATTGTATCTAAAATAGGTGTAGACATTGTTTTCAGGAACATAATGTGTAGTTTTTCCTGTATGAATCACTGATTTTCCTTTTCTCCAGTTGAATAATTGCGCTGTAAAATCAAAGTATTGCTGTTGTTCCTTGGTACGACCTGCAGCAGAAAAAGCATTGTTAGTATCGCCTTTCCATCCCCCTGGGAAATCGTGACGAATATCGCCATCTCCCACATTTTTATCCCCTTTCATACCAATTTCAGAACCGTAATATAATTGCGGAATCCCACGAACAGTAGCGACCAAACTCATAGCCATTTGGTATTTTTTGAAATCGCCTTGATAGATTTGGTTAAAACGATTCGTATCATGATTTTCGGCAAATACCAAAAGATTATTGGTGTTTGGATATAGGAAATCATTCGTAAAATTTTCATATACTTTGATAATTCCTTTGTCCCAATTGGCTTTACTTTCGTTAAAAACACCTCCGTTAATAGCATCATGTAAGGTAAAATCCATCACCGAAGGCAGGTTGGAATTGTAGCTTTGGATCGCTCCAATTTTACTGTCTTTTTGCCAATAAGCCATTTGCGCTTGATCGTGCATCCACACTTCTCCTACAATATTAAAATGCGGGTACTCGTCGGTAATGGCTTTGGTCCAGGTGGCAATTCCTTTTTTATCGCAATACGAATAGGTATCTACTCTGAAGCCGTCTAAGTCGGCATATTCAATCCACCATATGGCATTTTGAATAAGGTAATTTAATACTAATGGATTCGACTGATTCAAGTCAGGCATCGATTTGACAAACCATCCGTCCATGCACATGGCAGCATCTGTTTTGGATGCATTGGGATCAAATTGAGATGTCATTCTATAATTGGTTTGTTTAAAACCTGGAAATTGATGAATCCAATCGTAAGTTGGTAAGTCATTCATCATCCAATGTTTGTACCCCCAATGATTCGTCACATAATCCATAATATTTTTCATGCCGCGTTGGTGTAATTCTGCACTCAAACGAACATAATCTTCATTGGTTCCAAAACGGGAATCGATTTTGTACACATCGGATTGACCGTAAGTATGGTACGAACCTCTTTCGTCATTGTCTTCGCAAAGTGGAGTAGGCCAAATGGCAGTGGCGCCTAATGACTTGATGTAATCTAAATTATTGATGATACCTTCGATATCCCCACCGTGTCGACCGTCTTTATTGGCACGATTGGCTTTTTCAATCGTTTCTTTGGCGCTGTCATTATTTGGGTTGCCGTTTGCAAAACGATCGGGCATCAACAAATAAACCATATCTGAGCTATCAAATCCTTTGCGAAAGCGGGAATTTTCTCTTCTTGATTTCAAGCTATAAGGCTTTGTAAAGGCTACTTTTTTATTTTTGGAAAACGAAAAAACAAGCTCTTGTGCCGGTTGATTTTTAGTGTCAATCGTTACAAATAGATAGTTAGGATTTTCTGTTTTCTGGATGGTTTTAATCACCACTCCATTGGAAACAGCTACTTCATTTTGGGCAATATTTTTTCCGTAGAACATAATCTGTATCTCTGATAAATTCATGTCGGCATACCAAAACGGTGGTTCCACTCGATCGATTTGAGCAAATGCAAAGCTTGTGGTCAGTAATAAAAAGAGAAACTTTTTCATAGAAGTAAAATTTATTTTTTTAATAAAAATTGCAAAGGAATGTGTAGACGTTCTGCCCACGATTTTTCGGAATGGTCTTTTCCATCAAAAAATTGGGTCGACCAATAGGTGTTGGTAAAACCTTTTTTCTGCATAAGAGCATCTACTTTTTTCTGTAACTCAGGATACAACGCATCTAACGTTTTGTTGCCATAATCGAAATAGATTTGGTGTGTTTTTGGATCAGGTAAATGCGAATCCATATATGAAATAAAGGCATCGGGAATAGGATTGTTCTGCGTGCTAAATATTCCAGGCCAATGGGTTGAAATACAAGCAGCACCGCCAAAAACTTCTGGATATTCGCAAATGGCATACATGGAAATTAATCCGCCCATGCTGGATCCTGCAATGATAGTATTTTCTTTGTTTTTAATAGTAGCAAAATGACTATCGATGTAGGGTTTTAATTCGGTCACTACAAATTTCAGATACAAATCGGAGATAGGTTGAAAGATTTCTTTTGTCCTTCCAGCTTTTTGTAATTGCGCCGTAATCGTGTCTTTTTGTGTTTGATTTAAACTTTCATAGGGCTTTTGCGGAAAATATTCAGGATGGCGTTTTTGTGAATTATTCCAAATACCTACTACAATGAATTTTTTGGTCTTGCCTTCTGAAATCAATTTACCAGCTACTTCATCCACTTCCCAAGATTGTTTGTTCCAAGTCGTGGAAGCATCATACAACATTTGACCATCGTGCATGTACAAGACAGCATATTGTTGTGTCTCAGAATACCCATTTGGCAACCAAACATCGACAGTTCGGGAGTCCACAAAGTTGGATTTGAAGTTGTCAATGCGTTGTACTTTGCCCGAACCCACTTGAGGACTTTGAGCAAAAGCAAATGATGTGATAACCAATAATAAAATTTTTTTCATTTTGAACCATTAAGAAATTAAGGAACATTAAGTTTTTTGAAATTGACAGCTTTATTTATTCATCCTTTAGCATTGCAAAATAATCGTTCACAAAAGGTTTTGTCGATTTTGTAATATTAGTTGTTTTAAAATTTATCAATAATCCCTGTGGTCGTCTAAGTAATTTCATATAGGATAAAAGTTGTGCTTCATGTATGGGCAGTATGTTTTCAACTACTTTTAATTCTACAACAACACAATCATTTACCAATAAGTCAATTTTTAAATCCGCCTTAGTTTCTAAATCATAATAATTGATCTTTACAGTGAGTTGTTGCTTGACATCATAACCATTACTCTCTAATTCATATTTTAAATATTCTTCATATATACTTTCTAATAATCCAGGACCAAGTTCTTTGTGAACTTTTATAGCAAACCCAATTATCTCATAAGATAATTGGGTTACTTCTTTTTTAGTCATTGTGATTCTCATCTACGTATTTTTAATATAATGTCTTTGTAAAAACCTTAATGAATCTTAATTTCTTAATGGTTCAAAAACTAAACCGTAACTGCAGCATTAGCAGCTACAGCTATTTCTTTTCCATTAACTACTACTGTAATAGCGGTGTTACCTTCTAAAGCAATTTGAGTTGCTTTTTGATCCACCGTTACTTTTACAATTTGGTTTCTGAAATTAATTTTGAAGGAGTATCCTTCCCATTCTTTTGGAATTTTTGGCGCAAAATGTAAGCTGTTATCCTTTACACGCATTCCTCCAAAACCTTCAACAATACTCATCCATGTACCTGCCATGGAAGTGATATGACATCCTTCTTCTACTTCTTTGTTATAATCATCTAAGTCCAAACGAGAAGTTCTCAAATAGAAAGTATATGCCATATCCATTTTATCCAAAACAGCTGCCTGGATGGAGTGGACACATGGTGAAAGCGAACTTTCATGAACTGTAAACGATTCGTAGAATTCAAAATTATTTTTCAATTGTTCTTTAGAGAAATGATCTTCAAAGAAGTAAAAACATTGTAATACATCGGCTTGCTTGATATAAGGCGAACGTAAAATTCTATCCCAAGACCATTTTTGGTTGATCGGGCGTTGATTTCTGTCTAAATCGGCTACGCGAACTAATTCTTTATCCAAGAATCCGTCTTGTTGCAAATACACTCCCAATTCTTCCGATTGCGGGAAGTACATATTATCCGCCACTTTTTTCCAATCTTGTAATTCGGCATTCGATAAATTTACTTTTTCGATAACGCGTTTGTGATCAGATGGGTATTCTAAAGATACTTTCTGAATTTGTTCAGCCGCATAATCAATACACCATTTGGCAATATAATTGGTGTAGAAATTATTGTTGACATTATTTTCGTATTCATTTGGACCGGTAACTCCTAAAATCACATACTGATTTTTATGGGTTGAGAAAGTAGCTCTTTGGTGCCAAAAACGAGCAATACCAATTAATACTTCCAATCCTTTTTCAGGAATATAACTATAATCTCCTGTAAAACGATAATAGTTAAAAATGGCAAAAGCGATTGCACCATTTCTATGAATTTCTTCGAAAGTAATTTCCCATTCGTTATGGCATTCTTCACCGTTCATGGTTACCATTGGGTACAAAGCGGCGCCATTAGTGAATCCTAATTTACCAGCATTTTCGATGGCTTTGTCCAATTGGTTGTAGCGATAGGTCAATAAATTGCGAGCCACTTCTTGGTCTTTGGTTGCCATATAGAAAGGAATACAATAGGCTTCAGTATCCCAATAGGTAGAGCCACCGTATTTTTCTCCGGTGAATCCTTTGGGGCCAATATTTAAACGAGAATCTTTTCCTAAATAGGTTTGGTTCAATTGGAAAATATTGAAACGGATTCCTTGTTGTGCTTTCACATCACCTTCGATAGTGATATCTGACATTTCCCAGATTTTAGCCCAAGCAGTTTTTTGTTCTTCTAAAAGGACATCATATCCTTTGGCTAAAGCCAATTTAATTGCATTTTCAGCTGCAGATTGTGTATTAGCATGATTCATAGAAACGGTATAGCCACCAATTTTTTGAATCGCTGAGATTTGCCCTTGTGCAATTACGGTTTCGTAACTGTGTTGGATTTTTTCATTAGTCGCATCTATGGCTACTGGAGAAATATTTTCGTTTTTTCCATTCGCCCAAATGCTATTATGCATGAAAGTTGTTGCTTTGAAATGCGTCTTGAACGTTTGAGCCGTTACAAAAGCTTCATTGCTTCCTTTTTTTACTTCTAATGGTTCCCAAAATTTTTCTTCCCAGTTTGCATCTTCGTTGGTTACACCTGCGTCGATGTAGGGTTTGTATACAATTTTGGCATCTTTGTTCAAAGGAGAAATTTCATAATTGATAATTCCCACTTCGTCCAAATCGATTGATAAGAAGCGTTTTACATTGACTGCAATCTCGGTTCCGTTTTGCAAAGTAGCTTCAAAAGAACGTTGGTACCAACCTTCTTTCATATTCAATTCACGGCGGAATTTTCGAACCGATTCACATTGGTGTAAATCTAAATTTTCTCCATTGATTTCAATATCGATTCCAATCCAATTGGGTGCGTTCAATACTTTGGCAAAATATTCTGGATAACCATTTTTCCACCAGCCCACTTTGGTTTTGTCTGGATAATAGATTCCGGCAATATAAGATCCTTGAAAGGTCTCGCCAGAATAGGTTTCTTCAAAATTGGCACGTTGCCCCATGGCACCGTTTCCAATACTAAAAAGACTTTCGGATGATTTTACTCTTTCTACATCAAATCCTTCTTCAATAATCGACCAGTTGTCTGGTTTAATATAATCTTGATTCATTTTGTTAATTTGAAAATTTGAAAATTCCAAAAGGGATCAATTAGTCCCGATTGTCATTTTTAATTATTTATAAGTGAATTTAAAAAGGCCTCATCTATATATGTGAAGTCTTGAAAATTGAATTTTGCTTCGTTTAAAATGTTTGCTTCTCCAATGCCAATACTGGTCATAGCAGCAATGTTAGCGGCTTGAATTCCGGCAACCGAATCCTCAAAAACAATCGAGTTTTCGTTGCTAATGCCTAATTTTTGAGCCGCTTGGAGGAAAACTTCTGGATCAGGTTTAGCGTTACTCACGTCATTTCCGTCCACAATAGCATCAAAATAGGATAGAATTCCTGTTTTTTCTAAAATAGGTCTAGCGTTTTTACTTGCCGATCCCAATGCGATAGGTTGATGATTGGCTTTCAAAAATTCCAAAACCGTCATCACTCCAGGAAGAATTTCGCTTTGATCCATATCGACTAAATAGGATAAATACTCTTCGTTTTTTTGAATCAACCATTGGTCTTTTTGCTCTTGAGAAGCGTTTACGTTTCCTAAACCTAATATAATATCGAGTGAGCGTACGCGGCTTACTCCTTTTAATAATTCGTTGTGTTCGTGTGTAAATTCGATACCTAATTCGGATGCAATTTTTTTCCAAGCCAAATAATGGTATTTGGCCGTATCTACAATTACGCCGTCAAGGTCGAATATGAATGCTTTTTTTGTCATTATTTATTTTTTTACTACGTCATCGACATCTTTAACTCGCGTCACCAATAGTGCAGCAATAATGAAACTTACCCCACTAGTTACAATGGCATAAATAGCGTTGTCTTGATACACATATTTAACTAAAGGGCCACCAATTAAGGCGTTTACGATTTGTGGCAATACCACAAAAAAGTTGAATATCCCCATGTACACTCCCATTTTAAAAGGAGAAATAGAACCTGCAAGAATAGCAAATGGCATAGATAAAATACTAGCCCAAGCAATTCCTATTGCGATCATAGAAAGAATTAGCCAATTTTCATTGGGCATAAAATACATTGAAATTAATCCAAGACCTCCAATTGTTAGTGAGATAGCATGAGTTGATTTTCGTCCAATTTGTTTAGCGATGTAGGGCAAAGCAAAAGCATAGATAGCTGAAACTAAGTTGTACACGCCAAATAATATACCTACCCAGTCGCCTGCATTTTGATAGGCATCACTAGAGTTATCACTGATGGGCAATCCATAAATATGATGCGCAATGGCCGGAGTTGTAAATACCCACATACCAAATAGTCCAAACCATGAAAAGAATTGTACAAATGCCAATTGTCTCATCGTAGAGGGCATTTGTTTGAAATCGTCAATCACATCAAAAAGGCTGGATTCTTTTTCCGATTTAGGTTTTTCATCAGCAAATTGAGCCAATTCTTGAGGAGAATATTCTTTGGTACTAAAAATAGAAATCAATACTGATCCTACTAATACGATAGCCCCAATGATAAAGGATAAGATCAAATTGTAGGGCACACCGCCATCTTCATTTTTATTGGATACGCCAAAATAATTGGTTAAAGTATAGGGAAGTAAAGACCCAATTACGGCTCCAAATCCAATTAAGGCCGTTTGCACGCTGAATCCTGCAGTTCTTTGATCGGTTCTTAGGTTGTCACCCACTAAAGCTCTGAAAGGTTCCATGGCAATGTTGAACGAGGCGTCCATAATCATTAACATACCGGCACCCACCCATAGAGCAGGAAGTACAGCAATAAAAATTTCGGCTTGAGGCATTAAGATTAATCCTATTGAAGCTAAAATAGCACCGGCAAAGAAAAATGGTTTTCTTCTTCCAAATCTTCCCCAAGTTTTGTCACTGTAGTAACCAATAATAGGTTGTACAATTAAACCCATCAAGGGTGGAATTATCCAGAACCATGAAAGTTCGTGCACATCGGCACCAAAAATTTGAAGAATTCGGCTGGCATTAGCATTTTGCAATGCAAATCCCATTTGTATCCCCAAAAATCCAAAACTCATTGTCCAGATTTCGGCGGTACTTAATTTACGCTTTTCCATTATCGTAAGGTTTAAATTAATACGATAAGCGCTATGCTTATCAAAACTTAACTGAAATTTTCGAAGTAATAGTAAAAGCTTTGATGGTCCAAATATAAATAAATACCTATAACTTTTATTTCAAAACTCGTTTTTTTACATGAAAAATTGAACTACAAGGTTGTAGTACTGAATGAATTAACAAATTGGTTCTAATTTGTAGATTCTCTTTCTATTAAATGGGTGGAAATTACTTCGGTGACATAATTCTCTTCCCCTTCATTATAATCATCAGCTTCTAATCGCTTGATGAGTATTTTAGCAGCTTTAGCTCCCATTTTTTTTCCATTCTGACTTACGGTGGTGATGGTAGGAGTTGAATATTTTGAAATAATACCGTCTGTAAACGCAATTACCGCAACATCATTAGGTACCTGAAGTCCCATTTTGTTGGCCATTTTTATAATGGTTACCGCAAATAGTTCATTCACTGCAAAAATAGCATCAATGGCTTTGTCTTCTAATAATTTACTAATGGTAATTTCGCAGGTATCCACATTTTCAATTTTGATAATTAAATTTTCATCAAAAGGGATGTCGTTGTCTAATAATGCTTTAATATATCCGTCAGTGCGAAGTTTTCCCACACTCACATAATCGACAGTTGTAACTAAGGCAATTTTTTTCTTCCCTTTGTCGATTAGGCTTTGTACTGCTTCGTAGGCTGCGGCTTGATCGTCAATAATCACTTTGTCGCAAAGAATATCATTAGTAACTCGGTCAAACATGACTACAGGCATGCCTTGACTAATCACCTCTGTAATATGATGAAAGTCACCTTTGTATTGCGTTTCTTTAGACAAGGACATGATAAAACCATCAATACTTCCATTGGCTAGCATTTCCATATTCAGTACTTCTTTGTCGAATGAATCGTCAGACAAACAAATAACCACACTATAGCCATTTTCATTAGCTACATGTTCAATTCCGTTAATTACGGTTGAAAAGAAATAATGCACGATTTCGGGAATAATAATACCGATAGTTTTCGTTTTTCTATTCTTTAAACTAAGTGCAATATTATTGGGTTTGTAGTGGTATAATTTGGCAAAAGCCTGAACTTTTAATCGGGTTTCTTCACCAATTTCGTGACTGTTTCTCAATGATTTGGAAACAGTAGAAATAGAAACGTCAAGTTCCTTAGCAATTTGTTTTAGCGTGACTTTTCTTTTCATTGTAAAAGGGAGAAATGGTTATTGTGAATAAAAGTATTGTTAAATTATTTCAATTGCAAAAATACCTGATATTAATTAGAGACAGTGTAAACTTTTCAACACTATCACGTTTTCGTAAAAAGAAATCGTTTTCGTATTTCCGAAATCGTTATCGTTTTAGTATGTTTGTTATTCGAAGTAATGTAAAAGTTTATTAAAGTAAACCAAAATTCAATTAATTTAAACAAACAAGTATGAAAACAATTTACAAAAAGTTGTTAGTTTTATTACTACTCTTACCAGCAAGTTTGTTGGCTCAGAGTTCATTTAATGGTGTTGTTGTTGATGCTAAATCAAATCAACCAATTCCGGGAGTAAATGTGGTAGTAAAAGGAGCGCAACAAAGTGTTACTACTGATTTTGACGGTAAATTTAAATTGTCAAAAATTAAACAAGGTGATGCTGTGGTATTCTCATTTGTAGGATACAAAGGACAAACCATTACCTATTCTAACCAAGCTAACCTAACGGTAAAACTTCAAGAGGCTGAAAATCAACTTCAAGAAGTAGTAGTTCAAGTAGGGTACGGGTCTGTTAAAAAGAAAGATGCGACAGGATCAGTTGCTGTAATTACTGCAAAAGATTTCAACAAAGGGGCAATCACAAATACTGAAAACTTACTGAATGGTAGAGTTGCAGGTGTTGTGGTAACTCAAGGAGGTCGTCCTGGAGATGGTGCTGCAATCCGAATTAGAGGAGGAGCTTCTTTAGGAGCATCTAATGATCCTTTGGTAGTTATCGACGGTTTACCAGTAAATAACGGATTGTCTTCAATCAACCCAAATGACATTGAATCGTTCTCTATTTTGAAAGATGCTTCGGCTACAGCTATCTACGGTTCTCGTGGATCGAATGGTGTAGTGTTAATCAAAACTAAAAAAGGAACAAAACAAGACGGTGTAAAAGTTTCGTTTAATTCATTAACTACATTGAATACAGTAGCTAAAAAAGTAGACGTATATTCTGCTGATGAGTTTAGAAATATTATTACAACTTATGTTCCTTCTAGAGTAGGTTTGTTAGGAACTGGAAGCACTGATTGGCAAGATGAAATTTACCGTAATGGTATTACATTTTCAAATGATTTGTCTTTAAGAGGTAATTTCTTGAAAGTAATTCCAACGAGATTATCTGTTGGGAAAACTAATATTGATGGAGTTTTAGAAACTTCTTCTTTCAAAAGAAATACAATCGCGTTGTCTATGACGCCTTCATTTTTAGACAATCACTTGAAATTTGAAGTGAATGCTAACTATGCTACTGAAAAAAACAGATATGCCGATGAAGGAGCTATTGGTTCAGCTATTTCATTCAATCCAACCTATGTAAACTACGATGCTAATTCACCATTTGGTGGTTACAAAGAAAGTTTTACATTAAATTCTCCAAATAACTATACTGTTTATGGAGCAGCTAACCCAGTAGCTTTATTGCAACAAAAAAACAATCAAGGAAAAAGCACTCGTCTTTACGGAAATATTCAAACAGAATATAAATTGCATTTCTTTGAAGATATCAAAGCGGTTGCTAATTTAGGGTATGACAGAGTTGAAGGGACAGGAACAAACGTTACAAGTGCTAATTCTAGAGCTGGACTTTATAATGCTGGAAAATTAGGATACAACCAAAACACATGGGGTAACTCAACCAATACATTATTAGATGGTTATTTGAATTACAACAAAAAATTTGGTAAAGTAAAAGTGGATTTAACTGCAGGTTATTCATATCAAAACTTTGATTCAGAAAGCTATTTTTCAACCAATACTTTATTGCCAGCAGCTGAGCAAAAACCAGATGTTGTAACAAGTCCAGGTGTAAATTTACAAGCGTATTACTCTAGATTGAATGTAGACTTAAGTGAAAAATACTTACTTACACTTAACTTTAGACGTGATGGTTCTTCAAGATTTTCTGAGTTAAACCGTTGGGGTAACTTCCCTGGAGCAGCTTTTGCTTGGAAAGTGTCTAGCGAAGAATTCTTGAAAAATTCTAAAACTGTTTCTGAATTGAAATTGCGTTTAGGATGGGGAGTTACAGGACAACAAGATATTGGAGGAGCAGCTTATGATTATTTCCAAAGATATAATTTAAGCGCAGTAACTTCTGGGGCAACTTACCAATTTGGAAGTCAATTCTACCAATTGGGTCGTCCTGAAGGATACAATGCTAACTTGAAATGGGAAGAAACTACAACTGTAAATGCTGGTTTGGATTTCGGATTATTTAATGATAAAGTAACTGGTTCGTTAGATGTGTACAGTAAAACTTCAAACGATTTGATTGCTTATGTACCTGAAGGTTCATTACAGAACTTTAGAACTGCTGGTTTCCAAAACATTGGTTCATTAACTTCAAAAGGAGCGGAATTAAACATTAATTACAAAGCTATTGAAACAGCTAATTCATCTTTGAA
This sequence comes from Flavobacterium sp. UBA4098, assembly GCA_002382495.1. Classification (GTDB taxonomy): domain Bacteria; phylum Bacteroidota; class Bacteroidia; order Flavobacteriales; family Flavobacteriaceae; genus Flavobacterium. The sequence goes on from DFXW01000041.1 coordinate 273,428, forward strand.
CTTTAACTACAACATTGCTTACAATGATATTAAAATTAAAGATTTAGGAGGATTGGATTTTTTCCAAGGTTCAGTTGGTTTAGATGTGTATTCACAAATTCACCAAGAGCGTTTAGCTCCAAATACTTTCTGGTTGTATGAGCAAGTATATGATGCTGCTGGAAAACCTTTAGAAGGTGTTTATGTAGATAGAAATGGTGACGGTCAAATTACATCATTAGATAAGCATGCATTTAAAAAACCAAATGCTGATATCACAATGGGATTCATGACAAACTACAATTACAAAAAATGGGATTTCTCAATGGCTTGGAGAACAAGTTTAGGGAATTATATTTATGATAATGTAAATGCAAGTAGAAGTTTCTTATCTCAAAGTATCTCTGATAACAATGTTAACGCTATCAACAATACTACAGTTGATTTTGACAACACATTGTTTACTCAAAAAAGAGCAGAATCTGATTACTACGTTAAAGATGCTTCTTGGTTAAAATTAGACAACGTAACAATTGGATACTTAATTGAAGCGCCATTTAATGTTCAATCATCCTCTTTACGTTTGTACTCTGGAGTTCAAAACGTATTGACAATTTCTAAATACAAAGGAATGGATCCTGAAGTTTTTGGAGGTATAGATAGTACAATTTATCCCCGTGCAAGAATGTTCTTATTCGGATTAAACTATAATTTTTAATATATAATATTATGAAAAAGATAAAATCAATTAATTTTAAATTATTTGTATTTCTTGGATTAATTGCATTTTTTGTATCATGTACCAATGATATGAATGTGTCTCCAAAAGATGATGATGATTTTACATCAGAAGCATTCTACAAAGACCCAAGTTCTTACAAACAATTTCTAGCTAAAATCTATGCAGGTTTAGCTGTTACAGGTCAAAATGGACCTGATGGGAGTGCAGATATTCAAGGTATTGACGAAGGTTTTGGTCAATATTTAAGAGGATACTGGCAATTACAAGAGTTGCCTACTGATGAAGCTATGGTTTCATGGGGAGATCCAACTTTACCTGAATTGAACAATCATACTTGGAATGCAGACAACCGTTTTGTGAAAGCGTTTTATGCAAGAGTATTTTACCAAGTAGGATTATCTAACGAATTTTTGCGTGCTACTACTGATGAAAAATTAGCTTCAAGAGGAGTGAGTGATGCAGTGAAAGCAGAAGTAAAAACGTATAGAGCTGAGGTACGTTTCTTGAGAGCATTATCGTACTATCATGGTATCGATTTGTTTGGAAAAGTAGCATTCGCTACTGATGCAGATTTAGTGGGAACTAAACCAGTTGAAAAAGACAGAGCGTTTGTTTTTGACTTTTTAGTTAAAGAATTGAATGCTATTGATGCGGATTTAAAAGATGCTAGAACTAACGAATACGGAAGAGTAGACAAAGTAGCGGCTAAAATGTTATTGGCTAAATTGTATTTGAATGCTAAAGTATATTTAGGAACAAGTAAAGATGCTGAGGCGCTTGCTGCTCTTAATTCAGTAATTGGTTCTGCATATACTATTGCTAATGTTCCTTACAGCAACTTATTTATGGCTGATAACGATAGAACTGCTGTACAATCTGAAATCATTTTCCCAATTCGTTTTAATGGTGTTAACACTAAAACTTGGGGAGGAACTACATTCATTATTCATGCTGCAACTGGAGGTTGGAATACTGAAGTTGGTGTTGATGGTGGTTGGTATGGTTTAGCAGCTCGTAAAGAGTTTGCTAACGTATTCTCTGATTTATCAGGTACAACTGATAGAAGAGCGATGTTTGATGCGGCATCAACGTCAACTTTGAATATTACTACTGTTTCTGATTTCTTTGGAAATGGTGGTTTGAAAGTTAAAAAATTCTCTAACAAAACCTCTGCTGGAGCTAATGGAAGTAATTTAACTCACACAGATACGGATTTCCCATTATTTAGATTGGCTGATGCTTATTTAATGTATGCAGAATTAGCGGCTAATAATGTAGCTTCTGCATCTAAATCAGTGGCTAGAGGTTATGTAAATGCATTGAGAACTCGTGCTGGAGCAGCGGCTATTGCAAATGATTCAGACATTACTCCAGATTTTATTTTGGACGAAAGAGCTAGAGAGTTATACTGGGAAGGTCACAGAAGACAAGATTTGATCCGTGCTAATAAATTTGCTGGAAGTGCTAAATTATGGCAGTGGAAAGGAAATGCTTTGAATGGAGCTAGTATTGATGCTAAATTCAATGTGTACCCAATTCCTCAAACTGAATTGAATACCAATTCTAACTTAACTCAAAATACAGGATATTAATGTTTAAAAAATCCAATGGTCAAAAATTGTTTTGACCATTGGAAAATAAATTAATAATTATGAAAAAAATATATTTAAGTTTAATTTTAGTAGCAGGAATACTATCAAGTTTAGTTTCTTGTTCAGATGATCTTTTAGATCCAGTTGCTGCAAAAGGAGATGCTATTGTACTTTCTGCACCAACAGGTGGGACCTATGCTCTTTCAGCTTCTACTGCTTCTGCAACTGCATTTACAGTAAAGTGGACTTCTTCTACTTTTGGATATTCTGCTGCAGCAAGATATACGTTGCAAGTTATCAAAAGCACAGGAAACTTTAATGCACCTGGAACTTTTCCATTAGGAGATTACGGTGTAGATACTTCTATTAATTTAGAAAAAGCAATTACTAACAGACAATTGAATGCGGCGCTATTAGGTGCTGGTGGAGCAATTGGTACTTCACAAACCTATAAAGTACGTGTTGTAGGTAGCCCAATCAACCAATCATCTACTACAGTTGCAGCTTATGATGTTGTTTCAAATGAAATTACTATTACAGCTACTGCTTTTGATACTTTTGATGAGTTTGCTAGATTATATGTTCCTGGAAATTACCAAGGAGCTAGTGGATATGGCAATAACTGGTCACCAGATAGTCCAAGTGTAGCTAAATTGTTCTCTGCAGGAAATAATGGTGTATATGAAGGTTTTGTTTGGATGAATGAAGCAACTCCAGAATTCAAATTTACTCCAGTACCATCTTGGTCAGGAGATAAAGGAGAGTCTAACGGTTCAGGTGCTTTTTCTGGTCAATTAGGAACTTCTAGTAACATCAAACCATCAACTGGAGCGGGTACTTATTTCTTTAATGTAAACTGGAATACAGGTGCTTACACAATGGATAAAAGACAAGTGTCAATTATTGGTGCTGCTACTCCAAACGGTTGGGGTAATGGAACTCCTATGACATTTGATACTAATCCAAGTTCTCCATATTACCAAATGTACACGATCACTTTGACTTTGGCTAAGGACGAATTCTTAATTCGTTTGAAAGACGATTGGTCTGTTAAAATGGGAACGCTTTCAGGAAATGCTGAAGACACAACCACAGGTGGTCAATATAAAATCAAACTTGGAGGAGGTAACATGAAAGTGCCAACTGCAGGTACTTATAAAGTTGTTTTAGATATCAGAAACTCTGCTAACTACAACATCCGATTAATGCCACAATAAACTGTAGTATGTAATAAAAAGCACTTAATTTGTATAATTAAGTGCTTTTTTTGTTTTAACCAACCAACAATACAATAATGAAAAAAATTCTACTAACTTTTTTATTTCTTCTAGGTTTTACTTCATTTGCCCAGCAGCAAACCGCAACATATAGTGTAAGTCCAGCTGCCTTTGAGGAAACCACATCAATTACTGTTACCATTAACGGGAGTAGCATTAATGAAGCTACTTGGGGAGTTACAGGTAACGCATTGTATATGTGGGCTTGGGCTTTTGATTTAGGTGGAGTTACTCAAAAAGGGACACCCTTAAATGGTACCTGGAATAACTCTGATGAAGCAAGTAAGTTTACTTACAATCAAGCCAATGACACCTATACAAAGACCTTTACACCAACTATTTATTATAATACGACAGGAATTGGAAAAATTGGTTTTTTAATTAAAGCTAAAGACGGAACAGGAGATAAAAAATCCCAAGATATTTTAGTTGAGGTGGGTTCTTTTCAGGTTAATCTAACAGCGCCAATTCAAAACAGTGCAACGATTTTGAATTCAGGTTCTAATTTTACAATTACAGCTACTAATACGAATGGAAATGCAAGTTATAATTTGAAATCGAATGGAGTGAGTATTCATACCAGCAGTTCGACTTCAAGTTATTCCTTTACACAATCCAATATTACGAGTAATCAGAATTACGAATTAGAAGTGCTTCAAGGAACAACAACCATTACTAAAAAGTTTTCAGTTATAGTTAATCCGGGTGCCAATGAGCAAGCCATGCCCTCTAATTTAGTTGACGGAATTAATTATAATTCTACAGATGCTACAAAAGCATCTTTGGTATTAGACGCTCCTTTGAAAGATTTTGTATACGTGGCAGGAAGTTTTAATAATTGGCAGCCAACAAGTGCTTTTGCCATGAAAAAAGACGCAACATCGGGAAAATTCTGGTTGGAATTGACCGGTTTAACTTCAGGAACAAATTATACCTACCAATATTGGGTTGTAGATGCTACGCCAATTGCTGGAACGCCAGCCATGGTAAAAACAGCCGATCCGTATTCGACTTTAGTTTTATCTCCTTACGATGATCCAACTATTCCTGCTGCCTCTTATCCAAATTTACCAGTTTACCCAACAGGGCAAGAGCGTGAAGTTACCGTTTTACAAACTGGACAAACTCCATACGCTTGGAGTACTGCGACTACCAATTTTGTTAAACCAGCTAAGGAAAAATTAGTGGTATATGAATTGTTGGTTCGTGATTTTGATGCTAGGAGAAGCTATCAAGCAGTAATTGATAAATTAGATTATTTTAAAAACCTTAAAATTAATGCGATACAATTGATGCCTGTCATGGAGTTTGAAGGCAATGAGAGTTGGGGATACAACACCGCTTATCATATGGCTTTGGATAAATTTTATGGAAGTTCAGACATGTTAAAAGAATTGATTGACAAATGCCATCAAAATGGGATTGCTGTTATTTTGGATGTGGCTTTGAATCATGCCTTTGGCAGAAACCCTATGGTAAGAATGTGGATGAATGATCCTGATGGCGACGGTTGGGGAGGTGCTTCAGCTGAAAACCCTTATTTTAATACCGTGGCAAAACACAGTTATAATGTTGGAGAAGATTTTAATCATCAACAAGCACGAACCCAAAACTACACAAAACGTGTGGTAAAACATTGGATTGAAGAATTCAAAATTGATGGATTCCGTTGGGATTTGACCAAAGGATTTACACAAGAATGTACTGCTGGTGATGACAATTGTACTAATGGTTATAGAGCGGATCGTGTAGCACTTTTAAAAACCTATGCTGATTATTCTTGGAGTTTAGATCCAACTCATTATGTAATTTTTGAACATTTAGGAACCGATGCTGAGGAGAAGGAATGGGCTAATTATAGAATTTCGGAAACACCAAGCAAAGGAGTGATGTTGTGGGGTAAAATGACGACCGAATACAATGAACTTTCTATGGGTTATACGGCTAACATTGCTAGAATGAACAGTACTAGTAGAGGATTTACGAATCATCGTTTGATGGGGTATGCCGAAAGTCATGATGAAGAACGATTGATGTATAAGAACTTGCAGTTTGGAAATACAGCAAACACAGCTCATAACGTAAAAACGTTGAACACTGCTTTGTCAAGAATGTCGGCTATTGGAGCCGTTTCATTATTGGTTCCTGGACCAAAAATGATTTGGCATTTTGGCGAATTAGGCTATGACGATTCAATTTTCACCTGTAATAATGGAACCGTTAATTCACAAACGGATACAGCAACAGGCGATTGTAAATTAGATACAAAACCCCAAATACAATGGACCAATAATTGGTTAGCTAATGCCAATAGATTTAAGATTTATTCGGATTGGGCTAAAATGATTCGCTTAAAAACAGAAGAAGCTGTATTTTCTGGGACTGCAACCATAACCAATGCTAGTTCATTAGTACAGACTATTAAAATTACCGATGCGGCACTTGCTTCAACAAGATTAAAAGATGTAGTTATTGTTGCTAATTTTGATGTCACTAGCAAAAGTGTTCCCACAGGATTTCCATATGCTGGAGAATGGTTTAATTTAATGGACAATTCAAGTTTGAATGTGGTCAATGTAAATGATCCTATAACCGTTTTACCAGGTCAGTTTAAAATTTACGGAAACAAACAGGCTTTTGGAGCGAATGCGCCTTTTGCCTTACCTGCTGATAATTTTAGTATTGAATCTAGAGCGGAGACTTGTGCCAATAAAAACAATGGGCAAATTGTGATCAATGCTGCTCAAACCTATGCTTATGTCGCAACTATAAACGGTACCAATTATAATTTTACCAATAATAGTTTGACGATTTCTAATTTAGCGCCTGGTGTATATCCTGTTTGTATTTCTATTCCGGGTAAAGCCTTTGAACAGTGTTATAGTGTAACCATTACCAAAGGATCATCATTAACTGGTAAATCATCAGTATCTTCTAATATTGCCTCAGTGCAAATAATCGAAGGAACAGCCCCTTTTGAAGTATTTGTTAATGGGTTACCTCAATTTGAAACTTCGGCTACTAATTTTTCTTTACCAGTTAAGCAAGGCGATTATCTAGAGATAAAAACGGCAAAAACTTGCGAGGGCATTTATGCCACTAGCATAATGGATCCATTAAGTGGTTTTGCAGCTTATCCTAATCCAACTCATGGAATAATTGAAATTGCCACACCAACACTCAAAACAGAAATTGCGATTGAATTGTATAATTTGAATGGGCAATTAATTTCAAAAGGGACGTATGCTGTTTCGAATGGAAAAGTACAACTGAATTTAGAAAAAGAATCGGCTGGAGTGTATTTTGCAAAAGTGCATTTAGATACTCCAGTAAGTTTAACTATAGTAAAAGAATAAACATGAAAACTAGTATATATTTAGTAAGTATGGCCTTTTTGTTTATCTCTTGTGGAGGTGGTGGTTCTGATGGAGCTACTCCAACACCAGAACCTGCAAATACGGCACCATCTGTTCCAAGCTTAGTCGCACCAACAAATAGTTTGTTGTGTATTAATAACGTAGTTACTTTTGAATGGGGCGCGTCAACAGATGCCGAAAATAACCCAATAGTATACCAATTACAAATTGCGACAGATAATCAGTTTAGCCAAATTGTAAGTACAAATGAAGTATCGTCTAGAACCCAAGCCGTTACATTAGACAAAGGCAAAGCCTATTATTGGAGAGTGAAAGCTATTGATAGTAAAAATACATCAAGTGCGTATTCAGGAACTTTTAGTTTTTATACCGAAGGTGCGGCTGTAGCCAATCATTTGCCTTTTTTACCAGAGATAATACAACCAGAAACTAACACTACAATTAGCGGTGTTACAGCTACCTTAAAATGGTTTGCTTCTGATGTTGATGCTGCCGATGTGCTAACTTATGATGTGTATTTAGGAACTGCAAATCCTCCAACGATTAAAGTCGCAGAAAATAGGACTACTCCAGTTTATGAGGCCACTTCATTACAAGCCGCTACCCAATATTACTGGAGAGTGGTGGTTAAAGACAATAAAGGTGGAGCAACAACGGGACAAGTTTGGAACTTCAGAACTAATTAGAGAATCATACATTATTAAAACAAAAAAGCTACTCCCCGAAAGGAGTAGCTTTTTTTAACTACAATTAACACATTAACTAAAAACTAAATTTTGCCATCTTTGATTTCATCCACAATTTCTGGATTTAATAAAGTGGTAATATCTCCAAAATTGGAGAAGTCGCCTTCTGCAATTTTACGCAAGATTCTACGCATGATTTTTCCAGATCTCGTTTTTGGTAAACCGGATACGAATTGGATTTTGTCCAATTTGGCAATCGGTCCAATGTGGTCTGAAATATGTTGGTTAATCTCTTTGCTTAAGTTTTCACGGTCGCGGTATTCACCAGATTCTTTTAAGATAACAAATCCGTATAGTGCATTTCCTTTGATATCATGAGGAAAACCTACAATGGCTGATTCCGCCACGGCTGGGTGTTCATTGATGGCATCTTCAATTGGCGCAGTTCCTAAATTGTGTCCCGAAACAATTACTACATCATCGACACGACCTGTGATTCGGTAATACCCCACTTCATCACGTAAGGCTCCATCACCGGTAAAATATTTACCTGGGAAAGCACTAAAATAAGTGTCTTTATAACGTTGGTGATCACCCCAAATGGTTCTGGCAATACTTGGCCAAGGGAATTTGATACACAAACTTCCAGTTACTTGATTGCCTTCAATTTCGTTGCGTTTTTCATCCATTAAAACCGGTTGAATTCCCGGTAAGGGAAGTGAAGCATAGGTTGGTTTTGTTGGTGTTACAAATGCCAAAGGAGAGATCATGATACCACCCGTTTCGGTTTGCCACCAAGTGTCAACGACAGGACATCTTTTTCCACCAACGTGATCGTTGTACCAGTGCCAAGCTTCTTCATTGATTGGCTCACCTACTGAACCAATAACTTTTAATGATTGTAAAGGGTATTTTTGAACGTATTCAATACTTTCTTTAGCCAAAGCACGAATGGCTGTTGGTGCGGTATAGAATTGAGTAACTTGGTGTTTTTCGATTACTTCCCAGAAACGACTGAAGTCAGGATACGAAGGAACTCCTTCAAAAATTACGGTAGTTGCTCCGTTCAATAATGGTCCGTACAGAATGTACGAGTGACCTGTAATCCAACCTATATCGGCAGTACACCAGAAAATATCATTCTCTTCATAGCTAAATACATTTTTAAAAGTGTAAGCAGTATACACCATATATCCAGCGGTTGTATGTACCATTCCTTTTGGTTTTCCTGTAGAACCTGAAGTATAAAGGATAAATAAAGGATCTTCAGCATCCATAATTTCGGCAACGTTGGTGTTCATTGCATCGTCTAAAAGGGGTTGTAACCATTGGTCACGACCGGCTTTCATATTGACGTTGGTGTTGGTTCTTTTGGCCACCAATACTTTTTCAACTGTTGGACATTTTTCTAAGGCTTCGTCCACAATGCCTTTTAAGTCAATCGCTTTGTTACCACGGTAACTTCCATCTGAAGTGATGACCATTTTACATTCGCAATCATTGATTCTTGAAGCTACTGCTGAGGCAGAAAACCCTGCAAAAACAACCGAGTGAATCGCTCCAATTCTGGCACACGCTAAAACTGAAACCGCTAATTCAGGAATCATTGGCAAATAAATGCAGACGCGATCCCCTTTTTTGACGCCTTGCTCGCGCAAGACATTGGCCATTTTTGAGACTCGTTCGTACAATTCATTATATGTAATATGAAGCGCTTCTTCTTTTGGATCATTCGGTTCAAAAATGATAGCCGTTTTTTCCCCTCTTTTAGCGAGGTGTCTGTCGATACAGTTTTTTGTAATATTGACTTTGGCATTGGTAAACCATTTAATTTCGGCTTCAGCCATATTGAAATCAATTACATTGTCCCATTCTTGGTACCAAGTAAAGTTTTCAGAGGCAATTCGGTCCCAGAATTTTTTAGGTTCACGAATTGATTTTTTGTAATGTTTGAAATAGTCTTCTAGATTTTCAATTTTATAATAACTCATGGTATTCTATTTTATATGTTCTAATTCTATTTATTATTATTTGCTATAACTTCCAATTTTGTATTTTTTCAATACTTCGATAATTTCACCTACAATCGCCTCGTCATCGATAGTAGAAGGGATTTGAAAATCTTCACCGTCAGTAATACTTCGCATTAATTTGCGTAGAATTTTTCCGGAGCGCGTTTTTGGTAAACGCTGCACAATAACCACATTACGTAGGGATGCAACTGCACCAATTTGTTGGCGCACTAGTTTAACTATTTCTTGTTCCAATTGGAAATGTTCAATGTCTTCTCCGTGTTTGATTACTACCAAGGCCAAAGGAGTTTGTCCTTTTAATTCGTCATGTATTCCAATAACGGCACATTCTGCCACTGAAGAATGGGATGCTACAATTTCTTCCATTTCAGCGGTAGAAAGACGGTGACCCGCTACATTGATTACGTCATCAACACGTCCGGTTATGAAAATATATTCATCGTCATCTTTGAAACCTCCATCACCAGAAAAATAATAACCAGGGAATTTTTCTAAATAACCCGCTTTAAATCTCGGGTTGTCTTTCCATAAATCCAGTAAGGTTCCTGGAGGCAATGGTAATTTAATTACTACGTAGCCTTCTTCATTGGGACCCACTTCAGTTCCGTTTTCACTAAAAATTCGAATGTCGTATCCTGGAACTGCTTTTCCAACAGATCCTGGTTTGATAGGCAAATATTCTATTCCCATCATATTGGCAACGATTGGCCAACCTGTTTCTGTTTGCCACCAGTGATCAATTGCTGGAACGGGAATATGTTCTTGGTACCATTCGAGTGTGGCTACATCGCAACGCTCTCCGGCCAAGAATTGAATTTTCAACGAACTCAAATCGTATTTTTTGATAAATTCTCCGTTTGGATCTTCTTTTTTGATCGCTCGAATCGCGGTTGGAGCTGTAAACATCACGCTTACTTTATGTTCTTCAATCATTCTCCAGAAAGTACTGGCATCGGGAGTTTTGATTGGTTTTCCTTCGAAAATAATCGTTGTATTTCTATTAATTAGCGGTCCGTATACAATATAACTATGCCCTACAACCCAGCCCACATCAGAGGCCGCCCAAAATACTTCACCTGGTTTGGCGTTGTATACGTTTTGCATAGAATATTTCAGCGCAGTTGCATAACCACCAGAATCACGCACGATCCCTTTGGGTTTACCAGTAGTTCCCGAAGTATATAATACATACAAAGGATGAGTAGAATTTAATGGCACACATTCGGCTTCTTCAGATCCATAAACTAATGCATCATAATCTACATCGTATTTTTTGAATGGCACTTTTGCGCCTAATTTTCTGTTCAGAATGATCACTTTTTTAGGTTTGTGCTCAGCCAATTGAATCGCTTCGTCAACTAAAGGTTTGTATGCAATCAATCGGTCAATTTCAATTCCCGAAGAAGCGGTAATTATTGCTCTTGGTTTGCAATCGTCAATACGGATGGCTAATTCATGAGGAGCAAATCCGCCAAAAACTACCGAATGCGTAACACCAATTCGCGCACAAGCCAACATGGCAAAGGCAGCTTGCGGAATCATCGGCATATAAATAACGGCGGTATCTCCTTTTTTCAAACCCAAAGATTGCATCCCTCCAGCGAGTTTAGCCACTTCGGTTTTTACTTCTAAAAAAGTATATTTTTTAATAGTTTGCGTCACAGGCGAATCATAAATGATAGCCACTTGGTCACCAAAACCATCTTCAATGTGTTTGTCTAATGCCAAATAGCATACGTTTAATTCGCCGTCTTTATACCAAAGCGGATATCCATTTTCATCCGAAGACAAAATGGATTTAGGTTTTGTAAACCAACGTATAGCGTCGGCTTGATCTTTCCAGAATGCTTCTGGATTTTCAGTACTTGCGGCATAGGTATCTTTGTAATTCATGGTGATAATTCTGTAAATAAAATGGGACTAATTTTCGATCAATTCATGTACTTGTTCTACTAATTTTTTAGCAGAAAATGGCTTGACGACATATAAATTAGCTCCTAAATTCATCCCTTTTTCAATATCACTTTCTTTATTTTTTGCCGAAAGAAAAATCACTTTGCAATGCGCTAATCGTTCGTCTTTTTTAATTTCTTCTAAGGTGGCATAACCATCAACCATTGGCATCATAACATCAAGAATGATGACATCGGGTAATTGTTTTTCTAAAATTTCCAATGCTTCTTGTCCATCACGCGCAATGAATACTTCAAAATTATTTTTTTTGAAAGTGTATTCTAAAGCCATTACGATGTTCGGCTCGTCATCTACGATTAGTATCTTTTTCATCTTCTTAGTTGTTTTCGGTTGTGTTGTAGTTGGGTAATGTGAAGACAAAAGTGGCTCCTTCTTTGACATTGTTTTCGGCCCAGATGGCGCCTTTATGATGTTCAATAATTTGTTTGCAAATGGCTAATCCAAGTCCGCTACCAATAGGTTTTTTGACATTTTGATTTCTCGACTGATAGAATTTATCAAAGATGGCTTCAAAATCTTCGCTTTTGATTCCTTTGCCATTATTGTGAATTGTGACGGCAACATTGGATTCATTTTCTGTAATATGAATGCTGATCAATCCGTCTGTCACAGCTGAAAATTTGATCGCATTGGACAGCAAATTGTGAACTACTTGGATGATGCGTTCCTCGTCATAAAAAGCTCTGATCTCTTTTCCAGCATCTTCAAATTCTACTTGTATTTTTTTATTTGCAATCAGTTGTTTAACTGATTCTAATGTTTTTTCTACTGTTAATGCGATATTATTTCTAGAGAGATAGATCTTCTGTTTTCCTGTTTCAAATTTTTCTAGATCTAAAATTTTATCAATCAAACGATTCAAACGATCCGATTCTGAAATGATGTTTTGCAAGAATTGTTTGCGCACTTCAAAAGGCACCTCTTCATCGTCATGGAGAATTTCACTGGCTGCTCTGATGGCTGTAATAGGAGTTCGTAATTCGTGTGTAACAGTGTCTAAAAATTCATCTTTTTGAATGTCTTTTTTAACCAGCTCTTCATTGGCCACTTTTAACTGCTCTGATATTTTCTGTAATTCGTTTGAAGTGTCGGTTAGTTTTTTATTGATGATAATATTTTCTTTGGATTCTTCCAAAATACGTAATACTTCAGGCAAACTTATTTCGTCTTCTTTTACCACACTGGCGATTAAGATTTTGGCGGAAGCCGTACCAATATGTCCTGTCAATAAATTTTCGGCAAATTTGATAAACCGTGCGTCTGCAGTCGCTACATTTTTGTCAATATTGTATTTCAAGTTGAAAATGGACAAGGCGCGTTTGGTTCTTTCTTCTCCAAGAAATCGCAGTAATATTTTTTCGATATCCGAAACATAGGCAGTTCCCTTCCAAACAAATGCATCTTCGTGATTGGTAATGTATTTATCGATATCGACAAACATTTCGGCATAATTACGTTCTCTATAATTACCTTTGAAACTTACAGAAACAGCAGCAAATCCGATGGTATTGAAGAATAAACTCCAAAACAATGCATGTGGAATAGGATCTAAATAATCCAATCCAAATAGCTGAAATGGTTTCAATAATTCGATTCCCCAAGGGCCTTCTTTGAAGAATAAACTGGTTGAATTAGTAATTCCCAAAGCGTAAGGGGCAAGTAGGGTGTAGCAACAAATTCCAAATCCAATTACTATTCCTGTAATGGCACCTTTGTTAGATCCTCTTCTCCAAAATAATGCGCCAAAAAATGCGGGTGCTAATTGCGCAATGATTACAAAGGATACTAGTCCGATGGATACTAATGAGTAATCTAAAATAAAGATTCGATAAATGGCATAGGCCAAAATGATTAATAAAAAGATACCAATTTTCCTACTTCGTACGATTCGATTGTTATTTTTTTCTTGTGATTTGTTTCTCAACCTTCCTACAAATCCGTACGGAATTAATAAGTTATTACTAAGCATAGTCGCTAAGGCAATTGAAGAAACAATAATCATTGAAATTGCCGCTGAAAACCCTCCTAAAAAGACCAGTACAGTAAGTGTATTATTGTTGAAAAATTGCGGAATTAATAAGGAATAGGTATCTGAATTCAATCCTTTTCCTTCGAATAAAATGTTACCTCCCCAAGCGATTGGAAACACAAAAATATTAAACAACAACAAGTACAATGGGAACAACCACATTGCGGTTTTAAGGTGTGTTTCTTTGTTGTTTTCTACAATTGCAGTATGGAATTGTCTTGGCAAAAGAAAAATTGCAAACATGGACAAGATGCAAAGGAAAAACCAATTGATTGCACCAGTCAAACCTCCGATCGAATTTTTTTTGTCGAAATTTTCTAATACCGAAGCTTTAGTGTAAATGTCATCGAATCCATCAAATACAAAGTAGGTAACATAGATTCCTATAATTAAAAAGAATACCAATTTTAGAATTGATTCCAATGCAACAGCAGTTACAATACCACGTCTTTTTTCAGAAGCATCGACGTATCGAGTTCCGTAATAAGAAGCAAATAGGGCTAGCGCAATACAAGCATAGGTGGTGGTGTCATAAAAAATGTTAGGACTGGATTCGGTTTTGGTAACAATATGAAAAGTGTCCGAAATGGACTTTAGTTGCAAAGCAATATAAGGCACAATTCCAAAGATACACACAATGGTAACTAAGGCGCCTAGGAATCTATCATTGCCGTATCTCAAAGAAATGAAATCAGCAATACTAGAAATTTTATTTACTCTTGAAATTCGAATGATTTTTTTCAAAATAATCATCCAAGTAGGTATGATAATTATGGGACCTAAATAAATAGGCAAGTAACTTAAACCGGAATTAGCTGCTACGCCAATACTTCCGTAATACGTCCAAGCGGTACAGTACACAGCTAACGAAAGAGAATAGATGTATGGATTATTAGTCCATCTGGAATGCCCTCTTTTTTCTGCCCAGTAGGCAATGTAAAAAAGGATTAGCATATACAATGCTACAATGAATAAGAGGCCCAAACTACTCATAATATTTCTTTATGATTAAGTAGGTGGTGCCAATAGAAAACAACCAGGCCGAAAATATATAAATGTATACAATTGGAAAACCTAAAAATGGCTCAGCACTATCAAACAATAACAATAGCGGCATGTTCAACGCTAATACCATTAGCATTGAAAGAATAACCAGCTTTTGTTCGTGTCTTTTTTTCATAAATTGTGCTATACTCTATTTCCGAATTTGATCGTAGTAATATACGAATTGTTATGAGGAATTCGTTGTTTTAAAAATATACAAACGCTGCCAGTTATTGACAGCGATTGCATATTTTAAACTATAAAATGAATTATTTATCGCTAAATTCACCCGTAAGTGAGTAGTATCCAAAGATACCTAAACCACCCACGATAATTGGTGCAAGAATAAAGGTATAAATAATTGCAGGAATCATATCTTCTGGTTTTCCTGACTCAAATTTTGGAATAGCTTGGTTAATCAATAGATAATATCCAGCTGCAAGACCTAAACCGATCCACACAATCCCTAATAATTTTTTTATTGCGTTCATAATGATGTTTTTTAAAATTTAAATTAAGCTATTTAGTGTTTGTGAGAAGTACTTTTACCATCTACATAAATAGCTCCGATAATGAAACAGATGGCTCCAATAATAATTGGGTACCAAAGTCCTTGTAAATATGGTTCAGCTACGGCAACTGCTTGACCAGCTTCTGTTGCTGCATCGTTTGCTTTGGTTGCTGCTGCCACTAATGAAGTAGCTACCGCAGGAAGCAAACCTCCAAAGATTCCGTTACCAATGTGGTACGGTAAAGACATGGAAGTATAACGAATTTTTGCAGGGAACAATTCTACTAAGAAAGCCGCTGTTGGTCCGTAAACTACAGTCACTAAGAAAATTTGAATGAAAACTAACCAAACCAAAGTCCATTTGTCTGATTCATTTACAACCATTGTTTTCTTAACTTCTACTTTTGGTTTTCCATCATCACCAATTTTAGCTACACCATTTTCTAAAGTTACAGTTTTTACTTCTTTCCAAGTTGCTCCATCTGTAAATTCTTTAGTCGTTGTATATACTGAATCTAGTGCTTTTGCTTTGTTTTCTTTTGTCTCAGCAAGAACTACTGTTTTAGCTTCGATTTCAGTTTTGTTTTTGATGCTTGTTGTTTCATACATCGCTCTATAAATAGGTCTGTACGCAATAACGGCAATCAAAATACCAGCAAGCATTAACCATTTTCTACCAATTTTATCAGAAATCCATCCGAAGAATACGAAGAAAGGAGTAGCCATTAAAATAGCATACATCATAATGTCTCCAACTTGATCAGAAAGACCCATTACTTTTTCAATGAAACTCATAGCGTAAAATTGTCCAGTGTACCAAACTACACCTTGACCCATTACGATTCCAAACAAAGCTAACAATACAAATTTGAAATTCAATTTGTTACCAAAACTTTCTTTCAATGGGTTTTTAGAAGTTTTTCCTTCTGCTTTTACTTTTGCAAATTCAGGAGACTCGCTCATGTTTTTACGAATTAAGTAAGAAACTAGAATCATTAAGATAGATACCCAAAACGGAACTCTCCATCCCCAATCTTCAAATGCTTCTTTGGACATAGCGCTTTTTGTAGCCATGATTACCATAAGAGAAACAAATAGACCAATTGTAGCTGTAGTTTGAATCCAAGAAGTCCAATATCCTCTTTGACCTGGTCCAGCATGTTCTGCTACATAAGTCGCAGCACCACCGTATTCTCCACCAAGAGCAAGACCTTGAAGTAAACGTAAAATTAATACTAAGGTTGGTGCTAAGAAACCAATAGTTTCATAACTCGGAATACATCCTATCAAGAAAGTAGCCCCACCCATCAAAACTAAAGTGACCATGAACGTGTATTTACGTCCAATTAAATCGCCTAGACGACCAAAGAATAAGGCTCCAAAAGGACGCACAACGAAACCTGCAGCAAATGTTGCCAAAGTAGATAAGAAGGCAGCAGTTGGATTGTCTGAAGGGAAAAATTTAGTTGAAATAATAGTAGCTAAACTACCAAAGATGTAAAAATCATACCATTCGATCATGGTACCTACTGAAGACGCTCCAATTACGGTCCATAAGGAGCTTTTTTTGTTTTCATTCATAATGTAATTGTTTTTGGTTTGGTTAATTAATTGTTATTAAAATGTGTATACACAAGATACCATTGTTCTAAAGTTGCTTACGTTAGTCAAAGCACCTGTTGCTTTTCCATACGAATCAGAAGCTCCCCAATCAGCTGAAGTCAATTCTAACTCTGGAGTAATTCTAAATTTATTTTTCTTAAAGTCAATACGTCCAGATACTCTCCAAACATTATCAACCATTCTTGCGCCACCAACTCCAATTCCTCTTCCATAAGCAACAGTACCAGCTTGATCAGCTCCATTGTTTTGCGTTCTTCCGAAGAAAAGTCCTGGCGCTACTGATTTTCCATTACTAGCGATGTCTAGCCAAAAAGCAGACGTTTTAGTCGCTTCATAAGATTCGATCCCGTTAGTAGTAGATCCAATATATCCGCCTAGCATAACCATATTGAATAAGTTGCCACCTGAAATACCATAAGCTTTAATTGTGATATTATCGTTGGCATATTTCCCGTATCCAAAAATAGTAGTGCTATTCGCTTTTTCTGTGGTATTTTTCTTAGCAGTTCCAGTTAAGCCGTTATCGGTTCTTGGTTGTAGCGATTTAACTTCGACACCAGCTCCCATAAATACATTTTTTCCTTTGTATTGTAATTGTGTATTAATAGATGGGATTGCGGAGTTAATAGATGCCGAATTTTGTGTTCCAGGTCCCGAAGTAGTAAACTCACGTTCTTTGTATGCAGTAAAACTAATCGAAAGGTCTTTGCTTAAGTTTTGTTTTAATTTAACCTGAGAAGCCCATCCAAAAGGGTTGAACATAATTCCGGTACTAAAATTTGCTACACCAGGAAATACTTCAGGAATAAAAGTTGGGTACCAAGTTTGTCCCATGGTTAAGGAAGTTTTTTTCCAATCTAATTGTGCGTAGGCATGACGTAGTCTCAACAAACCTACCGTAGTTGTGCTTGTTGAAGCATTTTCAAAGTTTCCAAAGAAATCACCTTCAAGGGTTCCGCTTACTTTAGCACCCCACACATCTGGTCCTTTCATTTTTACTCCTAAACGTGAAACAACAGATAAAAAGTTAGATTGTCCAACAGCGTTAGCATCTTTCCCGTCACCTGCATTTATTGATTTATCTAAAGGGTATAAATTCAAATGGTCTTCTCTTACTTGAGCTGATTTTCGGGTGTCCCACATATAATCAGTTCTTACAAATCCGTACCAAGTGATACTGTAGTCATTTGCTACAGGTGCAGGTGCGGCTGGTGTTTGTGAATATCCTTTAAAAGAAGCTACAGCAGCTAAAAGGAGTAAATAACGTTTTTTCATAATAATTTTTTGGTTTGGTTAGTAAAAGGGTTAGTTTTCACACTGCCAAATTGATTTATTTTTGGAATAAAAAAAATTATTATATATTTTTATGTAAACTACTATAGTTAATCTTTAAAACGCTCCCATTTTATAAGCATAAACTTGTCTCCAAGTTCGGTTATTATCATCCCGGCTCCAGAAAGTAAATCTTTGTTTTTTAGGTATTCTACCAATTCTAAATGATTAAAAATCTTATAAGTAGGGTGGTAGTTGGTCTGAGATGGTTTTTTGATATTAAAACTTTTTACCCAATTGCTTATCGTAACGTGTGACACCCCGATAATCCGTTCAATTTCGCGAAAACTCAATCCTTCTAAATACAATTGTAATGCTTTGGTAACATAGTAATCGTCTATCTTTTTACCTATTTTGTTTACTGTAAAAAAATAGTTGCATTTTTTGCATAAATACCTTTGTTTGTTGTTGATTATACCACTTTTAATGATGTGATTATTTTGGCATTTTGGACAGACTAAAATTTCCATATATATAAATTTTGCATAAATATAATAAATTAGCAAATATACGTATCGTAAATACACAATAAAATTCAATAAAAATTACAAATTATTTATATTTATTGGAGAAATAGTGAATGATTGCTAGGAAAATCTAAAAATTGAAAAATGGTAAAATTAAATGAAGCTACGTCTAAGTATTAGAATCGCATATTGAAGTATAAATAATTTTGCTAAAGCTATAAAAACAAAAAACCCACTCGTTTGAGTGGGTTTTGTGGTACCTCCAGTCCCGACGCTTCGGGAGAGCCAGTGACACAAACGTTTTTATTTTTTTGATAAAATATCTGAAAGTATTTCAGGGTTACGAATAATTTTTTCAATAAAAATTTTGCTTTTCATTTTCTTGATGAAACGTTCAAGAAAGAGCGCTTCGCTTCGTTCATTGCATTCAAAAGCTAAAGCTAATGTCCAGTCATTGGCAATTTTAGAAAAAGAGTTAGTATATTCATGTTGGTTGTGTTTGAGAATTCTCTCTTTCACGTCGTGAGTTTCGCCAACATAATATTTCGTGCTTGTTTTTGAATGTAGGATGTAAAGAAAATGGGGCATGGTTGGGTGTTTAATAAACAAAAAACCCACTCGTTTGAGTGGGTTTCGTGGTACCTCCAGGGATCGAACCAGGGACACATGGATTTTCAGTCCATTGCTCTACCATCTGAGCTAAGGTACCTTGCTAATGCGGGTGCAAATATAGAACCATTTTTAATTTATCCAAAACAAATATTAAAAAAAATCAATTCGTACCTTCGCGGGGTTAAATTAAACAATATGATTCTAACTATTGATGTTGGGAATACCCGAATTAAAGGTGCTGTTTTTGAGAACGATACCTTAATTGAGCAATTTCATACTGAGCCAAGAGCATTGCAAAATGCAATTGAAAGTATTTTATTAAAATACCCTAATGCTTCCAATTTGGTAGTAGCCAATGTGGGAAATTTTGACAAAAATGACTTTTTAGCCTTTTCCAATAGGATTGCTATCCATTTCGTATCCCACTCTGATGCATTTCCTTTTTTAAATGCCTATGCTACACCGAATACTTTAGGAATTGATCGAATGGTTTTGGCAACTGGAGCTACCTTGCGTTATCCAAATCAAAATAGGTTAGTTATTGATGCCGGTACTTGTGTTACCTATGATTTCATTAGTCAAGATGATGTATATTTAGGAGGTGCTATTTCTCCTGGATTGCGTTTACGATACCAATCTCTTCATAATTATACCGCTGCGTTACCCCTTTTAGATTCGGAATGCCCGGATTATTTTATAGGAAATTCAACGGCTAATTCTATTCACTCTGGTGTAGTCAATGGATTGGCACATGAAATTGATGGCTTTATTGAAGAATACCAAAGTCGTTACCCAAATTTTATCATAATTTTAACGGGCGGAGACGCAGAATTTTTGGCTAAACGATTAAAAAATACCATATTTGCCAATTCAAATTTTCTTTTAGAGAGTTTGAATCAAACCTTTCAATATAAAATCAAAAATGATTAAAAAATTTATACTAAGCGGTTGTTTGTTGTTTTCACTAGTATCTTTAGCACAAGAGGGTACATCTTCGCCGTATTCTTATTTCGGAATTGGAGATGTAAGATATAAAGGGACTGCTGAAATGCGAGCTATGGCAGGAATTGGTGTAGAGCAAGATAGTATCCATCTTAATTTAGATAACCCTGCAAGTTTTGCTAATCTTAAATTGACGGTTTTGTCAGTTGGTGGAACTTATGCTACAAACAAACTTAAATCATCAACTCAATCGGCAAGTACACAAAGATCCACTTTAGATTATCTGGCAGTTGGTTTGCCAATGGGTAAATTAGGATTTGGTTTTGGATTGATACCGTATTCATCTGTGGGTTATAAAGTAGAATCAATTGCAACGGATGTAAGTCAAAATAGTAGACGATTTAATGGTACAGGAGGTTTGAATAAAGTATTCTTAGGTGTGGGTTATAAAATCACACCTTCGTTAAGTTTAGGGGCAGATATGCAGTATAACTTTGGAAAGATAGAAACATCAAGTTTAGAATTTTTGTCGACAATTCCTGTAGGAACTCGCGAAATGAATAGCGCTGTTTTATCTGGATTTAATTTTAATGCAGGATTGATGTATCAGTCAAAAATCAGCACTAAATTGAATTTGTATACGAGTCTGAATTATTCATTAGAAAACACTTTAACTTCAGATAACACTAGTAATATAGCTACAGTATTAATTGATGGTGACTTCAATACATCGGTTGTAGATGCTGCTGACGATGTAGTTGAAACAGGATCTATAACTACTCCAAGTAAGCTAACTTTTGGACTTGGTTTTGGCGAATCTAAAAAATGGTTATTGGGTGCGCAATTTAGTACAAGGGATGCGGGTCAATGGAGAAATACCTACAATTCATTCTCCAATGTTTCATTCGAAAAATATCAAAAAATTAGTTTAGGAGGTTATTTTATCCCTAATTACAATTCTTTTACTACATACACTAAACGATTAGTGTATAGAGGAGGTCTTAAGTTTGAAAAAACGGGTTTAGTAGTTAATTCGGAATCCATTAATGATGTAGGTTTAACTCTAGGAGTTGGTTTTCCAGTAACGGGTTCTTTTTCTAATGTAAATCTTGGATTTGAGTTAGGAAAAAAAGGAACTACTACCTCGAATTTAGTGCAAGAGAATTATGCTAATTTCAGTTTAAGTTTGTCTTTAAACGACAAATGGTTTGAAAAAAGAAAATTCAACTAACTATCTAATTTCTTTTTATTGTGTTAGATCGAATCAAAGTATTCTCCAATAAAAAAAGGTACAGCTTCCTTGTTGTGTTTTTTGTAATTGGAATACTTGTGGGATGTGAAAGCAATCTTAAAGACATACAAAAAGACAACTTCTCCGATTTTGTTCCCAGCAATAATGCAGATGAAGTGCACTTAAAATATACTGATTCGGGCAGAATTACTGGAATTTTGGTAAGCAAGAAAATGTTGGATTATGCAGTAGTCGATTTTCCGTTTACTGAATTCCCAAAAGGAATCCACGTTACCTTATTTGATAAAAACGCAAAGAAAACAGTAGTGACTTCCAATTATGCCATATCGTATAAACAAACAGGAATCATTGATTTGCAAGATAAAGTGAAAATCGTTTCTGACGACGGTCAAATACTTGAAACCCAACAATTGTATTACGATCAAAAAAACGCTTGGTTTTTTACAGAGCGAAAATACAAATTCAGTTCGCCAAAAGGGGTTTCTAATGGCCAAGGAATTGATTTCAGTAAAGATTTTAAAGTAATAAATTCACAAAGAATAACTGGCGAAGTAGATTCAGCCGACTAATACCTAACTCGTATGATGTATCTTAAATACACCCCTTATTTGTACCTAATTTTAGGAATCTATTTGATAATTGATTCGGTTATCAATTGGAATAATCCTGCCGAAAATTCGCAATTAACTTTGCTTTTCGCAGCAATAGCCATTTTTTTATTTGGATTTAGATTACGCTATGCGAAACGATTTGAAGCCCGAAAAAACAATAGAACCGAACAATAAATACAAGAACAATAGCCGAAAATAGAACTAGTGGATTGTTTTTTTTTAGAAATTCGAAAAAACTTTCAAAATAAAACGCTACTAGTATAATTATTAATTAGATAATTGTATTTTCGCAAACTGAATATAAAATTAATTACAATAAAAATGGCAGTTTTAGCAAAAATTAGAAAACGTTCCGCATTATTAATTGGTGCAATTGCACTTGCTTTATTTGCATTTATCATTCAAGATTTGATTGGTAAAGGTGGTATTGGACAAGATTCAAAAGATGTAGGAACTGTTAATGACAAGGATATTACGTTTGAAGACTTTCGAGTTAAAGTAAGTAATGTAGAAAAAAGTGGTCAAGGAATTACTTCTACTCAAGCTGCAAATCAAGTTTGGGATCAAGAAGTTTCTATTGCCTTATTGACTTCAGAGTTCGATAAATTAGGTTTAAGAGCTGGAGAAAAACACCTTATTGAAGTATTGAAAGCAGATCAAAATATTGGAAGTAATCCAATGTTTTTAAATGCAGCCGGGTTATTTGATTTGGCTAAATTCAAAGAATATTTCAAAGCAAATCCGGAGCAAGCTCAATTTTTACAAGAAAGAGAGAAATCGGCTGAATTGAATGCTAAATTTCAAATGTACAATACCTTAGTAAAAGCAGCTTTGTACACAACTGAAGCAGAAGGAAAATTGAAATACGAAATGGAAGCAAATAAAGTGAATTTTGCTTACGTTGCTGGTTTGTATTCTACTATCAAAGACAGTCAAGTAAAAGTTACTGATGCTGAGATTGTGGATTTCATGAAGAAAAACGAAAAAAAATACAAAGCAGACCAATCTAGAGAAATCGAGTATGTTTTGCTAGAGGACAAAGCCTCTGCACAAGATGAAGCAGATGTGAAAGCAAAAATTACGGCATTGTTATCTGGATCAGTGGTATACAACGCAAAAACTGCTAAAAATGATACTCTAGCAGGTTTTAGAAATGCAGCGAACGCAATTGACTTCGTAAATTCTAATTCAGATGTTCCTTACGATTCAACTTATATTGCTAAGAAAAGTTTACCAGCAACTGATGCTGATCAATTGTTTAACTTAGCTCCTGGAGCAATTTACGGTCCGTATAAATATGGAAATTACTTCTGTATTTCTAAATCATTTGGTACAAGAGCCAATGTAAATGTAAAAGCGAGTCATATCTTGATTAGCTATGAAGGAACTCAAGTTCCTAACAAAAGAGAAAAAAGAACTAAAGACCAAGCATTAGTTAAAGCTCAGGCTATCCTAGCACAAGTGAACGCCAATCCTGATAGTTTCATGATGTTGGCCTATTCTAATTCTGACGATTCTTCTGCACAACAAGGAGGTGATTTAGGTTATTTTGGTCCAAATGAAATGGTAAAACCATTCAACGATTTCGTTTTTGGAAATGCGATAGGAAAAGTTGGTTTAGTAGAAACTCCTTTTGGATTTCACATTATCAAAGTTACTGACAAACAAGATGGTATCCGTTTAGCTACTGTAGCTCAAAAAATTGAAGCATCAGAAGCTACTTCAGATAAAATCTTTACACAAGCAACTCAGTTTGAAATGGATGCTGCTAATAAAGACTTTGCTAAATTGGCTAAAGACATGAAATTGACTGTGGCTTCTCCAGTTACTGTTACTGGTATGGAAGAAAACTTTGCCTCATTGGGTAACCAAAGAGCTATTGTTAGATGGGCTTTTGAAGGCGATTCTAAAGTAGGTGCAATTAAGCGTTTTGAGTTGGCTAATATTGGTCACGTAATTGCACGAGTAAAATCAATTGATGATTCAGGATTAGTACCAGTTTCTCAAGCAAGAGCTTATGTAGAACCAATTCTTAAAAACAAGAAAAAGGCAGAGTTGATCAAAGCAAAAATGACAGGTTCTTCATTAGAAGCTATTGCGAAAGCAAATGCTGCTAAAGTAGAACAAGCGGCTAATATTACTATGGAAAACCCAGTGTTTGGTTTAGTAGGTGCTGAGCCAAAAGTTGTAGGAACTGCATTTGCTTTAACAGCTAATAAAGTATCTGCACCAATTGAAGGTGTTACTGGAGTTTATGTTGTAAAAAATCTAAGCACTGTAAAAGCACCAGCGTTGAAAAACCATACAGCTTACGTAGCTAAATTAAAACAACAAACGGTAAATGATGCGGGTAGAATTCTTCCTGCTTTGAAAGCCAATGCTACTATTGAAGACAATAGAAGTAAGTTCAACTACTAAGTAGTAAAACATAGATATAATAAAAGCCAAGACAATGTCTTGGCTTTTTTATGTTGTATACTTTACAGAATGAGTATCACAAAATCATATCGTCATACGCAATAACCGTTTCGTATCCTTTGTCAATAAAATAAGAACTAGGGTTTTCTTTCGAAACGACTAAAACAAAATCACCTCCCCAAGCTCCTAAACTTTTTATTGCGCCCTCAAAATCAGGGAATAAAGCGGCTTTTACAGTTTCGATTTTTAATATTGTACTTAAAAGGATTTCGTGTTGATCTATTATATGAGTGAAGGATTCCAAATCTGTTGCCTGGATAAAATCATTTGTGAGTGCATTGATTGCCTCAATATGTTGCAATAAGTGGGCAGTTTTATTAGAATGATATTCTGCTATTGCTGATTTACTATTTCGCTTTTCGTTTAAATATACAAAATAGAGATTTTCTGTAAATTTGGGTTCGAATACTACTTTTTCAACTATTGGCTTTCCTTTCGATAAATTATATGTAATCGGAGTGTTGTTTTGCGCACAAGCAATATCATAACCGCTGCCGCCAAAACTTTGATGAAGTAATTCAAACGCATCGATTTGAAACCATTGTGCAATATTATTAATTAAAGTAGACGAAGTACCCAATCCCCAATTTCTAGGAAAGCTCAATTGAGTAGTAATGGCAAATCCATTTGAATTAATTAACAAATCAGGATTCATTGCATTGGCCACTTGCAAAATTTTGATTAATGTTGCTTTAACCGATTCCGACGAGGGATTGTTTGGGTCTTTTATTTCTTGAAACGTTACAAAATCTTCAAACCAAATACTTCCATCGGCATCATAACTTTTCCAATGAATTGTTTCAGTGATCGTGGATTCTACACTAAGATTTTGTCCCATTTTGGTAGGCAAAGCCAATCCTTTGGCACCGTCCAAAATGAGGTATTCCCCTGTGATTAATAATTTGCCGTTACTGTAGAAAGTCTTTTGCATTCAAATTTAGTTTCTCAATTGATTCATCAAATCGACCACAGCGCTATGCGAAACCGTTTGATTTTTGAAATGATTTCGTACAGCAATACGTTCGTCTTCTGTAGCATCAAATTGGTTCAAAATATTATTTAAATGCATTTTCATATGTCCATCCTGAATTCCTGTTGTAGTCAAAGATCGCAAAGCAGCAAAGTTTTGGGCTAAGCCCGCGACGGCTACAATTTGCATTAACTCTTGGGCAGATGGTTTTTCTAACATTTCCAAGGCTAATTTTACCAATGGGTGTAACGAAGTCAATCCGCCCACAGTTCCCAAAGCCAAAGGAATTTCCATCCAAAAACTAAAAATACCATTCTCAATTTTGGCATGAGATAAACTAGAATATTGACCGTTGCGCGCGGCATAAGCATGAACTCCGGCTTCAACAGCTCTAAAGTCATTACCGGTTGCTAATACTACGGCGTCAACCCCATTCATAATTCCTTTATTGTGCGTTACTGCACGAAAAGGCTCAACTTCGGCAATGCGAACGGCTTGCACAAATTTCTCTGCAAACTCCTGCGGATTTGGTATGTGTTTTTCTTCTAAGTCGGCAATAGGACAGGAAACCTCAGCGCGCACTAAGCAATTCGGAACATAATTGGACAAAATGCTCATGACAATTTGGACGTCTTTTTCAGTTTCCGAGAAGTCGTTGTATTGGTTAGCTTTTTCTTTCAAGGTTTTGGCAAACCGTTCCAAACAAGAGTTGATGAAATTGGCTCCCATACTATCCTTGGTTTCAAAACTCACATGAAGTTGATAGTAATTCGGAATGACATCGGTTTTGTCTTTAAGAACAATATCCAGGATTCCGCCACCACGGGCTTGCATGTTTTTGGTAATACTTTCGGTTTCTGAAAACAAATCTTTCTTGATTTTTGAAAAGAAAGTATTTAGTTTGTCATTTTCTCCATTAAAAATAAAATGGACTTGTCCAATTTTTTCAGTGTTGATCACTCGGGTTGTAAATCCACCACGCGTGGACCAGAATTTAGCAGCTTTTGAGGCGGCAGCAACCACCGAACTTTCTTCGATAGCCATAGGAATGGTTTTGTATTTTCCGTTGATCAAAAAATTGGGTGCTACACCCAAAGGGATGTAGAAATTAGAAATCGTATTTTCAATAAACTCGTCGTGTAGTTTTTGAATTTTTTCGTCTGAATTCCAATAATTTTTCAATAATTGAATTGCTTTTTCAGGAGTAGAAAAATAAGTTTTTGCAATCCAGGCTATTTTTTCTTCTTTGGATAATTTCGAAAATCCACTTACGGCTTGGTTCATTCTCAATCGATTAAAATAATTCAGTTACAAAGATACACTTTTCGACCTTTTCTTTAGTATTGCTAGACCGTCAATAAATACAACTACTAGATTTACCATAACATTTAACAACTCAAATGTGAAATTATTGTAAAATTTTCACTAAAATTGGGGGCTGTTAAAACCAAATTAAAACTATGAAATTAAACGTATCCTTTGTGCTGTTTTTTCTTTGCACAATATCCCTGTTTGGACAACAAAAAATTACTGTAGAAGATATTTATTCTGGGGCTTTTAGAGCCAAAGGAATGGACGAATTACAGTCCATGAAGAACACCAATCAATATACCGTATTGAATTATGATGCTGCTTCGAGAACTATGCAAATCGACCTATTTGATTTTGCAACCTTGAAAAAAGTAACTACCCTGATTGATACAAAAAGTCATACAGTATTAGCTGACGGAATAGATAGTTATACTTTTTCACCTGATGAAAAATTGATTTTGATTGCGAATAATACCAATCAAATTTTCCGTCACTCGTTCACGGCCGATTATTATTTGTATGATACAACTACCAAAAAAGTATCCAAAGTATTCGACTTCCAAGTTCAAGAGCCTACTTTTTCGCCAGATGGTAAAAAGATTGCCTTTGCTAGAGATAATAATCTGTTCGTATATGATATCGCTAGCAAACAAATTACTGCCATCACTTCCGATGGGAAAAAGAACAGTGTGATTAACGGAATCACCGACTGGGTGTATGAAGAAGAATTTGCGTTTGTACGCGCTTTTGATTGGAGTAAAGACAGTAAAAAAGTAGCCTACATTCGTTTTGACGAAAGTCAGGTCCCAGAATTCTCCATGTCTATTTTTAAAAAGGATTTGTACCCAACCGTAGAAACGTTTAAATATCCAAAAGCAGGAGAAAAAAATTCAGAAGTTTCATTGCATATTTATGATGTTACTTCCAAAGGAACTCAAAAAGTAAATCTATCTCAGTATACTGATTTTTATATCGCTAGAATGCAATGGACGAATGAGAATAATGTGCTTTCGGCTCAGGTATTGAATCGCCATCAAGACAATTTGGATCTTTTGTTTATAGATGGTAATTCAGGAGCAACTAAAGTTGTGCTGAACGAAAAAGACAAAGCGTACATTGATGTGACTGATAACTTGACGTTCTTAAAAGACAATAACTTTATTTGGACCAGCGAAAAAGATGGTTTCAACCATATTTACTTGTATGATAAAACCGGAAAATTAAAAAATCAAGTAACCAAAGGCAATTGGGAAGTAACCAATTACTATGGTTTTGACGAAAAAACCAATACGGTTTTCTACCAATCAGTAGAAAATGGTTCGATTAATAGAGATATCTACAGCATCAACTTGAACGGAAAAAACAAAGTACGTTTGTCTAAATCTACCGGGACTAATGCGGCCACTTTTAGTCCGAATTTCCAGTATTTTATTACGACTTTCTCTAGTGCTACTCAGCCAACAACCTATACCTTGAATGAAGCTAAAAAAGGAGCTCAAGTTCAAGTGATTGAAAATAACGAGGCATTGGCTACCAAACTAAAAGGGTACGATTTACCAGCGAAAGAATTCTTTGTATTAAAAACAGCTAAAGGGAACGAGTTGAATGCATGGATTTTGAAACCAAAAGATTTTGATCCTAACAAAAAATACCCTGTTTTTATGTACCAATATTCGGGTCCAGGTTCGCAACAAGTGAATAACGATTGGAATGGAACGGATGATTATTGGTTCCAAATGTTAGCACAACAAGGTTACATTGTCGCTTGCGTTGATGGACGTGGAACTGGTTTTAAAGGAGCTGCTTTCAAAAAAGTTACTCAAAAAGAATTGGGTAAATACGAAGTCGAAGATCAAATAGATGCGGCCAAAGTGATAGGCAATTATCCTTATGTAGATAAAAATAGAATCGGAATTTGGGGTTGGAGTTATGGAGGTTTCATGGCGTCTAACTGTATTTTGAAAGGGGCAGATGTCTTTAAAATGGCTATTGCTGTAGCTCCAGTTACTAACTGGCGTTTTTATGACAGTATTTATACCGAGCGTTATATGCAAACTCCTCAGGAAAACGCAACTGGTTATGATGAAAATTCTCCTATCAATCATGTGAATAAATTGAAAGGCAAATACTTATTGATTCATGGATCGGGAGATGACAATGTACACGTTCAAAATTCGATGCAAATGATAGAAGCATTGATTCAAGCGAATAAACAATTTGATTCTGAAATTTATCCAGATAAAAACCACGGTATTTATGGTGGTAAAACAAGAATACAATTGTATACTAAAATGACTAATTTCATCAAAGAAAATTTATAATATGACAAATACAAGCCTGCAACAAGAAACTATTTTTGGTCATCCAAAAGGGTTATTTATTTTATTCTTTACCGAAATGTGGGAGCGTTTTTCATTCTACGGAATGAAGGCTTTATTAATTTTTTATCTAACTAAGTACCACCTTTTTTCCGATGATTCAGGAAACTTATTAATTGGGAGTTATGCCGCTTTAGTATATGCAGTTCCTGTAATTGGTGGTTTTATTGCCGATAAATATTTAGGGTTTAGAAAGGCGATTATTTTTGGTGGGATAATGTTAGTCTTAGGTCATTTAGGAATGGCTTATGAAGGAAATGCGGCTACTCAATCCATGACCGGCGAAATTGTAAGGGATAATTTTGCATTACAAGTTTTTTATTTTTCATTGTCATTTATAATTGTTGGTGTTGGTTTTTTGAAAGCCAATATTTCATCTTTAGTAGGTGAGTTGTATGTTAAAGGAGACGCTCGAAGAGATTCTGGATTTACTATTTTTTACATGGGAATTAATTTGGGTTCTTTCTTTGCTACAATTATTTGCGCTTGGTTAGGAGAGAATTATGGTTGGAGTTATGGTTTTGCAGCAGCTGGAGTTGGGATGTTTTTAGGGTTAATCACTTTTATTTCAGGTAAACGCTTTTTAGAAGGCAAAGGCGAATCTCTTGTTCCAGAATTACTTTCAAAGACTTCTTTCGGAATCAAAAATGAATGGTTAATTTATGGAGCAAGTGCATTATCGGCCTTATTTTTTTGGCAAATGGTACAAAGCCATGAAGCAGTGTCTTGGATTTTGAAAATTGCTGGAGGTTTTTCCTTTTTATATATTGTTTATTTTGCAGCTACTCAGCTTTCAGGTAAAGAAAGAGATCAACTAATTGCATTGACTATTTTAATCGTTTTCACAATAGTTTTTTGGGCTTTATTTGAACAAGCCTATACTTCGTTGAATTTATTTGCAGATAGAATATTGGACAGAAATGTATTAGGTTTTGAACTTACCGCAGGTCAATTTTTAAGTTTTAATGCTTTGTTCATCATTCTATTAGCGCCTGTTTTTGCTTGGTTATGGGTTAAATTAGGAAAATACAATCCAAATACCGCTGTAAAATTTGCTATTGCCTTGTTATTAGTAGGCTTAGGTT
Source organism: Flavobacterium sp. UBA4098 (assembly GCA_002382495.1). GTDB lineage: Bacteria > Bacteroidota > Bacteroidia > Flavobacteriales > Flavobacteriaceae > Flavobacterium. The sequence continues at coordinate 303,733 of DFXW01000041.1, forward strand.
TCGGATCCTTAGTAATGGGAATTAATGTTTCAGAGTCTGGAAAAGTAGCTGCGTTTTGGTTAATCTTAACCTATTTTTTACATACCTGTGGTGAGTTGAGTTTGTCACCAGTAGGTTTATCTGCAGTGACAAAACTTTCTCCAGTAAAAATTGTTGGATTTATGATGGGGGTATGGTTTTTAGCAACCGCGAGTTCCGAATTTATTGCAGGTGTTTTGGCAAATATTGCCTCAATTGACACTTCTAATGGTACCGCTCCTGATTTAAATTTAGCCAAACAAAGTTATTTGAAGTTATTCGAATATCTTTTTTACACTGGGATTGGGTTCGGATTACTTTTGTTAGTTTTATCTCCAGTGATAAAGAAATTAATGCATGGCGTTGATAAAGAATTAAACAACTAATACTATGAAAGAGAATTCAACAGATCAGTTTTTTAAGAGTACGGTTTTAGGACATCCTGCGGGACTTTTCGTTTTGTTTTTTACCGAAATGTGGGAACGTTTTTCTTTTTATGGAATGCGAGCTTTACTAGTAATGTTTTTTACTTCAACAGTTGCCAATGGTGGTTGGGATTGGACAAGAGAACAAGCCATGGCAATTTTCGGATCGTATGTTGGTTTAGTATATTTATCCACCATGTTGGGAGGTTATTTTGCAGATAAAATCATAGGATATCGATGGGCAGTAGTTGTTGGAGCTTTATTAATGACTTTAGGTCATGGCTCAATGGCTTTAGAGTCTCCATTTTTCATTTATTCAGGGCTAATTTTGTTAGTTTTTGGAAATGGATTTTTCAAACCCAATATGGCTTCAATTGTTTCAGAAATGTACAAAGACCGTCCAGAGAAAAAAGATGGTGCTTATACCATTTTTTACATGGGTGTTAATTCAGGAGCTTTTTTCGGAATTGTTTTGTGTGGCTATTTAGGTGAACAAGTGGGATGGAATTGGGGATTTGGTTTGGCTGGAATTTTTATGCTTTTTGGATTAATTCAATTTTGGCTTTCTAGAAATATTTTTGGTGATATTGGTTTAAAGCCAGTTAAAAAAGAAGTTGCTTTAACTGATGAAAACAATGATAAATTAAATCCTTTTCCAGTTTGGCAATTAGGTTTAATTGGTTTTATGACCCTGTTAGGTTTGGTATGGATTATTTTTGAACCAGCAAAAATTATTACCAACGGAGGCGTAGATCTATTCAATTTTGAAGTAATGGGTTTAACGGGTAACAATTTTACCATTCTACTGGCAGTACTTTTGTTTTTATTTCTGTTGATCTATCGATTGTTGACTTATTCTCAAATCACAAAAGAGAAAATGTTAGCGGTAACTTTTTTTGCATTCTTGACCATTTTCTTTTGGGCTATTTTTGAGCAATCTCCGGGTACTTTAACCATTTTCGCTAACGATTATACAAATCGAATACTTGACGGGAATGCAGGTATTATTTTCATGATAGTAAATGCTGCGATTGTTCTAGTTCCATTAGGAATTATTACTTGGGTTTTATTTTTATTATTCAAGCAAACCTTTGCTAAATATGCTATGGCTAACATAATTTTATCCATAAGTTTTGTTATCATTTGGGGGATTGCTTTTTGGATGTTGAACGATCAATTTTCTGGAGAAACATTAGAAGTGCCTGCTTCGTGGTTTGCTTCTTTGAATTCACTTTATATTATCACTTTAGCACCTTTATTTTCTAAATGGTGGGAGAGCAAATACAATCCTTCGGCTAATATGAAATACGCTATTGGAATGTCATTTTTAGCCATCGGAATGATCTGTGTTGCTATTGGATCTGACGGAATTGTGCCTGGTGCTAAAACCGCTTCTGTTAGTATGATTTATTTGATTTTAGTATATTTATTTATCACCATGGCAGAATTGTGTATTTCTCCGGTAGGTTTATCCTATGTGAGTAAATTGGTGCCTGCAAGAATGATCGGAATGATGTTTGGAATTTGGTATTTAGCAGTAGCCATAGGAATGAAAGGAGCCGCTAAATTTGGTGAAAATATTGACAAAATTGCCGATGAAAAAGGATTGAGTTATTTCTTTTGGATGCTCGCAATTGTATCACTAACGGTTGCATTTATATCGTTAGTAATGTCTCCAGTAATTAAAAAATTAATGCATGGCGTACGCTAAGTAAAATATAGTATTTTTGTAATCAAAATTATCTAGAACATGAAAAAAATAATTATCGCTTTAGTATTTGTATTGGGAGCTATTTCCATTCAAGCACAAGAATTATATTGGGAAACTAATGTCAATAAAGCTATTGAAGTTTCTAAGAAAACAAAAAAACCAATGTTACTATTTTTTACAGGAAGTGACTGGTGTGGATGGTGTATTCGTTTGCAAAAAGAAGTTTTGAAAACCCCAGAGTTTGCTAGTTGGGCCAAACAAAATGTGGTATTAGTTGAATTGGATTATCCAAGAAGTAAACCTCAGACCAACGAAATCAAACAGCAAAATAGTCAGTTACAACAAATTTTCTCAATTCAAGGTTATCCAACGGTTCATTTTGCAACCGTTACGGAAACCAAAGGAAAAATCAACTTTAATTCTTTAGGAAATACAGGATATGTTTCAGGAGGACCTTCTGCTTGGTTGGGAGTTGCCAATGGTATTTTGAAGAAAAAATAAAGGATTTAATTCAGTATATAAAATCCCTTTTCACTAGTAGAGTGAAAAGGGATTTTTGCTTTTAAGCAACTAACTTTCCATCTTTCTTTAAAGGATTTATAATTGGTAGCATCTGCAACAATTTTTTTAGGACGACTAATTTGAATTAGTCGATCTAGATTAATTTTTGGTGACTGAGTTAGGACTAGGATGTCTGCTTGATGCTGTTTAGGATATATTCCCGTGCTATCTAAAATAAGAATGGAATAGCCTTTAAAAAACGCAGTATTTTTTATTTTTTTGGCTGTAGCCAAATGACTAAAATTTCCCATTAAATAGTTATTAAGTGTGTAGTTATTAGTACCAATTTGAATTAAGCTGTCATTCGCATAAAGTGTGACATCTTTGCCGTTACGTTCGGTAATCAAAGTGCTTCTTTTCGAATTGAATACAATCCATTCTCGTTGATTTGCTATATCATATTTATTCCATAACAAGGCAGTTTGAATAAATATAACCGAAACTACAATAGCAATCAATCGCTGAAATCTTCTTTTTTCAAACCAAAGAATACTACTTATAATTAGCATATAACTTCCTAAAAGGAATACGGAGTTGAATGGAATATCTTTGATGATAAACTGTTCGAATGAAGCAATGGTATGAATGATTTTGTCAATTACATACAAACTCCATTCTAGTGTTTTAGATAAGAAGTAAGGACATAGGTCTACAAAAGCTAATACCATCACGACTACTCCTAATCCCATGATGAACCCTGTTAGGGGAATGATAACCAAATTGGTTATAAAAAACAGACCCGGAAATTGATGGAAATAATACAAACTCAAAGGCAGAGTGCCAATTTGTGCGGCAAATGAAACGCTTAAAATATCTCTGATATATTTCGAAATTTTATTTTTAGGTTCCCATAGACGGGACAACAGTGGATGAAACCACAAAATGAAAAATAGCGCCAAATAACTTAACTGAAATCCTACATCAAATAGAAATCCAGGTTGTACTAATAAAATGAGTAAAATCGATACTAATAAAGTGTGGTACATGTTAACACTTCTACGAAGGTGTTGCCCTATGGCTACAAATGAAAACATCGTAACAGATCGTACTACTGAAGGTGCTAAACCTGCTAGAATTCCAAATAACCAAAGCGAACACAATATGACAATCAACTGAAATAAAGAACCTTTTTTGTTGTTAGGAACAGGTTTAAGTATGAAAGTAACAAACAGCAAAACAAAACCAATGTGCAAGCCTGAAACAGAAAGAATATGAACTGCTCCCGCAAATTGATAATCTTTAATTATTTCCGGGTCAATGTCTTGTTGTTGACCAAGAAGTAACGCTACTGCCACATTTAGTTCGGTAGCGTTAAAGCCATCTTTTTTTAAATTGTCAATGATAGTATTCCGAATTTGAGCTGCATAATACCAAACATCTTTTTCAATTCGATAACTTACTTTAATTTGAGTCACATTGGCGTAAAGCTGGCCGTAGATTTGTTTGTTTTTTAAATACGTACCATAATCAAATTGAAACGGGTTTTTAGGCGCCATGTTGGGATATAAACTCCCTTGAATTTGAAGTCGGTTGCCAATGATAAATGAATGATTTAAACTGTCTTTATTAATGTTCAACAATAGTTTCCCTGAGCACATAGTTGAGTCAACTTGATTAACCAAAGCTACATATCGTTGATTATTTGCAGTACTTTTTAATTTTTCTTTAAGGACAATTGTAAAGGTATGTGGTTGCTCAAAAATGTTCGAATGTTGAGTAAAATGATTTTTTTGATAAGAGTCAGTGTGAATCGTTTGAGTACTCATGCCAACAGCAAAAGCAAGTACGAAAACAGATAGACCAAAATATTGATTGTGATGGGGTTTTTGGGTACACCAAAAATAAGCAACAGCTGAAAATAGGGCAGCTATAAATAAAGACGAGAACACAAGTTTGGGACTCAGTTGTGTATAATAGGTAAATACAATACCAACAATAAAAACCAATGTAACTCTTGCTAGGGGGAATTGCAAAACTTTCATTGTACTAAAATACAAAAATTTACAAACGAGAGGTTTAAAAATAATAAAGCTTCCTTTCTTTAAAAGACAGGAAGCTTTTTGGAATTACAATTTACAATTACTTTAAACTTGCTACAATCAACTGCGCCGTTTTTTGACTGGCGCCAATGCCTCCCAATTGCTGTTCTAATTGGTCATATTGGTCTAATAGCTGGTCGCGATTTTGTTGGTCTAGAATTTTAGCTAATTCTTCTTTGATGCGAACCGTAGTGCAGTCGTCTTGAATCAGTTCAGTAACGACTTCTTTATCCATGATCAGGTTCACTAACGAAATGTATTTTAAGGTAATGATGCGTTTGGCAATTTGGTAGGAAGCCCAACTTCCTTTGTAGCATACTACTTCGGGAACTTTAAAAAGTGCTGTTTCTAAAGTGGCTGTGCCAGATGTTACTAAAGCAGCTGTGGCAATTTGCAATAAGGAGTACGTTTTATTCGAGATGAATTTAATATTGTCATTGGTAATGAATTTTTCGTAAAATGAAAATTCCTGACTTGGCGCACCTGCAATCACAAATTGGTAGTCCGGAAAATCTTTGACAACACTCAACATAACAGAGAGCATTTTGGTAATTTCTTGTTTTCGGCTACCCGGTAAAATAGCAATAATGGGCTGGTCGTTTAAATGATTTTCTTTTCTAAAAGTAGCATGGTCCACTTTGGGTTGGTTGTGTATGGCATCAATTAAAGGATGTCCCACAAAATGTACAGGATAGTGGTGCTTGTTTTCGTAAAACTCTTTTTCAAAAGGCAAAATCACATACATCTGATCCACATCGCGCTTGATGTCAGTGATTCTGTTTTCTTTCCAAGCCCATATTTGAGGCGATATATAATAGTGGGTTTTGATGTTTAACGATTTTACCCATTTGGCAATTCGCAAATTAAATCCTGGATAATCAATAAAAATGATCACATCCGGTTGGAATTCAAGAATATCTTTTTTAGCAATTTTAATATTATTTAAAATAGTTTTTAGATTGAATACCACTTCAATAAAACCCATGAAAGCAAGTTCTTTGTAATGTTTCACCAAAGTACCGCCAACAGATTGCATTAAGTCGCCACCCCAAAAACAAATTTCAGCTGACGGATCTTCTAGGTATAAAGCCTTCATTAAATTGGATCCGTGTAAGTCACCTGATGCTTCTCCGGCAATAATATAATATTTCATTGTAACAGTGTATCTTGTTCTAAATGTTATACCAATAGAGTTGTCAAAGTAAGTACGATTACGGCTAAAATAACTCCTCGTGCCATGAACTCTTTATTTAACTTTAATAAGGCCCAAAAAACTCCTAAATCTAAAACGGTACCCAAGGTGATAATTTTACCCAATTTACCTTCTGCTTGCATTAATTCAATTCCAGCAAAAAATGTAAATTTCGTAAATAACAGAATAAATAAAAAACAACCAAAAACGCTGGTGATTATTCCAATACTAAATCCAAGCAGTAGGTCTGTTTTATTTTTCAAGTGGCTTTCCAATTTTGGTATTTTATAGATTTTATCTAATAATTAGAAACAAAGAAAAACAAAAAATACCAACTTCATTCAATTAATCTTTATCAAAAAGAACAATTTTATATCTTTAACAAAAAATTAAGTACATCGCATCATTGTTGAAATAACTTTTGCTGTAATTTAGACAAAAAACTGGATGAATACCATTACCAACTTTATGAAAAGAAATTATAAACTACTTTTAGTAGTCACCTTTGTATCCTTATCCTTACTCGCTTTTAAATCTAATTTTACTACAACTTCTGATCCTGAGAAAGATAAGTTGCTGATTGAGTTATTGACTTTTGTTTTAGAAAAAGGACATTACAATCCAGCAACAATGGATGACGAATTTTCAAAAGGGGTTTACAAAGATTATATCGAGGCTTTGGATCCATCCAAAAGATTCTTCTTGCAAGCCGATATCGATGAGTTTTCCAAATATGAATTGGAATTGGACGATCAATTGTTGAACAAAGATTTGACATTTTTTGATTTGACTTATACCCGTTTGATGCAACGTATAGATGAAAGCAAGTCCATTTATAAGTCCGTTTTGAATAAACCGTTTGATTATAAAGCGGATGAATCTTTTAATACGGATTACGAAAAAATGCCGTATGCTAAAAACACAACAGAACTTAACGAAAGATGGCGCAAGCAAATCAAATTATCTACCTTATCTTCTTTAGTAGATCGTTTGGAGATACAAGAGAGTAACGGCAAAATTGACAAAGATTTGAAGGAAGCAACTGCGCCTTTAAATGTTGATAACAGTTTACAAGAAACAATCACCGATACTAAAAAGGCGGCTGTAACTGAAAAAGTAAAGATCAAGACTTTTGAAGAATTAGAAAAAGAGACCAGAGAAAGTTCTTTGAAATCATTGGATGAATATTTTGGTTTCATCAAAGATTTGACTCGAAATGACTATTTTTCAGTGTATTTAAATTCGGTTACGGGTCGTTTTGATCCGCATACTAATTATTTAGCAGCTGAAGAAAAAGAGCGATTTGACGTAAGCATGAGCGGTAAACTGGAAGGTATTGGCGCGCGTTTGCAAAAGAAAAACGATTACACTGAGATTTCGGAACTGATTTCTGGAGGACCAGCCTGGAGAGGAAAACAATTGGAAGCAGGAGATATCGTAATTAAGGTGGCTCAAGGGAATCAAGAGCCAATTGATGTAGTTGGAATGCGATTGGATGATGTAGTCAAAAAAATCAAAGGGACTAAAGGAACTGAAGTACGATTAACAGTTAAGAAAGTTGACGGAACTATTAAAGTAATTCCAATCATTAGAGATATAGTTGAAATTGAAGAAACCTATGCTAAATCTAGTATAGTTGAGAAAAATGGTCTAAAATATGGTGTTATTTATTTGCCGAAGTTTTACATCGATTTTGTAGATAGAGAGGGTAGAGATGCTGGAAAAGATATCGCTTTAGAAGTGGCCAGATTGAAAAAAGAAGGCGTAAGCGGAATCGCATTGGATGTTCGTGATGATGGTGGTGGTTCACTTTCAACTGTAGTTGATATTGCAGGTTTATTTATTGAAGAAGGGCCAATTGTCCAGATTAAATCTGCGGGTAAACGAAAAGAAGTTTTATACGATCGTGATAAAAAAATAGAGTGGGATGGTCCATTGGTTATCATGGTCAATAGTTTTTCTGCTTCGGCTTCTGAAATATTGGCTGCTGCTATTCAAGATTACAAACGCGGAATTATTATTGGAAGCAAACAAACCTATGGAAAAGGAACAGTACAAAATGTAATTGATTTGAACCAATTTGTGAGAAGCAGTTCTGTTGGGGATCTGGGCGCTTTGAAAACCACTACGCAAAAATTCTACAGAATTAATGGTGGTTCAACTCAATTAGAAGGAGTAAGTAGCGATGTGGTTATGCCGGATCGTTACGCCTATTTAAAAATGGGTGAAAGAGATATGGACAATGCGATGCCTTGGGATAAAATCGATCCAGCTCAGTATGGTCTTTGGAATAATTCCAAAAATTTCAATCAAGCTATTGCTAATAGCAAAAACAGGATTGCACAAAATCAACAGTTCCAATTGGTAGAAGATAATGCAAAATGGATTGATAGTCGTAGTAACGATTATGAGTACAGTTTGAATATAGATAAATTCAAAATGGCTCAAAAGCAAATAGAAGAGAAAGCTAAAAAATACAAACCCTTACAGAATTATAAAAATAGTTTCAGTTTCAAATCATTGCCATATGAAATGGAAGCAATGAGTAAAGATGCTACACTAAAAGAGAAAAGAGAACGTTGGCACGAGCAATTAGCTAAAGATATTTATGTAGAAGAAGCGTTAAACGTTTTGGAAGATTTACAAACTAAAAAAGTGATTAAAAAACCAATCACCCCTAAACTAAAAACGAATCCTTTAGTTAAATCGTAAATCAGTTCATACAACAAAAAAACGCCTCTATTTAGAGGCGTTTTTTTGTATAGTATTCGAAGTAAATTACCACTCATTCACTTTATTGGCATCCATTTTTAAGAAGATAAATAGCAAAATCGTGAATCCCCATAATCCAGATCCTCCATATGAAAAGAAGGGTAGAGGCACACCAATTGTTGGAAAAATCCCTACTACCATCGCAATATTTACAAAAAAGTGGATGAATAAGATTCCGGCTACACAATAGCCATAAACACGGCTAAATTTAGTTTTTTGTCTTTCAGCAAGGTAAATTATTCGCAGTAACAAGGTTACAAAAAGTGCAATAACCACTAACGAACCTAAAAATCCCCATTCTTCACCTACTGTAGTGAAAATATAATCGGTATGTTGCTCTGGTACAAACCCCCCTTTGGTTTGAGTTCCTTCAAGGAAACCTTTTCCAAAAAATCCGCCAGAACCAATAGCGATTTCAGATTGGTTAGTATTATACCCGATACCTTTCATATCGACTGTTTTACCTAATAAAATATTGAAACGATCTCTATGGTGTTGTTTGAATACATTCGTAAACACATAATTTACAGACAATACGAATCCAGAAATTAATGCGAATAAAATAGCACTAAGCACTATATTTCGATCAGCTAAACGGGATTTTAAATGTACAATTACAATCACCAATAAGGCCAACAGAATTACGTATTGCGGTTGTAAAAGTAAGGAGAGGACAAACAATAGAATAGCTGAGAAACCTGTCCAAATGTACCAAGAAGGCAAACCTTCGCGGTATAGAACTAAAAAGAAAGCACTGTAAATTAATGCGCTTCCTGGATCGGGTTGAGGTAATATTAATAATACGGGTAAAAACACAATGGCTAAAGCTTGAATTTGCCTATTGGTATACGAAAGGTTAATTTGTGTATCGCTCAAATATTTGGCCAAAGCCAAAGCAGTTGCCGCTTTTGCAAATTCTGAGGGTTGTAACGTAAAACTACCAAATCCATACCAGCATCGTTGCCCAGCAATTGTTTTCCCAAAAGCAAAAAGCCCAATTAGTGAAAGTAAAGAAATTCCATAAATAATGGAGGCGTATTTTTCATAAAACTTTCCGTCAACAAATAGAACGATAAATATTAGTGGGATGGTAAGTGCGATAAATAAAAATTGCTTTTCAGAAGTACCCTCCATAGAAGATAATGAAGAAGAATAAATATTCAGCCATCCTAGCAAGACAAGTAGGCCATAAATTACTACGGAACTCCAGTCAATATTATTAGTTATACTTTGATTTTTCATTCTTAACGTGTAACTTTTTTAATAGTTTTAACCGTGTCTTTATTAATTTTTGAAGGAGTGGTTTTACTTTGAACAATGGAGTCTTGTTTTCTCATCTCTCTTTTTACAGTTTCTGAAAGTCCTCCTAATTTAGCATATTGACCTTGTAAACTTCTGCTTAGTATTCTAGTCTCTAAGTCAGTTCTTGTTATCTTCTTCCTTAGGTATTTTTCAATCATTAAACTGGCAATTGGACCTGCTATGGTTGCACCATAACCTCCATTTTCCACCATTACGGCTATGGCAATTTTAGGATTGTTTTTAGGAGCAAAGGCTACAAATATCGAGTGATCTTCGAGTTGAGTTCTTACTCCTCCAATTTTAGCAAAATTTTCAGCGGTACCCGTTTTTCCACAAATATCAATTCCTTCTACTTTAAGATGGTAGGCTGTTCCTAAATTATACACATCAAATAATCCGTCAATAATTGGTTTGAAATATTTCTTATTTATTGTGGTTACGTGTTTGGTTGTAAATTTTTTATCTATAGGTTTTCCTTCTATTTTCTTAATGATATGAGGCGTGTAATAGTATCCTTTATTAGCAATTGTAGCCATCATATTGGCCAATTGGATTGGCGTCATTAAAACTTCACCTTGGCCAATAGCATTGGATACTATGGCAGTACTTCTCCAGCCACCATTTGGATATATTCGTTTGTAGGTTTTTGAATCGGGGATATTTCCTTTTCGACCTGTTGGCAAATCATAACCCATAAATTGCCCAAGTCCAAAACTTTTCACATGTTTACTCCAAACATCAACCGCGTAGCCTGGTTTGACATATTTATTAATAGTTTTCATGTAGGAA
>DFXW01000038.1:0-836 GCA_002382495.1 Flavobacterium sp. UBA4098
AAAATCTATTCTGATGAAGGAGCAGATGAGTTGGTTTTCTTAGATATTTCAGCCACTGAAGAGCGTAGAAAAACCCTTGTTGATTTGGTGCGCAAAGTTGCAGCGACCATCAATATTCCGTTTACGGTTGGTGGTGGTATTGCATCAGTGGAAGATGTTGAAATCTTGTTGCAAAACGGCGCTGATAAAGTATCTATCAATTCTTCGGCAGTTAAAAATCCGCAATTGATTACTGATTTGGCTCAGAAATTTGGTAGCCAATGTGTAGTAGTAGCGATTGACGCGAAGCAAATTGATGGGGAATGGATAGTACATTTAGTAGGAGGAAAAGTTCCCACAGACATCAAACTTTTTGATTGGGCAAAGGAAGTAGCCTCCCGTGGAGCAGGAGAAATTTTGTTTACCTCTATGGATCATGACGGTACTAAAAACGGCTTTGCTAACGAAGCATTGGCTACATTATCCCAATTAGTAAATATTCCAATTATCGCTTCTGGGGGAGCGGGGAATATGCAACATTTTATTGATACCTTTGTCGACGGAAAAGCAGATGCCGCATTAGCAGCCAGCGTTTTCCATTTCAAAGAAATTGAAATAAAGACCTTAAAAAACGAATTACAAAATAATCATATTGAAGTTAGAATTTAAATTCAACTCCTAATTCATCTTATTAAAATGAACATCGATTTTTCAAAAAGTGCCCACGGATTAATACCAGCCATTATTCAAGATAGCGAAACCAAAGCTGTTTTAATGCTAGGCTATATGAATGAAGAGGCATTCGCCAAAACACAAGCAACTCAAAAAGTAACTTTTTATAGTCGCTCCAAGCAACG
>DFXW01000038.1:911-4984 GCA_002382495.1 Flavobacterium sp. UBA4098
TTATTTCGACTTTGGAACAAACGATTAAAACCCGTCGTGACAATGCGGATGCTGAAAAAAGTTATGTAGCCTCCTTATTTGAAAAAGGAATTAATAAAATTGCTCAAAAGGTTGGAGAGGAAGCGGTTGAAGTGGTGATCGAAGCCAAAGATTCAAATGATGATTTGTTCTTAAGTGAAAGCGCCGATTTACTTTTTCACTACTTGATCTTATTGCAAGCCAAAGGTTTTCAAATGAATGATGTGATTGAAATCTTGAAGAAAAGACAAAAATAAATTCAATTAAATTCAAATAAAATAAACCCAATAGAGTTGAATCTATTGGGTTTTGTTTTTATTATAAATTAAATCCGTTACATTTACTTTTCTATTTAATTGAAATAAATGATGTCGATACTTCCTAAATTCTCGAAACAATTAGGTGTAGTTTTCTCCTTAATTGCGATTGCCTCTTATTCTCAAAACAAAACCTATTCCATTGCTTTTGGTTCATGTGACAATCAACGAATCAAAAATGAGTTATGGAAATCGATTGACGACAACCATCCAGTAGCTTGGATTTGGGGTGGCGATGATGTCTATTCCGATACCGAAGATATGAATGAGCTTAAAGAAAATTATGCCATTCAAAAAAACGATAGCGATTATTTACAATTCATTTCCAACAAACAAATTCTAGGAACCTGGGACGATCATGATTACGGATTGAATGATGGGGGAGAAGAATACCCATTTAAAAGAGAGAGCCAACAATTATTATTCGATTTTTTAGGAACTCCTAATGATGCTCCGGAACGTTTTAGAGACGGAGTTTATAATTCCAAAGTGATTAATATCGAAGGTAATAAAGTCAAAATTATCATTTTAGATACTCGTTTTTTTAGAACAGCTGTTACCAAATCAGTGAATTCCAAAAAACGTTTACAGCCAAATCCGTATGGTCAAGGTACCATTTTAGGTGAAGCCCAATGGAAATGGTTGGAAGCAGAATTAACTTCTTCAGATGCACAATTCAATGTAATTGTGAGTAGTATTCAATTGTTGTCTGACAAACATGGCTTCGAATGTTGGGGTAATTTTCCGCATGAGATTGACAAACTAGAAAAGCTTGTTGCAACTTCAAAAGCCAAAGGCACTTTCGTTATTTCNNGGTGACCGACATATTGCAACTTTTTCATCTAAGGAGGTCACAAACTTAAACTATCCATTAATTGATTTTACTTCAAGTGGATTGACTCATGTCTATTCTAGTTTTTCAGGTGAGGAAAATCCGTATCAAATCGGTAAAGTAGTAGCTGAGAAAAATTTTGGCTTATTGCAATTCGATTTTACTAATAATCGTGTCATTATGCAAATTCGCGGACTAGAAAACAAACTATTAGGCGAACATATTCAGCAATATTAAATCTTGAATTATGAACATAAAAACAATTTACCTCTTTCTGATTGTATTAATTTCCAATATCGTATTGGCACAAAATTTTACCAGACAAGACAGTTTGCGCGGAAGTATTACTAAAGAAAGAGTATGGTGGGATTTGAAGAAATACCATTTGGATATCAAAGTCAATCCAGCTGATAGCACCATTACAGGTTCAAATACCATTGATTATCAAGTTTTAGATCAATACAATGTGATGCAAATTGATTTACAAGAACCGATGCAAATTACCAAAATTCTACAGGATGGGATTAATCTAAAATTTCAAAGAGAGGGGAATGTATTTCATGTGTTTTTGGCAGCCAATCAAATCAAAGGAGACAATAAAAAGCTAGTTGTATTTTATAGCGGAAAACCCAAAATAGCTGTCAATCCACCTTGGGATGGAGGAATAACTTGGAAAAAAGATGAAAACGGAAAACCTTTTATTGCTTCTTCGTGTCAAGGATTAGGTGCTAGTGTTTGGTGGCCCAACAAAGATCATATGTATGATGAAGCCGAATCCATGCTAATCAGTGTCAATGTTCCCAAAGGACTAATGGATATTTCCAATGGTCGTTTGATTAGCACTAAACAATTAAAAGACAACACGACAACCTTTACTTGGCAAGTCACCAATCCGATCAATAATTATGGAGTTAATATTAATATAGGTGATTATGTCTCTTTTTCAGAAAAATACAAAGGCGAAAAAGGAGAATTGGATTGTCAGTATTATGTGTTGCGCAATAATTTGGCGAAAGCCAAAAAACAATTTCAAGACGTACCTCAAATGCTAAAAGCATTTGAGTATTGGTTTGGTCCATATCCCTTTTATGAAGACAGTTATAAATTAGTTGAAGTGCCTTATTTAGGGATGGAGCACCAAAGTAGCGTAACCTATGGAAATGGTTTTGCAAATGGCTATCGCGGACGTGATTTAAGTGGAACCGGTTGGGGTCTAAAATTTGATTTTATCATTATACACGAGTCTGGTCATGAGTGGTTTGCCAATAATATTACTTATAAAGATATTGCCGACATGTGGATTCATGAAAGTTTTACTAATTATTCGGAAAGTCTATTTGTAGAGTATTATTATGGGAAAGATGCTGGAGCAGCTTATGTTCGAGGCACTCGTAAAAACATACAGAATGACAAACCAATTATTGGTCAATATGACGTTAATAATGAAGGTTCGGGCGATATGTATTATAAAGGGGGAAATATGTTGCATACCATTCGACAGATCATTAATGACGACGAAAAATGGCGACAAATTTTAAGAGGTTTGAACAGTACTTTTTACCATCAAACAGTTACAACGAAGCAAATTGAAAACTACATTAGCGAACAGGCTGGTGTTGATTTTTCTCCGGTTTTCAACCAATATTTAAGAGATACTCGTGTACCTACTTTAGAATATTATTTCAAAGACAAACAATTAGTCTATCGTTGGATCAATTGTCTAGAAGGATTTACTATGCCAATTCAAATTGCATTGAATGGTAAAAATAAAATCATTCAGCCGTCAAACGAATGGAAATCTATCATTATAGATACTACTAATCCAAAGCTAACGATTGATATGAATTATTATGTAGCAGGTTTGAATAGTTCGGAATAGTTTTCTAGTCTAGTTACTGTTTGTGATTACATTTAAAATCGCATAAATTGTTCAAAATCTGATTACTAATGAAAGAGTTTTAATTAAATTTGAGTATTCTAACTAACCAACTATTGAATTATGGAAGCTAATAACCAAACCATGACCCCTACCATGATGCCGACTATGGCTGCAAATGCACATAAGGATATTCCTGGTAATCCATCAGTAGCTAAATCAAGTATACACAAATTAAATGACCTTTCTAACGGAGAACCACTTCGTTTATTAACCGATGAGCAATGGGATTTCTGGACTACCAATGGGTATATTGTTATCAAAAATGCTGTACCCAAAGAAAATGCCGAACGATTGGCTAATTTCATTTGGGAATTTGAAGAAAAAGATCCAAACGACGCATCAACTTGGTACGCGCCGCCAAGAGCAGAAATGTTGATGAAAGAGTTAACCAATAGTGGAATGGTAGAGTTATACAATCACCAATACCAATGGGACAATCGTCAAATGCAAAAAGTATATGACGCTTTTGCAGATGTTTGGGGAACAGAAAAGCTATGGGTTACTATTGATAGAGCCAATTTAAATTTTCCTGTGCGTCCCGATCATGAGTTTAAAGGATTCATCCATTGGGATTACGACCCTGAAACCAAACCGCAAAACGTACAAGGAGTTTTGGCTTTAGTCGATACNNCCAGAATTATTTCGCACTTATGATACATGGAAATTAACCCAACCAGAAGATAGACACCGATTCCAACCCGATACTACAGCATTTAAAGATCAATATGTTAAAGTTAAAATGGAGGCCGGTGATTTACTAATCTTTAATAGTTTACTACCACATGGAATTCGTCCTAATTTGACNNTTTTCCTGGAGATCCTAGAAAATGGGAAATTACCAAACATAAAACAGCTGAATTAAGTGATTTGGGTAAACGACTTTTAGGTTTAGAGAAATGGTAAATTTACTTTAAAATAAAAAAGGGTATTTAGTTGCAAAACAATTAAATACCCTTTTTTTTATTAT
>DFXW01000040.1:0-1586 GCA_002382495.1 Flavobacterium sp. UBA4098
TATTGTATTATGCATTAAAAATGAATAATATTATATGATAGGGGGGGGACTAAAGGCCTAAAAGGCCTAAAGTTTTAGAAACTATTCTAAAAAACCCCATTTCTGAAATAGTTTTAGAATTTCTAGGCCTTTTAGGCCTTTAGGCCTGTTTTAGGCCTTTAATGGATTTCTTCAGTCAAGCTATTATTTATGTCTTCAATATTTTCATTTATAATTTGAAACCCAATATACACACCTTTACTGCCTTTCAATTTCTTTTGGCTGTCATATTTGAATTTAATTCTCATCCGCTTTAGCTCGTCTTTGATATTAATGCTTCCCATATTATGAATTTTTAATTCAGTCTCAAGTTCTTTTTTAGATATTTTACAGTCATCACCGATTTCAAAATGTTCGTCAAACCAAAGCGTAAATTTGTTATTGTCAGCACACACATCTTTAGTTTCTTCACTCCAGTCGTCGGGATGTGACTCAATACTCCCATTGTCAATATATTTTTTAGAATACTGGAAAATGAGGGATAATAATGCGTGTTTATAGGTAGTCGCTAACTTTTCACAGAAATTATTGTCTCTTATAAATCGCTTATTTTCAAAGTCATTTTCTGTAAGTCCTTCTACAAAATCACTATCCATTTGTAATACTTTCATTCTTCGCCCGATACCATTGTCGGCTTCAATACGCATAGAGTGATTGCCTACATAAAATAACTTAAATGAGATAGGCATCGTATCCATTTCACCATACATAACTTTGTATCGCACAGACGTTCCATCGCTTAAATTTTTAAGAAATTCGGCATCCTGTTGTTTCTTTGTCATTTCATTTACCCACGCTATTCTGGCACCTCCCCATGTAGCTATTTCTTTATGCCTTGACCCATACGTTTTTTCAAATAAATCATTCTCTAATTTAATAATATAATTCGGCATAATTTTGGATAAAACTTCAAATATAACCGATTTACCATTACTGGCTTTTTGTCCTATTAACGCCCAAAATTCTTGTATTTTTGAACTATCGCCAGTCATTGCATAGCCAAGTACAGATAAATAATAATGTAAATGGGTGTCATTATAATTACAAATTTTCTTTAGTTCTTCCTTGACGGTATCCATATCTTCCTGTGTAGCCTCCTCATAATCATAGGGGATTGTTTTGGTAATAAAATCGCTCGATAAAATACCACGACGGAACTGGAGTGTCTTTAAATCCAATATGCCATTTTTGTATGCAACCTTGCATTTTATATTATCAAGTTTCTCACTAAAATTTACCTCATATAAATACTCTTGTAGACATTTTTTCACCTGCGAAGACACGCCATTTTTACCATATTCTACATAATATTTTAAATATTCTTTTTCTATGGCATCGTATTTTTCTTTTTCCTTTGCATCATCACATTGTTGCTTACTTGTTATTAACTGTTTTCTACTCTCATCTATCCCATTTTGAATATGGGTGATAATTGTCGCCGTGGGGTCTTTTAAATACCGCCATAAGTTTGTTCGTTTATCGCAAACAACCCATCTCTCACTGCTATAAACCAAAGTGGCGTTTAATGTCGTAGCTATTTCTCTCGC
>DFXW01000040.1:1600-2509 GCA_002382495.1 Flavobacterium sp. UBA4098
TTTATTTTAAAGCGTATTTCGATAGGACTTAATGCGGAATTAATTTTTTCAATTATGGCATCATAATCCACACCAGCCAACCTAGGGAGACAAATCCCGTCTAATTCAGGCAGACATTGATTAGGTAAAATGCCTTTATTTTTTATTAATAATTTATAAACAAAATATACTATATGATTTTCGATTATACCGCAGAAATAGGACATTGTAGCACTCTTTTTTTCGTGTAGTTCTGTTTTATTCTCGCAAACCCGTTTTACTATTTCTGGATTTCCTTCATAAACTCTATCTCTAATAGAATCGCACGTCATTTTAAATTGAGCCATAAAAGGGTGGATGGGTGTCATGTCTGGTATTTTTTTAGCTTCATAGCCATACTTCTCGGCATCCTTTTCGTCTTTTAATTTATTTATCCATGTTTGATACCCGCCGCCATAAATAGTCATATTGAAAAAGTATTTAATGTTGTCTTCATCTAAATCTACACCACAAGCCTTTTTATAATATCCAGAAATTTCCCTACATTTCATCTCAAAATTAAACACGGCATCATCGAGAGTGTGATAATGTCCGCCGTTTTTGATAGTGAGGTATCGTAAAATTGAACTATGTCCTTTAACCATATCTACATCCAACCAGTCTTGATATGAAAATACAGTATGCTTAATAAGTTTTGTATGGCAACAAGGGCTTCTGTCATTGTTACTATAAAATCTTCCCAAATTATACCTATTATTATGCAAAACTGTTAGAGTATTATCGTCCCGTATATGGGGCAGAACATTATTCTTAAAGCTTGAAATCATCACATCGGTAATTTTGGGATTTGTTCCACTGACAAGCATATTGCAAATTTGTTTATCAAATGGCACTGTGAATGGAGCTTTAAAGTCTTCATACTCTGGAAGT